>JBGAHR010000026.1:0-58588 GCA_044226045.1 Chitinophagaceae bacterium
TTGCATTGGCAAATTGACCAATTGACGAATTGACTAATTGACTAATTGTATTCCATTCGTCATCCGTAATCCGTAATCCGTCATTGCATTTGCTCATTGGCTAATTACTTCCCACAGCTTCTCTCCTTCTTTCAAATGCATTCCTTTTATGCCCAGCTTATTGGCTGCTTCCACATTATTGAGGGCATCGTCTATGAACACTGTTTCTTCGGCGACCAGGTTATTTTCATTTAACACCAGTTGATAAGAAGCCGCATCAGGCTTTCTCACTCCGGCAAGATGCGAGTAATAGGCCTTCTCGAACAGATCATCCATCGGAAAGCCATACCGGTTAAAAAATGCATCCTGAAAATGTACCAGGTGCAGGGCATTGGTATTACTGAATAAGAACAGCCGGTAGCGGTCTTTCAATCCCTGCAACCATACCACTCTTTCTTCCGGAAAATCGAGCAACATGGCATTCCAGGCAGCGAGGATATCTTTCCTGCTGCCTGTATTTCCTTCCATCCTGAAAATGGATTCTATGAACTCTTCATCGCCAATATCGCCGGTTTCATACTTCTTGAAGAATGATGCAGCATGTCCGATCCGGAAATAATCCTCAATATTTGTCAGACCCATGTTCTTATAGGCCTGCAAGGTCTGTCCGATATCGAGGTTGAGCAATACACCGCCGAGATCGAAAATGATGTTCTTTATTCCTTCCATTAGTTTATTTTTTCAATCCTTCCACCCGCAAGGCGATCGCCGGCAAAGCGGGCAGATTGCTGACAGGTTTATCGAGGTAAAAATAACTCACCGCCGAATAATCATCCACCCGGTAAAAATTCACCCATCCATCCGGAAAAGCAGGATCGTTGAGGTTGGGTGTATTGGGCATTTCGTACAGACGGGTGAAGCCGGAAGGCCCATCGATAGTAACGGGTTCCAGTAAGACTTTCTTATTGTACAACTCTTTCACCAGTTTAAATTCACCTCCGCCGATTTCCTGGAGCGTTACCCGGAGATCGCTATTAAAATAGACCGCATCGGGTACATGCCAACGGTAGAATACATACTTATGGCCGGTATCATCTGCCACCGGGCAGCCCTGGTACCGGTTTGAAAACGCATTCAGTCCCCATCCGGTTCCGATATAATCTTCCGTGCCTGTTCCGTTAATAGTGGGAAGCTGCCTGTCGCCATCGAGGTACATTTTCACTTCTCCCTCACCCCACCAGGTTTTGTCATATACCGGGTCTGTATTCACGCCTACGCTCATTCCGAGAAAACGACCTCTCCCCTTTACCACCGGCAACACTTCAAAATCCTGCTTTAACGGATTGCTTTTTTGCCGGGTCCAAAACGCATGAAAGTACAGGGCATCGGCAGGAATTTCATTGGTAAGAATGTAATCAATATCAAAATAAACCATTCGCTGGTCGGAAGGGCCGTCGTTTCTCAGGACTATTTTGGCGCCTTTCCGAAACGGCATGGGTATATAACAATTGAATGACCTTCCTTCGGGAGAGGAAAACAATTCCGACTGGAAGGCCACTAACTTTCCCAGGTTGGCTACAAAGAAATCTCCGAACGGTACGTCGACAGCGGGTTTGGTTTGTCCATCCCAAAACATCTGCAACCGCAGGCTTCTGAGCATGGCCAGTTCACGGTTTTGAATGGTGAACCACATTCGCTGGATCATACCACCTTGCTGTACATCCAGCAGCACTTTTGCTTCACCGGCTTTGAGTGATTCAAACGCATTTCCTTTGGCTGTTTTGTTGGAAGTGCCCCCGGCGCCTTTCTTTCCATGCAGATTCTCAAAACTGCTGACCCTCGATTGTACCGAGCGCGGCATGCGGTATAAGTCCTGCCCCTCTGAGGAGAGTGTTAACAACAGCAAGCTGATCAATGTCCATTTTTTCATGAGGCATTCGTTAGTTGGTTAAATAAAAAAAGGGCTACCTGGTAATTTTGCCTTTTACCAAGGTAAGCCCTTTGTATGATTTGCCTGTCATGCACCGGCCGGTAGCGATCAAATTATTTCGTAACCTGGAGACTCGCTTCTTTCAGCTCAACCGAATTGCCCCCAATCATTATTTTGAATTCACCAGGTTCAACCACCCACTTCAAATCGCTGTTATAAAAACCGAGTTGTTCCTTACTCAACTGGAAGCTGATCGTTTTGGATTCCCCGGCTTTCAAAAATATCTTCTGGAATCCTTTCAATTCTTTCAGGGGCCTGGAGATAGATCCCACCACATCTCTTACATACAGCTGAACTACTTCTTCGCCGTCGTAAGAACCACTGTTGGTTACGGTAACCGAAGCAGTAACGGTTTGACCCGGGCGGGCAGTCCTGGAACTCAGGCTGACATCGCTAAAACTGAACTTGGTATAGCTTAATCCATATCCGAAAGGATACAATGGTTCATTCGGAATATCGAGATAATTGGATTTGAATTTGGAGAACTCTTCGTGATTGTAAGGGCGACCTGTATTGAGCATGCTGTGATAAATGGGGATCTGTCCAACATGAACAGGGAAGCTGGTCGACAGTTTTCCCGAGGGATTGACAGCGCCGAATAAAACATCGGCAATGGCATTGCCCCCTTCTGTTCCGCCAAACCATACATCCAGGATAGCGTCCATCTGTTCGCTTTCCCACTTTATCGTCATCGGTCTTCCGTTAAACAACACCATCACAATCGGCTTTCCGGTTTTCTTCAGTTCCTTCAACAGGTTTTTCTGGCTGGCTTGCAGATCTATATCAGCCATGCTGGAAGCTTCGCCGGTCATATCCGCCGCTTCCCCCATCACGGCCACGATCACGTCTGATTTGGAAGCAGCCTCTACCGCTTCCTTGATCATCTCTTCCGGAGAACGGTTGTCTATTTCTATCTCCGTACCAAATACATTTACTTTTTTGGCAAAGGTTTTATCGTCTGAAATATTGCAACCCTTCGCGTACAGGATATTTACATTGTTGCCCGCAACAGATTTAATGCCTTCCATCACTGTAACAGATTTTGAATGATCACCTGCCACGCTCCAGGTGCCGAGCATGTTCCGGCGGCTGTCGGCCAGTGGCCCTACTACCGCAATGGTGCCGGTTTTCCGGAGTGGGAGCACGTTGTTGTTGTTCTTCAGCAATACAAAACTGTGTGCGGCGATCTCACGGGCAGCAGCACGGTGTTCGGCTGATAGTATTTCGGTTTTGGCTCTTTCTTCGTTGCAATAACGGAAAGGATCATCAAACAACCCTAATTTATACTTTGCTTCGAGCACCCGGCGGCAGGCATCATCGATCTGCTTCTGCGTTACCTTTCCTTCGCTCAGTGATTTCTTCAGCGTATTGAGGAACCCTTCGCTCACCATATCCATATCAAGGCCGGCATTGAGGGCCAGGGCGGAGACCTGTTGATAATCGCCCATACCGTGGTTGATCATTTCGCTCAGGGAGGTATAGTCTGAAACCAGCAATCCTTTAAATCCCCATTGTCTGCGCAGCAGATCTGTCAGCAACCATTTGTTCCCGGTGGCCGGAATTCCATCCACCACGTTAAAGGAGCTCATCACGGAACCCACGCCGGCATCGATAGCGGCTTTATAGGGAGGAAGGTATTCGTTGTACATACGAACACGGCTCATGTCAACGGTATTGTAATCGCGACCTGCTTCGGAAGCTCCATACAGTGCGAAGTGCTTGACACAGGCAAGCAGGGTGTTGTCTTTCGACAGATCAGTACCCTGGTAACCCGTAACCATGGCCTTCGCAATCGCTGATCCGAGATAAGGATCTTCTCCGGATCCTTCGGAGATGCGTCCCCAGCGTGGATCACGGGCGATGTCTACCATGGGTGAAAAGGTCCAGTTCAGACCATCTGCCGAACCTTCAATGGCAGCGATGCGGGCGCTTTTCTCAATCAACTTCATATCCCAGGAGCAGGATAATCCCAGCGGAATCGGAAACACGGTTTTATGTCCGTGAATCACATCCAACCCAAATATCAAAGGAATACCGAGACGGGAATTCTTCACAGCCAGTTCCTGAGCCTGTCGTATCTGGCCGGGTCCTGTAATGCCAAACAAACCACCCACCTGTCCTTTACGAATCTTTCCTTCCACATCTTTACTTACCACCGATCCGGTAACTGCACCGCCGGGGGTAACAAGATTCAACTGGCCAATTTTTTCATCTACAGTCATCTTTGCCATCAGCGCGTTGATGAAGCTGTTCATCTTTGCACTGTTGTTGTTTTGCGCATACATGCCTGCAAACGACAACAACAGCACCGGTAAGATCATACTCTTCTTGTTCATAACCTTGTAATATTTAATTAGAGTGCTTGTCGGGAAAACCTGTTGGCTATTTTTTTAGCACAGGTTCAATTAATATTTTCCAGATCGCATATCCTTTCGCGTTCATGTGCAGGTTGTCCTCGAGGAACAGTTCTGCTTTGGGTTTGCCAGACCCGTCCAGCATGGCGTGATAAACATCTACAAAACCGGTATTGGGTTTGGTTTTCAAATAGGCTTCGATCAACTTGTTCGCTTCATCGTATTTCGCCATCAGGCGAAGCCGGCTGGGACTGGGCTTCATGGATACATACACAAAAGGAACGTTACCAAGTTTGATGCGAGTATATTCAAAAACCTGTACAAAGCGGTTGACTACCGTCATAACCGTAACCGTGTCGCTGTAGGCAAAATCATTTTCTCCGCAATACATCACGATCTGTTTCGGCTGATAAGGGATGATCACATCGTCTTTATATCTCCACACATCCGCCAGCGTTGATCCGCCGAAACCACGATTCAGAATGGGATAAGCCGGGAAATACTGCTGAATATCGGTCCACTTTGTAAAAGATGAACTGCCAACGAACAATATCTGCCCTTTAGCGGGGCGTTGAATGCTGTCCTGCTTTTTGAACTGCTGGATATCATTCCAGAAAGCGGGTTGCTGCGAATGAGCCGCCAGGGCGAAGATGAGCAGCAGCAAACCGAAATAAATTCTCTTGATCATATTATGTAAAAGAAGGATCAGTCGACTTTGATCACTTCATATTTGGTTGAAACGCCGTTTTCGTTGATCGCTTCAATGGTGAAGTAATAGGTTTTCTGCAAATCCATTGTTTTAAGCCAGTATTCATTATTTCCATGAACCATGATGCTGGTATACAGTTTATCGGGCGCGGTGCCGTAATAGATATTATATGCGAAAGCGTTGTCTACCGGTCTCCATTTGATATAAGCGCTTCGTTTGTCTTTTTCGGTCCGCAGCACAAAAAACTGCTGCACGGCGGATGGTTTCTCCCCGTTGCCGTTGCCGAATACCCTGAATCCGGCCAGCGCGAATTTGCCTGTTGGCATGTGTATGTTTTCCATCCGAATGTACCGCGCCTGAACAGGCTTTGCCAGTTCCACATAATCGTGTGGCACATCTGTGAGGTTTGTGCTTTTGTCTGTCAGCAAGGTCCATTTTTTTCCGTCCAGGGAATAATACAGTTTGTATTGATGATACTGTCCTTGTATTTTTCCAAGGTGATCGCTGGCAACATCCTGGTCGGCATAATTGATCTGAATGGCGTTTACGGTGCTGGTAGTACCCAGGTCGGATTGAAACCACTCGCCTTTATCACCTGTGGCCGCGCTCCAATAGGTTTTGGATAATTCGTCCACCGCGTTGTTCGCATGATAGCCTCCCAGGGTGGAAGAAACCTGTACCGGCTTGTTATAATTCAACAGCATCCAGCCGGTGAAAGTATTGCCGTTGCCGGAAGCCGATCCGCCATATCCATCTGCTCTTTTTCCATTGGGAATGTAATGGGGATAGTCTCCAAAAGTGGTGTTACAATACATCACTCCGTCTTTATCGAATCCGGTGGGCCATATTCCCAATCTGCGTTCGAATGTGTTTTTTACGGAGATAACGGTGGTGGATACGTGCCAGAAGTTTCCGAAGAGGTCTTCAAAAGTTCCGCCATGGCCTGCTCCTCTTACAAATCCGCCCAGTTTCATGCTGAGTGGATCGGATTGCGGGGTGAAGGGCCCAAGTGGTCCTTCGGTTCCTACCAGTACGCCATCCGAATAACCACTGAATTCCGTTCCGGGCGCTCCATATTGCAGATAGTATTTCCCTTTATACTTGGTCATATGTGAGCCTTCGAGGAATCCATCCAGGAAAGTATTGTCCATGTATTCGCCAAAACGTTGCCATCCATAGCGCCAGGCCTGCAGAAAATACATCTCCTTCCGGTAGCCGATCGGTTTCAGGGTCTTGCGATCGAGTTCGATGCCATACATGGGGTATACGTTGCTGCTGCCGTTGTACATATACAAACGTCCGTCGTCGTCGGTAAAGAAGGAAGGATCCCATCCACCTAGTTCAAAGGAATCGACCAGTGGTTTCCATACATTATTCTTGGGGTCGGTACTCATCCAGATGGTGAACTTGCTGGTATAGGTAGAACCGAAAACGATCATGGTATCACCAATTACGCCCACACCCGGCGCACAGAGCTCATCGTACACGCCACCATTCCAGGGCCGAAGAAATTTACGCGATACAAAATTCCAGTGAAGCATATCCGGGCTCCACCAGTATCCCCACTGGTTGGTGCTGAACAGGTAGTAGTTGCCTTTGAAGGTCACAATCTCGGGATCGGCTGTAGCCCGGTGTCTGCCCCATTCGCTGAAATTGGGAATAGGCGTATAACCATAATCGATATTAATGGGATTGCAATAAGTACTGTTTTGCGAGAATAAATGAGTAACAAAGAAAAACAGCACTGCTAACGAAAAAAGTTTTTTCATGTAAGTCGCGTAGTTTGAATTCACATTTGATGGCAACGGTCTGTTCACAACACAGTATCGATGAAAATGGATTGTTGGAAACAATCGATAGAGAAATTTTATTTTTTATCTTCTACCACCCGGGCATTGTCGACCGACCAGCTTCCCGGTCCGGCGAAATAAAATACAATGAGCAGGAGCACGAAAAGAAAAGGATATTGATCTTCATACCAGATCTTTCCGTTTCCCAGGGCAAAAATGATAAAGATCATGGGGCCGGCAAGGAGGATGCAGGCGAATCGTGTAAGAAATCCAATGGCCAATAATACGCCTCCCAGCAACTCCAGGCTTTTCCCGGTGTAAATCCAGAAGGTTCCCGAAGATTTAAAAGTGTCCCAGGTGGCATATTCCTGAATTTTTGCTTTGTCGAATACTTCCCAACCATGGTAGATCATAAACACGCCCACGATGATTCTGAGCAGGCCGAGCATTTGGCTGGTCCACATGGGTTCGCCGGAGAAGATAATTTTTTTCATGTTGCTGGTATTGATGGGTGAAGAATGTTATACCATAGGCCATTTGAAAGTGGAACGCAGCAAGATCTTTTTTCCGCTCTTCGATGAATTCCGGGCGGCTTCAATCACTTCCAGTACATGCAGTGCATGTTCGGCCGCAATCCGTGGTTCCATTCCTTTTACCATCGATTCGGCTATTACAGAAGCGCCTTCCTGCCACACATATCCCTTTGTATCCTCTGCCATGATTTTGGGAGGCTCTGTCCACGAGGTAGCCAGCTCCACTCCAAATGGCGCCCAGTCGTAACCGATCATTCCCATATTTCCTGAATCTCCCCAGATTCGGATGGTGCTCTGTGTTTGCCCTTTTCCTTCATGACCATGCGGATCAAAATAATTAAACCCGCACTGCACATGCGAGAGCACCCCATTGGCGTGTTCCATCAGGATCATGGCATTGTCTTCGGCTTCCACTTTTATCTTTCCTTTGTTATCGACGGTTCTTTCTGGATTAACGATTGTCGTCATCGCCATCACAGATCTGGCGGGTCCAAGCAAACCGGTCAATGTAGCGAGATTGTACACGCCGAGATCGGGCATGCTGCCTCCTCCTTTTTCATAAAAAAAGGCCGACCAGGTAGGGCCTGTGTGCCCGTAATGACCATGGGCTGCCGCCACCCGACCCAGTTTTCCTTCCTGCAAGGTTTTACTCATGAAAGCAAACTGCGGACTGTTGACGACTGCCGGTGCTCCCCAGATACGCAATCCTTTGCTCCTGGCGAGGTCAAACAGTGCCTTGCCTTCCTCGTATGTATTGGCCATGGGCTTTTCACTCCACACATTTTTCCCTGCGAGGAGTGCCTGTTTGTTGAGGCGACCGTGTTCCTGCATATCGGTTAGCGTGAGCAGGAGGTCAAATGGCGCGCCGGAGAGCAACTGATCAATATGAAGATAAGAATAAGGTATATTGAACTCCTTTGCTCTCGACAAAGCACGTTCATAAATAATATCGCAACAGCTCACCAGTTCCACATAGGGTGATTTGGAGAGATGTGGGAGGTATTGACCGGATACGCTGCCGCATCCGATCACCGCCACTTTTATTTTTTTATCTGGCGATAAAGAGGCGAGGCTCTCTACAGAGGAAAGCAACATTGCGGCCCCTGCCAGGGCTGTCTGGCGAAGAAAATGCTGACGGGTGATCGGGTTCATGTGCAATCGCTATTATTGGTGAATCGTTGAATCAGCTCTTTAAAGTTCCGTAATCTTTCTGTCAATTATTGGTAAATGCCGGGCTTTTGAATCCCAGGTTCTTCATTCCCTTCTGAACCTCGGGTACACTCATGAACAGCTTCCACAGAAGACCGGTACGATAATTTTCAATCATTACGATAATGGGACCCTGGTCAATGCCCAGGTAAGTATTGCCATACCAGTTTTTGGTTTCATTGAATGCATCGGTAAATCCGTATTCCTTCCATATCTTATCTCCCTGCTTGTAATAAAAATATTTAAGCGCCTGCATGGAATACTCGGGAGTATACGGGAATGAGGAGAGTGCGGCTGTGGGAGAGATCACCCCGAGATCCTCGGTTGGCGAATGAGCGCCATATCCCTGGTGGTTATCGCTGGCTGTAAGGCCCCAACAGTCGGGACCATACCCTTTAAAATGATTGGGGTTGCGGATGCAATGTTCCCGGTTGATGAGGATGTGATTCTTGTTCTGTTCCCAGTAATCGGCATAACGGTCTTTCAATCCGCGCGGGTCGATACCGAGGAAAGAATAATGTGCGAAGAAGAGGGGCCCGCCATAATCAAAACCGAGCGGCAGTTTGATGCCATAGTACTCCCGCTGGTTCTTAAAGTTGCTGCTATTGGCCCAGCCGCGATGATATACATCCGGTTTGATGGCATAATTGGGTGAGGAAGCCGCCAGTACATAAGTGATCAGGCATTCGTTCCATCCCCTGATCTCGTTGTTCATACTCCAGCCATGGTTAGGGCTCCAATGCCAGTATAAAACGCTGATGCCACCACGGGTAAACCAATCCCATTCCACTTCATTCCATAACCAGGTGATCTGGCCGCGAAGACTGCGCTCTTGCGGATCATTTCCATTAAAATACTGACGGGCAGTGAGCAATCCCTGGAACAGGTAAGCTGTTTCCACCAGGTCGCCACCATCGTCTTTAGGACTGAAAGGAACTACACGGCCTGTTTCTCCATGGATCCAGTGCGGAAAGGCGCCATGAAAATGTTCCGCCTTCCTCAGAAAGCGAACCATCTTCAACAGATGCTTCACTGCTGTATCCCGGGTGATCCATTTTCTTTCCACTGCCACAACCATCGCCATCACCCCAAAACCGGTAGCGCCGGTGGCGCAGGTTTCCCAGCCATATTCGGGGGTAACATTGCTTCGCTCACGGGCCAGGCCGGAAACAGGATGGGCGAAGTCCCAGAAGTATTTGAAGGTCTGCTTCTGAACCAATTCCAGTAAAGCCGTATCGGAAAGGTTCATGGGTCTCGGCGCAGCAGCCGGTGTTTGCGCAACAACTGCCATTATCATTAAACCCAGTAACCCGGTAAGGAGCGTTCTCTTTTTCATATTAAAGGCTGACTTTTATAAATAAGGGGCGGTGAAACCCAGGGACTGCATACCAGATTTTATTTCGGGGCAACTGGTAAACAGATCCCATATCAATCCGGTGCGATAGTTTTCAATCATGATGATCATAGGACCCTGATCGATGGCAAGGAAAGAGTCCGCGAACCAACGCTGGTCGAGCGAAAACGCATCTACAAAACCATATTGCTTCCATATCTTGTCGCCAAGCGTATAATAAAAGAAACGAAGAGCGGCCATCGATTCGGCAGGAGTATAGGGCATTGATGAAATGGCTGCCGTGGGCGCTATCACCCCCACATCATTCGTGGGAGAACTGGCCGTGTAGCTGTTGGGAATGTCGCTGGCGGTTAATCCCCACACAGCGCTGCTATAACCCAGGTATCCCTTCGGATTGGTCTTGCAATAGTTGTAGTTGATCAAGGTATGATTGGTCACCTGCTGTTTATAATTCGCATAGGTATCACTGAGACCATTTGGATTGATGCCGAGGAAAGAATAGTGACTGAAAAACAACGGACCGCCAAAAGCGTCTCCGAGAGGAAGTTGAATACCGTAATAAGGCTGGCCATTCTTTATGGTACCATTCCTGGCCCAGCCATTGTCATACACTACTTTCGGAATAGAATAATTTTTGGAAGAGGCTGCGAGCACATAGGTGATCAGGCATTCGTTCCATCCGCGTATCGGAAGATTCATGTCCCAGTTATAGTTGGGGCTCCAATGCCAGTACAATACATTCTCATTGTTTTTTCTGAACCAGCTCCATTCCACCCCGTCTACAATGCTGTTAATATCGTTTCGAAGATTGACTTCATTTGTATTGGCGCCGTTGAAATACTGGCGGGCACAGAGTAAGCCGGCCACGAGGTAAGAAGTTTCAACCAG
Organism: Chitinophagaceae bacterium; assembly: GCA_044226045.1. Lineage (GTDB taxonomy): Bacteria > Bacteroidota > Bacteroidia > Chitinophagales > Chitinophagaceae > Endoryza. Next base: position 10,807 of record JBGAHR010000026.1, read on the forward strand.
GTCGGCCCCATTGTCTTTGGTACTGAAGGGAACCACCACACCGGTATTGCCATTCAGCCAGTGAGGGAAGGCGCCATGAAATTTTTGCGCGGTGTTTTTAAGGAAGGACACGATGGTTTGCATACGACTGAATGCCTGGTCGCGGGTAACAAATCCGCGTTGACTGCCGACGATCATGGCCATGATGCCAAATCCTGAGCCACCCGAGGTGACGATATCTCCGGAACTATTTCTTTCGCGGGCCAATCCACTCACGGGATGGCCGAAATCCCAGAAATATTTAAATGTTTGTTTTTGTACCAGGGTCAGCAGGCTATCGTCTGAAATAGCCGGGAACTTCGCTGAAGAATCCAGTTGGGTGGTCAATGAAACATCTACCCCACTCAGCAATCTGCCGCCCGTTTTTGATTGTAGCGCCGTCGAAACCGAGATGGTATACTTCGTAAGAAAATTGAGGGAAGCGCCGGGCTGTATCACAATAGTGCTATCGCTGTTCTCGTAAGACGATTGATATGCTATCGAGTTGCCGACATTATCCCGGAAACTGAGCGCGGATGCCACCGTCGTTTTATCGAGGGGGGCTAAAAAAGACAGTTTGACAACAGGAGTAGTATTTACGTTTACATAATTAAACCCGTTGAATTGCCCGTTTACCGTTAGCGAATTAAAGCTAAAGGAGGTCGGAGGCGTCGGTTCGGGAGTATTGTTGCCACCCCCTTTGCCGCAACCCAGTGTAACGACACCGGCAAAACATAAAACTGACAGTAACCTCATCATCATATTATTTTCTTGACTAACCCGTAGATTAACTAAAACAAGTAAGGGGGCGCTTGCGTAAGCAACCCCCTTTTTACTCAATCATTATCCACACAAATTATTTTCCTCTTCCTTCCAGTTTTACCAGTGAGTTCAACTCGGCGTCAGTGAGGGCTTTGTTATAGATCCTGACTTCGTCTAACTGACCGGTCAGGTAACTGGCCCAGGGCTGAGAGCCGGTTGCACTTGTCTGGCTGGGGGTAGTCTGGAAATGAACGCAACCAAATACGAGTTTACCCACTTTGGTGAAAGCGATCGGTCCAAAGCCGGCAACTGTGGAGGTCACGAGCGGAGCGCCATCTTTATAGAATTTGAACGTGTTGGTGCCGGCGTCGTAAGACAAGGCCAGTGCAGTCCAAACGCCAAACATGTTCTGAATTCCATCTTTGGTAACCCAGGTCTCTTTAGCGCCATTGGTGATGTGCGCACGGAACTTACCATTGGTATTGGTACTTCCATTTTCAAAGAACATATCGATGTTTCCCCAGAATCCATCGGTATTGGCCAGGTTAACCAGTCCGATGATTCCCGTAGAAGGAGCCGGGCTGTTTACCCAATAGGTAATGGTAAAGCTTTGCATCTTGGAAATCGCATCACCGGGCGTGAACAGCACATAACTGTTCAAAGCGCCTTGCATGGCGGAAGCTTTGATACCGGGCGTGAAAGTGGTTCCGGTATTTGTTGCGGCCACACCGGATACGCTGTCTACATAGCTGCCATTAAAACTCCAGTAGCCAACCAGGTTGGTAGGGGAGATTTCTTTCACGCTGGTATAACCACCGATGTTTAACGGTGGTGCGTATGTATCCGGATCAAATTTTTTGAAACAGGATGTCAGCAGTAAACTACCCGAAGCCAGGAGTGCCAGCGAGAGCAGTTTAGATTTATTGATATACATAACAGGTCTTTTTAATTTTTTAAAAAATTAATATCCGGGATTCTGAACCAGTACACCGGCACTCAGATCGATTTCGTTCTGAGGGATGGGCCATACTTCGCTTTTACCGGCTACAAAACCTAATGGACCGAGAACGGTAGCCGCTCTTCCCTGGCGTACCAGATCAAAGAAGCGATCGAATTCCATTGCGAGTTCAGATCTTCTTTCTCTCCAGATAGCCTGGCGAAGGGCTGCCTTATCGGTAGTAGTTACCGGAGGCAGTACGGTTGCGGGATCTCCGGCGCCCCTGGCTCTTGCCCTGACTGCATTGAGTGAGCTAAGTGCAAGAGTGGTATTACCTGTTTCATTAGCCGCTTCTGCATTCATCAGCAGCACTTCCGCATAACGGATTACACGGATGTTTTGCTCAGAACCTTCGGAGCACTCTACATAAAGGCTGAAGGGAACATAAGATTTCTGATTGTACATCGGATTGTCTCCGGTAGCGGGAATCACATCACCTTCGGGTGTTGTTTCGCCACGGAAAATGATAGTGGCATCCCTGCGTGGGTCATTGGGTTCGAATGAAGCAGCCAGGTCAGCTGTGGGTACATTGAAGCCCCATCCGCCGCCGGTTGAACCACGAACACCCTGCACCTGTGAATACTGAGAGTTGGAGATATCGCATTTACCCGGAACATACTTGGCCTGAATTTCAAAAACAGACTCGGAGCTGTTCTCGTTGGGAATTCTGAACAGTTGCTCGTAGTTCGGGAACAGGGAGTATCCCATGGTCATTACCTGGTTGGTCAGTGTCAGCACATCTGCCCACTTGCCTTCATACATCGCTACCTTGGCATGAAGAGCCAGGGCAGCTCCTTTAGTGGCACGACCTATGTCATTGGCGCCATAAGCCTGTGGAAGCACTGCAGCAGCTTCTGTGAGATCCTTTTCGATCGCAGCATACACTTCCTCTTTGGTAGCACGGGGGATATTATACTCTGATGCATTGGCAGGAACCTTCAGTCTCAAAGGAACACCGCCAAAAGCACGTACCAGTCTGAAATAGGAATAGGCGCGTACGAATTTCGCTTCGGCGATATAGCGCTCCTTCAGGGTAGCATCCATGGTAATGGCAGGGATGTTATCGAGGATCTGGTTGGCAAAGTTGATATTCTGATACTGGCCAGACCAGAAATCAGCGATCTGTCCTTCTGTTGAAGTAGCGGTGAAATTATCAAACTTGTTCAGGAAAGAGGCATCGCCGGGGCTGCTTCCTTTCTCGGTATCATCTGAAGCGAGACTTTCGATAGCAATCGGCGCAAAAGCCACATTGGTCCATCCGCGAAGGTTTCCGTACATCGCGTTCACCGCTTTGGTGGCATCGGCTTCATTCTTCCAGAACTGTTCGCCCGGTTGTTGTCCTTGCGGATCCACATCCAGGAAGCTCTTTTTACATCCGGTAACTGTCAGGGCTACTACGGGTATAGCAACCAGCAGCCATTTAGACAGAGGATTGTGATTGAAAACTGTTTTCATATCGCAAATAATTTGTGTTTAGAAAGTAAGGTTTACACCAAAATTGTAAGTAGCTGACAGCGGATATACGTTGGCATCGATACCTGCATTGGTAGGAGAACCTCCCACTTCAGGAGAGAAGCCACGATATTTGAAGAAGTTAAGCGCATTCTGAGCATTGGCATACACTCTCAGTTTGCGAATACCCCATCTGTCTGTCATGCTGCTGGACAAAGTATATCCGAGCTGCAGGTTTCTTACACGGAAATAACTGCCGCTTTCCACGAAGAAACTGTTGGGACGATAGTTATCGCCACCACCGATGTTAGCAGAAGGATATGAATTGGATGTACCCTGACCATGCCAGCGATTGTCAAAGAAATCCTTGGTGAAATTTTCGTTTCCGTAACGCAGACCCAGGTTGGCATTATACACATCCACACCGGCTACACCCTGGAAGTCTACAGTCAGGTCGAAATTCTTGTAATTCCAGTTTGTATTTAAACCATAAGTGAATTTCGGGTTGGGGTTACCGATAGGCAGGCGGTCGCGGCCATCGATCACTCCATCCTTGTTCTGGTCTACATACCTGAAATCACCCGGCTTGGCAGTAGGCTGAGCAGAACCGGCTACTTCAGCGGCATTCTGGAATATTCCCTGAACTACCAGTCCGTAGAACTGACCGATCGGCTGTCCTACTACGGTACGTGTTGCCAGCTGTCCGCCTGTTGCAGCGCCACCACCGCTATAGATCGGGTTGGCACCAGTAGTAACAGACAGCACTTCGTTTTTGTTGAAGCCCATGTTACCGCTCACGGAATAAGACAGTTCTTTGTTGATATTATCTCTCCAGGTGGCAGAAAATTCAAAACCGGAGTTCTGGAAATCTGCCTGGTTGCCGATGATGCTGGATGAACCGGTACCCACTGAAGAAAGAATGGGAATATCGAAGATGGCTCTTTCTGTTTTCTTGTTATAATAATCCGCTTCGATATACAGTCTGTTTTTCAGCAGGGACGCTTCAAAACCGATGTCTGTACCTACTGCTCTTTCCCAAACAGTCGTGGGAGGAACCACGGTATTAATGCTCGCGCCGGTATACACATTGCCACCGAAGACGGCGGCGAGGTTATCGTTCTGGGTTACGCGCAATACGGAGATGTTGGAAGGAACAGACGCGTTACCGATCTTACCCCAGCTGGCTCTCAGCTTCAGGTTGTCGAATATGCGCTGATCTTTCATGAACTCTTCTTCTGTAATTACCCAGCCTGCCCCTACTGAAGGGAAATAACCCCAGCGGTCGCTGCCGAAGAATTTGGAAGAACCATCCGCACGAAGAGAAGCGTTCAGGAGATACTTGTTATTGAAAGAGTAGTTGATACGTCCGAAATAGGAAGCTACAGTAGACAGATCACCATAATCATCCACATCGCGTGTACCCACAGTACCAAGACGGATATAACGATCTCCTTCGCTGTTATTCGGTACATTCTGTGCAGTACCGGTAAATCCGTAAGATTTATAACGCTGGGCGGCCTGTCCTGCAAGCACTTTCAAAGAATGATCGCCGAAACGAACATCGTATGTCAAAGTGTTTTCGAGGATCCAGTTCCTTGTTTCAGCCCTGGAAATGGACAAACGGCTCACGGTGTTTCGCTGGTTGAGGGTTGCCGCATATACCGGTGTGTAGTTGCGAACCTCAGATTGTCCAAACTCACCACCGATGCTGGAACGCAGGGTCAAACCTTTATAGAGTTTCAATTCTCCGAACACGTTACCGGTGAGGCGGTAGTTTTTGGATTGTTGATCAAAGTAATCGAGGGTTACCTGTGGGTTGTATTTGGCACCGTCACCGAGTGGATAATCACCCGGATCGCCATAGCTGCCATCCTGGTAGTACACTGGCAATACCGGATAAGCAGTGAATATCTGGCGGAAGATGCTTCCCGGAATATCATCAGAAGTGCTGGCGGCTCCGGTTACGGTGTAACCCATCTTGAAGCTTTTCAACACCTGGAAGTCATTCTGCAGGCGAACAGTAAAGCGATCGAATTTATTTTTCTCCACGATACCTTCCTGGCTCAGATAACCCAGTGAGAAATTGTAAGTATTCTTGTCTCCACCACCTGCAACTGATACCTGGTGGTTATGGATAAGCGCATTGCGAAGAATCTGACCATACCAGTCAGTTCCTTTTCCGTAATCGGCAGGATTCAGGGTTTGTGTGCCGTCTTTTTCATTCACCAGTTGCGCATATTCATTGGCATTAGCCATCTTAACCGGGTTGGTTACTTTCTGCCAGCCAACATATCCCGTATAGTTTACAGTGGAGCGCTGACCTGTTTTACCTTTTTTGGTATTGATCAAAACCACACCATTCGCTGCACGGATACCATAAATAGATTGGGCAGAAGCGTCTTTCAGAATGCTGATGTTTTCGATATCTGCGGGGTTGAGGAAGCTGATATCATCAAACCACACTCCGTCTACCACATACAGCGGGTTGGGGTTACCATACACCGTACCCAGACCGCGGATACGGATTTCCGGTGAAGCACCGGGAGCGCCGGAGTTATTGATCTGTACACCGGCTACTTTACCCTGCAAAGCACTGATGGGGTTCACCGAAGGTTGTTTGGAGATGTCTTCTCCTTTTACCTGGGCAACGGAACCCGTAACATCCAGTTTACGCTGGGAACCGTAACCGATTACCACCACTTCATCAATCTTTTTGGAAGCGATGGCCATCTTCACGCTCAGCTCTGTCTGGCTGCCTACCGTGATCTCCTGTGTTTCATAGCCGATGATGGATACCACCAGTACGGCATTGTTGGGAACAACAATGGAGAAGTTACCGTTGTTGTCGGTGGTCGTTCCCCGGCTGGTTCCCTTAATAGTAATAGATACACCGGAGAGTGGTTCGCCTGTTTCGCTGGTTACCCGGCCCGTAACACGGTTTTCCTGTTCAGCAGGATCTTCCGAGCGGATAGCGATCAGGTTGTTCTCGAGTCTTTTGTAAGTAAGATCTGTTCCGGCGAAAATGTTCTGAAGGACCACACTGATCTCTGCATCGGTGAACGCTGCATTGACGCGTGTTTTGAGGTCTTTCAGGCGGGTGTTGTAAAGAAAACGGAAGTTGCCCTGCTTTTCAATGATGTTCAGGACTTTTCCAATTTCCGCATCCTGCATGTTTACTGTAACGGTCTGACCTTCTACACCTTTTGCCAGTGATTGAAGAACGCAGCATACCGTCAGGATTAAAGTGAGTCTCATAATCAATAATGGCTTTTTAAGGGCACGCCGCACCCTTGCAATCGATTCATTTTTTTTCATACATTTATCGTTAAAGGTTGTTAATGCAGAAACCGCCTAAAGTCAAGAGGAACGGTTTCTAATGGATTAACCAATCAACGGGGAATGCGCCAACATTTCCCGTTTTCTTTTACGATGCTTTACGAGGTGTTCTGGATCGGGGTCATAAGCAACGTTTTATTAATCAGTGTTTAGTATACAATTACTGTTTTACCCTGTATTTCATAGCGGAAGCGGTTGGCATATTGCAAGGCTTCCATGGCCTGTGGCAGGGTTTCATTAATCAATGAGCCTTTGATACGGATGTCTGCCAGCTTCTGGTTACGAAACTCAAAGCGCACATCATACCAGCGCTCCATCTTGCGCGCCACTTCATCAAAAGTTTCGTCGTCGAAGGACAGTTTGTTGTAGGTCCATTCGGTTTCCATAGAAATGGAATCACCTTCTTTATAAGTCAATTGCCTGATGGCAATAATGGGTTCCTTGCTTGGCTTTATCCGGGTGCCGGTGAATGTATGAATAGCGCTGTCTTCATTCAGCACTACTATTTTTTCATTGGGCTTGAGGATGTATTTCTCATCGGGTCTTTTTCTTACTACCACTTCAACGCTTCCATGAACCAGCGAGGTTTCCGTTGTTCTGTCGCCGGGATAGCTTTTTACGTTGAACTGTGTTCCCAGCACTTTTATATCTACCGAGGAGGTATGGATCACAAATGGCTTCTGCGGATTTCTCACTACATCGAAATACCCTTCACCGATCAGTTGCACTTCTCTTATTTCCTTTCCAAAATCCTTTGTATAGTTCAGCCTGCTTCCCGCATTGAGCCAAACCTGCGAACCATCGGGCAAACGTACCCTGGTTTTGGATCCATAGCGGGTGGATACTTCATTGGCCAGTTCATTGCTCTCCGGTTGTACCGCGAGCATTTCCGGCTTTGAGGTCTGTTGATTGAACAGGATCCAGGCTCCTGCAGATAAAACGAGCAGGGCGGCCATCGACCATGCCAGGTATTTTCTCATCGACACTTTACGGCTGCCTTCCAGCAATACCGCTTTGTCTGTGTGATGATCGGTCATACCAATGGCGATGCCCTGGTTTCTGAGTCTTGTCAGATGTCTGTTGTAGGCGTCTTTTGATTCAGTCGGGGTTCTTGAAGAATGCTTCCACAGGTCTGAGAAAGCCTGTACTGAAAAATGAAGTTGGGGATCATTGCGAAGTAATAGGTCCAGCTCTTCGAGTTCGGCCGAAGTAGCCTCTCCCGCCATTTTGCGGGCCAGCAGTTCCCATACGCGATCATTTTTCATATAAGCAAGAAGTCTACCTCAAAGACCCTTGAATTCGAAAAATCTACTAAAGGATTCCAAAAAAAATTTGGCGGGGGTTAATCAGTTGTTTCGGGTGATCCGTTCAAGGTCTACACTCAAGGCCTTACTGATCTTTTTAAGAGCGATAGCCAGTTGATTATCAATTGTTTTAATAGAAATGTTCAGAATTTCGGCCACCTCTTTGTATTTCAGACCATCTTCTTTGATCAGTTTGAAAATGATCTTGCAACGGGGAGGAAGGCTATTGACAGACTCCTTTATTTTATTGAGCATCTCAGCAGTTAGCATGATTTCTTCCGGTGTACGGCTGAAACTTTCCAGCTCCACCTCCAGTTCATCTATGCTGATGGCAACCTGGCGGTGTTGTTTGAGGAGGTATTTTAGGGAGGTATTTTTGATGCTTACATATAGATACACTTTCAGGTTCTCGACCTGGTTAAGCTCCGATCGGTTTAGCCAGATCTTCAGAAACACATCGGATACGATCTCCTCCGCCAGTTCCCTTGACTTCACGAAGGAAAATGCAAACTGCTGAAGGGGCTTATAGAAACTGATAAAGATTTCCCGGTAAGCCGATTCATCGTCGTAAGTGGCGAGCCTTCGCTGCAATTCTTTTATATCGGATGGGTTTAACATGGACAGGCTAAAGTACTAAGACTAAGATTATAATTCAGTAGCTGCTTGGACTTTATACAAGTTTTTGGAAAAAAGATTTATCAGACGCAGTCGAGGTTTTTGATTACTTTTGCCCGGCAAAAATGAATGAACTGGCTGTTTAATCAGGTCATTTATAGAATGGACCCTTAGCTCAGACGGTTAGAGCATCTGACTCATAATCAGAGGGTCGTTGGTTCGATCCCAACAGGGTCCACACACATTAAAAGTTGCCCACCGACGTGGGCGTTTTTTTTAACCTTAACCTTTCATTAACCCGTATTGAAAATACTTTTGATACTCATTATTGCATTATGAAGAAAGTTGTTGGATTTCTATTACTTGTATGCGCCTTTTCCTTCACCCAGGCCCAGGATAGCGTGATCGTTTCCAAATCGAAAAAGAAAGACTGGAGCAAGGTAAACCTGAATGGCCGCCCCAAAGACCATTTCCTCATTCAAATGGGATATAACAGCTGGACCAAAAAACCAGACACCCTCCAGACAAAAGGTCTGCCGCTGAGCTTTAATTTTTATTTCATGCTCGATTTCCCTTTCAAGGGTGATCCACGCTGGAGCGCTGCCATTGGTGCCGGGTTCGGGGTAGACAATCAGAAATTTGAAAATACCAGCATAGATATAGCCGGATTGAAGTCTTCCACCGAACTGCATTTTAACAATGTAAAAGACACCACTCACTTCAAGAAATACAAACTGACCAACACCTATCTTGAAGCGCCTGTAGAGCTTCGTTTTTCCAGCAATCCCGAAGACAATATGCACAGCTGGAAAGGAGCGATTGGCGTAAAGGTGGGTACCATGATCAGCGCCACTACCCGTGGTAAAACATTGCTGAACGGATCTGGCGGAACCATCAACAACTACGTGGAAAAGCAGAAATCAAAAAGATTTTTCAATGGCACCCGCCTCAGTGTAATGGGCCGTTTTGGTTACGGAATTGTCAGCGTATATGCCGCTTACCAGTTCAATCCATTCATAAAGGACGGAGTAGGACCAGATATCAGACCGCTCCAGGTGGGTATCACCATCAGCGGATTGTAATTTGAATCTGTCCAGGTAAAATTCCTGAAGCGAATACCCCGGTATTCGCTTTTTTATTTCGGGCATCTCCTACTATTTATATTTTTGTGTAAAACCTGTCATTTTGATCGATAAGAAGAACACGATTGGTAAAGAAGAGAAAGCTATCCTGGTGGGCCTGGTGTACAAAGACCAGACTGAAGAACAGGTAAAAGAATATCTCGCCGAACTGGCCTTCCTCGCGGAAACCGCCGGAGCCATTACCGTTAAGAAATTCATCCAAAAACTGCCGCATCCCGACAGTCGTACCTTCCTGGGCAAAGGCAAACTCGAAGAGATTCGCCAGTTTATCGCTGGCAAAGACATCCGGGTGGCCATTTTCGATGATGAATTATCAGGCGCCCAGATCAACAATATTGAAAAAATCCTGGAGGTAAAAACGATCGACCGGTCAGACCTGATCCTCGATATTTTCGCTCGTCGCGCCAAAACCGCCCAAGCCAAGGCACAGGTGGAGCTGGCCCAATACCAATATATACTACCCCGCCTGAGAGGTATGTGGAAACACCTCGAAAGATTAGGCGGCGGTATCGGTACCAGGGGTCCGGGTGAAACGGAAATTGAAACCGACCGTCGAATTGTGCGTGAAAAAATCACCTTACTCCGGAAAAGACTGGCGGAAATCGATAAACAGGCCTTCACTCAAAGAAAAGATCGCGGTGAATTCATCCGTGTGGCGCTGGTAGGATACACCAACGTGGGCAAATCAACGATCATGAACCTGCTGAGCAAGAGTGAAGTGTTTGCCGAAAACAAACTGTTCGCCACCCTCGATACTACCACCCGTAAAGTAGTTTTTGAAACCACTCCGTTCCTGCTGAGCGATACGGTAGGATTCATTCGCAAACTGCCTCACCACCTGGTGGAGAGTTTTAAAAGCACACTCGATGAGGTGCGCGAAGCGGATATTCTTTTGCATGTAGTGGATATCTCCCACCCGGGCTATGAAGACCAGATCGGCGTAGTGAATAAAACATTGCAGGAATTGAACGCCTACGATAAACCGGTGATCACCATCTTCAATAAAATGGATCAGTATGAAAAGAATACATTCGATCCCTGGCTGGAAGAGGAGGTAAAAGTGGAAATCCTGAATGACCTGAAAGAAAGATGGGAGAATGAATTACAAGGCAACTGTGTTTTCATTTCAGCACTGGAGAAAAGAAACATCGACGACCTGAGAACGACCATCCTGCAAAAAGTGAGAGATCTCTATCGCCAGCGTTATCCATACAAAACAGAATTTTTATATTAACCCAATCCCCGGTCGGCCATGTCGAAAGACAAATGGGTTTTTCATAAAGTAGCAGAGAACATCTCCGAAATCACATTCGGTGATAATCGCATCGCCGTTGTGGAAATTGAAGGGAAAAAGGTTTGCCTGGCACAGCACCAGGAGGCCTGTTTCGCTTTCGCCTATAAATGTCCGCATGCCGGTGGTATCCTTGCAATGGGTCATATCGACCCCCTCGGCCATGTCGTTTGTCCCTTACACCGATATAAATTCAGTATATCGAATGGCAGAAATGTATCGGGCGAGGGCTATTACCTCAAGCACTGGCCGGTAGAACTCCGCGAAGACGGGGTATACGTGGCACAGGACCATAAAAGTTTCTTCGGCTTGTTTTGATATTTCACTAAAACGAGCACCCTCTCTTCAACATAAAATACCCACCAGCAGGTATAGTTGTACCCTTGTTATGACCTTTCTTTGATGTGATCATCCGGTGCCCCCAACGATGACTCTTAACCGAACGCTGGCCGCAAATTCACATGCCGTAAATGTTCTTAAACAGCTTGTTAAGATTGATTCCGGATGAGCATCGAAAATGATACATGAGTGGCTCTTATTTGTCATTAACCCGTAAAAAACAAAATACCGGGAAAAAGGGAGACGATATATGAAAGAAACTTGGTTACTTTAAAATATCAAAGCAATTCAGAAACATCAGACCATAACCATAACTTATCCTACAAAGCGCCGATGGCTAAGCAAAAAAATCCCTGGAGCAATCCGGGGGTTTTTGTTTTTAACGGGTCTCAATAATATTTGGCAAGACTGTCAATGGATTTGAGGTGATTCTGCAGCATCGGTATTAAAGATGTGGCAAACTGCCGCACTGGCACATTCAACCCACTGTCCTTTTCGAGACTGAACAGTACAATTGCGGCCTGGTGATCGGCCTTCTGCTGATGAATATATACTGAATCAAAACTTCTGCCGGTTAAAGTATCGAGCTGAGCTTTGAGGGCCGCATGAACGGCATCGAGGGAGTCTTTGGTATAATAGGCAAAACCACCGGCAATGGCATTAAATGAATTGCGGATGTTCACATGATCGGTGCTTAATACCCGGGCAAGATTTCTGATAAGTGTATCGGAAGTGGTAGTGTCCACAAACTGGTTGATACGTACCGCTGCGGCATTGAAAAGAGAGGCATCGCGGATAAACACCCGGTCAGACTGGTTGATATCATTGGGTGGGGCCGGGTCAGATTTTTTACATCCGATCGAAATCGCCCAGATCAGCAGGAAGCTGGCAACAACTCTTTTCATACCATTCAGGATAATTGTTTCGAGCACTTATAACGCTTATCCCTGCAAGAATTGTGCGGCGATCGGGTTTCCGGCACTATTTTTCACAAATTAAAGCCCTGGTCATCAATAAATATGGGAGACCAGGTTGTCGACAGTCGACAGTAAGGACATGCTCACCAGGTAGGATTCATGCTTGCTGGCGTGCTTGGTTTGCAATTTTTGTTTGATATGATCTAGCAGATGTATGACGTCTTCTTTTGTCACAGCCTTTCCCTGGATAAAAAGCGGGCGATGGATTTCAAATTCATCTCTCATCAGATCGGTGATAGGGACCTGCAGGATTTCAGTGAGTTGTTTCAGATGGTGAACAGTGAGTTGAGTCAGGTTGTTTTCGATCTTACTATAAGCGTTTTGCGAAATACCCATTTTGGAGGCCACATACTTCTGAGAATAATTCTTCATTTCGCGGTAACGCCTGATCACGGCTCCTGGCATAGATGAATTTTAGGGTAAAACAATCGGACGAAGGAATTGTTTAAGAAAATGTCCATCGCCCGCAGAAAACTTTTATCAGGGATTACAGTCGTTACAAAAAAGCGGATCTTCTTTTTCCTTCTGTTCGGGGTTTCCCTTGGTTTCCGAATGTCCGCAGTGCTGGCATACATAAACCATGGCCTTGGGGGACGGGGTGCTGGCGTTGCATTGTTTGCAGGGCAGACCCTTTATTACCTGTTGAACGGAAAATCCCGGGGCTCCGCAGGTGGGGCAGCATTCACTGATCACCTTTACCAGTTTTTCCACGGCTTCCTCAATTACTTTCATCCGTGTAGGATTATACATCGCGCGCATGTCTGTTTCGACATACACTTTTCCATAGCGGTTCTTGAAGTACTGGAAGCTTTCTTTCAACCGGTCCCAGGTATGGATGCCTTTATGAATTTCAGAATAATCCTTTCTGGCAGGCCGTACAATCAAACCATGGGAGGGAAAAGAGGCTTCACAACAGAAGAATAATAGTTGATCCCATTGGAAGAACTCGTTTCCGGCGAAATTGGTTTGTGTACTGATCACTTTGGCTTTGATTTCAAAATCGTTTTTGAAATCTTTCAGCAGGATGATCTCTTCATTCGCGGGCAGGTAACCAATTACAGGATGTGCTCCGAAGGATCCTTCACTGGCAACCACCAGCGACTCTCCGGTCAGCTGGTGGGCGCGAATACACTTGTTTCTGGCAGTTTCGAGCGGGCTTTGGAGTCTCTCTACCTCTCCGCTGAAAGTGCCGAAGTCGTCGGTGTCCAGTTCGGCGGGTACAATACACTCCACACCCAGCACAGGTTCCAGTATAGGCTGTATCACCTGTTCCTTCTGGTGTTTGGTGGCAATCACTAACCGTCTTCCACTGAAAAATCTTTGAATGTTTTTTTCTGTGTTCATGGTTGTTATTTTATTGTCCCTGGCCAGCGCTGTAGGCAGGTACACCGTTAATGTTGTATAAGTTTTCGGTTTTGATTACTTCAAATCCGGCCTGGTGAATTTTCTGAAGCAGATGGATCATGGCCTGGTAAGAGCAGGGGCTCTCCTGTACGCATACGAAGCGGCATCTCCAGTGATCAGTGCAGAATGTTTCCGGATGTCCTTCGGGCCATACCTTGGTGCCCCGGTTGGTGATCATCTTCAGTTTTATACCGCCGATCATCATTTCATTCATGGCCTTTCCCAATACTTCCGGATCCCTGTTCTGATCATCCCAGCGAAGGAACACATCCATTCCCACGAGCGTTCTTTCTCCGGCAGGTTTGGGTTTCCATTCTACTTTGATGGCAGGTACCGAAGCATCATAAGACACTTTTGGCAATTTAACCGGCTCCTGGCCGAGTCTTGAGATCACCGCATCCGCAAACTCGCTGGTACCTACCTGCTGGCGGGATACTCCTTCGCGATAGATGTCATAAGTATGTACTCCGTCTTCGATCGTTCTTAACCAGGCATTGTGAAGGCGGGTGGCAACATCTTTCTGGTTGATGTGTATCAGCATCTGGATGGCGCCGAGCAGCAGACCGGAAGGATTGGCCATATTCATGCCTGCAAGCCTCGGAGCAGAACCATGGATGGCTTCAAACATCGCAACTCCGTTTCCGATATTGGCGCTGCCTGCCAGTCCTACCGAACCGGTTATCTGCGCGGCCACATCACTTAAGATATCACCGTACAGGTTGGGCATTACAATTACATCGAATTTCTCGGGAGTATCGGCCAGTTTGGCTGCACCGATATCCACGATCCAGTGTTCCTTTTCAATTTCGGGATATTCCGCTCCGATCTCGTCGAAAGTTTTGTGGAAGAGACCATCGGTCATCTTCATGATATTGTCTTTGGTAAAGCAGGTTACTTTCTTACGGCCATATACCCGCGCATATTCGAATGCGTAACGAATGATCTTCTCGGTGCCGGGTTTTGAAATCAACTTGAGACACTGTATCACTTCATCTGTTTGCTGGTGTTCGATACCTGCATACAGGTCTTCTTCATTTTCCCGGATGATCACCACATCCATTTTTGGATGCTTGGTCTGAATGAAGGGATGATAGGAAGTGCAGGGGCGAACGTTGGCATAAAGGCCCAACACCTTGCGGGTAGTTACGTTCAGGCTCTTGTATCCGCTTCCTTGCGGAGTGGTGATCGGAGCCTTTAAAAACACCTTTGTTCTGCGAAGGGAATCCCAGGCTTCCTTGGGAATTCCGGCTGTATTTCCCTGGAGATAAACATTCTCACCGATTTCAATCACTTCGATATCCAGTTGCGCTCCGGCAGCCTCCATCATCCGAAGAGTAGCCTTCATGATTTCGGGGCCGATTCCATCACCATACGCTACCGTGATGGGAGTTTTGACAGAAACTGATTGCTTAGAGGCGGAAGGACTGAGTGTTGATGTTATCATGTCAGTAATTTTGACGCAAGCTAACATCAGCTACTGTTCTGATTTGCTCAAACAGCTCGTTTCAAAACTTACAGTTATAACTCATCACCAAATTTACTATCGCCACAGCGTACCTGCCGACCACTTGAGTTTGGCGAGTGTCTTTTGTTGCTTCGCCTGTATCTCCATCAGCTTCTGACGGGCTTCCAGGTTCTTCTGTTCCCTGGCGTTGACCAGGAAAAGCGAACTCTCTCCGTTCATGAACCGCATTTCTTCCGCCCGTTGCAGTATATCATAATTATTACATTGCTGCTGCTGCAAGGTCAATTGTGAACCGAGCATGGACCATTCATTCCAGTACTGCTCAAACTTCACCTGGAGCGATTGTCTTTTATAACTCATTTCCAGTCGTGTTCTTTCCAGTTTCAACCCCGCCTGCCGGTATTCCCCCCGGACCTCGGAAAAACGAAGCGGGATGGATACGCCGATCGAATACCTGTAATCGTTTCGGAAAATGCCCTGGAAACTGAATTGATTCCAGTCGGTCCGGCGAAACAGGTATTGATATTTGGTAGTAATGGAAGGAAACAGCGATTGAAATTTCAGTCGCTTGTCGAGTTTGGCCACTGCCAGTTTGTATTCATATTGTTTCAGCTCAGGATGCTCATTCAATAAAGATTGCCACTGATCAATCTGAACATTCTCCCTGACATAGACAGGCTGAACCGATTCGGGCAGCTCATAAGGACGGGCATTCTCCTCCCACAGGAAAACAGACATTTCCAGTTTGGCCTTTGCCAGGTTAAAGGCGGCTTCTGTTTTCTGCATCTGGAAACTGGCCACCTGGGCCAGCGCTTCGATGGTATCGATGGGTGGACGTTCTCCGATCAGGCAGGCTTTCCTTACAAGCTCGTATCGCTTTTCGGCATTCACCAAAGTGTTCTCGGCCAATTGCAACAATTGCGTATTCATCCACCAGTCCCAATAAGCAACCGAAGCTTCCCGAAGCAATTCATTCAATATGGCCGTTCTTTCTGACTCTGTTTCGCGAATCACCAGGTCGGCCTGTTTCAGCAGGGTTCTTCTCTTATCCAGTATGAATGACCGTACCAGGTCGAGAGACACCCCGGCATAGCTCATACTGCCTTTTGTAACTTCATTGTTCAGTTTTGAACCATTGCTGTTCTCCACACCGCCATACACATCTACTCCGTACCAGGCTGGTATATTCAGTTGAAACTGTTGGTCTGAATAATAATCGATCTGCTCAAAATTCTTTCCAGCAGAAGAAGCAGCCAGTTTGGGATCGAACACTCCGCTGGCCGATAGTCGACTGGCTTTTGCAATGCCCACATTTTTTTGTGCAGCAATGGCAATGGGATGATATTTTTTCACGGTTGATAAAAATTCTTCCAGTGAAAACAAACCCTGTCCCTGTAAAATATGCGAACAGGATAATAATATGGTCAGTATGATGGGTCTCATTGTTTCTTTGTTGTGGTAGTTGCTTTGTAGTAGTCTGGCGGGAAGGAGTTGATATTTCTCCATAGTTCATACCAGACGGGTACGTTTTTCAACAGCGCGATACCCTGGGCCGCGGTACCCATTTTCAATTCCTGTGGCCATACACGATAGCTGCTGTCTTCCTTTACCAGTATCTTGAACTTTCCGTTCTCACTGATGTCGCTTTCGATCGCTGATACAATTCCGCTATACGTACCATAAGAAGCCTGTGGCCATCCACTGAAGACAATAGCAGGGAAGCCGTCAAACACGAATCTTACTTTTTGTCCTTCACTGATCAATGGAAGATCAACAGGGCGTACGTATAACTGTACGGCAAATTCCTGACGTTGCGGAACGATGTTCAGAATGGCGTCTCCTTCTTTGACCACCTCTCCAATGCCGGCAGACCTGACATTAATAACCTGGCCGTCCTGTGGCGCCAGTACATAATACATCCCGTTTCTGATCGCATAACTGGCATACAGGTTCTCCAGTTTCACCAGGTCGCCCTGACCCGAGGCGATTTGTGACAGCGCATTGAACCGATCCCCCTCCGCCTTGGAAACTTTTTCCAGGTTATCCTGCCTTACCGCATCCAGTTCCGCTTTGGTGATGCTGAGTTCCTGCAGGGTGGTTACATATTTGTTTTCAGCGCTGATCTTTTTAGCCAGTGCCTGCTGATAATACTGATTCCTGGTTTCGAGTTGGGTAAGCGATACCAGTCCGCTGTCAAACATGGTTTTTTGACGGGCATATTGCTTTTCGGCAATCTGAAAATCATTGGTGGCTGCCTGCCTGTCTGCACTATCTGCCTGCAGCTTCACATACAATTGCCGGATCTTGTTCTGCAACTGGCTGAACTTGACTTCCAGACCAGCCTGGAGCGCATCGATCTGCTTATCGGTGGTTGATACCTTGCCTTTATAGAAAGTCAACGCCTGTTGTTTGGCATTGATCTGTTCCTGTGTACGCTGCAATAAAGCGGGGTCCAGGTAATCGGCCTTCACCTCGCTCAGTTGAAGCAACGTATCTCCTTTCTTTACATAATCGCCTTCTTTGACCAGCCATCTTTCCACTTTACCGGCAATGATGGCATTGATCTGCTGAGGCCGGCTTTCCTGCCTGAGCGCTGTCACTTTACCGGTAGCACGAATGTTCTGCGTCCAGGGCAGCAGGAGTACTACCAGGAAAATAATGGCCATTGTGTACACCCAGGCCCTGCGATAAGGCTTCTTATTAAATAGATAGATCTGCTGAAAAGCAGTAAAATGGTATTTCGGTGTCATAGTTGGATGACCTGGTTTGATTGTTTAATAAAATCGGCATCGTTGGTAGCAACCACCACGGTGGTGTCGCGCAATTCCTGTATGAAAGCCTGCATCGCCCGGCGGACGGGATCTTCCATTCCCTGCCAGGGTTCTTCCATCAACAACAACCTGGGTTTTCCTACAACGGCCCGGGCAAAAAGAATTTTCTGCACTACTCTCGAGGAAAGTTTTTTGCCGGTTGGATCCAGCGGAGTGTCATAGCCGGATGGAAGGGATTGAAGAAAAGATTCGAGCTGGAGAAGAGCTACCAGTTTCTGCAAATATTCCCGGTCCACCTCTTTGCCCATCGTGATGTTCTCCCAAAGGGTTCCATTGAAAATATTTTCCTGAAGAAAAAAGATACCCAATGCTTCCCGGTATGACCTCAGATCGTAGTTTCCCAACGGAATACCATTAATGGAGATTGATCCGTCAAAACCGGGATAGGCGCCGGTCAGCATTTTCAACAAGGTCGACTTGCCACTTCCTTCCGAACCGGTAACGGCAATCTTTTGTCCGGCAGCAATATCTATTGACAGGTCTTTCAGCACGGGCTTTTCGCCGTATCCGAAAGTCAGCTGGCGCGTACTGATGGAAATCTTTTCTGTTTCGCCCAGTACCAGGCTGCCGGTGTTCTCGACCGGCTTATCAGTCAGCTTTCCGAGCTTTTGTATGGCCGTGAGCACATCATATACACTGTCGAGGTTAATGATGATCTTTTCAACGGAGTTGATCGTAGTGATGATGATGATCTCCGCAGCTACAAACTGACCGATATTCATCTGCTGGTTGAGCAACAGCGCCACCCCTACTATCAGCATGGCGGCGGTAATAATCACCTTGAAAGCGATCAGCGTACGATACTGCAGCAGCAGTATGACAAAGTGCTTTGTTCTTGATTGCAGGTAACGTTGTGTTCTCTCATCCGCCTTTTGCAAATGCAAAACCGATCCGCCGGCGAACTTGAAGGATTTCACCAGCCTGGCCACCTCCTGCATCCATCCGACCAACGAATATTTATAGCTGCTTTCTTCCAGACTGGTAACCATTCCCTGGTTACCCGAAAAATAAAGAATCAGCACCAGCAGCAATATCAGCAATAACCCAAAAAAGATAAATACGGGATGATAGAAACTCAACAGGATTAATCCAAATAGAATCTGGATCATCGCCGTAGGGAAATCCAGCAGAATCTTCGATATGCTCTTCTGCAGGGAAACCGTTTCAAAAAAACGATTGACGAGTTCCGGAAGATAGAAGCTGTCTGCCTTTTGTAAATCCAATCGTGGCAACCGGTCTGTAAACTCAAAGGCATTTTTGACAAAGATCTTCTGCTGGATTTTTTCAATGACCTTCATCTGCGACATCTGCAGCCAGCCCACCAGTATAACGCCCAGTACAATCAAACAGACAAGCACCACGATGGAAGTAGACAAAGAGCCGGCCAGGATAAAACCGATAATGGCCTGGATACCGATCGGCAGTGATAACTGGATAAGTCCGTTAAGGATCGAATAAAAATAAATGGAAGTGATTTCTTTTTTCTCCTCGTGCAGCAGATTCCATATCCTGCGCGCAGGATGTATTTCAATAGCCATAATAGTATTGTTGTTTAGTAATAAAACTTTACGTCTTGCTTACAAAACAATACTGTCCGGTGGCTGCGTAGGCGTTTTAGAGAAAGGTTCTTGTAAATGATGAGGAGTGGAAGATCGCTTGTCACGGCTTATGGATTCATCCAGTTCGGCCAGGGCCTGGTTAAAACAGGCATACTTATCGGATTTCTTTTCTTTCTGTTTGGCCTTGTCAGCCTTGTCTTCTTCCGAAAAACTATATACCGAAATATCGTTCACACCCATCCATTGACGGAGCGGCAAAGCCTGCCAGCTGAAAACAAGGATCAATATGAATGCAATAAACCGGTACATACTTTTAAGTGGTCGCAAAGCTAATCGGAGAACTGTTAAAAAAAATTTATTCCTGCTTTTCTACAACCTGTAGCTATATTTTAAATCGTTTGCATTATACAGCTATCTGTCCGTTCATCGAACGGACAGATATTTTCAATTTTTTGAATATTAATTGTTTAGATCGGATTTCGGACGGGACTTTAGTAGTCAATCTGATAAATGAATGTAAAAAAGTCACCTTTCTTTTATAATTTTGGCAGAATGGCAAAACGGAGCGCTTATATCCTGCTCTTTACACTCACCATGAGCAGTTGGCCTGTAGAACAAATTGGTCAATTGCCCGTTCTCTTTGCCCATTTCAAGGAACACAGGATCTGGAATCCCGACATTCATTTTATTCAATTTCTCACCGAACATTATATCAGCAACGATCACAATGAGGGAGACAACGACCGTGACAGGCAGTTGCCATTTAAGTCGGAGCACGTGATGTGCGCCGCCTGCTGCCCGTTGCAGTCCCTGGTACCGGTACGGGTTCAGATCAAACAACCCCTTGTGATAAGACCCGAACTGCCCTCCCCTATTGATGATCTGATCAAAGCCGAAGCACACCCCGGCTCTCTTTTCCGACCTCCCCGCGCCTGATCAGACAATTCTTTCAAACAAACTTATTTATGATTCCGGACCCGGGCTATGCCTGCGTCCGGCGCATTGTGATCCATCATAATGCAACCGGCCATTCAATAATTATTATGTATTCCCGATGCTGAATAAAATCATTTCCTTTTCAGTACGCAATAAGCTTATTGTGCTACTGTTCGTGCTGGGATTGGTGGGATGGGGCTCTTACAATGTAACTCGCTTACCCATCGACGCTGTTCCGGATATCACCAACAACCAGGTGATGGTAATTACATCATCCCCTTCACTGGGGGCCTCCGACATCGAACGACTGATCACTTTTCCCATTGAGCAAGCCACCCGCAATATTCCGGGTATCATCGAACAAAGATCTTTTTCCCGCTTTGGCCTTTCGCTGGTAACCATCGTTTTCGACGATGCTACCGATGTATATTGGGCGCGCCAGCAGATCAGTGAAAAACTCATTCAGTTGCAGGGGCAGATCCCTCCTTCACTGGGCACCCCCTCTCTCGGACCTGTTACGACCGGTCTTGGTGAAATATTCCAATATGTCGTAAGGCCCAAGAAAGGGTACGAAAACAAATTCACAGCCATCGAACTGCGAACGATCCAGGACTGGATCATCCGCCGTCAGCTCCTGGGCACTCCCGGTGTGGCAGATGTGAGCAGCTTTGGTGGCAAACTGAAACAATATGAAATCAGTGTAGACTATAACCAGCTCAAATCTTACAATATCACCATCAACGATCTTTTCACGGCGCTGGAAAGAAACAATCAGAATACCGGAGGTGCCTATATCGAAAAGGGGCCAACAGTTCTTTTTGTAAGAGCCGAAGGACTGATCAAAACCGAAGAAGATATCGAATCAGTGCTCATCAAGAGACTGGAGGATGGAACGCCGGTATGTATCCGAAATGTTGCCAAAGTGTCTATCGGGTATGCCACCCGGTATGGTGCAGTGTGCTTTAACGACCAGGGTGAAGTAGCCGGCGCGGTGGTGATGATGTTGAAAGGCGAGAACTCCAACAGGGTTATCAAACAGGTAAAGGAAAGAATAGCGCAGATTGAAAAGACTTTACCCGAAGGGGTGCAAATAGAAGCCTTTCTCGATCGCACCAAGATGGTGAACAATGCCATCGGTACGGTGGAGAAGAACCTGCTGGAAGGGGCGTTGATTGTTGTATTCATTCTGGTACTGTTCCTCGGCAATCTTAGAGCGGGTTTACTGGTCGCTTCGGTCATTCCACTTTCCATGCTCTTCGCCATTATCATGATGAACCTGTTTGGTGTCAGTGGCAACCTGATGAGTTTGGGCGCACTGGATTTTGGACTGATCATCGATGGAGCAGTCATTATTGTGGAGGCCGTCATGCATCGTCTCCATCACAATAAAGAATTCGCCGGTCTCACACGCATCAGTCAGCAAACAATGAATGAGGAAGTAGAAAAATCAGCCGGGAAGATGATGAATGCTGCCGTATTCGGACAGATCATCATCCTGATTGTATACCTGCCCATTCTATCGCTGGAAGGTATTGAAGGAAAGATGTTCAAGCCCATGGCGCAGACGGTTGCATTTGCCATCCTCGGAGCATTCCTGCTTTCCTTAACCTATATCCCCATGATGTCCTCCTGGGTGCTGAGCAAAAAAATCAATACCAAACCCAATATTGCCGACCGCATGATGGGCTTCCTCGAACGGGGGTATACCGCTTCCCTGAAGAAGGCGCTTGGCTTTTCAAAAACAGTGGTGATTACCGCCATCCTGTTATTCGGATTGTCGGTGTGGGTATTGATGAATATGGGGGGTGAATTCATACCCAAACTCGAAGAAGGTGACTTTGCCGTGGATACCCGCGTGCTGACAGGAAGCTCACTCACAACTACTATTCAGTCTACACAACAGGCATCGAAAGTATTGTTGAAAAACTTCCCGGAAATTGAAAAGATCGTTACCAAGATCGGCAGTGGCGAAATTCCAACCGATCCGATGCCGATGGAAGCATCCGACCTGATGGTCATCTTGAAACCAAAAGACCAATGGACCTCCGCAAAAAGCTTTGATGAATTGGCGGAAAAGATGAGTGAGAAATTACAGGAAGTGCCTGGTATTACTACCGGCTTTCAGTTTCCGGTACAAATGCGTTTCAATGAACTGATGACCGGTGGCCGCCAGGATGTGGTTTGTAAAATATTTGGCGAGAACCTCGACACGCTGGCCGAATGGTCTCAAAAATTATCGGCGATTGTAAACGGTGTCGACGGCGCCAAAGATGTGTATGTAGAGGCTATTACCGGTTTGCCACAAATTGTAGTGAGCTACAATCGGGAAGCCCTGAAGCAGTTCGGGTTGAATGTATCTGATGTTAACCAGGCTATCCAGGCCTCTTTTGCCGGCGCCATCAGCGGGCAGGTTTTTGAAAACGAACGAAGATTCGACGTCGTGGTCAGGCTCAACAACAACCAGCGAAAGGACCTGGAAGATGTAAAAGATCTGTTGATTCAAATTCCGGGTGGACAACAAATTCCTTTACAGCAGGTCGCCGATGTCGAAATCAAGGTAGGCCCTAACCAGGTTCAACGGGAGAATGCCCAGAGAAGGATCAGTGTCGGGTTCAATGTCCGCGGGCGCGATGTGGAGAGCCTCGTAAACGAGCTAAAAAGTAAAGTGGATAAGCAACTCAAATTACCCGCCGGGTATTACATCACCTATGGAGGACAGTTTCAAAACCTGCTGGAAGCGAAACAGCGTTTGAGCATTGCCGTACCCGTGTCGCTGTTGTTGATCTTGCTGATGCTGTATTTTGCGTTTAACTCCATCAAACAAAGCCTGCTGGTCTATTCAGCTATTCCTCTTTCAGCCATCGGTGGTGTGTTGGCGCTTTACCTGCGGGGGATGCCATTCAGCATTTCTGCCGGCATTGGCTTCATTGCGCTGTTTGGTGTGGCGGTATTGAATGGAATCGTGCTGATCACCGAGTTCAATCTCCTTAAAAAAACAGAGCCCGGCGATGTAAAGGCCCGGATACTGAAAGGAACGAAGATCAGGCTGAGACCAGTGTTGATGACGGCTTCCGTAGCTTCTCTCGGCTTTCTTCCGATGGCGCTTAGCCATGGCGCCGGCGCAGAAGTACAGCGTCCGTTGGCAACAGTGGTTATTGGAGGGTTGATCACCGCCACCTTACTAACCCTTTTTGTACTTCCCATTTTATACAAATGGTTTGAAAAATCATCAGAGAACAAACAAACAGATAATTCATGAAATACCTAACAGTCATCAGGGGTATTGGATTAACGATCGGGGCGATCAGTCTGACGCTCGTAACAACAGCTCAATCGTCGCTAACGCTGACGCAGGCAGTTGACACGATGTTCGTTCACAATCCGCAGATGGAAATCGCCCGGTTAAGGATACTCGAAGCGAGAAAGTTGGAAAAAACAGCGTTTGCCCTTCCCGGCACTGATCTCAGTTTTGAATACGGAGGTGTGAACAGCTACTATACTGATACCAAACTGGGCCTTAGCCAGGGATTTGCTTTCCCTTCCGTGTATAAAACACAGCGACGGCTCCAGGAATCGCTTACCACGCATGCACAACTAAGCGAAACCGATATCAAAACCGCATTAAAAAAAGAACTCAGCTTTTTGTATTACGCAGTTTTATTACTTGAACAGAAGAAGGAACTGTTGATGCAGGCCGACACATTATATGCTTCTTTTTTGAAGAGACAGGAAGAGCGTTTCAAAGCCGGCGACATCAACATACTGGAAAAGACCGCAGCCGAAACACAACGCATGCAGATCGGCAATCAATTGCAGATTCTCAATACCAGCATCCAACTTACGCTGACACAGTTCAACACCCTGCTCAATGCAGGAGTGGCTTATCGACCTGCAGCCAGTGGAGCGAGGGCCTCCCTGGCAACATTACCGGATACAAGCGCTGTATCGAACCGGCCGGCGATCAGGATGAGCCTGCAGCAACAGGAGATTGCTGACCGCGAGATAGCGGTTCAGCGAAGCAAGCTGCTGCCCCAGTTTACCCTTGGGTATATCAACCAGTCGTTCAGAGGGATGCAATTGATCAATGGAGTGGAGAAATCCTTCTCCGCATCAGACAGGTTCTCGTCTGCCTTGCTGGGAATAAATGTGCCATTGTTTACCAGATCCATCAAGGCACGGATAGAAGCCGGTAAAGTAATGGCCGCTATATCCCGCTCGGAAACAAAAAATATGTATAACCAGCAACAGTCGGTATTAAATCAACTGCTGTTACGCTACCAACGTACCAGCAACCAGTTGACTTACTATGAAAGCTATGCGTTAAAGCAGGCGCGCCTGATCCGCGAACGAAGCGAGGAACAGATGAAAGCCGGCGCAGTAGGATATGTTGAATGGATGATGCTGGTAAATCAATCCATACAGATCGAGTCCGACTATTTTGAAGCACTGAACGAATGGAACATGACGGTGCTTGAATTAAACAGTTTCACGAACAATTAAATTTTTTGCGATGATATCTCCCAGAATTATTGTTGTCCTGTCTATTGTCATTTTATCGGCTTGCACTTCTAAAAAAGCAGCCGAACCGGTGAAAGAACCCGATCAGCCTGCCAATACAGTTACCCTCAGCGAGGTGGAAATGCAAAATGGAAATATTGGTTTGGGCAAGGCAGAAAAAGGAACGGCCATCAGTTACCTGAAAGTAAATGGCATCGTGGATGTACCCCCGCAAAACCTGGTGTCGATCAGCTTTCCGATTGGCGGCTACCTGGTGTCGACAAACCTCTTACCCGGATCAAAAGTCACCAAAGGGGAAGCGATCGCTGAAATGCGGGATCAATCGCTCATACAAATGCAACAGGATTACCTGGTATCGAAATCGAAAGCAGGCTTTCTGCAGAAAGAATATGAGCGGCAAAAAATGCTGAACAGCACCAAGACTACGAGCGATAAAGTGCTGGAACAGACACAGAGTGAATACCAGACGGAAGTCATCCTGATGAATTCGCTGGCGCAAAAATTGAAAATGATCAATATCGATCCGTCAAAACTGGATGAAAACAACATCCGGCAATCGGTGATGATCTACTCTCCCATCAACGGCTACGTGACAGCCGTGAAAGTGAATATCGGCAAGTATGTGAATCCCTCTGATGTGTTGTTTGAACTGGTGAATCCAACCGACCTTCACCTGGCTGTGAAAGTATTCGAGAAGGACCTTGATAAAGTTCAACACGGTCAAAAGATCATGGTGAGCCTGGTGAATAATCCGGAGAAGAAATATGATGCGGAGATCATCCTCATCAGCCGGAATGTGGAAAGCGACCGGAGTGCATTGATTCATTGCCATTTTCTTCATTCCACCGATCAGTTACTGCCTGGTATGTTTGCCAATGCGGTGATCGAAACGAAAAACACCCAGGCTATCCTGGTGCCGGAAGAAGCAGTGGTTAGAAATGGTTCCGAGCAATATATTTTTATCGAAAAGAGTAAAGGTGTTTTCGAGCAATTACCGGTTAAAGTGGGAACGGCGCTCAATGGCAAAATAGATATCCAGGCTGAAAACACAGACCTGTTACAACAAAATATCATCATCAAAAACGCCTACACGGCTATGATGAAAATGCATAATAAAGCTGAGGAAGAATAAGCAATGAGACAATTGGTCAATTAGTCAATGAGCCAATGCGATTACGGATGACGAATGACGGATGACGAATTGAATATTCAAAAATAAAAGTTGTTATTCCCCTCGGAAACAGAAACAGCAAACCAACGAGAAACGTTAAACCTGAAACGTCAAACGTTAAACTCGTCCTCACCGAGTAATGGCAGTTTCTCCGGGACGAGTCCTCCGCCTTCGGCGGATAAGACTCGTCTGAGGAAGGGAAAGAGAAACAGAAACGGAAAGAGAAACAGAAACGGAAACAAGAACGTTAAACCTGAAACGTCAAACGTTAAACTCGCACTCACCGAGTAATGGCAGTTTCTCCGGGACGAGTCCTCCGCCTTCGGCGGATAAGACTCGTCTGAGGAGGAACGGAGCGGGAGTGTGAGCGGGAGCAGAAACAGAAACGGAAAGAGAAAACCGCAAACTGCAAACCGCAAACCGTAAACTTTTGCGTTAAACCTGAAACGTCAAACGTTAAACTCCCCCATGGCGGATAAGACTCGTCTGAGGAACGGAGCGGGAGCGGAGGGAATACAGGAGCGGGAGTGAGAGCGAGAGCGGAGGGAAAACAGGAGCGTGAGCGGAAACAGAAACAGAAAGAGAAACCGCAAACTGCAAACCGCAAACCAACGTGAAACGATAAACCTGAAACGCGAAACGCCTCAACCAACGTGAAACGATAAACGTGAAACGATAGACCCCCTCCTATTTCCGCTTCTTCTTCTCAATAATCGATTTATTGAAGTTGATCCTTTTTCTGGTTCTTCTTTTGGCGATTCCCCTTCTTCCTGTATCGGGGATAAATACTCTTTCTGCCTCTGTAGCCAGTTGCATTACTATTGATCCTACTTCATAGGGCACATTATAAGCCGGGCCGGTTGTGGTGGGATCATCGAAGTTCAGGAGGTGACAATACTCATGTGCATAGAAGCCGGCTAATTCGGAAATAGACTTTTCGGTGAACTTGTTTCGATAGATATAGATTCGACCCTGACGGGTATATCCAATGATGTCCTCGTTGAACTGACCAATCATCACCAGATCGAGATCGGCTTCTTCATCATTGCCTTCTCCATTATCCTCGTTGCCTGTCAGGATTGTATCATAGATTTCCCGGTTGGAGAGATTATTGGCGGTATCAAATTTCTCATGTGTGAGAATAAAATCGCGGAAACTGACAGAATTGATGGCGGCACCCATCGCATCGAGAACGAGATCCAGCTTTCGCTTTTCCTCATCCCTGAAGTATTTGGCACGAATGAGAGAGATAAGCATAGTCTAAGTATTAATAGGTGATAATCGGTCCCATGATACCTGCACTACCGAAATAATGGCTTCTCTTAGGAAATATTCCCGAATCAAACTCCGGTGAACGATACACAAACCGGAAGAAGAATGATCTTGTCCTGGGACCCCGATCCCGGCTCTTCTGCTTTTCCCAGGCAAATACATAGCCCCATTCCCATTCAGCCAGGAATTTTTTGGTCCAGCTATAAGGCATCGTGTATTCAGAATCCTTGATCCACTGACCCACCAGCATAGCATTTCTGAACATACCAGTAAAATTGACACGGGTGTACATGAATGTTTCCAATGAACGGGTGACCTTTTTTCCAGTTGGTGCGTTTTCTTTCATGTAACTCGCACCACCCAGCGAAGACCAGCCCATATTCCATCGGCTTAAATTATCCTTCTTCAACAATCCGATTCTCATATACAATCCTGAATAAAGTCGATAATAGTACCCAATAGAACCGCCACTATTCCATCCCAGGTCGAACCAGCCTTTTTCTTCGGCCACTCCCCTTCTTTTCGGAAACTCGAGTAAGGGCTGAAATCGATTATAATCGATGAGTAATGCCGGAGCGCCTCCCTTGGATATCTGCGTATTCCATCCTTTTGGGTCAGCTGGCCGGCCGATGATCAATTGCCTGTGTGCATATGATTGGAAAGCATAGCCAACATTTGTTCCGAATACACCATAATTGATGGTCAGGGTATGAAACCTCGGCACCTTGTACTGTACGTTTTGCAGGGTGGTAGAAGCAGAGAGGTAAAGCAGGAAGGAAAATGGCCGATCCCCGATAATTGGTTTGGAGCTATCGATGATTCGTGGGGTGAAGGCCGTTCCTGCGAGGGATATAGAATTGCCGTATCGCTCCATATCCATCCATTTATCGAATTTCCGCTGAGGCCAGAAAAGAAATGATCGGATCAGGTTTGGATGTGAATAAGTGAAAGCTGTACCCTGGGTATAGTTGCGGTCTTCGTTTTTGGTAGTATCCAAAAAATCAAAGAAAAAATCCTGATCGGTGATAAAAGCGAACGATGCCGGAATCCGCTCTTCTTTTTTAATAGGCGGGTCAGCAGTTCGGTAAAAGTTTCGATTGGTGGGGTAACCGGAAACCCTCAGACTATCAGATTGCCGGAGTACCGAACGAGAGCGATATTGGGCGTAGGATGTAATAGTTAAGCATAGGGCCAGGCTACAAAATAGCATGGCAGAGGATCTCATAAGAAGAAGTTTAATAGGCCAAAAGTAGGAATATTGGGTGTTTATCGTTTCATATAACACGAATTGCACGAATTATTCGAATCTTCCTCAGACGAGTCTTATCCGCCGAAGGCGGAGGACTCGTCCCGGAGAAACTGCTATTACTCGGTGAGTGTGAGTTTATCGTTTGACGTTTCAGGTTTATCGTTTCACGTTGGTCGCAGGTTGTGATTTCCCTTTTCGCTTCTGTTTCCGAGGGGAGTAGCAACTTTCATTTTTGAATTCTCAATCCGTCATTCGTAATCAGCATTGGCTCATTGACAAATTGACTAATTGGCAAATTGACCAATTGCATTCCATCCGTCATTCGTAATCCGTCATCCGTAATCGCATTGGCTCATTGACTAATTGGCAAATTGACCAATTGCATTCCATCCGTCATCCGTCATCCGTAATCGCATTGGCTCATTGACAAATTGACTAAATAACCATTTGCTCCCTCCTATCCTGCAATCGACACACCGATCAGTCTTCCTATTCCGAAAGTGATGGCTGCGGTGGCGAGGCCAAAGCCTACCTGGCGAAAACCCGAAAACCAGATACTGCGTCCGGTGAAAAGTGTAATGGCACTACCAATGCCAAATAACCCCAGGGCGCTCAATCCCGCACTCAACAGGATCGCCTTTGTTCCGCCGGTAAAAAAGAAAGGAAATACCGGGATAACTGCCCCCAGGGCAAACAACACAAACGAACTGATAGCAGCCTCCATGGCCGAACCGGATAACTCCTCCGGATTGATTCCCAATTCTTCTTTCACCAAAATCTCATGTGCCTGAGTTTTGTTCGACATGATCTCCTTTGCCAATCTCCGCGCTTCTGTTTCTTCAATGCCTTTAGTGATATAAATCAGGGCCAGTTCTCTTTCTTCTCCTTCCGGATGCGTTTCCAGTTCATCCATCTCCAACTGCATCTGGTTCTCTGATAATTCTCTTGAACTCTGAACGGATATCCACTCACCCAGCGCCATCGACAATGCACCTGCCAGCAAACCCGCAATGCCTGTCAACAGCACTTCTTTCTGTCCGCTGCTGGCGCCCGCAATTCCCATCACCAGGCTGAAATTCGATACCAGGCCGTCATTACCACCCAGAACAGCCGCCCGCAGGGCGTTTCCACCCACCGTCTTATGTTGCTTTTCGAATCGGGCCAGGGAAGGACCCGATAATTCTTTATTATTGGCTAAAATGTTTCGGAGGATCGTAACATGCGCCGTATCCGATAAGGAACTCGCCGTATTTGTCTTTTTTCTCGCGGAGACAATCGATGTTGACAGGCTTTTCTCCGTATCCATCAGCACACCCAGGATATAATCGTTGCCAAAAATTTTCCCTATGCGTTTTAATATCCGGGCTCTTCGGGAAGGCGGTGGCATTTGTTCAGCACCCAGGTTGCTTTTTTGAAGGAAGGCCAGCGCATGGCTGTGCTCAATCTCACTCATCTCGGCAAACACCTTCGCCACATTCGGATCCTTTTCTGTTTCGGATAGTGTCTTATACAAAAAACTGGCATCTACTTCAGTCTGTATACTACTCAGGTTGATCATAAGCAGCGTGTTGTAAGAGGGAAGTTAGCATTAATTGCGATATCCTGCCGGCCTATACCAATGATGGCAACTTTAAAAAAGAACAGAAGATAAAATTCTGAACCGCTCCTGCCGGTGTGATGTGATCTTCCCTTTTACATTCAATATTTTTGAAGAAATTTCTTTCAAACGCTGCCTTCATGGTTCCTTCGTTGTACTGCTTAACTTCCAACCCACTGCATTTTGTTGGACCTTCAGTAGAAAAAGTACCAATGATCACCATTCCATCAACCGCATTTCTGACAATATTCAGGTATTGCTGAATCTTCCCCGGATCTGTTTGAAAATGGAATGCGGCCCTGTCGTGCCACAGCTGATATTTCCGTTTGGGTCGAAAATCGAGGATATCCGATACCACCCATTCTACTTTCCCGGCTTCTTTTCCAAGCCGATGTCGGGCTCTTTCTATGGCTGCTTGTGAAATATCTAAGACAGTAATGTCCTTATATCCTTCTTTCAATAGAAAATCAACCAGTTTGCTATCACCCCCACCAATATCGATGATGGCAGCATCCTTTGATACCTGAAATTGGTGGATAAACTCCAATGACACTTCCGGAATCTCCTGTGTCCAGCTAACCTGGTTTGGTTGCCTGGTTTGATAGATATGTTCCCAGTGTTGTTTCAATGCTGATTCCATGAAATAAAATTAGCAGGAATTCAAGCCGTGCTTTGTGACAATTATTACGAAGAACATCGATATTGGGCACTCCTTTCAGCCTGGAAATAGTTTGCCTTAAATGCAGCAACCGGGATAATCGGGTATATAGTAGAAAATTTGTAACTTTTTAAGAACCATTCCGTCTTAACAAAAAACACCTTGATGAGAACCCTTTTTTTAGCCGCTTTGATTTTTTGGGGAGCCAAACTTCCTGCCCAGCAGTCTTTGAAACTGGTAGACATTTCTCAAACTCAACTCCGCTTAATGAGGCAGTTTAAAGATGCTGATTCTCTTAGTCGTACCCGCGTATTTCTGGATTCTGTCTATACGCCTTACCAGGAGTTCTGGAACGGATATATGGGTGATGGAGAGAATATGGCCGAATGGATGAACAAAGCAGTCAAGTTCCTTCCCCAGTTTGAAAAAAGAAACGCCAGCGTGGATGGAGAAAAACTCATTGGACAATTCAGGGAAGTGGCTGCCAATATGAAAAAACTCACCGGCTACGATCCAAAAGGAAACTGGTATATAGTGTATGGTCCGGGGTGGACAGACATGGGTGGACTGGGAGATTTTGCGATGCTCATCGATCTTTCGCATAGAAGTAATAGCTCAAACGATCAGATCGTAAGAACTTTCCCTCATGAACTGACGCACCAGATCATGACCAATGTCAATAAGCACCAAGACAGTTCTGCCATCTCTCCCATCATTGGAGAAGGCTTCGCAGTGTGGATGAACCAGCTTTATTGGAAAGATAAATACACCATGGCTCAACACCTGGGCTATACAGAAGAGGAACTAAAAATTTGCGAGGATAGTCTGTCTGTGATCAAAACCTACTTTGCCCGGAATAAATACTCAACCGACAAATCAGTCATTGATTTCTTTCGCAACCGAAGCGCTCATCTGAAGGAGAAGTTTCCAGGGGCGATTGGCTATTATATCGGGTTCAGGATCGTTGATGCATACGTTAAAAAACACGGAAAAGATTCATGGAAGGATATTTTCCGGAAATCCCCTCGCGAGATTTACGAAAAAAGCGGGTTTGACAGTTAATTAAGAATATCGATAACAAAAAAGTGCGTCCTTCAGAGCAGCAGTTTGAAAGGACGCACTTTTTTATTTGGATAGACTCTTACTACAATTCTTTTATTCGAATATTCCTGAAGGAAACTCCTTTCGCCCATTCCTGCAAGGCTATATGACCTTTTGTATGCATACCAAAATCGGGAAAGCTCTTGAATCCACTTACCGCCACCGAATCCTTCCAGGCCTGTGAAGTAAAATCCTTCTCAACCGTCATCACTCCATTGAGGTAAAATTGTACTTTTCCATTCACCTGTTTGATCTCCGACTGATTCCATTGTCCAGTCGGGTTCGGATCAACTGGTGTAAGGGTGGGACCAAATCCATACAAACAACCGGATCTTTTCGAGAGGTTAGGATAATCCTGATGTGTGACTTCCAGCAACTGATACTCCGGCCCCGAGCGCCAGGCCGTATTCAGGTCAGGCCTTTCCACCACATTGATGAAGACTCCACTATTTCCTTTCTCTGGTATTTTCCACTCGAATTTCAGGTCAAAGTTCTGGAACTCTTTATCGGAGATCAGGTCTCCATGCTTTATATGAATGTCGTTGGGATTGCAGTACAATTCACCGTCTTTTACCTGCCAGGTTGAAGCTGTTTTTCCCTCGTTGTACAAATGCCAGCCCTCTGTTGTTTTTCCATCAAACAACAATACCCATCCCTCCTTTTTCTCTTGCTCGGTTAATCGATTCTGTCCGGCTGGGGTTGTACAGCTGCTTGCTAAAACCGAGGTCAAAAAGAAAACGGCCATTAATCTTGTAAATCCAGGTGTTGCATTTATTCGTATAATTCTCATAATTCGAGTATAAAAATCTACTTAAAAATCTCCAAAGCCACTCTTGTTCCCTTGCCTAATTCGCTATGAATGACGAGCTGTCCATTGACAGAATCGGCTCTTTTTCTCATATTGTTGATACCCGATGCGCCCTCTAACTGGTCGACCAGGAACCCTTTGCCATTGTCTGTGATGTGTAAATTGATTCTATCTTCAGTGGATTCAAGCTTCACCCAGACTGCTTCTGCTTTGGCATGGTACATGACATTACTAAGCGACTCCTGGCAAATCCGGAAAAAATCGAGTTGAATTTCCCTGGACAGTTCTTCGTCGGGGCAGGTGCTCTCGAATACACAGGGAATATTATTCAGTCGGGAGAATTCCTCGCAAAGCCAGTTTAATGTTTCATTTAATCCCAGGTTATGCAGCATATCCGGGCTGATCGCGAAAGACAATCGCCTGATAGATTCGATCAGTTTGTCGAGGATAGTGAGGGTATCTTCCACTTTGCTGTTATGCTCGGCAGTTTCCAATTGACAGTTTTCCTTCAGCCAGGTCAGATTCATCTTTGCCACGGTTGCCAGCTGCGCGAGTTCTTCATGTAGTTCAGTAGCCAGGCTTCTCTTGTCGTTTTCCAGTTTCCCTTTAAAATGACTGGCGAGATTTTCGAATCTGAGAGATTTCTCTTCTATCTCAATTTCTTTCTGCTTTCTTCCGGTAATGTTCTTGGCAATAGCAAACACTATTTGCTTTTCAGGAATGTAAATGGAAGTCCAGTGCAACCAAATAATGTCGCCCGATTTGGAGACATAACGATTATCGAAGTTGATCAAAGTCTTTCCTTGCAATAACTCTTTTCTACGGCTGCTGGTAATCTCTCTATCGGCCGGATAGATAAAATGTGAAATGGGCTGTGCCATTAATTCCTCCCGCGTATAGCCAAGAGTGTCAATGACCGCCTGGTTCACCTTTTTGAAGTATCCCTCGCGGTTAGCAATGCACACCAGGTCGGGAATCAATTCAAAAAAGCTGAACATCTCCAGTTCTGCGATTTCGTTCAGCGGCATACGGCGTTGATTTTGTTTAGGGTACCCCATTTTTTGCAATCCAAACTTACTATACATTTTATGGTAAAAATCTGACAGAAAGGGATTTTTTGTTGTTTAACGAATCGTTACCTAAATAATTCATTATTTAAACTTTTACTATGTGTAGTGATAAACTTTTGTGGCTGAATTTTGACAATACGCCGCATAAATATGACAGCCGGGAGTCGGGTTATTTCCCTTGAAAATTCAAAATGCCTAATTTCCTCTTTCATCTCTTATAAAAACCATGGCAACCCATCCCTCTACCATCCAGGAATACCTCGCCGGATTGGATAAAGAACTTCAGCACAGGTTCCGGTTGATCTGTGCGGGCATCAGAAAAAAGTTCCCCGAAGTAGAAGAAAAGATCAGCTACCAGATGCCTGCTTTCAAATGGAATGGTCATACCGTTTATTTTGCCGCCAACAAGAATCACATAGGGATGTACCCGGTCTATGGCAGCGCTGACAATAAAATGATCATAGAAAAATACCGTGGAAAAGGCACGAAAGATTCCCTCCATTTTAAACACAAGGAAGAACTGCCGATTGAACTTATCATAGACCTGGTCAGTCAGAAGTTCAGAAAAGGATAGTATTTATGAAATCCATCCCCCGCAGCCTAATTGGCTTTATACTGCCTCCATTTCGAAGATTGTAAAAGCAGTTTTGCCGATGAATCACCTGAATTGGCATATCCTTCCTTTTACTTGCCTGCCGTCAATCTACTTTTAGTCTGTAATTTTAAATCATGAAGAAACCGTTTGTGATTTTATTACACGTAGGATTTTGGCTTTGCTATTTTATGCTGGTAGTCATTGTCCTCGCGGTGTATTATCGAACTCGCCTAAATATCACAAACCAGGAAGGACGTGTTATGAACGCTTTTTACAACATCATGCTATTTGCTTTTATTCCTTCTGTGATCTCTTACTTCACCTATTACTTTTTTCTGTTTCCCCGTTATCTGCAACAAAAAAAGTACCTGTTGTCCGGTATCCTGGCGGTGCTGATCTCCCTTTTGGCAGCCATCGCCGGCTATGTCTTACTGCGTTTTTTCATTGAGTCCGGATATGTGCTCGACATGGACGAAGGGGGAAGACATGGCCGGTCGACCGCTATCAGGGTGATCCTGGTCATGACCACCATCGGTATTATCTGTGGTACTGTTGCTCTTGTCATTAAAGGTTTCATTACCTGGTTCAACGAGATCCGGCTGAAGGAGGCGCTGAGGGAAAAGAATCATGAAATGGAAATGGCCCTCGTAAAGCTGCAACTCGATCCACACCTGCTGTTCAACACCATCAATAATATCGACGCGCTGATCGTGAAAGATGCCGGAGTAGCATCCGAGTACTTGAATAAACTCTCTGATATCATGCGTTTCATCCTTTATGAAACCAGGACAGACAGAATTGCACTCTCCCGAGAACTGGAATACATCGAAAAATATATAGCCTTACAGAAAATCCGAACGGCCAATGAACACTATGTAAAACTATCCGTAAAGGGAGACCCGTCAAATAAGATGATTGCGCCTATGATCATTATTCCTTTCATAGAAAATGCCTTTAAGCACGCTACCAATAAAAAAACGGAAAACGCCATTGTAGTTCAGTTGGAAATCACAGAAAAAACGGTCGAACTTTCCTGCGAAAACAAATTCGATGCGAAGAACAAGTCAAACAACAGTATTGGTGGACTGGGAAATGAATTGATGGAGAAAAGACTCTCTCTTATCTATCCAGACAGGCATTCTCTTGAAGTAAAAAGAACAGACGATCTTTATAGCATTCATTTAACCATTCCGCATGAATAAACTCAGTTGCATCATCATAGAAGACGAACCCCTGGCACTCGAAAAAACCCGCGACTTCGTCACCAAAGTCCCGTTTCTGCAACTGGCCGCTACTTTTGACAATGCGCTCGACGGTATGGCCTATCTGAATAGTCATAAAGTTGATCTGCTGTTTCTGGATATCAATATGGACGAATTGTCTGGTATTGAATTATTGGAGAACATTCGAATAGACAGCCAGGTCATTATCACCACCGCTTACCAGGAGTATGCGCTGAAAGGATATGAGCTCAGGATTACAGACTACTTACTGAAGCCTTTCACATTCAATCGCTTTTTACAGGCTGTGAACAAGGCACAGGAGAATATCAATCAACGCTCAGAAGATAAAAAGATTGATTTTATTTTCGTGAAGACAGAAAACCGGCTTGAAAAAGTGATGATCAATGAGATCCTGTACATCGAAGGGATGAGAGATTATTTGCGTATCCATACGACCCACAAAAAAATCATGACGCTGCAGGGATTCAGCGAACTGGAGCAAATGATTCCTTCGACCCTGGTTTGCCGCGTGCATAAATCCTATATGGTGGCGATCAACAAGATTGAATCCATAGAAAGAAACCGGATCAAAATAGGCGATCAATATATCCCCATTTCCGATACCTATAAAGAAGGCTTTTTGCAACTGATCAGTCAAAAGCCATAAAACCCGCTCCCATTTGGCAGATCGATTCGCCCCTTTCGCAGACATTCCCTTCCCTTTTGCATAGCTGAGTTTTCAAGGAGTAGTTGTCGAGGTAGTTTTGCTTCATCAAATTATTAAACACCAAACAATTATAATTTATGAAGCCTGTCTATCCTTCTTTCCTGATCCTGGCTCTCGTTCTTTGGTCTGCAACTGCCTTTAGTCAAACCACTTCGAAAAAAGGGCCCAAAACCTATTTAGATATTATGGTGAATATCGTGAGCACCAACCTCAACTATGGCGATAAAAACAGCCAGTTGGATGATTTTCGTAAATCCAATAACGGGTTACAAGCGGGTGTTTCCTTTCAGGCGGGCGTGACTCGTTACTTTTCGCTCGTATCTGAATTATATTATGTAAGAAAAGGCGGCAGTTTAAAAATCAACAACGCACTTACTACTGAAGCATCCCGGCTGCGTTTGCACACCATCGAGTTGCCGGTACTCGCCCGGCTGCACCTGGGCAATTTCTATGTCAATGCCGGTCCATCAGTTTCCTACAACCTCAGCGGATCCTGGAAAATAAAAGATCAATCAACCAAGCTCTCATTCAACAATTCAATCAATGGTTTTAAAAGAGTAGAAGCCGGTGCACAGGTAGGAGGCGGATGGGAATTCCCTTTCAAACAAAAGAGAATTGCACTGGATGTTCGCTATAGTCATGGGTTGACTAATCTCTCGCATTCCCAGGAAATGTATAACAGAGCTATCATGGTCAGTGTACATTTTTCCAAGGCCTGGAGAAGAAACCCGTTGAGTAAAATCTAATATTCTTACACTTCATTCAACATCTGCCAACCATTCAAACACATTGTCATGTTAGCGCTTACTGAATATCCAAACCATAGAAAAATCGCATTGGGAGCAGGCTTATTCTATATACTCACTTTTGTTTCGATCCCTACCCTTTCACTCTATGCGCCGATTCATCAATCGGGTTATGTATTCAGCCATGAAAACAATCGACAAGTTATTTTCGGGGGCTTGCTCGAAATCGTAGTGGCACTCTCAGGTATAGCCACCGCCATAATACTGTACCCGGTACTCAGTCAACAAAATAAAAGTCTCGCATTGGGGCTGGTCGCATCCAGGGTACTGGAGGCAGGCACCATGTTGGTGGGAGTGGCCTTTTTACTGACGGCCATCACCGGAGCGGGAGCGGGAGTGGGGCAGGGAAGAGCGGGTGCGGGAGCGGGTGCGGGAGCGGGTGCGGGAGCGGGTGCGGACATTGGTAACATTATATGACAGGATTTTTTCTATTGGGGCAGGGATTTATTCCGGCGATCAATGATCTAATGTTAGGTGTGCTGTTACCAATCCCGTCCGTCCCGCGCGCTTTCAC
This sequence comes from Chitinophagaceae bacterium, assembly GCA_044226045.1. Classification (GTDB taxonomy): domain Bacteria; phylum Bacteroidota; class Bacteroidia; order Chitinophagales; family Chitinophagaceae; genus Endoryza. The sequence continues at coordinate 48,544 of JBGAHR010000026.1, forward strand.
TCATAGGCATATTGGGGCAGGCCGCTGGTAGCCGAAGCCAGCATCGAGTGATGTTTCAGGATCGGGCGACAATCTGCCTGGGCTGATTATCCTGCCCTGATGGTTACCCTATTCGAATTTGCTCTGGGCTTATACCTTGTTTTTAAAGGCTTCCGTCAAAAATCAGCCGCAGGAGGTCAGTCATTAAATTAATTTAACGAGGCTCTATAAACCCGGACCGCCGAAAAAGAAAATGGCAAAAAGCAGTCTGTGGAGAAAACAAAGCTCATTCTCATAGATATTTCCATGAGCAGTTAAGACAATCACGCCTATTATGACAGCTATTAAGGGAATTGTTACCCACCTGGTGAATAATCCCAATATCAGGCAAATCACGCCCACAAACCCCACCCCTTTGGCGGCATAGACCGAAACGACCGGGAGAGACATTTTTGTTTCTTCGAGAAATCGTAAGAGTTCCTGGATATGAAAAATCTCCCAGGAATAGCGGAATATAAACCAGCCAGTAACTATTCTAATAATTGAAATTCCATTTTGCCAAACCGGGCAGGCTGATATAATCTTTGCCATTTGTTTTCCCCATAATACCCTGGCAATTTTCCTGCCTTGTAAAAGCGCTGTAAAGAAGAGCTTGAACAAGTGTAAATTTCAGGCTTTACATACTGGAAGCAGATGAATCGATCTCATTTGGAACTGACCGTGCTTTTCAGGTATTCATCCAGGTTGTGAAGAGCCGCTTCCATCCCCTCTTTGAATCCCATGGCAACCATTCTTTCAACATCTGCCAGGTTGTCGAATTTTTTGGCAACCCTGACTGTTGTTTTATGGAGACCATCTTCGAAAGTATTGGTGGTAATTGAAAAGGCCGTGCCTACCTGATTTCCGTTCTCATCACAGAAAGTATTCCGGGTGGTGAACTGAGTCTTTGGCGTAATGGTCAAATACTCAGCGAGGCTATATCCCAGGTATACATTTTCCGGGGAGATCATAGCGTAAATCCAGCGACCCCCTTCTGTAAAGTTCATCTCCTTTGTTTCCGCGCGCAGGGGTTTCGGCGCCGTCCAGCGGTCGAGAATCTCCGATTTGGTCCAGGCATCCCACACAAGGTCAAGATCAGCGGCGAACTCGCGGGTGATATGTATCGTGGAGGTTTCTTTGTCTACTGTGAAGTCGAATAGCAAATTCATGGTTGTTTATTTTTTAGTGTGAGTAATACATCATCCAGTTGTTCGAACTGTTGCTTGACGATTTTCCGGAACTGTTCCAGCCAGACCTCTATCTCATTCATTTTTTCCATTTTGAGTTCATAATAGATCTCTCTTCCCTGTTGTTTTTGCGACAGCAGGTCACATTCCGACAGGATGCGCAGGTGTTTGGAAACAGATTGTCTTTTGATGTCGAAATGTTCCGCGATCGCGTTGGGCGTCATCGCCTGTACTGCTACCAGTAAGAGGATCGCCCGCCGCGTAGGATCTGCTATTGCCTGAAATATGTCTCTTCTCATGATTGAATAAATATGAAGCCGTTCGGCTGCAAATATATGCGAAGCCAATCGGCTGCGCAAAATATTTTTTTGTTTACCTCATGAGTGATCTGAAAATACTGTTTATTAAGAGACTTAAAAAACCAGTTGCAGGAGCAAACTTGTATTTAATTAATTGTTTATCAACTATATATAAATTTACGGCGAAAATATAGTTACTCCAAATTTCAGGAAATATTAGGAGAAAGAAATCATTTCTCCTAATTTTAAACATAATTAGGAGAAAATATGAGGATGCCAGAAATACCGCCAAGTCTTCCGGAAGGATACAACTTTGGAGAGGTTCTCCGCGATTTGATAACCATTGGCCAGTTTCGAAATTTCGTTGAAATAAATGACACCCAATTTCCCTATTGGGAAAAATGGAAATACCTCGCAAAAGAATGGAATTATAGTCCAGAAAAATTGTGGGCAGCAGTTCAAACAATGCGTACCGGCAATACTATTGACCTAGTAAATAATTATTCTTTTAAGTTGAATTCGCCAACGCTAATGCACGAGTTGCTCCATCAATTCGACTTGAACCTCGGTGGTTCAATGCAGAGTGAAGGTATTATTCCTTCAGCAGAAAAAGATCGATACTTGTTGAGTTCCTTGATGGAAGAAGCCATTGCATCTTCCCAATTAGAAGGTGCAGTAACGACCCGCAGGGTGGCAAAGGAAATGCTGGAGACCAACCGTAAACCCAAGAATGAGTCAGAGCAAATGATCTTAAATAATTATGAAGGGATGAAATGGATAGTTACCAATAAAAACAAGCCCTTTTCTATGGAGAACATTTTAGAACTTCATAAGATTATCACCAGGAATACCCTCTCAAATCCGCTGGATGAAGGTGCGTTTAGATCTTCTAACAATGTGAATGTGGTAGACGTTCAAACAGGTGAAGTAGTTTATCACCCACCGTCCATTTTACAATTGCCAGAGTTGATGAACTCATTCTGCCAATTTGCCAACGATCAACATCAAAGCCGCTTTTTTATCCATCCTATAGTCAAGGGCATCACCCTGCATTTCCTGATTGGTTTCATACATCCGTTTGCAGACGGTAACGGGCGGACAGCCCGAACCCTCTTTTATTGGTATCTAATTAAGAAAGGCTATTGGCTAATCGAATACATGTCGGTTTCCCGAATTATTCTAAAATCAAAATCCCAGTATGCGAGGGCCTATTTACATACCGAGCTTGATCATAACGATCTAACCTACTTCGTTCTATACAATCTTAAATGCATCAAAACTTCCCTGGAAGAATTAAAAAAACACATCGAACGTAAAACAAGGGAAAGGAAAGAATCCATCGAGTTATTGCGAAATACTACTTTCAATATCCGTCAAATAAGTTTGATGCAGGACATGATACATGACCATACAAATCGCTTCACTGTTGACCAGTTGGAAAAATGGTTTACGGTGAGCAACCAAACAGCAAGAAATGACCTGAATGAACTGGTGGCAATGGGCCTTCTGGATCAAAGAAGAGCCGGCAAGAAGATAGTATACTTCCCGGCTGAGGGCTTCATGGATACTTTGAAAAAATTACAAAGTAAATGAAGACCAAGGCTTTTATAAATCAACTCTTCTCGAATCAATAACGATCCTCCAGATTAAGCATTTTGTGTACAAATTTCTAAATCCAAAATATAATATACCGATCGGTATATTTTTACTATATTTGACTTCATGACGCAGGAATCAAGCTCCAAGGCCGAAAGAACCCGGCAGTTTATCATAGAGAAAACCGCCCCCATCTTCAATACCAAAGGTTTTTCCGGAACCTCCTTGAGTGATTTAACCACAGCAACGGGTTTAACAAAGGGAAGTATTTATGGAAACTTTGAAAACAAAGATGAGGTGGCACTGGCAGCCTTTGATTTTAATTTTGGTCGCGTAAACCAATACATCAAATCAAAGATTCTGCTTCATGAAAATGCCATTGACCGGCTATTGGTATACCCGCAAGTGTATCGCCACTTTTTGAAGATCCCCTTCCTGCAGGCCGGCTGTCCGATCCTGAATACCGCTACGGAATCTGACGACACCCATCCCCTGCTGAGAAATAAAGCAAAAGAGGCGCTTGCCTTTTGGAAAAGGTCAATCGAAAACCAGGTTAAACGAGGAATCGAACGAAAAGAGATCAAGTCTGCCGTTAATCCTTCTTCGATAGCCGTGGTGATCATGTCGATGGTGGAAGGAGCCATCATGCAGGCAAAAGTAAATGGACATTCCAAAGAGCTGAACCTAGCGATGGATTTCCTGGAGAGTGTAATCGCTGAAATGAGACGCTGAAAACGCTGAAGACGCTGAAGACGCAGAGCGCGAAAATTAAATAGACAACATGAATTACAAGAAAGTATTAGAAAGTAAGGTGAGGATTCGGTTTCATGATTGTGATCCTTATAATCATTTGAACAACTCTCGTTATATCGATTATTTCATAGCCACCCGCGAAGATCAGCTGATCGAAAACTATGGGCTGGATATTTATGATCTGGTTCGCAGGGAAGGACTCGGCTGGGTTTCAGCCGAAACCAATATCTCCTACCTGTACCCGGCAGGGTTGATGGAAGAGGTGCTGATAGAAACCCAGCTATTGAGCTTTAGTGAAAAAAGCCTGCAGGTAGAGGGGATCATGTGGGACAAAAACCGGCAGCATGTTAAGGCCGTGATGTGGACAAAACTGGTACATTTTAACCTGCAAAAACAAGCCAGTGAAAAGCATTCTCCCGATTTAATGGAATTCTTCCAGTCCGTTGCGACGCACGTAAACCAGGAGGTTAGTTTTCACCAACGCATTCAATCGCTCAGAAATAAATCCTGATTTTGGTTGGCGGTTTGCAGTTTGCGGTTGGTTGTTTGCGGTTACTGTTGCCTCATTTTTTGACTTTTGAATTTTCAATTTTGACTTGAGATCTTCCTTTGCGCCCTTGGCGGTTCTTGGCGTGCTTTGCGTTCCAGAACTGTTTAAGGTTTCAGGTAGCCTCAATTTTGCCTTTTGAATTTTGACTTTTGACTTTTGACTTTTCAATTTCGACTTTACCATGAGCAATCCCGTTATCAAGGCCACTGTGGAAGACCTTTCCGTGATCTATCGTCTTTTTGAGGCAGCCATTCAATATCAAAGAGACAATCAGTATATCGGATGGAACAGTTACGATAAAGACTATATCCGTACTGATATACAAAAAGGGCTTTTGTATAAAATTATCGAGGGTAAAGATATCTATTGCATTTTCAGCATCTGTTATTCGGACGAACATATTTGGAGGGAAAGGGAAAAAGGGGATGCTTTGTATGTCCACCGGGTAGTGGTCAACAGGCAGCTCAAAAAGCCACAGGCTTTTTCCTTCGTGCTTGACTGGGCCATTGAACACGCCAGGCAGCATCAGCGGAAATACATCCGTATCGACACCTGGGCCGACAATGCGAAGATTATTGGCTACTATCAGCAATTTGGATTTCGGTTTGTAGAAAATTACACTACACCCGACACAGACCGTTTACCCTTGCAGCACCGAAACCTGGCGCTTGCGCTGTTGGAACGATCGATTTGAGGGTGGCGGGTGGTGGATTTGCGGTCTGCGGTCTGCAGTTTGCAGTTTGCGGTTTGCGGTTTGCTTTCCTCAGACGAGTCTTATCCGCCGCAGGCGGAGGACTCGTCAGCAGTGAGCAGCTGGTTAAGACAGGCTTTTATTTGGCGTTGCTGTCCCCTCACCCCCGGCCCCTCTCCCAAGGGAGAGGGGAGTACAGGAACGGGATCCAGAGCGGGTGCGGAATGAGAAACTGAAAGGATTGATGTTTAGCGTTTATTGTTTCACGTGGTTTTCGATCTTGCGTTTATCGTTTTAGGTTTACTATTTCAGCTCGCCTCAATTTTGAATTTTGACTTTTGATTTTTGACTTGAAGTATTCCTTTGCGCCCATTGCGATTCTTGGCGTGCTTTGCGTTCCAGAACTGTTTGAGGTTTCAGGTTGCCTCAATTTTGCCTTTTGACTTTTAAATTTTGAATCTTTAAAACTTTCACTCATGACCAAAGTAAACATTCCCGAGGCCTTCTCCCAGATCACCCATTACTGGAATCAAAAGATCATTGGCCAGTCGAATGGTCAATTGATCAAGCTTGCCAAAGGTAAGGGTGAGCTTAACTGGCACAAGCATGATGACCAGGATGAATTATTTATTCTATATAAGGGTCACATGACTATTCAGCTGAGAGACCGGAACATTGAGCTCTTTCCGAATGAACTCTTCATTGTTCCGCGAGGTGTGGAGCATTGTCCCATTGCCCATGAGGAAGTGGAGATTATGGTGATGGGATTGAATATTACTTCCAATACAGCCGGTGGCCGTCCCGAAAGCTGGACAGAAGAGAATTCCAGGGTTGGAGCGGGTTCATAAAGACTTTAACTAATTGAATGGAAGTAGAGCCAAGAAGATATTTGTGATCTTGCTAGTCATTTATCCCGGCGATTCCAGGTCAATTTAAATTGATTCGGGTATTACTGTGTCGGCTATTTTTTCGGCTAATGTTGATTTTCCAACCTGATGTGTTCCCAAAATTGCTACAGCTCAAAATTCATCAACCGATTTGATACGCTCAGATTTTCGCTTTTAAAACATCCTTGCATTTATAACACTAAATGTTAGAATTGCAAGGACGTAAATTTTATACGCCTTATATAAATGATATTCAACCATTTATACAGTTAATTGCGAACTTATTTTTAGTGTTTTCTTCTGTAATAAGCATCATTCTGAGGCAATATGATTACATAAATACAATTCTGTCATTACCAGGCGGGGGTTCTTATCCGATGATGAGGGTACTGCGGTTGTACCCTTAAAAGGTTCAGTAGTCAGGTTGCGGGGAGGCAATGTTGAAATGAAGTGGCGAAGCGTTTGCTATACCTGTCAGCGATCAAACGGTATAAAATAACGGGAACTGTCAGCCGCAAACGGTCCACAGCTAATTTCAATTGAAAAATTGGCGCGAGTAAGTGTAAACACCTGCGAGTCGTTCTCAATTATACTAATGCAGAATTTTAATTTTGAAAACGAATAGAAAAGAAGTTCCATCATTCCGCAAGAAACACCCCCAAAACCTGCTATATGAACCAAGGCTTTACTCGACCGAAGTATTTCATGTCTCGTTACCAGATTTTCCCGTTTATTTTCTTTTTCGTTTTCTTTCAAACATCTTTCCTGCCCGGGCTACAGGCACAAACAACCCTAACTACCGGTGATATAGCGTTTGTTGGCTGGAACAGTTCCACTACGCCCGATGGATTTGCCTTTGTTACCTGGGTGAATCTGCAGACCGGCACCCAGATCAAATTTACCAACAATGGCTTTTTGAGTTCCAGCAGTGCTAATACCCCCAGCAATGCGAGAGTGCAGCAGCAGATCATTTATTGGCAAGCCACTACCGCTGTACCCGCCGGGACAGTTATCACCATTAGCGCATCAGCTGCCCCGACCGCCTCGACTGGCACCGTTAGCTACAGCACGCAATCGCAGGGAGTGCAGCTTGCATTAAGTAATACCGGTGGAAGGATTTTCATTTACCAGGGCGCCAGCGATTACGCCTCCGCCCCTACCAGCGTCGGAACTTTCCTGGGAAATATATTGTTTGGACTCAATTACCAGGGCGCTACCGGTTCTGCCACCTGGTTAACCACCGGCACCACCGGCTCGACCACTACCTATCTACCTTCCGACCTGAGCAGTTCCAATCTGAACCTTAGTTTTGGCGGCAATGCCAATTCCGGTCAGTATACCGGACCCAGGACCGGGTTAAGTTTAGCCGCCTATAAGGCCAGTGTGCTCAATATAGCCAACTGGACTACCACCACCGGTACCGGCACCACTACCTTTAATACCACTGCATTCTCCTTATCAGGTCTGCCATTGACCTGGGGTGGATTTACCGCCAATCGGGTGAATGGCGGCATTCAGCTCAACTGGGAAACCATTTCCGAGCAAAACACCCAGGACTTTGAGGTTCAGAGAAGCGCCGATGGTCGGGATTGGAAGAACATTTATCGTTTACCCGCGTCCGGTAACAGCAATACCATCAGGAAATACAGTTATCTCGACCCCTCCCCTGTTAGCGGGAATAACTTCTACCGTCTCCAGCAAAGAGATATCGATGGCAAGTTCAGTTTTAGCCCGATTGTACGCGTTACCACGCCAGGCAATAAACGCAGTTTCAGCCTCCAGGCCACCACGATTGCCAACAACACTTTACAACTCACCGCCAACGAACCGCTGCAGTTACAACTGTTCAGCACCCAGGGCCAGTTGATCTGGTCAAAGACTATCGCTACCGGTTTTCATTCCATTCCTTTGAATGTGTCTGCCAAAGGGCTTTACATTTTAAAGGGCGGGAATGCGAGTGAGAAGGTGGTGGTGAAGTAGGGGGGATAGTTTAATGTTGGACAGGTGGGGTTTGAGTTATTAGGAAATTATCTTAAGTAATTGAGGTTATCAGGAACATATACCGCGACCAATATAAATTGATTTATGCTCGGTATTAGTTAAGCATATCAGGTCTTTGCCTTTTGAATATTGACCGCCTAAAATGAAGGATAGATCGATCTGAAAGTTCTGGTAAGTTAGATAACAAAAGCATGGCCAAAAGAAGAGTATAAGTAAGTATAGAAAGAATTATTGCTTATTATAATTTTGCGAAATTAAAACTAGAGTTAATCGCTAAAACCTATCCTGATTTATCAAACTTGTTCCTTCTATTTAATATATTAGCTAATACAGAATCACTGTTCTTCATAAATCCTTTGAAGAATCGGAAAATCTTCAAAATACTAAAATAAAAGCAACAAATTAAGCAATGTCAATCTACGTCGTTCGAGCTGACTATGGTAAAAGCACCCAGGCATTTAAAGATACAGGCCTGGTCGCGATCGGTTTTTTGAATAACCACCCTGAGATGCCGAAAGACAGATCCGAAATTGAAGACTTATATAATAAGCTCTACCCTGACCATAAAAAGATGCAGAAGGCGGTGAATATTGGTCAGATTTCGCGCTTTATGTTCGAGATGAAAATCGGGGATATTGTTCTCACGCCGTACGACAACGACCTGCTAATTATTGGCGAAGTAAAGTCAGACCTGATCTATGACCCCAAAAATGGGCTGCCCTGGTTTTATTGCAGAAAAGTGAAATGGGAGAAAAGCCCGGTTAGCAGAACCACCTTTTCTGTTCCCCTACAGAACACCTTGAGATCGATGCAAACAGTCTTCAAGATCAAACAGGAAGGAGAAATTCTAAAACTACTGGGTAAGAAAGTCGAAGACAACCCAAATGTGTCCTATGCCTTTGAAATGGACAATCTTATCGAAAAAATAAAACAGCGGCTGCTGGAACTGGATTCAGACGAGTTTGAAATACTGGTTAGCTATGTTTTACAATCCCTGGGATTTGAAGCCAAGAAAAGGCACGGGGGGGTCGGCGACGGGGGTGTCGACTTTGAAGGCTTACTTAATGTAATGGGAGTGGCTAAAATTCAATTACAGGTCCAGGTAAAACGCTATGAACAGGCTACCATTGGCGAAAGGGATATAAGAAACCTTCGCGGAGCTCTAAAGACCGGACATCAGGGCTGCTTCATTACTTTAAGTTCATTTCAAAAAAAGGCAATCGATAGCGCCGAAGACCCTGAAAAAACTCCCATACGCCTGATTGATGGAAGAAAGTTTATTGAAATTCTGACGGAACAATACGATAAGGTCATGGATCTGTTATTTGAAGAAGACCAGGAAGAACTGGCAGCCAAATTAAAGTTCAGAAAGGGTTTGCTGCCGGAATAGTGTGGTACAGGAATACTACGGTCATCTTATAAAGAAATAACTATGGAACTCAAAATAATCAAATCAAAAAAACAATACCAGGAATACCTGGATTGGGTGGATCGGCAATTTGATAAGAAGGTAAAGCCCGGTAGTCCGGAAGGAGAGAAAGTACAAGTGGCACTTTTACTGATAAAACAATATGAAGACATCCACTATCCTGTACCAGTGCCTGACCCGATCGATGCAATCAAACTAAAAATGCAGGATCTTGGATTGAAAAATAAAGATCTGGTTGGAAAGATAGGAAGCAAAGGTTACGTCTCTGCGTTACTGAATAAACGTAAGCCGCTTACACTTGAACTGGCAAAACTCTTTCACAGAGAGTTGAATATTCCTGCCGAAATACTTTTAGCTTAAATAATAGCTTCTGATTAGTCCCGCAGAGCCTGTCCCGCCCCTGCGGGATGCGGGACTCTAACCCTGCCTGCCGGCAGGCAGGCAACTGAGCTAACCCCGTTGGAGAAAACTGTGGATCTCTTAAAGCATACCTGATGAGTAGGGATAAATGACTTCTATTAAACATAAAAACCCCAGATTAATACTGAGGTTTCTGAGCTCCCCCTTCAGGATCCCGGATAACCGGGATGTACTTAAACCTGAGACTCCCGGATTGCTTCGCTCCCGGGACTGG
>JBGAHR010000027.1:0-58143 GCA_044226045.1 Chitinophagaceae bacterium
GTGCTTGATGGAATTGTTGAAGGCTATGAAGTCAATACCGCTTCCCAAACCCAGCCAAAGGTTTTGCTCCCGGTCGACGAAGACAGAAAGAATGTTGTTATTCTGCAGACCGTCTGTTTTTTCCAGTCGCTGAATCAGCTTTCCTTCTTTGTTAATGATGAAACAGCCTCCCAGGCTGGTGACAATGGCAATCCGGTTGCTATCGACATAAGTCGCTCCGTATGGATTTTTTTCTCCGATCGTTTCCATATCCGGTGTGGAGAAGCGGAGTAACTGATCGCCCCTGATCACATAACTGCCATGTTTTTTAGTGATCACGAGGGAACTGTCTTTATTCAACGGCAGGAAAGCAACAATCTGGGATCTTTCTTCCAGGGTGTCGTTTTTGATAAAAGGAACCCAGTTATCGTTTTGAAACATTAATACTCCTTTCCCAAACGCTTTCGCAATCAGCCGGCCATTGCTCTCGCCCAGGAAACTCCAGGCAATGTCTTTATAGACCGTGATTTTATTATCCTTTAATTGAAATATCCGTTTGTATGACCTGAAAAAGACGGCGTCACCGTACAACACCACATTCCAGACTTCTGTGAAATCTTTTTCGCCTTCGGGTATGATATTATTAAGGGAAGTGTATTTCAACACGCCGTTCTGATCGGGTTTATAGTAGCCGATCTCACCGGAAGAACCGATATATAGCCTGCCGTCCGGGGCCAGCGCCAGGGATCTAATGGTACCAGTATTATGACTGGTATATTTCTTCCAGAAATTACCGTCAAAAGTCAGTAAGCCTTCTTCATTGGCCACATAGATAACTCCGTTCTTATCCTGGCAGATCGCCCAGTTACCCGGCCCCGCATTGTAGTTCTTTTTTGTATAGTTGGTGATGTCGGGAAGAGCAATCGTGTTCTGGGCACGGACAACCGACACACACAATAAAGCAATCAAAATGGATCTTACGGCAAGCATAATAAGATATATGCTTCAAGTTATTGAATTTATGCTGACACTACATCACTGATGTGGTAATGATAGGGCCTTCCGAATTGATAATCTGCACATTTATTGGGTCTTGTAGTGGTAATGATGTGGGAAACTTTTAATGTTTTGCTTATTCTGTACTTAGCTTTAAAGGGAAAGGTCATGGGGTTGCCCGGGGATTAACAAAACTGCCGGGTTCCCGGCGGTTCATAAGGTTGATTGAGTGCCTTATAAGGGTAAAAATGGCGGGCACCCATGATCTTTTTCATACCTTTTCGATACCAAAAAACTAACAGATGCTGCCCAAAAAACTGCTGTCATCCTTCCTGATGGGAATGATCTCAATAGTCACCTTCTCCCAGGGATTTCTCAAAGCCAATGGTAAAAATATCGTCAACGAGAAAGGGGAGAATGTACTGCTCCGGGGAATTGGCCTGGGTGGCTGGATGCTGCAGGAAGGCTATATGCTAAAGTTGACCGGGCAGGGGCAGCAACATAAAATAAAAGCCCGGCTGGTCAGCCTGGTTGGTGAAGAAAATACCAATAAATTCTACGAAGCCTGGTTAAACAATCATACCACAAGAGCGGATATCGACTCGCTCAGGCGCTGGGGCTTTAATTCGGTCCGGGTACCCCTGCATTATGAGTTATTCACCCTTGCAACCGACAAGGAGCCCGTAAAAGGCAGCCAGACCTGGCTTGACAAGGGATTTAAACTTACAGACAGTTTGCTTTCCTGGTGTAAATCCAACCAGTTGTACCTGATCCTCGATCTGCATGCCGCCCCCGGCGGACAAGGCAACGACCTGAATATTTCCGATAGAGATGAAAGCAAACCTTCTCTGTGGGAGAGCGAAGCCAATCAGCAGAAAACAATAGCGCTCTGGAAAAAACTCGCTGATCGTTACGCCCATGAACCCTGGATTGGCGGGTATGATATACTCAACGAAACAAATTGGGGATTCGAAGATCCGGCCAATGATAAAAACGGTTTGAAGGAAAAGAAAAACGAACCACTCCGCAAACTGCTCATGGAAATAACGAAAGCCATCCGTGAGGTGGATAATAATCATCTCATCATTATCGAGGGTAACGGGTGGGGTAATAATTACAATGGCATCTTGCCAACCTGGGATGCCAATATGGTGTTGAGTTATCACAAATACTGGAACTTCAACAACCAGGCTTCCATCCAACATATACTCGATACTCGCAACAAATACAATATCCCGGTATGGCTCGGAGAAACCGGTGAAAATTCGAATGTATGGTTTACGGAGGCCATTGGTTTGCTGGAAAGAAATAATATCGGATGGGCCTGGTGGCCATTGAAAAAGCTGGGACTGAATAACCCGATGCAGATTAACAGCAATAGCAACTATCGCAAAATTCTTGCATTCTGGGAGGGGAAAGGGCCAAGGCCTTCTGCCGACGAGGCCTACCAGGGTATGATGAACCTTGCCTGGGCCAGCAGAGCGGAAAATACAGTTGTCAAAAGAGATGTAATCGATGCGATGATACGGCAGCCGCACTCAAACGAGTCTATTCCCTTTCGGGATAACCTGATTCGCTCCGGAGCTTTGCTAAATGCGGTAGACTATGATCTGGGGAGAATCGGGATCGCTTACTGGGACAAAGACAGCGCGGATTATCATATTTCTACCGGTAAGAATGAAACCGGAAACAGGGGTAGAATCTATAGAAATGATGGGGTAGATATATTTCAGGATCCGGAAAAAGAAGACAGGTTCTATGTTGGAAATACGGAAGCAGGCGAATGGTTACAATATACCCGCTCGGCCAACCAGTCGGGTATTTACAAGCTAAAGATCCGCTATAAGGCAAAAGAGGTGCCTGGTGAGATATCGGTATCGGTGAACGACCAGGCAGTTGGTAATGTTGTATTACCGAAAGCAGACTCCTGGAATGAAGTAGAGCTGAAAGGCATTAAAATCATTAGAGGCGTGAACAGGATCCGGTTGAAAATAGAGCAGGGGGGCTTCGATCTTTTGTCGGTAGAATTCGAGCCTGACAAGCGTTAAATGAAGGATTCCGGAACCCCCTTCCGGCTGCTTGATTTTGACGGATTTTGTTACATTTGCACCTCTTTTCGGGATGTAGCGCAGCCCGGTAGCGCACTACGTTCGGGACGTAGGGGTCGCTGGTTCGAATCCAGTCATCCCGACCTCGCCCATCGAAGCTTTAGCGAAGATGGGCTTTTTTATTTCTCTACCTTGCCCATCATAGCTTTAGCGAAGATGGCATCGCCCATCGTAGCATTTTCGAAGATGGCATCGCCCATCGTAGCATTTTCGAAGATGTCATCGCCCATCGAAGCATAAGCGAAAATGGATTCGCCCATCGAAGAATTAGCGTAGATGGGTTGTATCTCCCATGAATACCCGTTTTTTTACCTTTTAAGGTTTTCGGCGCATGCATGTCCTCCAATTTTTCACTATTTTCAAGCCCTATGAGAAAATTTCTTGCTTTAGCGATTCTGGTGATCGCCTGTCCGTTCGTGCTGATGGCACAGGACACCATCCCTCATATTAAAGGCACAGTAAAAATTTCGGTGAAAAAGGGAACATTCGACTGCGATATTACCCTGTCGAATATGCCCCGTTTACAGAATTACTTTATTCGTTTGAATTCCGGAATGAATATCCGTTATATCAGGAATGGAGCGGGAACCAAATCATTAAACTATGATAAATCGCTGCAGGACACGCTATCGTCGGGAGAATCTTCCGCTTACTATATTGCCGGGTATGGTCCATCCGGAAAATACCTTCCCCGGTCACTTCGATTCAATTATGTAGGCATGTATCCGGTCGTTACCGATACCTCGGCTGCAGTCGACTGGAGGGGCAATATCGCTTTTAACGGAACCAACCTGAGAGTGGATGGTATACAAAGCGCCTGGTGCCCGATTCTCTATGATGTGAAAACAGATAAACGTTACGAAAAAGTGACCTACGACCTGGAAATTACCTGCAGCGATTGTAAGGTTATCTACGTCAATGGGAGTCAGCCGGTGAGTGATACTATTGCTAAGGTTAAGAGCAATGCAGCCCAGGATCTGACCATGTTCCTGGGTGATTTTGCCTCCGAATCCATCAATGGTAATTACTTCCTCAATCCGGACGCGACGCATGATCAGTTGGTGGAACTGGAAAAAGCGCTGGAAGATATTCAACAAACATTTGCCAAAAAACTGTCGATCCCTTACAAAGGGAAAGCTGTTTATATCCAGACGACTCCTGTATCCAGGAACAACTCCTGGCTTTTTGCATCCTATCCCACCATTGTCAATATCAGCTGGGAAGACGGGATGAGATCCTTCTCCAATAAAACGGAAGGAGCCTGGTTCCGGCAATACATGGCGCATGAACTGGCACACTATTATTTTGGCACTTACCGGACTTTCAATGCAGAATTGGGAGATATGATCTCGGAAGGGTTCGCAGAGTACATGGCCCTTTATATTTCCCGAACGATGGTTTCAGATACCGTTTTCCGGGAAAAGATCGAGTCGAAACTTGCCGCATTGAACAGAGGATTTGAGCCCTTGCCGATGGCATCCATTAAATCGGGCAGCGATTACCGCGACCGGGAATTGTATGTATACTATTATGCTCCGGTAATCTTCTCCGCTATCGAAAGGGAAATCGGGGAGAACAAGATGTGGGAATGGATGAATGCTCTTTTAAAACAGCCAGTCACTTTTACGAACTATACATTCTTTGAGCAATCGCTGAATAATGTATTAAAAAACAAAGCCGTTTTTGAATCCATCCGCGATAAGTATTTTACTTCAGACAAAGCGCTTCAGTTCGCAGCGGCCAAATTGAATATTCCGCAAAAGAACAATGGATCAGGTCCGGGTCAGGCGCAGGCTGCCCAAACCTATTATTATTTCGTTTTCTCCAGGCCGATGTTCGATTCGGGCACACCGGAAAACCAGGTGATAAAACATACCGAAATCATGCAAATTACCTGCACCCCCGCGGAGCTCTCGGCACTGGCAGGTACCCTGCACAAAAAAGTACATGAGGTATGTGAAAATGAAACCGGATGTACATCTGACTTCAATACTTACGATTCCATGGAAAAAGCACAGGCGGCGCTCAAGAGATGGTTGTCCAGACACAACCCAACCGGCTCCCTGCAGGTGAAGATCATCAAACCCTGACCGTTTATTATTCTTTATTTACATTTGTCGCAGCGAATCGTTGCGTGGTAACCCATTGCCTTATCCTTCAGGTTCTGATAAACATTCTGCTGGCAAAACCAACACATCATGCCTATTTCCAACACATCACCGGTAAAGATCTTTACCGGGTTCCTGGTCCTGTTTCTATTGTATCACTTTGCCGAATACATGATTGTATTCAAAAACAGCCCGGCAGGCTTTCTGGGCTTTCAACTATTATTCTTTGTGGCTGCCTGGGGTATCGCTCGCTGGCAGGGATTCAAAGGCTTTGCAGCCTGGGGACTGGACGGTAGAAAAAACTGGCTGCTTCATCTATTGGTGGGTATGCTGATGGGGCTGGCACTGTATGGCCTGGCCTTTTTAATTGCATTGAAAACCGATGCCGAAAAAATAACAGCGATTCCGGACTTTTCCAGCATCAGCAGCTCTCTGGCTCTTTTTGTTTTCGGTAATTTCTTTTCTTCATTGTCTGAAGACATCCTGACGAGAGGATATGTTTTTCGTCACTTGAAAGGGAAAGTAAGCCTGCTGGTGATCGTCTTTGCATCGGCCTTTATTTATACACTTAACCATATTTATAAACTGGACAAAGGCTTTGAACTACTCTTTTACCTTTTCAGCCTGGGGCTTGTTTATATTGTGCCGGTAGTGGTATCCGGCCGTCTCTGGTTTACCGGAGGCATGCACTGGGCCGGTAATTGCCTGTTTTTTTATACACATGAAATCATTAAAACCGATAACGGTAACGGATCGGTTTCTTTCAACTACCTGCTGGCATTTTTGTCACTGCTGTTTATCCCCCTGGTTTATTTTCTCAACAATAAATGGTTTGCGAATTCCGATCAGTAATAAAAAAAGCGTGTTGCCTGTTAAAAGCAACACGCTATTCCGATTAATGAACTCTTTACTGCTTTTGCAGGATGAGATTGCTGAAGCCCTGGTCTCCGAAAGGCGGGGCATTGATATGTATGCGTACATTGATGACCCCTGTACAGGTAAAGACAAATCCGGAACTGCCTGAAGCTGTAATAGCCTTATAAGCACCATAGTCACCAAAGGTTACGTTATCAGTAACTGTTACTGCACCGGAACTGGCATCAACATCGAGGAGCAGTGGGCTGACTACATTTCCAAAAGCAGGATTAGGCCAAACCTGGCTGATATTAACCTGATTCGCTCCGGGTCCTGCGGTTACTGTTACTACCTCTCCGGGATTCCAGTCCTGCCAATCATCCTTCACCACTTTGTAAGTACCGGCCACTATGCTGGCATCAAAGGCACAAACCGTCGTAGCTGTCCATTTCATAGCCGTATTAAAGGCAGGCTGGTTTTCCAGGTCGGGTGCACTGGTATTGGCTGAAGAATACTTTCCTCCGCTCTTAGTCACCACCTCATTATATAAATAGAATACGGTTCCGGGAGGAAGATTGCCGGCGGTAAGACCTAATACCGTGGCAATATCGGTATTGGTTACGGCAAGCGTGGTTTGACCGGCAAAGGGAATGTTCTTTACCAGTTTCCATTTTGTCACGTCCAGCGTGGAGGTAGTAGCAACATAAATATTGATGCTTTCCACATCGGCGCCTACCGCATTGACTACCATATTTACGGCAGAGCTGGCATCATTTGACTTCATCAGCAGGGAAGAGCTCACGAAAGTGAGATAAGCTCCTTTTCCTACTTCATCGTAAAAATTATCCGTTTTACTGCAAGACGCCAACAGCACGATACAGGAACAGAATGCAAGGATATACTGTTTCATAATTTTTTTTGTTTATGGGATCAATTCACGAAAAGATTATCAGGATTATTATCCCAAAATACTTTTACGTTGGTTGCTGTTTTCTGTTGCGCATTCAGGTTTCTGTCTACCAGCGATGCCGGGTAAAACATGGAGCGCAAATAGGGCCCTGGTGTCCCGTTCAGATTGGGCTGCAGATTTCTCGGCATACCGGTTCGGCGGTAGTTGTTGTAATTCTCCACCCCATTGCCCCAGGCAGCGATATAATATTCTTTCATGATTACATTCAGCCTGGCATCTACATCCGGTGCGGCGTCATATAACTGCAACACTTTGTCTACATAAGCTTGTATGGCTGCCGCCGTCGGAACTCGTGCAGCCGGTACCGTTACACCAATGGTTGCCGGGAAAGCCACCACCGTTGCGATCGATTTCCTGACACCGGACTCCAGTAAAGCCCGCGCGTCACCGGCTGTTCCTAACTTGAGGGCGTCTTCGGCTTTCACAAACTCCGTGAAGGCAGGCTGCCAGAGTGGTAAAATACCGGCGCCCTGTCCACCATCATTGGAGCCGGTGATTTTTGCTCTTTCGTCGTTATCAAAGCGGCCTCCGCAAGGGTAAACGCCCCACAATGTTCTTTGAAAACCATCCGGCGGTATACCACGGTCGTTACCATGATCCCTTCCGTAAAATCCGGCGATATTGGCATAACAGTAGGGAACATCGAGTGGATAATGGGGGGGAGCAGGAGAGGAGCCACATTCTAGTGTGGACGCCGGCAAGGTGGTTACATTGCCAATCTGCCGGTAGAAATAATATCTCCATCTTGGATCAAGTCCATTTCCCTTTTCGGCATATACGATATACATGAAATCATTACCAATGTAATCTGTTCCGCCGTTGTTGGTATAATAAACGCTATACTTGGGGTGACGGCTGTTGGGATTCAATGCACGGGTGCTGTACTTGAAAGTAAAAGCTTGTGCATCGGTAGTGATCAGTTCGCCGTCGGTGAGCAATGCATCAATTTTGGCTTTAACGGTATTGTCTACTAGCCTTACCTGGTTAAGCAATTTCAACTTAATGGTTTTCGCGGCTCTTCTCCAACTGGCCGCTTCTGCCACTGCGGTTCCTCCATAAAACAAATCGTTGGCAGGAATCGTGGTGAGCGCGGTTGCTTTATTAAAGTGTGCGATCGCCTGATCGAGTAAGGAAAAAGCGCTGTCATATACCTGTTTGCCGGGATCCAGCTTGGGATTGGTATTCTCTATACCCAGGTTGGCTTCTGTATAGGGAATATCACCAAAGTAATCAACCAGGGTGGCGATTGTATAAGCTTTCATCAGCTTGGCCATACCGAGGTGGATGGGCCGGTTAGTTTTCTCTGCCAATGGAATCATGGCATTCAGGTTCTTCAGAATACTCTGGTAAGCGTTTGCCCAAATGGCAGTAAAGGCGGTAGGGCCGTAGGCATCTTTATACGTACGCGACCTCATTACCTCCATGCGTGTCAGTTCTTCCCCCAGCTCCGAAAAACCGGGATAGTTATCCAACTGACCCGTTCTGCCAATCAGATCGGCAAAGGCGAGCTGTGCATAGTTGAGGTAAAGATCCACATCTGCTGTTTCAGGCGCCGGCAAAGAAGGGTTTGTCAGCTTGTCGTCAAATTTGCTACAGGAACCCAGCAGTATGAGCGACGATAACCCGGCTGTGATAAAATACTTTATTGTTTGTTTCATGTTCTCCAGTTTAAATTAGAAGGTTACTTTAATGGATGCCCCAAATCTTCTTGACTGCGGTCCGGTCATGAATTCAAATCCTCTCGTCTTGTCAACACCGGCGCTGGAAGATTCAGGATCATAGTTCGATCCTTCCGGGAAATTGGGAGCCTTATGATAAAGATTTTGTCCGCTGATATTAAAAGACACCGCGCCAAATGGTGTTTTCTCCAGCAGGCGGGGTGACAGGTAATAAGAAACAGACAACTCTCTTAATCTAAAATAAGTGGCGTCATACAGATACTCTTCTGAGGCCCCCAGGTAAGTATTGAAATAAGCTCTGTCGATGGAAGTCTGGAAATCGTTCGGCGTACCATCTTGTTTCACCCCTGGTAAAATGATAGGAATGGTTCTGTCCACATCTGTCGCCTTGGAAAGACCTCTCGACATCATCGTGTTAACGCTGTTTGCATAAATAACACCTCCCTTTGAATAATCCCATTGCATTCTCAGTTCAAATCCTTTCCAGGTGAAAGTATTGATGAGTGAACTGCGGAAATCCGGGTTGGGATCACCAATGATGCGAATGTCTGTACTGGGTATATAATATCCGTCTGGTCCGACGATGCGCTGACCGGTTTTCTGGTCTCTCAGCCAGTAAGTACCGCGGATCACACCAAAGGGTTCGCCATTGATGGCGTAGTTACCCAGGTTGGAAAACAGGCCGCCTGTTTGAACAACGGCAATTTCCTCCGGAAGATTCTGCACTTTATTTCGGTTACGGGTAAAGTTTACATCCACCTGCCAGCTGAAGTCTTTGGTCTTGACGGCTGTTACACCAAGCCCGAGTTCAATGCCTTTATTGATCAGGTCTCCGGCATTGATGGTCGTACTACCAAAACCGGTAGAAGGATCAAGTGGCCTGGTGAGAATCTGATCCGTTGATTTCCGGCGATACCAGGTAAAGTCGACAGTTACGCGATTATTGATCAGTTTGGCTTCCACCCCGGCTTCGAACTCACCGAGTAATTCCGGTTTAAGGTTGGGGTTGGGAAGTATATTGCTGATGTTGTTAGTATTGACGGCAGTTCCCCCTCTTGTCTGGAAATCATTGGTAGATACCAGCAGGGAAGGCCTTGTGCGGTAGGGTAGCGGGAAAGCGGCACTGGTGGCGTACCCGGCTCTCAGCTTGAGATAATTGAGGGTCTTGCTGCCTTTCAGTGCATCAATGGCGGCTGTTGGAATAAAGGATACGCTGGCGCTTGGATATAATTTGGAACGATTGGCTTTCTCCAAAGTGGATGACCAGGAATTGCGGGCTCCTACATTCAAATACAGGTATTCGTTGTAGCTCAAACCTGCCTGGGCAAAAACCCCGAAGCTTTCACGGTCTGTGCGGTAATCGAGGTCTACACCGTCTTCACCACGGGTATCGTGGTTGATGAAGTTGGAATGATCAAACAAACCCCACACCAGTTGATCTGTACTCTTGAGACCGCTCTGGTTATACGTTTCCCTGTTATCGTTCAAACCAGCTGTCACATCAAATCTCAATGATTTTCCCAAATCAGTATGGTACTGGGCAATGAGTGAATGATCCCATATCCGGTTATTCACATACGTAGTGCGGTATATTCCCTTGGTGTATTCCAGTTCGCCGGAACGGGTTACGCCACCGCGGTTGATGGTGAGAATATGATCCTCATCGTAATTATCATAACCGATCCTGTACAGGATCTCGAAATCCTTAAAAATACTGTACCGGATATTGAAGTTGCCAAACACCCGGTTGGTCTTCTGATAAGTAAGAGAATTATACAGGGTCCATAAAGGATTCTGGATATCGTTATTTGCCCGGTAGTAAGCAGAAGCGCCATCAGGCGTCTGGTAAGGCCAGTTAGCCAAATCGTTGGCCCTTGGCGTATACATCAAATCACTATAAATACCGGCGCCACCACTTTGTGAACCACTTCCGCCTGCCTGTGCGGTAGTAGGGCTTTGAAAATCATTTTTCACATAGTTGATGGTTCCGCTCAAACTGATATTATTCTGCAGTTTGGTATTGAAGCCGATGCTGAAATTATCTCGGTTCACTTTATTGGTGGGAAGAAAACCCTGATCGGCCAATCGGCTGTAGCTGGCATTGATGGATCCGTTTGCACCCATGGCTGCGCTGACGCTGACACCGGTATTGGATACATGTCCGTCTTTGAATACCGCTGCGAAATTATCATGCGGCGTAAAAGGAATCATTACACCGGCCAGTTCGGGGAAGGAGCCTGCCTGAACGCCCTGTGTATAGGGATGCGCCAGCATCTGTGGCGGATCGGTAAACTTGGGCCCCCAGTTGCTGAAGAAAGCAAATCCACCTGCCAGCGAAAATCCGCCACCATAAGTGCTTTGCAGCTCCGGTAAACTGGAAGGCTTGTTGATGAAATAGGATTGTGTAACCGTTACCTCCATTTTCTTGTTGGGTTTTCTGCCTGAGCCATTCTTGGTAGTAACCAGGATCACTCCATTACGACCGGCCTCGCCGTAGAGCACGGTAGCACTTAATCCCTTCAGTACACTGATGCTTTCAATGTTGTTGGGGTCAATATCCAAAAAACGGCTGGAAGTCTGATTACCATAAATCGGACTGGTCTGCTGGTTGGTAGAACCATTTACCGGTGTTCCATCCACCACCCAAAGTGGATCGCTGCCACCAGTGATGGAACTTACACCCCTGATCTGGATATTGGTTCCGCTACCCGATATTCCGCTGCTGGCGAGAATATCCACGCCAGGAGCCTTTCCACTCAGCAGGCGGGCAATATCGCCATCAGGTCGCTGCTCAATGAGTTTCTTATCGAGTGTATTGACCGCATATCCCAGGGCTTTTTTCTCCCTGCGTATACCCAGGGCGGTTACCACCACTTCCTGGAGCGACGTATTCGCCGATCTCAAACTAATGACCAGTCCGGTCCCGGCTTTTACATTGATCGCTTCATATCCCACTGCAGTAATGCGAAGCGTCTGGTTAGCCTGGGCCTGGATGCTGAATTCTCCTTGCTGATTGGTTGAAACTCCTTTCCGGGAGCCGGACACCACCACGGAAGCTCCTGGCACTCCGTTGCCGGTGGAATCCACTACGCGTCCGGTAGCCGTAATCGTTTGCGCCTGCAGCGCCATAACAAAAAACGACTGGAGGAAAATAATAAAGAGGAATTTTCTCATACAGATGTAATTGGTTAATGAATAAATAGGCAAGAGAATGCAAACGCTATATCTGCTGCAATTACTTACTGCATATTCAACTAAGCCACACTATCTGTATATGAAACCGTAAAAATGGTATACCAATTTTTTTTCGATTGAAATGATTCCTCCTGTAAATAAAAAAGCAGGTAGTAGAAACCACCTGCGGACATGAGAAAAATTCGTTCATGCTTTGGAAACAGTTTCAGTCCATGAACTGGAAACTGAAACTTTTTATGTACCCTAAAGCTATAATGAAATGTTTTTCCATTTTCACTTTTTCGACTAATCAGCAATTAGCGTGTAAGAACAGGGAATAAAAGTAGATAAGAGCAATTGGCAATTAGTCAATTGGTCAATGAGCCAATGGAATTACGGATTACGGATGGCGGATGACGAATTACTAATTACGGATGATAAATTAAAAAGTAACCAATGATCAAATACGCCATAATACATTCATTGGCTTATTTACAAATTGAACAATTGGTTCATTACATCCGTAATCCGCCATCCGTAATTCGTCATTATTGGCAAATTGACAAATTAACCAATCACTGTTGTCCGGGGAAAGTGTCGAAGTCCAACCTATCAAGCTGAAATAATCATCTTTTTGCCACTTTTTGAGAAATGAGTCCCCCCTTTGTGTTTTGATATACCTTTTCAAGGGATTCAGTCGCTTTAAGCGAGTCTCTGACGGGACTTTTTTTGTTTCGCCAAAAAAAGTCCCACAAAAAAAGGCGACGGTAACCGATATACAGCCCGGTTACCGTCGCCTATCGCCCAGCTTCGGTTCTTCGGTGGTGAACAGCGGTAGAATAAAGCCCGGCTATTGTTGAAATTCAATTTGCTGTTTATAGTTAGGGGTTTGCTGTTCATTGGCAAATTGGCCCATTGGCTCATTGACCAATTGCGCTCTCCGAGTTTTCCCCGGACAACAGTGATTGATAAATTGGCCAATTACCATATTCCCCTATCTTTAAAAGACCAAAAAATTGACTGATGAGAAAAATTCTGTATCTGTTCCTTTGTCTTGTTTTGTTTCATTCTGTTAAGGCGCAGAAAAAGCCGCTCGATCATTCGGTATACGATGGATGGCAAAGCGCGGGTGAAAGAGCCATCAGCAGCGATGGCCGCTTTGTTGCCTATACGATCAATCCACAGGAGGGTGATGGTGTTTTGTATGTGAAGGGGGTGGATAATGGTTTCGTTAAAGCAGTGCCCCGGGGTTACCAGTTGAAGTTTACCGAAGACAACCGCTTTCTCATCTTCAAGATCAGACCTTTCTTCAAGGATACCCGCGATGCTAAAATAAAAAAGAAAAGACCCGATGATATGCCAAAGGATTCCCTTGCTATCATTGAACTGGGTAAAGACAGTGTTATCAAGATTGCACGGGTCAAGACTTACAAAACACCCGAAAAAGGCGCCGGACAATGGCTGGCTTACCACCTCGAGAAAGCCCTGGCTGAACCGGCAAAACCTAAACCGCCGGTAGATTCCGCTACACAGATCAATAATATTTCAAGAATGGCCGATAGCCTGCTGCGTGTGGTGGACAGTCTGCGCAATAAAGCCAACGAGGCCAAAACAAAAGGAATCTCCGTGTTGCAGCCGGCAAAAAAAGAAACAAAACCGGCAGCGCCCAAAGCCCCGGAAGAAACTGTGGAAGAGGGTACGGAACTGGTATTGCGTAATCTCGTTACCGGGGAGGAAAAAAGATACAAGCTGGTTAATGAATATTATTTCAGCAAATATGGAAACCTGCTGCTGATTGAAACAAGTAAAAAGAACAATGACAGCTTGTCGAAAGCCCTGGTATTATTGATGAATACCGGCAATGGCAAAATAGATACCGTGATGCGTAAATTCAACGATGCAAGAAGCTTTGCGATCGATGAAAACGAGAAACAACTGGCGTTTGTGGCCGAACGCGACAGTGCCACGAAAGCGCTGCAGAAATTTTACAAACTCTGGTATTATCAGCCAGGCTACGACAGCGCCCGGATGAGAGTGGATCGAAAGAGCCTCGCGGAAGGACTGACGGTGAGTGAAAACTATTCTGTTTCCTTCAGTAAAGACGGACAAAAACTTTTCTTTGGAATGGCGCCCATTCGTCGTCCGAAAGATACCACCCTTGTGGATTTTGAAACCGCACGACTGGATGTATGGCATTATAATGACGATTATCTGCAACCCCAGCAATTGGTTCAGTTGCAGCAGGAGTTACGTCGCAGCTATGCAGCGGTGTTGAATGGGTCGGGCGATAAAGTGGTGCCCCTGGGCGCCGATGATGCCGAGAATATTTCGCTGATCGATGAAGGCAATGCCGATTACGTATTGGCCACTTCCACGAAGGGCAACAGGGTGGAATCGCAATGGACCGGTGAGGCATTACAAACTGCCTACCTGGTATCTACCCGGGATGGTAGTCGCAAACTGATCAAATCGAAGCACGATGGATTTTTCATGACCGCTCCAAAAGGAAAATACATCGGTTGGTATGATGAAAAGGCTCGTCAGTACTTTACTTATAATATCGCTTCGGGTGTAATCACCAATATCAGCAAGAACGTAAAGTTTCCGTTATGGGATGAAGAAGATGACCATCCGGATGATCCTCCGGGTTATGGTATTGCCGGCTGGCTCACCGATGACCAGGCCTTGCTGGTATATGATCACTATGATATCTGGAAACTCGATCCCGATGGAAAAGAAGCACCGGTGAACATTACCCAGGGCGCCGGAAGGGCGGCTAAGACAGAATTAAGATACAACAGGCTGGACCTGGAAGAACGCTCTATCCCCACGGATAAACCGATGCTGTTGCGTTCTTTCAATACAGCTACCAAATACGCCGGTTTCTTTTATGCTGATGCTACCGGTAAAGGAAAACCGGAACAGCTTTGCTCTTTGCCCAATTCTTTCCTCGGCATCGCCAAAGCCAAAAAAGCCGATCGATTCCTCGTTCAAAAAGCGGATATCAACGAATCAGAATTGTACCTGTCGACAAACCTTCGTCAGTTTGATCGCGTAACGGATATTGCAGGTCAGCAGAAATCATATAACTGGCTCACCGTTGAGCTCATGAAGTGGAAGATGTTTGATGGCAAGGAGTCAGAAGGATTGCTGTTCAAACCGGAGAATTTCGATCCGAATAAAAAATATCCTGTCATTCTTTATTTCTACGAAAGAGACGCGGATGGTTTGTACTCCTATCGTACGCCGGCCCCCAGCGCTTCAACCATTAACATACCCTACTTCGTTAGTAACGGATACCTGGTTTTCGATCCAAACATTTATTACAAGAACGGAGATCCGGGCGAGAGCGCTTACAACTCTGTAGTGTCAGCTGCCAAACGTCTGGCCCGATTGCCGTTTGTGGACAGTACGCGGATGGCTATACAGGGACAGAGCTGGGGCGGATACCAGGTGGCTTACCTGGTAACCAGAACAAAAATGTTCGCGGCCGCCGGAGCGGGTGCACCCGTTGCCAACATGACCAGCGCTTATGGCGGCATCAGGTGGGGGAGTGGTCTCAACAGACAGTTCCAGTATGAGCATACGCAAAGCCGTATCGGCGCAACGCTTTGGCAACGGCGCGATCTCTATATTAAAAATTCTCCCCTGTTCAATGCAGATAAAGTAACCACTCCCTTGCTGATCATGCACAATGACAAAGACGGAGCAGTTCCCTGGTACCAGGGTATTGAGTATTTTACGGCGCTTCGCCGCCTGAATAAGAAAGTGTGGATGCTGCAGTACAATGACGAAGATCACAACCTGGTTGAAAGACGAAACAGAAAGGATTTGTCCATTCGTCTTTCCCAATTCTTCGATCATTACCTGAAGGGCGCCCCAGCGGCAAAATGGATTACCGAAGGGGTTCCTGCAACCGAGAAGGGCATTGACTGGGGTACAGAATTGCCGGGAGAGAAGAAGGCATTTTAAATTCCTTCTGTTGTAAAGGATGGCCATCCTGCAGCAGCAAACAGTCTACCATCAATATGAACAAAGGTTTCTTTCAATGGGTCCCTTTGGTAATGGGTTGCCTGGGCTGTTTGTCCCTGACGGGGCAAACAGCTTCTTTGGCATCACCCGCTACCGCCCGGCATGATGTGTCTGCCTCACTCCTGTCTTTATCGGGTCGTAGTTACCTTCCAAAAAAACAACCTGCTGTTTCTTCTATTGAACAAACCGAAATGGGTAAAAGGCCCGGAGCAGTTTTGTTGACAAGCTTCGATGGGCTGGGGGCAGGTTTTGTTGGTCCACAGGGTACCGTTAACTTAAGAAATCCCTCAGACAACTCGCTGGCAGTTGGCCATGATCATATCGTTCAGACCGTGAATTCCGTGATGGCCATTTTCAGTAAGAAGGGGAAGAAATATGCTTCAACGGGGATGGTTTTATATGGACCTGTGGAAACCAAAAATGTGTTTCGTGGATTCGGCGGTCCCTGCGAAAAAATTAATAACGGCGATGCGGTAGTGCGTTATGATCAACTGGCGGACCGTTGGTTAATTGTTATGCCCACCTTCCGACGGGCAGCATTACGCAATGATTCCCTTTCCACCAAACTGCCACAGCCGGGTAATGCGGAAAAATTATTTATTCCGCCACCCCCGGACAGCAGCCAGGCTGCTGGTCCCAGGGGAAACAGGGGGCGCGATACCGTGGGAAGTTTTTGTATGTGTTATGCAATCAGCACCGGTCCGGACCCCATGGGCAGCTATTACCGGTATGAATTTAAAAGAGAGTTGTTCCCCGACTATCCCAGACCGACTGTATGGCCGGATGGTTATTACACCACTACGAGCACCGGCGACAATGTGAACCAGCGTCACGCGTATGTGGTTGACCGGCAGAAAATGCTGAAAGGGCTCGACGCAACAGAACAATCCTTTATTATCAATGATGTTAATTTTATCATCAATGCCGACCTTGACGGAAAGCAATTGCCACCGCCCGGCTCACCTTCCATCCTGCTGGCCACCGGCGGAGACCAACTCAATAAGATTACGCATGATGATGGCATTTATGCCTGGAAATTTCAGGTAGACTGGAACAACCCCGCCAGCAGCCGGTTGACAGGACCCGAGAAAATCCAGGTGGAGCCATACGACTACCTCGGAGGCGGTCAACTCACCAAAGCCGTACCGCAAAAAGGTGTTGAACAGCGGCTCGATGCACAGGGAGATAAATTAATGGCCCGCCTGGTTTACCGGCGTATTGGTAAAATTGAATCCATTGTTGGCGTTCATTCTGTGGCTACCGCACAGGGCGGAGGAGTACGGTGGTACGAATTTCGGCTGGATGCAAACAGGAATGTAAAACTCTTTCAACAGGGAACCTATGCACCGGGCGGCGATTACAGATGGATGGCCAGTCCGGCGATGGATGCGGCAGGTAATATCGGCATCGGTTATTCCTTCAGCGGTGATCAGTATTTTGCCGGGCAAAGATTTGCTGCCAGGCTTCGCAACGACCCGCCCGGGTTACTGACATTGAAAGAAACAATACTGGTGGAAGGACAGAGCGCACAAACCAATACCCTTCGTTGGGAAGACTATACGCAAACAGCCATGGATCCCGATGATGACATGACCATCTGGTATGTGGGAGACTACCTGAAAAAGGACGCAAAATCTTATTCGACGAGGATCGGAGCGTTCAGGATAAAGAAGTAGTTTATCGTTTCACGTTTATCGTTTCAGGTTGGTTTGCGGTTTACAGTTTGCGGTTTGCAGTTTGCGGTCTTTTCGTCAGGCGAGTCTTATCCGCCGGAGGTGGAGGACATTCACCGAGGAGTCGCCGATTAAGCAGGTTTTTCGGTTTTCGTTTTAACATGAAACCATAAACGATAAACGTCAAACGCCTCATGCTGCCTTCGTACTAATATACCTTACCAACGTTCTTTTGGCAACCGGCAGAAGGGTTTCGTCTACGGGGAAGCTCAGGTCCGTTTCAATGCAATAGACAGCCGGATTGGGTAATTCCTTCCGGTTCCTGATTAACTGGATCTTCATTCCTTCATACGTATTGACCATATTGCGTTCGTACTGACCGATAAATTCGGTTTTGATAGATCGGTATTTCTCGTCGTGTTTCTCAAAAATACTCAGGCGATACTGGTAAATGCGGGTGGATCGGTAAGTGCCTTCACTCAGGAAGAAATACCCTTCATTGGTTTCAATCGGAAGCAGTCCTACCGGAAAGATCGTCAGTTTATCTTCCACGAATTCATAAATCTCCGTTCCGTTGGTGATGGTAGTTCTGAGCCGGCCGGCCGAATATTGAATGATGTCTTCCAGTTCCTGCATGAGCTCATCGTCCTGTATCATTTGTTCGTACAGTACCTGGAGTTTTTCCAATTGCAGGCCCGTTACTTTTTTAGGGAATTGTTCCTGTAAGAATTTCTTGTTTTCCCGGAAGGCAACCAGGTTGTTGTAATGAAAGATTACATCAGACAACTGCGGGTACAATTTGTTTTCATTGAAGCACCGGTTGATTTCCTGCAGGTAGGCGAGGAGGGTGTACTTTTTCAACTCAAAATCAATGTAGCCATCGGCGAACCAGGTTTCAGATAATGTTTTCATCCCCATTCAATTTGGTTGGTACATGAATTTACTAAAAAACAGACTAATCATCAATCCGCTTGTTTAATTGTAATTTCGTTAAAACTAAACCTGATGAAATCTTTTTATACCTGGCTGTTGCCTGTTTTCTTTTTAACGGCCTGTTCGCATACTTATTATGTGGTTCGGCATGCGGAAAAGGAAACCCAGGGCCCCAATATGTCCAGTGATGTGCCTTTATCGGCGGCTGGCAGGGAAAGAGTAAAGGCGTTGCAGGATAAACTGGCTTCTGTAAAGTTCAGGCATGTGTATTCCACCAATACCCAGAGAACCTTGCAAACTGTCTGGCCGATTGCTGACCAGCAGCACCTGACGGTGAAACTGTACAGCCCGATTCCCACGGCGGCATTTATAGACAGCCTGCGTCAATTGAAGGGAAATGTATTGATCGCGGGTCATAGCAATACGGTTGATGATATCGTAAACGGACTGACGGGAACAAGATCAGTGGAAGGAGATCTGCGCGACAGTGAGTACAACAATCTCTTCAAGGTTACCATAAAAGGCAAAAAGGCCAGCTTTAAAAGGCTGGCCATCTTACCTGAAATAAAAAATTGATTAATTAAAAGTCTCTTCCTCCGTCGAAGTTTTCCAGTTCTTTCGCAACGGCATTAAGGAAGGTGGCCCCCAAAGCGCCATCAATGATCCGGTGATCATAGCTCATGCTGAGGAACATCATGTGACGGATGGCAATGGAATCACCCTGCTCGGTTTCAATTACCACCGGTCTCTTTTTGATGGCGCCAACAGCGAGGATGGCTACCTGCGGCTGATTGATGATCGGCGTTCCCATCAGGCTGCCGAAGCTGCCTACATTGGTAAGGGTAAACGTTCCACCGCTGGTATCATCGGGTTTCAGTTTGTTATTACGGGCGGCATTGGCCAGGGTATTAACCTGCTTTGTAAGACCAACCAGGTTCAGCTGATCCGCATTCTTGATAACGGGAACGATCAGGTTACCGGAAGGAAGGGCTGTAGCCATGCCGATATTGATATCTTTCTTCACGATAATCTTGTCACCATCTACACTGCTGTTCAGCCAGGGATATTTTTTGATACATTTTACAATGGCTTCGATGAAAAGCGGCGTGAAGGTGATTTTTTCATTTTCTCTTTTCTCGAAATCTTTTTTAATCTTCTCTCTCCACAACACCATATTGGTTACATCTGCTTCCGTAAAACTGGTTACATGCGGGCTGGTGTGCTTACTGTCGACCATGTGTTTGGCAATCACTTTGCGCATGCGATCCATTTCAATGATCTCTACATTGCCGCCATATGAGGGAGCGGGACCGGGAGCGGGTGCGGGAGCAGGACCGAGAGCGGGAGCGGGTGCGGAACTGGGTGCGGGTGCAGTTCTATCGGGCATAACCCTGGTTTCGGTTTTTTGTACCGGGGCCCCGGTCTGCCGGCTGTTTACATATTCCAAAATATCTTTTTTGGTCACCCTGCCTTCGTTACCGCTACCACTGATTCTCTCCAGCTCACTCATACTAATACCTTCAGACTGGGCGATATTCAATACAAGGGGAGAGTAAAACCTGGAACCATTGGACGCAATCGCTGCGGGTTTTTGATAATTGCCGCTGCCATTGGAGGTTGCAGTAACAGGTGCAGGGCTGGCCGCTGGTGCCGGACTGACAGATACCGTTTCAGCTGCACCGGTTTTGATGCGTGCAATCACGGATCCGACCGGAACCACATCATTTACATTGAAAAGAACGGCTTCGAGAATTCCTTCTGCGGTAGAAGGCACTTCACTATCCACTTTATCGGTCGCTATCTCTAGCACCGTCTCATCCATCTTTACAAAATCGCCTGGTTGTTTAAGCCATTTAAGAATCGTGGCTTCCATGATACTTTCACCCATTTTAGGCATTACAAGGTCAACAAGGGCCATATTGAATATTCAGTTTAAAGTCTGTAATTAAAGCGCCAAAGGTAGGGATTTGTGAACAATCGTTAGCCGCTTTCCCCGGCGACTTATACACCTGGTTGACAAAGGGTTTTAGTTTTATCAGACCTGTCAGGATTCTTCTACCTCCAATATCAGCTTTCGCAACATGTTCAGCGCATTCTGGGCGGTCATTTCAATATTGCGATGACGATCAAACCTGAAATGAAACTGGTGTGTTCGCACTTTCTCTTTATTACCTGCGGCAATCCAAACGGTACCCACGGGTTTTTCGGTCGTTCCTCCGTCGGGGCCCATGATGCCTGATGTAGCCACCACATAGTCTACATCCAATGAATCCAGCGCGCCCCGAACCATTTGAATGACGGTTTCTTCACTGACCGCACCAGATTGTTTAAGGGTGGTGGAAGAAACATCCAGCAAAGATTCCTTTACAGAATTGGCATAGCTGATGATACTGCCTTTGAAATATTCACTCGAACCGCGCTGCGAGGTGATCAGATGCGCAATGTATCCACCGGTGCAGCTTTCGGCCGTACCCATCGTTTTGTTATGTCTTTTTAAGATGCGGCCCACGGTTTCGGGTAGTGGAATATCTTCATCAATGACCATTACATCGGCCACCTGTTGTTTAAGCATGTCGAACAGTGCTTCCAGTTCTGCAATTGTTTTCGCATCATTTCCTTTTGCGCTCAACCTGAGCTTGACGAGTCCGTAATTGGGCAAATAGGCCAGTTTGATATTTGCCGGCAGGCTGGATTCAAATTCCTGGATTCTCTCTGCCAGAAAAGATTCTCCGATTCCGGCGGTCATTAATGTTCGGTGTACAATTGGTAACAGTTCCCATTTTTTCTGCAATCCAGGAAGCACGTCATGAATCATGATCCCTTTCATTTCGTGGGGAACTCCGGGCATGGAAACAAAAACTTTTCCATCTTTTTCGAACCACATACCGGGGGCGGTTCCTCTTTTATTTTGAAGTACGGTACACACATCGGGTACTTCTGCCTGTTTGAGATTTCGTTCAATTAAGGGTCGCTTCAATTTTTCAAAAATAGTTCGAACATTATGAAGCGCCTGTTCATCCACTACCAGCTTTCCTCCGAAATACTGGCAAAGCAATGGCTTGGTAATATCGTCGGCTGTTGGCCCCAGTCCGCCAGTGATAAGTATGATGTCTGATAGTTTGCTTTCTTCGTCCAGCGATTGCCAGATATCTTTCCATACATCACCCACTGCCACCCTTCGGTGAACCCAGACTCCGATCTTATTCAACTCCTGAGCCATCCAGGCACTGTTCGTGTCGATGGTCTGACCGATCAATAATTCGTCGCCGATAGTGATGATGGTGGCGAATACGTTTTCCTTCTTCATAACCAACCGTAAAAAATGAAGTAATATTGAAACAAAGTTAAGCACATTGTTATGAGAGTATTTCTTTTGTTTGGCATTCTCTTTACTCATTCAGTCCTGTGTTCGGGGCAATCGATCACTGCCCGTTTATCAAAAGCGCTGCAAATCCTCGAATCAGACAGCCAGTTAAAACATGCGATTACTGGTTTTTGTGTAGCAGATGCGAAAACCGGCAAGCTGATTTTTCAGCGAAACAGCCAGGTTGGGTTGGCTCCGGCCAGCACGCAGAAAATTTTCACCAGTGTGGCTTTTTTCGAGATCGCCGGGTCTTCTTACCGCTATACTACTGAATTCGGTTACGCTGGTACTCTTCAGAATCAGCAACCCGACGGAGGGCTTTATTGTCTGGGTAGTGGAGATCCGAGCCTGGGAAGCTGGAGGTATCCAACCACCCGGCCCGATTTTATTTTTAACAACCTGGCTGACTCCATCCGCAAGGCCGGCATCCGGTCGCCTGGTTTATCAATGAAAATCATCGAAGCACCATTCGATCCCCTGCCTGTTCCCGGTGGCTGGATCATGGATGATGTCGGTAATTATTACGGTGCCGGTACCTGGTCGGTGAACTGGAAAGAAAACCAGTACGATATCGAACTGGCATCCGATCTTTCCGTGGGCACACCGGTGACGGTCAAAAGAAACCAGGCATTGGCCTATACCAAAGAATCATTTGAGAATTACCTGGTATCTGGCGAAAAAGGCAGCGGCGACAATGCATATATCTATCTTCCAACCGACCGGCAGCCCTATCTTTTAAAAGGCACCATTCCATCAGGAGAAAGAAGTTTTGTAATTAGCGGAGCGGTAACCAGCGGACCGGAATATCTATTATCAGACTGGTACAGTTTCCTGGAGAAAAAAGGCATTACCCTGCAAGCAGTTCCGACGGAGATGTCCGGAGAAAAACTACCGCTCTACAAGTATCAGTCACCAGCATTCGACACCCTCAATTATTATTTTCTTAGAAAGAGCATCAACCTTTATGGGGAAGCGTTTTTAAAAACGCTTGGATTGATAAAGAAGGGGATGGGTTCTACTGAGAAAGGGCTCGAAGTTTTACAGGAATTCTACCAATCCAAAGGCTTTGATACTGATGCATTGAATTTGCTCGACGGAAGTGGCCTGTCTCCCCAAAACAGGGTTACGGTTGCCGAACAAGTGAAGTTGTTGTTATATGCCCGTTCACGGCCATGGTTCATGTCGTTCTATCATGCCCTTCCGGAATATAATGGAATGAAGATGAAGAGCGGCTCTATCGGTGGGGCAAGAGCGTTTGCCGGTTATCATCGGGCTGCCGGCGGACAGGAGTATGTGTTTTCAATTATAGTAAACAATTTTCAAGGAAGTGCTGGACAAGTTGTTAAAAAAATATATAGCTTACTCGATGTATTAAAGTAAGTTTGATCGGTTATTGACTGCCCCGTCCATTAACGCTACTAAACCTTGCTCGATGTCCAGACAGAACTTTAAAAACCATGCCCGTTGGGTGCCCCTGTGGCATTTCTTTACCGGCGGGATCATACTTGCCATCATTGCCGGCAGTATTGTAAATCTATTTCAATCCAAAAAGGAAAATAATCTGCAGGCATGGATTATAGTGGCGGTAGGCCTGGTGCTTGCTATGATTTTTTGGTATGCCAGAAAATTTGCTGTGACAGTGCAGGACAGGGCCATCCGGGCCGAGGAAAATCTCCGGCATTTCGCCATGACCGGCAGGTTGCTCGACAAACATCTGCGCACCAGCCAGATTATTGCGCTGCGTTTTGCTTCGGATGAGGAATTTGTTGAACTGGCCCAAAAAGCTTCTGAAAAGAAAATGCGCAGCAAGGATATCAAAAAATCCATTGTGCGCTGGAGAGCGGATCACCACAGGGTTTGACATCCTGCCTTTCAGGAAAAAAACGGTTGAAGTTTCTGCCTGAGTTCTTCGGGCATATTATGTTTTTCCCTGGTAGCAGCCTTTAGAAAATACAGCACCACCCGACCCGTTGTCAGCAATTTCTCCTGCTGGTTGTACACTTCCTGGTGGAATTCGATGCGATGATCAGCCGGCAACTCTCTCAGTATTGTTTTTACCGTTAGCAAATCATCGTAATGAGCCGGGCGAAGGAATTTGGCATGCCATTCTACTATGGGCATTATGATGCCCATTTGTTCCATGCTTTTATAGGTGAATCCTAACTGGCGGATGGCCTCTGCCCGGCCCACTTCGAAATATTGGGCATAATTTCCGTGGTAAACGACATCCATCTGGTCGGTTTCGGCATAACGAACCCTGATTGTTGTTTCTGAAATAAACATATTTGCTGCTTTATTTGCCCATGGCACTGTCAACACTGAACTTGCCCGGGCCCAGCAATAGAACGGTAAATGAGCCCAGCAGGAAAAGTGAAGGTAGCTCTGCCTTTCCAAAAATATCGGCATGCGATACTTTAAAAACGATGACCGAAAACATAATAACCATCATCAGCGCTCCCAATCGGGTAAGCAAACCCAATACGATCAGGAGGGAACCGATAATCTCGGTAAATACAACAAGACTCAATGATACCGTACTGCCTATTCCCAGGAAATTGATGAATTTTCCCTTTATCTCGGAGAAATGCTGGATTTTGTTGAATCCGTAAGGAAACAGTAAAATACCTATACCTGCTCTGAGAATTAACATGGAAATGTTAAAGGATACATCAGCATAGCTTGTTGAGAAGAATTTTTTCATGATTACAGATTTGTTCAAAAATAAGGGATTGTGTTTTTACATTTTCTATTGAAAAGAAATGTTAATTGAGGCACTTTTCCACAGGTGTTTGGAACGATGTTTGGTTGAGTATAAAATATTTGGAAACTTTAGCTCGTTAACCCACCCATAAGGTTATTGGAATGAAAAAAGTAACAGTAATAACAGTTCTACTTGTCTCATCTTTTTTTTCCATTCAAGCGCAACAGACCCGAGTTTTAAATGATCCACAGGAGGCATTTCGGCAAGCCAGGGAGTATTTTCAGCGTGAACAATACAGTCTGGCATACCCTCTCCTGAAAAATCTCGAGTTGCAGCAGCGTGAGACAGACAGGAGCAATAATGCGATCTCTTACCAGGAAATTAAATACTACACCATCGTTTGCGGATTGAAGCAAAACGAAGTGGGAGCGGTCGATAAAGCGGAAGATTTCATAGCGCTCGAGGATAACGAAGCCCGCGTGCAAATGATGTGTTTCCACTTGGGCGAGTATTACTTCCGGAAAGATAATTTTTCGAAAGCCATTGACCTTTACAGCCAGGCAAAGGTCGAGAACCTGAGCAACCGGGAAGTGGCTGATATGAAATTCCATAAAGGGTACGCCTATTTCACCCTGCAAAGGATGGACCTGGCCAAACCCCTGATGAATGCGATTCGCCAGTTGAAAGACGATCCGAACTATGCAGAGGCCAATTACTATTATGGCTTTATCTCTTTTTACGACAAAAACTACCGCGAGGCCCTTGAGAGCTTTAAAGTGGTGGAAGACCACCCCGAGTATGGAAAGGTAGCCCCTTACTATATTTCTGTGATCTACTACATGCAGAATGACAAACAAAAAGCATTCGACTACGCGGAAAATAAATTGAAAAGAGGAAATCTCTTCTATGAAAAGGAAATGCAGCAACTGGTGGGGCATGGCTATTTTATGCAGAAGCAATACGCCAAAGCCTTACCCTTCCTGGAAAGCTATGTATCCAAAACAGAAAAAGTGACCCGGGAAGACCTGTACGAACTGTCTTATTGTTATTACGAGGCGCGAAACTGGAACAAGGCGATCGATGGATTCAAACAACTGGGAGGAAAAGAAGATTCCCTGGCGCAGAACTCCATGTATTTGCTGGGCGATGCTTACCTGAAGACTAACCAGAAAGCAAATGCACGAAATGCCTTCCTGTTTTGTTCTGCCAATAGCAGCAATGTGGCCCAGAAACAGGTGTCGATGTTCAACTATGCGAAACTCTCTTATGAACTGGGATACCAGGATGTGGCGTTGACTGAACTGCAGAAGTTTTTGCAGAACTACCCTCAATCCGAATACAACAACGAAGCCCGGGAACTGCTGGTCAATGTAATGGCCAACACAAACAACTATAAAGATGCGCTGGCGCTGCTGGAAGGGATGAAATCGACGTCCCCCCTGATCCGGAAAGTATATCCCAAGATCCTCTATGGTCGTGCAACGGAAATGATCAATGACGGTATGCTGGTGACTGCCCAGGAATTGCTGACAAGAGCAGAAACAATGCCCGAGAATGAATCGGTCTTACCCTATGTGCAGTTTTGGAAAGGAGAGATTTCTTATCGGTTGAATAAGATCGACGATGGTATCCGATATTTCTTTGATTACCTGAAAACGAATGCCAGCAACGGTGAAGTTAGTCCATACAATGCCAAATACAGCCTTGGATATTCGTTCCTCCGAAAAGAGAATTATCGCCAGGCACAGGGATTTTTCGAGCAACTCGTCGGCACTCCCAAGATCAATTCCTCGCCGATTGAACAGGACGCTTATGTGAGAATCGCAGATTGCTACTATATGAACCGCGATTACAAGAAGGCAAAATCAATGTACGACAAGGTATTGGATTTCTCCTGGCCCGCGAGCGATTACGCTACTTTTCAAAATGCCATGATTGCCGGCATAAACAGCAGCAAGGAAAAGATCAATTTACTGACAGGCATCAGCAGAAAATATCCTACCAGTAACCTGATCCCGGACGCGAATATGGAAATCGCCGGAAGTTATCTCGCCAATGAGCAATTCCGCGAGGCCATTCCCTTTTTGAAAAATATTATCAGTGATCCCAATTCTTCACTGAAACCAAGGGCCTTACTGAGGCTGGGTATAGCTTACTATAACCTGGAGAACAACGCTGAAGCGCTTAAACAATATTCTGCGTTACTCCAGCAATTTCCCAACTCACCGGAAGCGGAAGAAGCGCTCGATAATGCAAAAGTGATCTATGTGGCAGAAGGACGCAGCGCGGAGTATGTCAATTTCGCCCGAAGCATGGGTAAAGAGATTTCTACCTCGCAGGAGGAAGAACTGGCTTATCAGCAGGCCGAGATACAATTCAACAATGGTAATTTCCCTTCTGCCGCCAAGGGATATGAGGATTATCTCGAAAAATATCCGCAGGGTAAACATTCGCTGGAAGCACTCTATTATAAGAGTGAGATCTATTATAATCAGAAAGATTGGGCAAAGGCGGCATCCGGGTATGAGGAAATTTCCAATAGAGTTCCGAATAAGTTTGGCGAAAAATCATTGCTGAATGCTGCCAGGTTGAACTTTTTTGATCTCAAGAACTACGACAAGGCCGAAAAATATTTTCTGAAATTGAAGGAGTTTGCCACCTCACAGGAAAATAAGCTGGAAGCGATGCGTGGGTTGCTGAGGAGCCAGTTTCAGTTACAGAAATGGAGGGAAGCAACCGACAATGCCCGGGAATTGCTGAATCAGAAAGGCATCGGCGCTGATGATAAGGTACTCGCAAATCTGGCGCTGGCCAGATCCAATCAGGCGGCGAACAACCTCGCGGATGCGATCACCTACTTTAGAAATGTGGCAAACCTTAGCAAGGCAGCTTATGGGGCAGAGGCGAGGTATGAAATTGCCAATTGCTATTTTTCTCAGAACAAACTCAGTGAAGCCGAAAAGGCCGCCCTGGAAGTGATCAATAAATCAGGATCATACGAAGAATGGGTGGTAAAGGCCTATATCCTCCTCGGCGATATTTATACCAAACAGAAAGACTATTTCAATGCAAAGGCAACTTATCAGAGCGTTATTCAGAACAGCAAAATTGAAAGCCTGAGAATAGAAGCCGAATCCAAATTGAAACAGGTGGAAGAGGAAGAAAAGAAAGGCAGTAAAGTGGAAGGTTGATCTCTCATAAACCATTAATGAAACAGGCGCGAAGGAAATCGAGTGTTGCAGGTGATATAATAAAATAAAGATGAAAAAAGCAGGAATCATTTTATTGTCGGCCGGTTGTATGCTGACCAGCGTCATGGTGACAGCACAGGATAGTACCAGGAAGAAAACGTTGGAGATTACTTCCTCATTTAAACCGGTACTTCGGGAGGCCGCAAAAATAAATTTCAATGCGGGTTCGCCTGCAGTGGACAGCAGCAAACCGAAGCTGAATTATAGCATCCCGTCGCAGAACCTGTTTTTTGCTTATCAGCCCGCGGAGCTGAAACCCGTGGCGCTGAAGATCGATACCCTGAATCCCTGGTCGTACAGTAATTTTATCAAGGTGGGAGTGGGAAATGTTCACCTGCCTTATGTAAAGGCAGGGTTCAGTTTTGGGGATGACAAGAGTACTTACTTCAACATTTTCGCGGAGCACTATACCTCCAAGGGAAGTCTCAAGTACCAGAAGAACAGCAAGACTACAGTTGGAGCCGCCGCTACCTATCTCACTTCGAAAAACCACGAGTGGAACGCCAGCCTGGGATTCTCCGCCAACGATTATTTCCTGTATGGATATAAACCGGACAGCCTGGTGTTTTCCAAAAGCGACCTTAAGCAGAAGTTTCAGACCATCGAAGGGAAGGTTCATTTTAGGAATACCGTTCCCACTGAGTTTGGTCTGAGTTATCATCCCTCCCTTAGAGTTAGTGTATTCACCGATAACAAAACAAACAAGGGGCTTGAGTCGAATACTGTACTCGATCTGCCGCTTGAAAAAACATTTGGAAAAATTTTCGCGTTTAACCTCGGCGCGACTGCCGACCTGACCTCCTATTCCATCAAAAATTCGGGAAGCAAAAAGAGCCGTCAAAACAATTTGTACTATATCTCGCCGGCACTGTTGCTGAAGACCCCCAACGTATATATACATGGTGGCATCCGGCCATCCTGGGATAATAAAGTATTTACCATGCTACCCAATGTAATGGCAGATATCACTACCAACGACCAGCGGTTTA
Organism: Chitinophagaceae bacterium; assembly: GCA_044226045.1. Taxonomy (GTDB): domain Bacteria; phylum Bacteroidota; class Bacteroidia; order Chitinophagales; family Chitinophagaceae; genus Endoryza. Next base: position 28,813 of record JBGAHR010000027.1, read on the forward strand.
CTTTCCAGTTGGGATGGATCGGTTATTACGACAAAGGAAGCTACCAGCGTTTTGCCAGTATCAATCCCTGGCTGGCTCAACCCGATTCTCTTTTCAACACCCGTGTACAGGAAAGATATGCCGGGTTCAAAGGTTCAATCGATAACCATTTCTCTTATTCCGCCAAGATCGGTTTCCAGCAATACCGTAATATGGCTCTTTTTGTGAATGATACCATCGATGGAAAAACCTTCCAGGTAAAATACGAACCGAGGATGGAAGTGCTTCAATTGCATGGCGAGGTGGAATATACGATGGGCGAACAATTCAGTGCCACTGCCGGGTTGAACTTCCGCCAGTTTACCAAGTTGCAAAAAGAGAAAAAAGCATGGGGGCTGATACCTGTTGAATTAAATGCCGGACTGCGTTGGCAACTGCTGAAAGATCTTTGGATCAACGCAGATCTGTTTGCCTGGGATGGACCTCAATACCAGGGAAAGAACGGGGAAGCCTATAAAGGAGATACCGGATTTGATGGCAACCTGGGAGCGGAATTTCGTATTACCAAAAACTTCAATCTCTGGCTTCAGTTGAACAATATATTCAACAATAAGTACGAGAGATGGCACCAATATCCCGTTTATGGATTTAATGTGTTGGGGGGAATCACCTATTCCTTCAACACAAAATGATGAGCTAATGCTGAGACAACTGTTAGGGGAGATTAGGCCTGGCTGCCAATGGATCTTAGCGTAAAGCCTTCGTTGTAGAAGTGAAAAAACAGTATCAGTAATGCGATGGCAGCGATGGCGAGTGCCCAAACCCACCAGTTGCTGGTTTGTTCAGCTTCCTCTTCTAATATTTCCTGACTGAATTGCTGGGCCACTTCATGATCGCCTACCCGGACAATATGAGTGGTTTTTGATTTCACCAGGCGTTTGGCCGGAACATTTTTCAAATAGGTGGGAAGTGCCTGTTCGGCCTCGAAAACTATTTCCCCTGCATAATCTTTCTTAAGCGTACCGATTCCTTTCATCACAAATGGCTGGTCCGTTCTGATCTGGTTTCTCAGATCATAGGCCCATTCGTTGTACCACCTGATGGCTTCGTAATCGACCATTGACCTCTGCTGGGCCAGGTAAGTGAAAAAGTCTTTATCCGGTGAGTCGAAATATTTGTCAAAGCGGTAATGGTAAGAAGGGGCTAGTATCTGCCGGTTGATAAAATCACTTTGGGCAGGCACTCTTTCCACGTATAAAGTCCCGAGCCCCGGAATACTAAGGCTTTTGTGCTGTAAAAGGTATAGGTAAAGTGAGGGATCCATTTTGCTGATGGGCAAATTTAGGCGATGGCCGGGTTTATATGGCAAATATTAGGGCAGAAGTTTTTCAGGGTTCAGGCATTTGTCAGCTGGTGAAATCGATGAATTGCTTTTTCTTTGCGCGATATGAGCCAGGCAGTTGTCCATTATACTCAATGCCCTGTTTGTCAAAGCAGCACCATCAGCCGGGTGATGACGCTTCGGGATTTTCATGTGTCGGGGGAGGATTTTGATATTTGGGAATGCACGAGTTGCCGACTCCGGTTTACCCAGGATGTACCGGTGGAAGAAGCCATAGGCAGGTATTACCAGTCTGAAGCGTATATTTCGCACAGTGATTCCCAGAAAGGACTGGTCAATCGATTGTATCATTTTGTAAGGAAACTTACCCTCGCATCGAAGAAAAACCTCGTTCAAAAGCAGGCCCGCAAAACGACCGGAACGCTGTTGGATATCGGCGCCGGAACAGGTGCATTTGCTTCCTACATGCAAACGCATGGATGGCGGGTGACCGGGCTGGAACCGGATGAAACGGCCAGGAGAAAAGCGAGGGAAGTGAATAATATTTCTTTATTGCCTTCTCCCGATCTGTTTGCATTGCCAGTATCATCATTTGATGTGATCACACTCTGGCATGTGCTGGAACATGTACACCGGCTTCACGAATATGTTGATCAGTTTGCCAGGATACTAAAAAAAGAAGGGGTGTTGTTTATCGCGGTACCCAATTATACGTCGGCCGATGCGGATCATTACCAGCAGTACTGGGCGGCTTATGATGTGCCCAGGCATCTGTACCATTTCTCGCCATTCGCCATGCAAAAGCTCTTGAATTCACACGGATTTACGGTAAAAAGAATGGAGCCAATGTGGTTTGATAGTTATTACGTCAGTTTGCTGAGTGAAAAATATAAAACCGGTCGAAACGGACTGCTCTCTGCATTCTGGCAGGGTTCCCTTTCAAACTGGAAGGCGATGACGCGTGCTGCCAAATGCAGTTCTGTTATTTATGTGGCGGTAAAGGCGTAGCCACTACTGAAGCTTCAGTTCGTAAATATAGGGCCAGTTTTTTCCGGTAATAAAGAAGGTGCCGGTTTCCGCATTGTAGGCGATTCCATTCAATCCATGCGTTTCTGTGTATTGACGGCTGATTTCATTGTCAATGGCCGTCAGATCTAATTTTCCAGTTACTTTGCCGGTTGCCGGATCAATTTTCAGAATATAGGGGGAAAGCCATTTGTTGGCAAAGATGTATCCGTTCACATATTCCAGTTCATTGATATTGGAAACGGGTCCGTTTTCATCATACACTTCAATACCACTTTTTACCTGAAGGGTGACGGGATCGAGATAATATAAAGTGCTGGATCCATCGCTCATGATCAGGCTGCTGCTGTCGTGAGTGAGGCCCCAGCCTTCCTTCGTTGGAATGGTAAACTGCCCCAGCGGTTTAAATGTATTGATGTCATATTTGAAGCCCACTTTGCTGGTCCAGGTCAGCATATAAAGGGTATTCCCAAATACCGTAATGCCTTCTCCAAAATACCTGGTCCGGTCCAGCTTCACTTTGGTGGTAACTTTACCGGTATTCATATCAACCAAGCCCATTTCAGAAGGGTAGGGGCTTTCATCCTCATTTCCGCCTGAACTTTCGAGCAATCGGCCCTTGTGGAATTCAAAACCCTCTGTGAAATAGCGACTGTCGTGCGGCCATTTTTTTAGCACATTGAAGGCGATAGCAGGAGTGCCCGGTGTATTGGTGACAGCGGGACTTTCTGGCTCGGGGTTGCTGTTGGCGTTATTGTTGTTATTGCAACCCAGGAGCAGGGAGAGAAGGACGGCACTGATGGCTAAAGTCTTCATAATAATCGAATAGGCCGACAAAAATAGCATTTGCCACCCGGCATTCCCCATAAATTTTTGTGAAGGGATTTTGATTTACAGATTTTTTTTTCTTGTTTTACAGAAGCTTATCGTCTGAATACCGCCTCCATCATACCCCCTTATCTTCAGTGGCGGCTCTGTCTATAGGAACTTCCCGTACCCCGTATCAGCCTCTTTGTGCTTTTATTTTCCTGATATTTTGTCCAATATCGGCGTTACCCTCCCTGATCATACTGCGCTTACCGCAGCAGTTATCCTTTTACCCTTGCGCAAAACGCGAATGCAATTCCTATTGAAAATGGTTTCCAGAACCTATGTAACCGCCACAAAAGAAAGCCGTTACAATGAAATCATTTTTACTTGTCTTTTCTATAGTACTGTTCTCGCATGGGGTGAGTGCACAGGAAACCTGTGCAACAGAGGCTTACTGGCAACAGGAGATCAAAAAAAATCCCCGGCTGGCTTCTCCTTTGTCGGGTTTGCATACCGAAGTGCTTTCCGGATCAATAGAAGAAAATGGTCAATCCGTTCTGCCGGTTATTCGTATTCCGGTGGTAGTACATGTTGTGTACCGTACAGACGAACAAAATATCAGTGATGCCCAGATTCTTTCGCAGATACAGGTACTGAACCAGGCCTTCCGCCTGACCGGTGCGGATACCGCATTCATTCCTGCCGCCTTCAAAAGTCTTGCAGCCGATTGCCGGATCGAATTTGTAATGGCTTCCATCAATCCGAAAGGATATATGACCAATGGGATTGTAAGAAGAAAAACCAGCGTGTATTCTTTCTTTTATGATGACAAGATCAAATTCAGTTCGTCGGGAGGTGACGATGCCTGGGACAGTGACCGCTACCTCAATATCTGGGTAGGAAACCTCACCAGCGGATTAAACGGTTATTCGAGCGTGTTAGGTAATGATAAAACGAAAGATGGAATCGTAGTGCGTTTTGATGGTTTTGGCACGGTAGGCAAACTGACCCACCCGTTTATTAAAGGACATACGGCCGTTCATGAAATTGGACATTGGCTGGGACTGCGTCACATCTGGGGCGACCAGTACTGCGGCAACGACGGAATAGATGATACGCCTACACAAAACGGCCCCACCAGGGGATGTCCGGGTCAAACGATCTCTTCGTGTAATAATGCCGGTACTCCGGCGATGGTCAACAATTATATGGACGTTACCAACGATGAATGCACCAATATGTTCACCGTTGGTCAAAGAGAAAAAATGCGCGAAAGCCTGGTGCAGGGCGGACTGCGATACAAGCTTGCCAGTTCAGATGCCGCCACAGCCATCGGTCTTCCCGAGCCTAATCCAATTCCTGAACCAAAGGAACTGGAAGGATTCCATTACTATCCCAACCCAACCACGGGTAATGTAACAGTGTCTTTTGCCAACAGTGAAACCCTGGCCGGCAAAATGGTCACCATTTACAATCATCTTGGACAGCAGGTGATGCAGGTGAAGCTCACCCGTAACAATGCAACCATCAACCTGCAGTCATTGAAAGACGGTGTTTATTATTTGAAAACCGGCGATCAGGCCAAAGCGGCCAAGCTCGTAAAAACGTCTTCTTCTTCTCTATAGCAAAATGAAAAACTATCATACAGCTCAATGAAAAAGCCCCTGCCGTAATGGTAGGGGCTTTTGCTATTCAGTACTTTTCAATTACAGGTGGATGGCTTCACCGTAGGCCACTTCAATCGCGTCTTTTACGCTCTCACTGATAGTTGGGTGCGGGTGAATGCTATTCAATACTTCATGATAAGTGGTTTCCAGTTTGCGGGCAGTAACTGTTTGGGCGATCATTTCGGTTACGTTGTAACCAATCATGTGTGTACCCAGCCATTCGCCATACTTCGCGTCGAAAATCACTTTAATAAATCCTTCAGTGTGACCGGCCGCGGATGCTTTGCCAGATGCACTCAGCGGGAACTTGCCCACCTTGATTTCATAACCGGCATCTTTTGCCTGCTTCTCGGTGTATCCTACAGAAGCGATCTCCGGCGTACAATAAGTACATCCCGGAACATTGTTATAATCGATCGGCTCCGGCTGGTGATGGAATTTCTTTTCGTTGTAAGCGATATTCTCTGCGCAGATGATTCCTTCCTTGCTGGCTACGTGTGCCAGTGCCTGACCTGGTGTGCAATCACCAATGGCATAAATACCCGGAACAGATGATTGATAGAATTTGTCTACCACGATCTTTCCTTTTTCTGTTTTTACTCCGGTTTCTTCCAGGCCGATTCCTTCGATGTTGGCAGCGATACCCACCGCGCTGAGCAGTACATCGGCTTCCAGGATAACTTCTCCGCCGGCTGTTTTTACTTTTGCTTTTACGCCTTCGCCGCTGGTATCTACTGAAGTCACTTCCGCATTGGTCATGATATCGATACCACTTTTCTTGTATTGCTTCTCGAGCTCTTTGGAAATATCTTCATCTTCTACCGGAACAATTCTCGGCATGAACTCCACAATGGTTACTTTGGTGCCCATGCTGTTGTAGAAGTAAGCGAATTCCACGCCGATCGCACCACTGCCCACCACGATCATGCTCTTGGGTTTTTGCGGCAGAACCATCGCTTCGCGGTAACCAATGATTTTCTTTCCATCGATTGGCATGCTGGGCAGTTGACGGCTTCTGGCACCGGTGGCCAAAATGATATGTTTACCTTCAACCAGTTGCTTGGTACCATCAGCTTTGGTTACTTCAATTTGTCCTTTGGCTTTCAGTTTTCCAAATCCCATTACCACATCAATCTTGTTCTTCTTCATCAGGAACTGTACGCCTTTGCTCATCTTGTCGGCAACACCCCTGCTTCTTTTGATCACGGCATCAAACTGGGGAGTACCACTTGCTTCGATACCGAAATCTTTCGCATGTTTGATATATTCATTCACCTGCGCGCTTTTCAACAAAGCTTTTGTTGGAATACAGCCCCAGTTGAGACAGATTCCGCCCAGGCTTTCTTTTTCAATAATGGCGGTTTTAAAACCGAGTTGTGAGGCGCGGATTGCGGCAACATATCCGCCAGGGCCACTCCCAAGCACTATTACGTCGTAAGCCATAATATGTTAAGTTTATTGTTTATTGCTGATAATAAGGCGGTGCGAAGCTACTTCACCCCCGGCAAATAGCCAAAAAGGGCATAGCAGGGATGTTTTGAGTAGTTTAAGGTTTGAGGTTGGCAGTTTGCGGTTTGCGGTTTGTCAAATTCAAAAGGCAAAATTAAAACGGACCGCAGTAGGTTTACTTTTTTACTTTTGAATTTTGACCTGGCAACTGCAAACGATAAACCGCCAACTGCAAACCACTGCCATTTCATTCCACCCTCACAAACTTCTTTCCATTAAAAACATACAACAGGGGTTCGCAGACTTCGCAGGGAGTGTAGTAGCCACTGGAGTCGGGCGGATTTACGAGTAACATCCGGCTTTCTGCTTTGAATTTATAACCATTTACGGCATGCGGGCCGGCATATACTTTACCGGTTTTGAGATCGAGCAGGGTAGAAGAATAGCAATCTGCTCCGCAGGGGATTTTCGTGAAGACAAACCTGCCTCCGAAATTCATTCCTTTTTCCATAGCCAGCCGGGTTTCTTTCTTATACAGTTGACCAGAACTGCAGGTACTGAAATCCAGTTTTTTGGGGAAAGGACCGCGATAGCGTTCACCGGCCGGGAACTCGGAAAATCCATGGGCAGGCTTGTACAAAATCTTTTCTTCCGGGTCTTCCGTTTTGGTTGAGGAATCACTGGTAGGTACAACTTGCTTTTTGCTGGCTGAGCTGTCTGCAACAGGGGGGGTGTAAACAGTATGCTGGTATATGAAACTATCGGGTTTGCTGGCTGCCTGGCTGGTATCGGTTTGGGAATCAGCTGCCGGCGTGATTGTTTTGGGAGAAACCTGGGAGGTTTCCGTTTCCGCTTCCTTCGTATTGCGGTACACGCGATGAGCCACCCATCCCATGACAAAGGTGGCAAAAGCGGTAATAGCTAATACGAGTACGGGCTTTTTCATGCCCTAATAACGCAAAAAATGCAATTAGCGTATAATCAGAACAGAACCGGTTATGGGAGGTTCTTTGTTGGTTTTCAGATCAATAACGTAATAATAGGTCCCTACCGGCACGGGTTTGCCATTGTGCGTACCATCCCAGGGTTTGGAGTATCCTTTTGACACAAAAACAGGCTGTCCATACCGATTGTACACGGTGGTGACGGACTCTTCAAAAAATTCGAGTGGTTCCACAATCCAGGTATCATTGATGCCATCGCCATTGGGAGAAAAAGCGTTTGGTACCAGCACCTTGTCGTAGACTTTTACGAGCATGTCATCGGTATCTGCTCCACATCCATGGATCGATTCAACGTGCAGGGTGTAGACCTGGCTCTGCGGAGGGTTAACTGAAGTAATGAGACTGTTTGTGTTGGACACTGTGAAACTGGGAGTCCAGTAATAACGGATATCGGTTCCTTTTGCATCGCCTTTGATGGTTACCGGAAACCCCTGACGGGTTTTTCTGTCAGGGCCCGCATTCGCCTCAGGTTTTTTCCACACGTTCACTCTGACCGAGGCCGTATCAAAGCAATTGTATTCATTGAACACAACCAGGCTGTAAACAGTGGTATCCCTGGGTCTTGCTATGGGATTGGGTATGGTATCGTTGGAAAGTGTTTCCGATGGTTTCCAGTAATAACGATTGCCGCCGGTGGCATTCAATTGGGTGCCGGCGCCTTCACAAATAGCTACTTCCGGACTGATGGTGGCATGAGCCGCCGGGTAAACTACCAGATTGGTTGAATCCGAATCTGTACATCCTCTGAAATCAGTCACTACAACCTTGTACCATCCAGCATTGGTAAACTGCACACTTTTTATCACAGGACCCTGTACGTTTGAAGTAAATCCGTTCGGACCCGTCCAGGTATAGGTAGATCCGCCTGCTGCATAGAATGCGACATCCTTTCCATAACATCCAAACACGTAATTGGTCACCTGGGCATCCGGCTGCGAGATGGTGATAGTAACCTTATTGGTGGCGAGCCGGCAGGATACAGAACTGATGTTAGGGCCATCTGCAATCAGCATTCGATAGAAATACACACCCACATTCAATGGACCGACCGTATGGGTTGAAGCATTGGCCCCCGGAATATCTGTCCACGTAACCCCATTGGGGCTGGACTGCCATTGGAAGGAGGGGTTTGCATACACCCCGGCCGAATAGTTTGCCCGAAGCGTAAAAGTTCTCTTTTCATTTTCACAAGCCGACAGATCGGCGCTATTGGTTGGTCCGGCAAAGGCGCTGATCTGGGGTCCGCAGGGACGGAATGTGATATCATCCAGCGCAAGGTCGTTCCCACAACCACCCGGTGCATTATTGGTAAGCCTGATGACGACATCTGTAATGCCGAGCGGGGTTTGAAAATAAGCGCCATATTGTTTCCATTGCGGGTTATCTTCCGCAGGGATATCTCCCGAATTGACCGTGGTGAGAACAGTGCCGGTCAATGATTCTACCCGAAATGTCAGGTTGGGTTTGATGCCGTTGAAATTACAGGCCGATGGTTTCAGCACATTTTTCACCCAGGCAGCAAACTCATAATTCGTATTGGGACATAATCCCCGGATAGTGTCTACATAAAAATCACCCGTAGCGATTGAAGCATTGATGAGCATGAACCGGCCGATCCCGTCATTCGGGGTGTGGTCGCCATTGAGCGTTTGCCAGCTTCCGTCAAAACAATTGAACGACAGACTGGCAATAGAATACTCTCCATCATTGGGGCAACTGCTGAAGACGTGTTTGTAAGTGGTGGTGCCGGGCGGTAAAGGGCCTCCCATGCCAGAGCCCGCTCCAAAATCAATATGAACTACCGGATCACCCAGACTTCCTGTACAAAGTTGGGCTCGCGAACGGCTCGCAATGAGCAGGAGAGTCAGGATAAGCAGGGCTGGCGTTTTCATGTAAGTCAGCTGGCAAAATTTGGGATTCTTCAAAAATAATCAATCACCCCCTCATTACCTATAAATCTATACGATAAACGATTGCTTATATTTGCCGCGGTTTAAATATTCTGAAATACGTCAATATGGCCGATTTAATTCAACAACTGCACGAAACCACCGCCTTTATTCGCAATCACTACGCACATACGCCGGAAGCCGGTATAGTGTTGGGGAGCGGACTGGGCGATTTTGCCGATCAGATCAGCATTGAAAAAGAAATTGCTTACAAGGACATTCCCAATTTCCCGGTGTCTACCGTCGACGGTCACAAGGGAAAGCTCATTTTTGGTGAACTGAGCGGTAAGAAAGTAGTGGCAATGGCCGGACGTTTTCACTTTTATGAAGGATATACTGTACAGGCAGTTACTTTCCCCATTCGATTAATGAAATTCCTGGGCATACGCTGCCTGCTGCTGTCAAACGCCGCCGGAGGGGTAAATCCGGCCTTCAAGGTTGGCGACCTCATGATCATCAATGATCATATCAGCTTTTCAACCATGAACCCGCTGATAGGAAAGAACCTGGACGAACTCGGTCCCCGGTTCCCGGACATGACCGAGCCGTATAGTCATAAATTGATCGATAAGGCAAAGCAAATAGCAGCCGCTCACCAGATCCATGTTCACGAAGGTGTTTATTTTGTGGTGACAGGTCCAACTTTTGAAACAAAGGCCGAGTATAGAATGATTCATCGCCTCGGTGCAGATGCGGTTGGTATGAGTACGGTCCAGGAAAATATCGTAGCCGTTCACATGGGCTTGCCGGTGTTTGCGATCAGCGTAATAACCGACCTGGGTCTGGGCGAGCATGATAAGATCACTCATGAAGAAGTGCTGAAAGCCGCCCGGGAAGCCGAACCCAGGCTGGCAACTATTTTCAAGGAACTGATTGCGTCGATCTGATGATCGATTTAACGTAATTGTAACCGGCTCCGGATTAATAACCACTATTTTAGCGCAGCCCAAGAATTTTGTGTGAAGTATTTTTTTTCCGTCATATTCCTTCTTTCGGCACTGGTTGCAACCAACAGGCTGACTGGTCAGAATCTCAGGCGACTGAATAACCTGGGAGGGGTGGGTCGTGGATTTGGATCGGGCTCCGGAAAAGGCGATAGTCTGCTCCACCGCACCGGACTTGAAGACTCGATCACCATTCGTTACCGATACCTCGATTCGAGTCGATTCCAGATTTTTGATTCTTCCGTTAAAGATTTTACCCGGTATTATCCGGTACCCTGGAACTATGTAACCCTGGGTAATTTTGGAAATGCGGCTGAAAACAGGATTTTTTCACCGGCGATGTTGTCGGGATGGGATCATGGATTTCATGCCTATGATATCTACAATTTCACGCTCGCCGAAACCAGGTTCTATAATACCACCCGTCCTTATTCCGAACTGAACTACATGATAGGCGGACTGCAGGAACAAATGATCCACCTGCTGCATACACAAAATATCAAACCCAACTGGAACGCGGCTTTTCAATATAGGTTGATCAATTCACCGGGTACATTTCAGAATCAGAACTCCAATCACAGTAATTATCGTCTCACCTCCTGGTTTCAATCAAAAAATAAGCGATACCAGAATTTCTTTGTGCTGCTCGGTAACAAGCTGATGTCTGGCGAAAATGGAGGCATTCGGGATAATGGCAATTACCTGGATAGCTCTGAATATTCCGATAAAAGATTTTCCATCCCTTCTCAAATCGGTCCCTTGCAGGAAGGAGGAAGGAATTTTTTCAGCACCAATATCCCCACCGGCACTTTCTATACGAATGCAACCTATCTGTTCCGGCAACAATATGATGTTGGTCAAAAGGATTCCATCATCGTCAATGACAGTACCACCATTCCTTTATTTTATCCCCGTCTTCGTTTCGAACATACCATCAGTTACAATACATACAAGTACCGGTTCCAGGACAATGCCGTCGACACCCCGTATTATCTTACCAAATACGGGGTGGATATTCCCGATTCCATCAACCGGTTTTTCAGGCGCGATTTCTGGAGAGAACTCTTTAATGATTTTTCGATCTACCAGTTTCCGGACGCTAAAAACTCGCAACAGTTTATCAAAGTCGGCGCTTCCTTTCAATACCTGAAAGCCGATTTCGATACGGGACTTGTCAAAAAGACCTATACCAATCTCTGGTTGCATGGCGAATACCGAAACAAGACCCGCGACCGGAAATGGGATATTGAAGCCTTTGGAAGTTTTTACCTGAACGGATACAATGCCGGGGACTATAACGTACATGCCAGTCTGAAAAGACTGATCAGCCAGAAAATCGGCTACCTGCAGGTGGGATTTGAAAACGTCAATCGAAAGCCATCTTTTGTGTTTGACTCGGTTAGCAGTTTCTATTATGGGGGAGTGGCCAGCTTAAACAAGGAAAATACTTCGCGCATATTCGCTTCCCTGGAGCGGCCTCAATCGGGTTTGCGAATCTGGGGTAATTATTTTCTGCTCAGCAACTACACCTACCTTCAGGACTATTATAAAGTGGAACAGGCTTCCTCCTTGTTTAACCTGCTGCAAATCGGGTTGGAAAAGGATTTTGTGTTAAGCCGCAAAGGATTACACTGGAGAACCTGGGTGGTATTTCAACAAAGAGCCGGGAATGCAGCAGTCAATGTACCGCTGGTTTATACCCGCAATCAACTGGCCTATGATGGTAAACTCGGGTTTAAAAACCTGTTGATGAGCGCCGGCCTGGAGTTCCGTTATTTTACCCCATATAAAGTCAACAATTATTCCCCCTTAACCGGCCAGTTTTCCTACCAGGACACAAAAACCATTTCCCTGAAAGCGCCCGATCTGAGCGCCTATATTCATTTCCGTATCAGGGGATTCGCCACCTATGTCCGGTTCGAAAACCTGAATGCGTTCAGTTTTTCCACCGGCTCCTTCACCAACAACAACGTCTGGTTTCCCAATTATCCGTCGCCTGGCTTACAGTTCCGAATCGGAATCAACTGGAGCTTTGTGAATTAAAAGAGAAAGGGAAAGAGAAACGGAAACGGAAAGGGAAAGGGAAAGAGAAACAGAAAGGGAAAGAGAAAGAGAATGGGAACCGGAAAGAGAGCAGGAGCGATGAAGAGAGCGTAAGCGGGAGCGATAAGGGAGTGAAAGCGTTCTCAGCGAAATTCGTATAATTCGCATAATTCGTGTAATTCGCAAACTTGACGATTTCAAATAATCTTCTATCTTTGTAGTGTTCATGAAAAGACCGTTGGTCGCCATATTAGCCTTTTTCTACATCGTAATTGCCAGTGGCATAACGGTGAATATCCATTACTGCATGGGCGATTTTGCCTCTGTGGAATATGGACTTCCTGCCAATGATGCCTGTAGTGTTTGTGGCATGAAGGAGAAAAAGGGCTGCTGCCATACTGAATACAAACTGGTAAAAATCCAGGATGCACACCAGTTGGCCAAGATCAATGTGGAGTTTTCCAAGTTGCCGGCTACCCCCGTACAAATTGCTTCCCTGCCTCCGGTAGCCATTTCACAGCAGGTAAATTTCGGGCTTCAATATCACTCTCCCCCCGATGAACGATTCAACGAGATTTACCTTCACAACAACGTCTTCCGGATCTGATATTCTTACCTGCATCGATTTTCCGATGCCACGCTCATTTCGGGCATTACTTTCTCTTATTGGTAAGAAAATATATACATCAATCTAAAAATATCAGATTTATGAAAGCACAATCTTTTATATTGTCTATCATCTGCCTTTTTGTATTCAATGCTATTGGTTTTTCTCAATCTTCAAAGAAGGAATCCATTAAAGTATGGGGCAATTGTGAAATGTGTCAGAAGAAAATAGAAACCGCGGCAACCAAGGCCGGCGCCGCTTCTGCCAAATGGAATTCAGAAACAAAAATGCTGGCAGTTTCCTACAATTCACAGAAGACCAACAGCGACAAGATTCAGAAGGCCATTGCCGCAGTAGGATACGATACACAGAATTTCACCGCTTCTGAGGAAGCCTACAATAAATTGCATGCCTGCTGCCAGTACGATCGCAAGGGCGATGAAAGCGCCGCCGCTACCGATAAAAAAGCGGGCTGCTGCAGTGATGATAAATGCAAGAAAGAAGAATGTAAAGACCAGTGTAAGGATAAAGGTCATGCTGCTACCGGTAAAGATTGCTGCACAGACAAGAGCTGCTGCAAGTCTTAATGTATTGACAAAGATGGTTTCTCTTTTGTTTCAAACAGAGGAACCATCTTTCTTTTCCTGATCACCATAAATTATTGTCATGAAAAAGTTGTGGATATTAGGCCTGGTGTTACTCTCAACCCGGGCGATGTCGCAATTCAGGTCTGCCAGCCTCCAGGCGGCAGGGCTGACCTGTGCCATGTGTTCGAGAGCCATTAATAAATCGTTGGAGAAATTATCATTCATTAAATCAGTGGAGCCGGAGATTAAGTCATCCACTTTCACTATTGTATTTAAGGAAGGCTCGCAACCCGATTTCGATGCTATCAAAAATGCAGTACAGGAAGCCGGGTTCTCGGTGGCGAAATTAAAGGTAACGGCAGACTTCCATCATCTGAAAGTGGAGAAGGATGCTCATGTGAACATAGAAGGAAAGACCTTTCATGTTCTGAACGGACAGGGACAAACACTGAATGGAGAAAAGACTTTCTTTTTTACCGATAAAGAGTTCTTGACTCAAAAGGAATTCAAGAAGTATGCGGGCGCCACGCAAATGAGTTGTATACAAACCGGAAAAGCCGGTTCCTGCTGTGTCAAAGAAGGCATCGCTGCCAATACGAGGATCTATCACATTTCCATTTGAGCTGATGAAAGAGGGTGAATCCTTGTGAAGAATAAATAATGAATACCATTCAATGAACTATTTAACTATAGTAAAGAAAGCAGGCGTATTATGCCTGCTTCTTTCCTGGCTTCATTCGAATGCCCAGGAGCTGTATCCTTATACAGAGCCGGCTTCCAATATGCCTGCCAAATCAATCAGCGCAAAATATACCCTGAGATTGCAGGAAGGCTATCATACCAAAAGAACAGAACAACGTCACACACCGGAAATCATGTTCGGGTTGAATAAAAACTGGATGGTTCATGGATCCGCGAGCTTTTCCGATATGTATTCAAGCGGCGTTCGGTGGGAGAGCGCCCGCATTTATGCCAAATACCGCTTCTTATCGATCGATGACGTTCATCGCCATTTCAGAATGGCTGCTTTCGCCGCAGGGAGCTATTCTCGCAATGATCCCTTCTATGACGAGTTATCCCTGGATGGCGATCAATCGGGATTTCAGTATGGCGTTATTGCCACTCAACTGATCAACAAACTGGCGGTTTCCGCTACTGTCAGTAATATACAGGTCCTCGATAAGTCACGAAAGGATGTATACCAGTTGTATCCATACCAGGCCCTCGACTATACTCTTTCCGGAGGCTACCTCTTATTTCCTCGCAGTTACGAAAACTATAAACAGGTCAACGTAAATCTGTATTGCGAACTTATGGGGCAGCGAACGTATGACCTGTCGGGTTACTATATAGATATCGCACCTGCCTTGCAATTGATCTTTAACAGCAATGCAAAACTCAACCTCGGTTACCGGGTTGAATTGAAGGGCGACATGCACCGCATGACCACCAGGAGCTGGATGATATCCTTTGAGCGGACTTTCCTCAGCGCACTGAAATAATCATTTGTAGTCTTCGCGTACCGGGCTGAAGCTGTCTATCACCAGGCAATCCGTGACTGCCACCGCGGAGTGGGGAGTGTTGGACGGGATAACATAATACATTCCTTTCTTCAGCGACACTTCTGTTCCGCCAATGGTCATGTCCAGTTGCCCCTCCAGAATGAAGGTGATCTGCTCATGCGGATGATGATGAAGACCCAGTATGCTGCCGGCTTTGATCTCAATATAACCAAGCGTGGAGAGCTGTCCATGTGCATAATAACCGGTAATACCCGGACTCAATGTTTTGGGAGTAAGGGAAGTGAAATCAGGCATGATAGTGTTTTTCTGAAGCGAAGTTCGGTAAAATCAGGGCAGGTAAAGTCGGGATAGGTTTTATGGGCAGAAGAATTGATGGGAAAAAAGAAACCCTGTCGGTGTGAACGGACAGGGTCATGGCCTTTATATAGGAACCTGACATGCATTTATAGCGAATACTATGCCATATTAGAGATTTTTATAAGTAATTATTCGCAATGGTTATGCAATAGTAACGGATTTATCCAGATAAACATCCTGAATTCGGTTAAGAATTTCCACACCTTCTTTCATAGGTCGTTGAAAAGCTTTTCTTCCGCTGATCAAACCCATTCCGCCGGCTCTTTTATTGATGACAGCAGTAGTTACGGCTTCCGCCAGGTCACTCTCACCGGATGAGGCACCACCTGAATTGATAAGTCCTGCTCTGCCCATATAACAGTTGGCTACCTGGTAGCGGCAAAGATCAATCGGATGATCACTGGTGAGTTCTGTATAAATTCGTTTATCGTTTTTGCCGTAGGCGGATTCTTTGGTATTGAGTGCCGTATAGCCACCGTTGTTTTCCGGTAATTTCTGTTTGATGATATCTGCTTCTATGGTTACACCCAGGTGATTGGCCTGGCCGGTAAGATCGGCCGATAGATGATAATCAACTCCATCTTTCTTAAATGCCGGGTTTCGCAGGTAACACCAAAGGATGGTGGCCATGCCCAGTTCATGCGCCATTTCAAAAGCTTTGCTTACCTCCTGCAACTGGCGGGTCGATTCTTCGCTGCCAAAGTAAATAGTAGCGCCGATAGCAGCCGCTCCCAGATCATGACAGGCTTTCACCGAAGCAAACATCACCTGGTCAAATTTATTGGGGTAGGTTAGAAATTCGTTGTGATTAACCTTTACGATCAGGGGTATTTTATGAGCATATTTCCTGGAGAGCATACCCAGTCCGCCAAAAGTTGTTGCCACGGCATTGCAGCCACCTTCTATTGCCAGTTTGATAATGTTCTCCGGATCGAAGTAAATGGGATTTTTCGCGAAGGAAGCACCGGCACTGTGTTCAATTCCCTGGTCAACAGGGAGGATTGACAAATAACCGGTATTGGCTAAACGGCCGGTATTATACATCAGTTGAAGATTGCGCAACACATTTGGATTGCGGTCGCTGTTAATCCAGATGCGGTCAACAAAATCGGGTCCGGGTAAGTGTAACTGATCTTTGGAAATGGTTTTTGACTGGTGGTTCAGCAGGAACTCTGCTTTAGCTCCCAGTAAACTGGGAATGGATTGCAATGCCATAAATTATTGGTTGTTTTGAACTAACAAGTGTTCGCAAGGTAGGACAAAATTAGTAATTGGTCAATTTGTCAATTGGTCAATGAGCCAATGCAATGACGTATGACGGATTACGGATGACGGATGAAATACAATTGGACAATTTGCCAATTAGTCAATGAGTCAATGAAATGAGGGAGAATCGCTCCCACTCCTGCTTACGCTCCCGGAAACCGCCTGCGGCGAATAAGACTCGCCTGAGGAACGTGAAACATGAAACCTGAAACGTAAAACGCTACAACCGCAAACCGCAAACTGCAAACCGCAAACCGCCAACCGCCAACCGCTAAACCCACTCATCCATTCCTGAACTCATCAATCTCTTCCAGCAGGGAGGAGGCGTCATTAACGGCATTCCATTCCTGGTGACCGATCAGCAACCTGAACCATTTTTTATGACTGTTGCTGACGTTGATGTTTTTAAACAACCAGATAGATAGGCCACACATCAGCACCACAACGCCGATGCTGATAATCCAGCTGTAAACAGGAGCCTGGTTAAACATGGCGGGTGAATAAAACCAGGTAGAATAAAACGGAATCTGAAGGAAGAGGATTCTTATAATCTGAATGGTGGACAGACGCAACTTTCCCAGATTTTCCTGTGCTTCCACAACCGAATCCGTCCGGCGTATATCCCGGATCATCACCAGTTGCCTTGCATAAACGACGATTGCGACCAGGTTAAAAAGAATGATGGCACTCACTGAAATGGAGTAAAATATTTTTTCTGCGGGAATCGCAACGGTCAGGGTCCAGGATAGAAAGATAATCCAGAGAATACCCAGTACAATTCCCCATGACTTAAAAGTTGCCAGACCACCGAGTTTGTTTCGGGCCTTCACCATCTGCATCATTTCACGGGATTGTAGGTTCAATGCCCATGACTGTAAGTTCAGAATCTTTGCCTGTTCCATTTGTTGATCGATCTGTTTCCAGCTTTTTAACAGTTCTTCTTCGTTCATAAATTTGTTTTATGCTTTTTAAAATATTGTTTTAACTGATCCTTGATCCGGCTCAGTCTTGTTCCAACATTGGAGGACGAGATACCCAGGATATCGGCCATTTCCTGGTAGGATTTTTCTTCCAGGTATAACAGCATCAACGCACGGTCCAGTTCCTTCAACTGCCAGAGGAATTGTTGCAGTACCTGTAACGCCGGGGAGTCATCTGTTCCTGCAGGATCAGCGATTTCCGGCAAGTCGGGCTGGAGCGTAGTACGCGAGTCCAGGCGACTGTACTTTTTATAATCCGCCAGCGCGGTATTCAATGCCACCCTGTACATCCAGGTGGTGAAGGAATATTGCGGATTGAACCGGCTTCGCGATTTCCAGAGTTGATAAATAATCTCCTGGGCAAGGTCTTCAATATCCGCACTGCTCCTGCAGTAGGTATGGCAGATCTTGTAGATGATTCCCTTATTAGTGTTTACCTGATCCAAAAACGATTGCTCATCCATGTGAAGGCCGTTGCTTTAATATATGATTAGCGGGAAAGGCCAAAAAATCACAGTATTGCCAATATTTATTTTAAGACGTCCACTGGTTGTGGATCAGGGCAATGAGGTAATAGGTGTCGCCAGATTTGTCAAAAACGAGGCGAAGTGAACGCCAGTCGAGGCCGCTGTACTTTTTGTCAAAACCTGAAAAATAGGATTCAATGAAAGGCAATCCGGGGTAAATAGTGGACAGGTTATCGACAGAATTACCTTTACCGCGGGTTTCATTAAAGAAGAAATGTTCCGGCTTCACAAATTTTACATCATACACATATTTTTCGAGGTATTTCGGAAGGGTAAGCAGGATCGGATCTCCGCTTCCATCGGTGGTTCCCCATTTAACCGGTTGCTTTTTGAGCAGCATAGTTTGAAATACCAGGGGATTCATCACTACATCGGTAGTGGTATCAATATATCCATAAGGAGTAAACCGAATTCCTTTTACGGGATGAATGAAAGAAGCGAATGCGCGGTAGTCTTTTTTATCAAGCGCTTGCAGAGCCTGTATGGCAATGGTCAATAAGGAGGAATCATTCTTAGCCACAGGTGTTTCCGGGACAGCCGTGAGGGAATCTTTTTTAACTGTAACAGTGTCTTTGACGGGTTGTGCCGGTTCCGATGAATTATTACAACTGAATAGGGTAAAAGCGGCAGTTGCGGAAATAAGCAGGTACCGTACCCGATTGGCAAAAGTTTGATAGGAGATCATAAGACAGCTTTTATTGATGACGATATCATCCAACCGGTGTGCAGATTTCAATCAGGAAGCCGTCCGGATCTTTCACATAGGCAACAGTTTGCCCCCATGGTTTCACTTTTGGCTTCTCCAACAGCGAACCTCCGGCCGCTACCGCTTTTTGAACAACGCCTTCCACATCAGTCGTAACCAGTCCCACCTCAATCGCAAATGGTTTGGCAGTTGGGTCGGAGGGTTGAAATCCGGTTGTAAGGTTGGAGGCCGCCATACTCAACGATGCAAAAGCAAGCGTGGTAGAACCTGTATTCAATTCCCCATATTCATCACCGGGCGCCATAAATTTCTGTTGAAATCCAAAGGCAGTTTCATAATACCGGATGCTGGCAGATACATCCTTTACATACAGGATGGTGTAACCAAAACTGACCATATTCAATTATTTCCGGGAAGTTACGGCTTAATTATCGAGCAATCGCCGGTGATAATTGATTTGTCCGAGGTGATAGCTGAGATGCGAAAGAAGATGAGTCAGGATGAATTGTGTGCTGTCTGTTCCCTGCAACACTTCTATCGGATAGTCTTTTTCCAATTGAATATCATCCAGGGCAGACAGGATTTCTGTTACCATTTCTGTAGTTTCGTCTATCCGGCGCAGTAAAACATCCTTCGGAACGTCTTTCTGGCTGAACTCCAGTTCCCGGTTTCGAACATACCCCGTTTTCCCAATGACAGCTCCGATAAAATGATTCAGATTGCCCAGCAGATGGAGGCAAAGGTTTCCACCGGAATTGGAAATATTCCGGTCGATCTTCCATAAATTTTCTTCAGACTGGTAAAGACTGATCTCTTTGGATAATTTTCCCAGTTCTCTTACGTAAAGCCGTTTTAATATGCGGGTAGTCATGCGCTAAATTAACACAAACCGGAGTTTTTTACTGACAGGCAGTTTACGAATGACGGATCTGTTACCGCCAACAATTGTGCTATTCTATTTCCGGCCTTTTAATTGATCCTTCCTGGAATCACCGTCATTCGTAATCGTGGCCTGATGATTTAAATATGGTAAGGATTGATAACTGTTTTTTCCATCCAGGATACCGGATTGGCAATCGGTTGCCATCCGTATTTTTTATAGAGTTCATGGGCATCTCGCGTCAACAGAATCCATCTTCTCAGCCCCTGCAGGTCCGGGTGACTGACAATGGCTTCCATCAGTTTTTTCGACAGACCCTTTCCACGATGAGCCGGAAGGATAAACACATCACCGAGGTAGGCGATGGTGGCGTAATCGGAAATAACCCTGGCGAAACCTGCCAGTTCCTCTCCGGCGTAAATTCCGAAATTGAGTGAATGTTGAATGGATCGTTTGACGGTTTCCAGGGGAATGCCCTTGGCCCAATAAGATTCAGTGGAAAGGTACTGATGCAATTTTTCCACTGGTAACCTGTCTAAGTCTGTTGAAATGCTGTACATCTGCGGAATGTTTGATTTCAGTTGTTCGGTTTTAGCGTTTTACGTTTCGCGTTTCGTGTTTCACGTTGGTTTGCGGTTTGCGGTCTGTGGTTGGCGGTTTGCGGTTTGCAGTTTGCGGTTTGCAGTTGAATTCTTTGTCTTGTAGTTTTTTTGACTTTTGACTTTTGATTTTTGACTTTTGAATTCGTCATCCGTAATCCCATTGGCTAATTGACCAATTGACATATTGACTAATTGCTTCTCCCGTCCGTCATTCCATTGGCTCATTGACCAATTGACGAATTGGCAAATTAGTTTTCCATCCGCAATCCGTAATTCGTAATCCGTAATCATCTTAATATATGCACGCCTGTCCCTGGCCTACCGGCAGTACCGAAGCGATCACTTTCTCCCTTAATTCAGTTCCTATGGTTTCGTCCAGCATCCAACTCACCAGATCGATTGCGGCGAGGCAACCGGCTGCAGTGGCCACGTTTCCTTCTACGACGAGGTGCTGATCTTCGAGCACCTGTACATTCATTTCCCTCAACTCTTTTACAACAGTAGGGTAGGTAGTCGCTTTCCTGTTCTGCAGCAAACCCAGGCCTGCCAGCAAGAGCGCTCCGGAACACATGGACCCTATCAGTTGCCTGGATGGGTCGAGCTGGAATCTGTTAAGGTATTCGTTATTTCTGTAAAGCATCCTGGCTCCTTTACCACTGGCAAAGAAAACGATATCGGCCAGTCTGGCTTCTTCTATCTTTCCATGCATGTCAATGGAAAGTCCGTTGATGGATCGATGAGTAGGTTCAGTACCCAGTAATTTTACCGAGAAATCTTTTCGAACCATTCTTACCCGGTTCAGTAAATCCCAGGGAAGAAATACATCTATGTCGGTGAATTGATCGAATACAATGATGGCTGCAGTCATATCTTTATAATTAAGCGGTTTGAAGGATCTCGTTTGCTATTTGTTGGCCGAGCTCGGCTGTTCTGTTAACCAGTAGTTCAAAATCGGATGGCTGACTCCGGTGATTAACATGTGCCACCCTGATTACATAGTTTCCCTTTAGTATGGTGAATGAAGGCAACGCTTCACCCGACTCATGCAATCGCATCAGGATCTCCTTGTTGATTGCATTCAACTGATCAGAGTCGAGGGCAGCATCATAGTATCGGAAGGTGACGATGTTCATCGGTACCGGCGCGGTAAGCTGCAGGGAACGATGATTGTTGATCAGGGAGGCCAGGTATTGCGCATCTTCCAGGTTTCTGCGCACAAGTCGCCTGTATTTTTCCAATCCCTGCTCCTGGAGCATCACCCATACTTTCAAGGCCCTGAATCCCCTTGACAGTTCAATGCCGAGGTGGTTGTAATTGTGAGGCCCGGATATTACTCCTCTGTCGTGATGGGCCAGGTAACTGGCATTGATTTCAAATGTCTCTCTGTGAATAGTGGGATCTTTTACCAATAGTCCACCTGCATCATAATTCACATAAAACCACTTGTGATAATCAAACGCAAGACTATCGGCGAGGGCCAGACCTTTCAACTTTTCTTTATACTCCGGTAATATGTTGGGTACTGCACCGAATGCTCCGTCCACATGAAACCAGCAACCTTCTTCCCGTGCAATACCTGCCAGCGTTTCGAGATCATCAATCGCTCCTGTATTCACGGTACCGGCGTTGCCAACAATACAGAATGGCATCAGTCCTTTGGCGCGGTCGTTTCTGATCCGATCCTGTAACAGGTCGGTGCGTACGCGGTATTGGTCATCAGTTGGAATCTTTACCAGGTTATCGCTGCCAATACCTAACAATTCAACGGCCTTTTGTACACAGCTATGTGTTTCTGTGGAAGTATATACTGTCAGGGTGCCCGTGATGCCTTTTTTGCGAATGTCTTTGTTGAACTGGTGGCGGGCAATCGAAATGGCGAGGATGTTTGCCAGCGAAGCGCCGGTAGTCAGAATACCCGAACTGCTTTTCGGAAAATCATACAGTTCTTTAGTCCAGTTTAATACTTGCTGTTCTACATACATGGCCGCATGCTCGCCGAAAGATACCGTAGGATTCATGGCGCTTGCCATCATTTCAGCCATCATGCCCGAAGCCGATCCGCCACCACATACCCAGCCCCAAAACCGGGGGTGCGTGTTGCCAAGACTGTAAGGAAGTACATTGTCTTTGAAAGACTGGTAAACAGTTTCCAGCGAACGGCCGGTTTCCGGTATGCTTGTTTCCAGTTCCCGCTTTGCTTCTGCCGGAATGGGTTGCCAGGCCTTGCGATTGGATGATTCCTGTATATGATGGATCATTTCATCCAGCATCTGGTGGGCCGATTCACTGAAGGCCGTCCAGTTAACCGGATCTATGGATTCTCTTTTTTGCATAACTATTTTTTTGTTTTTCGAAATTGACTGAACACAAAATTCAAAAAAATAACTGTATCGATACAGATACAATTTTCATAATTTTGACCAATACAGTTTTTGTATGAAAGCAACAGATACGCAAAGAAAGGAGCTGCTTTACCTGCGCATAGCCAGGAACATCGAGCAGAAAATACATAATGATGTATTGAAAGTGGGAGATAAGCTGCCGTCTATCCGGATGATTTGCCGGGAGCATGGCGTAAGCATGAGTACTGCTCAGTTCGCTTACCATGAGCTGGAGAAAAAAGCGTTGATCGAATCGAGACCGCAATCGGGATATTATGTAAGTCATTCCTTTCGGCGGCGTTTGGCCATACCGGAAACCAGCCGGCCATCCTGGGGCAAGCCGATAAGAAAGATATCCGAGGTTTTTGCTTCAGTGTACAACAACGCGGCGGACTCGTCGGTCACCATGTTTTCAATGGGTATTCCATCAGAGCAATTGCTTCCCCTCGCAAAATTGCGCAAGTCCATGCTTGACTCGGTAAAGCGATTACCCGGGGAGGGTACGCAGTACCAGGCGGTTCCGGGCAATGAAAGACTACGTCGTCAGGTAGCCCGTTGGTCATTCTCCTGGAACGGCAACTTGTCGGAAGATGATCTCGTGGTAACCAATGGATGCATGAATGCCTTATCCTATTGTATGATGGCGATTGCAAAGGCCGGGGATACCATCGCGGTAGAAAGCCCCTGTTTTTTCGGTATTCTTCAGCTGGCTCAAAGCCTCGGGCTAAAAGTGCTGGAATTACCCACGAATCCTCGCACCGGAATAGAACTGGATGCACTGAAGAAAGCGATTCTGCATAATAAAATTCGTTTTTGCCTTCTCGTTAGTAATTTCAGCAACCCGCTGGGAAGCTGTATGCCGGACGAACATAAAAAGGAAGCGGTCCGTTTGCTCGAAAAATATGGAGTTCCGCTGATTGAAGATGATCTCTATGGCGATATCTATTTTGGTGATCACCGCCCCACCTGCTGCAAGACTTATGATGAATCGGGCAATGTACTTTGGTGCAGCTCTGTTTCCAAAACACTGGCGCCCGGCTATCGGGTGGGTTGGGTGGCCCCGGGTAAGTTTAAAGACAGCATTCTTCAGATGAAACTGTTTCATTCCCTGTCTTCACCGTCCATTACCAGTGAAATTGTAGCGGACTTCCTGGAGAACGGTCGGTACGAATCGCATTTAAGAAAACTGAGACAATCTTTGCATACCACTTACCTGCAATACGTTCGGGTGATAGGCGAATATTTTCCCGAAGGCACCCGTATCAGCCGCCCGCAAGGGGGGCTGTCGTTATGGACTGAACTACCCGGGGGCGTCAATACGCTGGATCTGTACAATCTGGCATTACGGCAGAAAATAAGTATTGCGCCCGGAATGATGTTCAGCTTGCAGAACCAGTTCGATCATTGCATGAGGTTGAGTTTTGGAGTTCCCTGGAATAGCAGAACGGAAGCCAGCCTTAAGCAACTGGGCAAACTGGTAAAAACCATATGCTGACATCATCATCACTGTTGTCCGGGGAAAACTCGGAGAGCGCAATTGGTCAATGAGCCAATGCAATGACGGATTACGGATTACGAATGGCGGATGAAATCCAATTTGCCAATGCGATAACTGTATTCGCTCTCGCTCTCACTCCCGCTCCCTGAAAATGCCGGGCTTTATTCTACCGCTGTTCACCACCGAAGAAATAATTGAATTAGTCGCTCCCGCTCTCACTCCCGCTCACCTAAAGTAGCCGGGCTGTATATCGGCCTTGGGCGCCTTTTTTTGTGGGATTTTTTTGGCGAAACAAAAAAAGTCCCGTCAGCGACTTACCGGAAAAGACCTCTCTCGTATACTTCCTCTCCCGCTCCCGCTCTCGCTCCCGCTCTCGCTCCCGCTCCCGCTCACATAAAGGGGGGCTCATTTGTCAAAAAGTGGCAAAAAGATGATTATTTCAGCTTAACTGGATGGACTTCGCCACTTTCCCCGGACAACAGTGACATCATCATTTCGAAAAGGGCATCTTTATATAACCGTTATTTGTAGTATTTTTAGAGATAAGCTATCCCTAAAGGCTAACCGCGATTATGAGCAGATTCGTTTGCATTTTTATTTGCCTGCTGGCAGTTTACTGTTCTGCCCGTGCACAAAGTATTTGTTCTGATTGTGAAATGTCCTGTTTGTGTAAGGAAACGATTGGGTGCAAGTATGATGATACCCGGAAGAGAATAATTACGGATAACTGGACAGACTATGAGGGGGTGGATCTTGAAGATGTTTTCCCCGTTAAACGACCTGTCAATATCCTTTCCATTCGTTTCGATGGACTGGGCTGTGTGTATCCCGGTACTTTTAAAAACGAACGGATAAAAGAATGGTTTTTGGATGATGAAGCTGCCAAATCGGCCTTTCGAGCGTTGACCTTTTACTCTTTGTTAAGATTGCATGGGCAAAAATTGAATCCGGACGAGTTCGGCGGAAAGGAATTCTTCGATAAAATGCGGAGCCTGGCCAGCAGGAATCCAATCGGAGATTCTTTGGTATTTGCCAATATGATGGAATTTAGAAGGCTCT
Organism: Chitinophagaceae bacterium; assembly: GCA_044226045.1. GTDB lineage: Bacteria > Bacteroidota > Bacteroidia > Chitinophagales > Chitinophagaceae > Endoryza. The sequence goes on from JBGAHR010000027.1 coordinate 53,999, forward strand.
GGAACGAAAAGTTCTTATCCCTGATCGTCGACCGGATCCGTCAGTTGTCAGCAGAGAACTCATTGGAGGAGCTGATAGGTTTTATTCCCGGTTACAATGTTCCTTATAGTCTTGCCCACCTGCAGGGAGTGGCGTTGTTCAACGACATGATCGACTCGCTGCCGGAGGAAAGGACTGCAAAAAAATTGTTTGTCAGGATATTTTGGCCCAGTAACGATGGCAAAAAAAAGAATTTCGAATGTGGAAAGTGTAAAATGAACAATCAGTTAAAATTGATCAATGCCAAACTGTACAATTTTGTAACCAACCGGGCCTATTTCTCAGGGTTGACAATGCGGGAAATGATTAACCAATTACCCGATCAGTTAAGGATCAAACTGGTTTCTCATTCGTTTGGAGCGGTGATCAGCAGTGCAGTGGTATTACCCCCAGATACCAAATTTAAAAGGAACACAATCCATTCTGTTTATAACAGTCAGCTTCTCCGGGCATTTAACAAAGTGCCGATTCCCAAAAGGGATATCCGGATATTCATGAGTGCGCCGGGCATACCGGGTGTAACCAATTTTGAAAGAGTGAATGTGACCGACAACAGCCGGCATCTGTTTTATATCAGCTATAATAAAAAAGATAAAGTTCTTCGGAAAAAGGTAGTTCCTGTAATTGGGTGGTTTACCCGGGCGAGCCAGGGTAATTCAACTTCGCTGGGTTGTGATTACAAGGGTCAGATACGTCGGGTCACTCATTTGTTTGCTGAGGCACAACTATCTTCCAGTCTGAATACCTGTCAAACCAGTTCTCAAAAAAACCATGATTATTTCTGTTATCGTCAGCAGCCAGCCTTTTTACATTTTTTTACCGCGTTTGTCAGGCTGTGATTGTTTAATTTCTACCCAAACAAATCGCTGCTGAGATAGCGATCTCCTCTGTCGCAACAAATGAAAACAATAACGCCCTCCTTTATTTCCCTGGCCAGGCGAAATGCAGCCGCCGCCGCTCCTCCGCTGCTCATGCCTGCGAAAATACCTTCGGTTTTTGCCAGCAACCTCGCCATCTCCGTCGCTTCCTGCTGAGAAACATCTATCACCCGATCCACTCTTTCCGGTTCAAATATTTTAGGCAGATATTCTTTCGGCCACCTGCGAATGCCGGGGATGGAAGATTCTTCCGTGGGTTGACATCCTACGATTTGTACCTGGCTGTTTTTTTCCTTCAGATATCTGGAACAACCCATGATGGTGCCGGTGGTGCCCATGGAACTTACAAAATGCGTAATTGCTCCATGAGTATCCTTCCAGATTTCAGGTCCGGTAGTTTTATAATGAGCCATATAGTTATCCGGATTGGCAAACTGGTTCAGGATATAAGCTTCTCCTCGGGTGGCTTTGTCTTCTGCATAGTCCCGACAGATTTCAATGCTGTCCAGCAAAGTCACTTTCGCACCGAATGCTTCCATTGTCAATGTTCTTTCACGGGTGGAACTGGAAGGCATTACCAGTTCTATGTCGAGTCCGTACAGACGGGCAATCATGGCCAGGGCGATGCCGGTATTGCCGCTGGTGGCTTCAATTAAGCGGGTGCCGGGTTTTATTTCTCCCCGTTCGATGGCAGACCTGATCATATTGAGTGCCGGCCGGTCCTTCACACTGCCACCAGGATTGTTTCCTTCCAGTTTGGCATAAATTGTCACAGCCGGATTGGGATTGAGCCTGGTGATTTCTACCTGCGGGGTATTACCTACGAGATCCAATATTGTTGCCATTACTTGATTTTAACTTGTTCAACGAGTTCAATTTCGGGTCGGTGATAAACAGTGGTGTATGGCGGAATGCTCCTGGTGAGCCACACATTTCCTCCTACGATACTGTGGTGTCCGATAACTGTTTCACCACCCAGTATCGTTGCGCCCGAATAAATAATTACATGATCTTCTACGGTGGGATGACGTTTGATACCTGCCAGTGATTTGTCTACACTCAGGGCGCCCAGCGTAACCCCCTGGTATAATTTTACATGATTACCGATCTGGCAGGTTTCTCCAATCACCAATCCGGTACCATGATCGATACAAAAATGTTCACCGATTTCCGCGGCCGGATGAATATCGATACCGGTGCTCGAATGGGCCCACTCGGTAATGATCCGGGGGAGATAGGCGGTGTCCAGGTCCAGCAGGGCATGAGCGATCCGGTAAAAGCTGATGGCAAAAAAGCCCGGATAGCTTCTGATGATTTCGAACCGGTTGTTGGCGGCCGGGTCGCCCTGCAGGATGGCTTCTATATCGGTATTGAGTATGCGATACAATTCAGGGATCCTTTCAAAGAATATCCTTGCTTTTTTTACGTTGTCGTGGGTGGCACAGGCTTTGGTGGAGTTCAGTAATTCGACCAGGTCGTATTGAAGCTGGTTGAATTTCTGCGCAATGTCTTCCGGTGATTGTGAAAAGCACGCGGCTTTTTCCGGATACATCAGGCATAATACCTGCATCACCCAGGAGGCAATTTTTTCGTTCGGGGGAACCGCTTCGGTTTTTTGCTGAATGGAAAATATATGCTCGTAGAATTCTTTGTTCATGCATCGTTGAATTGGACTATGAAATTACCACAATTGCGGATGCCGCTCGTCTTACAAACGACCCTTGACAGAATTTAGACAATTTTTAAGTTTGGTCAGGCCGGCAAAACATACCCAACAAAAATCCCGCCTGTTGGGGCGGGATTTTCCTGATATAGAAAACAGATTTTACGCGTTTCTGTTTACGCAGTTGAGGTCTTCAAAAGCGGTTTCGAGGCGCTTGATGAAGCTCTCTTCCCCTTTTCTCAACCATACACGCGGATCATAGTATTTTTTATTGGGTTTGTCTGCCCCTTCGGGGTTACCCAATTGGCCCTGCAGGTAAGCCTCTGATTTTTTATAATTCTGGAGAACGCCTTCCCAGAATGCCCACTGCAGGTCGGTATCAATATTCATTTTGATAGCGCCATATCCAATCGCTTCCCGGATCTGGTGTTGAGGTGATCCGCTTCCGCCGTGGAATACGAAGAATACAGGTTTGGGACCGGTTTTCAGTTCCTGCTCAATATACACCTGGCTGTTTTTTAAAATTTCAGGACGCAATTGAACGTTGCCGGGGCTGTACACGCCATGAACATTTCCGAAAGCAGCAGCTACTGTAAACAGGCTTCCCACTTTTCCGAGTTCTTTGAAAGCATAGGCAACATCGGCGGGTTGGGTATAGAGCTTTGAGTTTTCCACGTCGCTGTTGTCTACTCCGTCTTCTTCTCCTCCGGTTACACCGAGTTCAATTTCTATGCCCATTCCCAGCGGAGCCATTCTTTTGAAGAACTCAACAGAAGTGTGAATGTTTTCCTCAATGGGTTCTTCGCTTAAGTCGAGCATGTGTGAACTGAAGAGCGGTTGTCCTTTTTCTTTTTTGTATTGTTCTCCCGCGTCAATCAGACCGCTGATCCAGGGTAACCATTTTTTGGCGGCATGATCGGTGTGCAATACAACCGGTACACCGTAATATTTAGCTACATTATGTATGTGGAGCGCTCCGGAAATAGCGCCGGAAATATTGCCCTGCAGTTTGTCGTTCGGCATTCCTTTGCCGGCGATAAACTGTGCGCCACCATTGGAAAATTGAACGATTACCGGAGAGTTAACTTTTGCGGCGGTTTCGAGGGTTGCGTTAATCGTATTGGTTCCGATCGTATTTACTGCGGGGAGTGCGAACTGGTTATCTTTTGCGTCTTTGTAGAGTGCTTCCAGTTCTTCGCCAAACAGCACCCCGGCTTTGTACTTGCTCATTGTTAATTGTTTCCTTTTTTGTTGATTGTTAATGGTTCATCATGCAAGCAGCACTGAATGCGTCGCGAAGATAGTTTAAAAAAATATTTGGAGAGATGAATGTTGGGTTTGCTGGTGAATGTTTGTTAGTTTATCAGGTTTTATCGTTTCAGGTTTATCGTTTACAAAAGTCAAAAGTCAAAAGTCAAAAGTCAAAAGTCAAAAGTCAAAAGTCAAAAGTCAAAAGTCAAAAGTCAAAAGTCAAATAAAATTTAAACCTTGTAAGGTACGAAAACTTCAGCAGCCTCCAGCCTTTCAACAGCCAACGACACCCCTGAACATCAAACCTGAAACGT
>JBGAHR010000028.1:0-58092 GCA_044226045.1 Chitinophagaceae bacterium
TCTCACTCCCGCTCCATTCTCCCGCTCCCGCTCTCACTCCCGCTCCATTCTCCCGCTCCCGCTCTCACTCCCGCTCCATTCTCCCGCTCCCGCTCTCACTCCCGCTCCATTCTCCCGCTCCCGCTCTCACTCCCGCTCTCCTATCACCCTACCAGCGTTTTCGCAAACACTTTCTCAAATGCCTGTTCGAAATCTGCTTTGATATCATCAATATGTTCGTAGCCCGCGCTGATACGGATCAGGTTAGCCAGAACACCGGAGGCTTCTCTTTCTTTATCGGAAAGCTGTTCGTGTGTAGTGGAGGCCGGATGGATCGCCAGTGTTTTGCCATCACCCACATTCGCCAGGTGACTTACCAGTTTCAGGGAGTCGATGAACTTGCGTCCGTTTTCCACACCGCCTTTGATACCGAATTGCAGTACCCCTCCGAAACCATTGGTCAGGTATTTTTTGGCCAGGGTATGGTAAGGACTGCTTTTCAGACCCGGATACCACACAAATTCCACTTCCGGATGAGATTCCAGCCATTGGGCCAGGGCCAGTGCGTTCTCTGCCTGGCGTTCGGCTCTCAGACTTAATGTTTCCAGACCCTGGATATTCAGGAAGGAGTTGAAAGGAGACTGGCTGGCACCGTAATCGCGCAGACCTTCCACTCGTGTGCGGATGATGAAGGCGATATTAGGTAAGCCTAACGGATTGTTATATCCGAAAATATCCCAGAACTTCAACCCATGGTATCCCTCGCTGGGTTCAGTGAACTGTGGAAACTTGCCATTGCCCCAATTGTAGTTACCGGCATCGACAATCACGCCACCGATAGAGTTTCCATGGCCATTGATCCATTTGGTAGTGGACTCCACCACTACGTTGGCGCCCCATTCGATAGGCTTGAAATAGTAACCGCCTGCGCCGAAAGTATTGTCAACAATCAACGGCAGATCGTAATCCTTCGCCAGTTGAGCGAACTTCTCGAAATCAGGAATGTTCAACCTTGGGTTACCGATTGTTTCCAGGTAAATGGCCTTGGTGTTTTTGTCGATATGCGGTACAAAGCTGTCCACATTATCGCCATCCGCAAAGCGTGCTTCGATACCCAGCTTTTTGAAGGATACCTTGAACTGGTTATAGGTTCCGCCGTAGAGATAGGATGTGCTGACAAAATTGTCACCCGCCTGCAGGATATTGTTCAGGGCAAGGAACTGTGCCGCCTGGCCCGAACCTGTTGCGAGCGCAGCCACGCCGCCTTCCAGCGCCGCGATACGTTGTTCAAAAACATCCGTTGTGGGGTTCATGATACGGGTATAGATATTACCAAACTGCTTCAATCCAAAGAGATTGGCGGCATGTTCGGTATTGTCGAAAACATAGGAGGTAGTCTGGTAAATAGGTACCGCTCTGGATTTCGTGGTAGGATCCGGTTGCTGACCGGCGTGAAGCTGAAGCGTCTCAAAACGTTGTTTGCTCATAAAACATTTTTTAAGTGAAGTGTAAGAATGTTGTTTCTGCCCCTGACAGAGGGCGCTGCGTAGTCGATAACGAACCCGGGTTGGTGGTATGACCTAGTGTATGCCGGGCGGCATACAACAACACATGCAGCAGAAAAGCTGCGCATTATTAAACGATGAATGCTTTTGTGTTGCCATACAGAAATCAGATACCCCACAAATGTAGTAGAGTTAATTTCAAATGGCCAAATCCATTTTCTAAAATTCAGGTTAATTGGAGGAAATAGCTCCTGCCATCCATCAAAGACTTCCGGCTTTTTAAGAAAATGATACATGCTAAACAGTTTTTTTGCCGACAAGGCCGGCGATTGATAATTGAATAAACAGCGATCCTGCGTACTTAAAAAGAAGGAATGAGCGGATGGAACTAAGTAATGAGCCCCTGACATCAATCAGGGTACTTAAAACAAAAAAGCTCTTCCGAAAAGTCGTCGGAAGAGCTTTGATGATATAAAGAAGGTAGAGTATTAAAGCTTTCGTCTGACTTATCTGCCCCGATTGGACGGGATGGAATTGGCACCTTGCTACCGGCTTGCGCCAGAGCAGGTTGTCAAGGCTTCTTCGGGCCATAACCCTCAGCCTTTCTTGATAAGTACTGCAAAGAACTGATGCGAAGATAGTCAACGCAACCATCAATCCAAAAAAAATTAAACGCATTATGTCAGGCTGGTGTCATAATTGATCAAAACAACTGTTAGTTACCATCCCGATGCCCGCATCGGGCACCACCTGAATACCGCTCCAGAAGCGTGTTTCAGCCGATTGAGCTGATTGGACATCGTAGTTTTTGGAAAAATTTATCAACGCCGTTCAATATTATTTGGTACGTTTGTCCACAGAACAGGTAGAGTATTAAATCGCTTTGATGGTATATCACATTACGATAAAAAAGAGTTGTTGTTGCTGTTAAACAGCACACCCGATTTCTTTTTTTTACTCAACTACTCAACGATGTCAAACATAAACCAAAGCGAATTCCAACAGGTACAACAACTGGCACAACTACCGGATATTGCCACGCAGATAAGCAAACTGGCGGTCCTGTTTCCGGGCCAGGTCTGTTTCTCTACCAGCTTCAGCTGGGAAGACCAGGCACTCAGTCATCTTATCTTCGCTCATCAGTTACCGGTAAAAGTATTTACACTGGATACAGGCAGGCTCTTTCCGGAAACCTATTCAACCTGGAGCCGTACACTCGAGAAATATGGCTTTCCCATTACAGCCTACTACCCCGATGCCCTCGCATTACAGGAATTCGTCGCCCAAAAAGGACCCAATAGTTTCTACGAATCGGTCGACAACAGGAAATCATGTTGTCATATCCGAAAAGTAGAACCACTGCAAAGAGCGCTGTCCGGACACAAGATCTGGATCACCGGCATTCGGGCGGAACATTCACCGAACCGGCATGATCTGGATATGGTGGAATGGGATAACAGCAACCAAATCATCAAATTTCATCCGCTTCTTCACTGGAACACAAACGACCTCAAGGCGTTTATTTCAGACAATGACATTCCCTACAATCCCCTGCACGATAAAGGATTTGTGAGTATCGGCTGTGCCCCCTGCACAAGAGCCATCAAACCAGGTGAAGACTTCCGGGCCGGGCGATGGTGGTGGGAAGACAGCCTGAAGAAGGAATGCGGCTTACACGTTCACCTCCAACCAGGTACCTCTTCATAATTTTTTTTATCTATTTACCCACTGATTTTGTAGACTAATAAAAATCTCATGAGCACATACAAACTGGACTACCTCGAACAACTGGAATCGGAAAGCATACACATTATGCGTGAAGTGGCGGCGCAGTTTGAAAAACCCGCGCTGCTGTTCAGCGGTGGTAAAGACTCCATCACGCTGGTACACCTCGCCCGGAAAGCATTCGCTCCAGGGAAAATTCCATTTCCCCTCGTACATATTGATACCGGCCACAACTTCCCGGAAGCGCTCGGCTTTCGCGATGAGCTGGCTAGAGAAGTAGAGGCCACCCTGGTGGTTCGGAAAGTGGAAGACACCATTCGCCAGAAAAACCTGACGGAACCGAAAGGAAAATTTGCCAGCCGCAACTGGTTGCAGACTTATACCCTGCTGGATACCATTGAAGAATTTGGATTTGATGCCTGCATCGGCGGAGCCAGGCGCGACGAAGAAAAAGCTCGTGCCAAAGAAAGAATCTTTTCTGTAAGAGATGAATTCGGCCAATGGAATCCCAAACTCCAAAGACCCGAACTCTGGAATATTTACAACGGTCGTATACACAAAGGCGAAAATGTACGGGTTTTCCCGATCAGCAACTGGACAGAGCTGGATATCTGGAATTATATCCGGAAAGAGAACATCGCTCTCCCCTCAATTTATTTCGCACACGACAGAGAAGTGATCGAATACGAAGGACAACTGATTGCGGTATCTGATTTTATCCAGATCGATCCGACCGATAAAATCAATACCAAAAAGGTTCGCTACCGAACCGTCGGCGATATGACCTGTACGGCAGCGGTAGAATCCGGCGCTTCCACCCTGGATGAAGTGATCAGCGAAATCATCTCCACCCGCATCAGCGAAAGAGGAGAAACAAGAATTGATGACAAAGTAACCGAAGCCGCCATGGAAGACAGGAAGAAGAACGGTTATTTCTAATGGCGACCAATCAACATTCACCTTTTCAACAAGCATATCATGGACTTACTTCGATTTATTACAGCTGGCAGTGTAGATGATGGAAAAAGCACACTCATTGGCAGATTGTTATATGACAGCAAAAACATCCTGATCGATCAGCTGGAAGCGATCGAAAAACAGACGCGCAATAAACAGGCGGGCGAGATCGACCTGGCCCTGCTCACTGACGGGTTGCGGGCCGAAAGGGAACAAGGCATTACAATCGATGTGGCCTATCGTTATTTCACCACGTCAAAAAGAAAATTCATCATCGCCGATGCGCCGGGTCATATTCAATACACCCGCAACATGATCACCGGCGCTTCCAATACCAACCTGATCATTGTATTGATTGATGCAAGACAAGGAGTGGTTGAACAAACCCGCCGACATTCCATCATCGCCTCCCTGCTGAACATTCCCCATGTGGTGGTGGCCATCAATAAAATGGACCTCGTGGATTTCTCGCAGGATGTATACAATAATATACTGATCGATTACGCCGAAGTGGCCAGGCAACTGGGACTAAAGGACGTTACCTATATACCAATCAGCGCACTGCAGGGAGATAATATCGTCAATGCTTCCGATCGTACTCCCTGGTACGAAGGCAAACCGCTGTTACAGTTCCTCGAGGAAATTGAAATTGAAAACGACATCAATCTCTCCAGGCCCCGTTTCCAGGTGCAATACGTCATAAGGCCCCAGACAGCCGAACTTCACGACTACCGGGGATATGCGGGCAAAATCATCAGTGGGGTATACAGGCAGGGAGATACCGTAACGGTACTACCCTCAGGCATCACCACCCGCATCCATAAAATAGAGATCGGCGGGAAAGAAGTGGCTGAGGCATTCGCACCTCAGTCAATTGTTTTGCAACTGGCAGACGATATTGACATCAGTCGCGGAGACACCATCGTTCTTTCGGGCGATCTCCCCAAAACTTCCAATGAATTTGAAACCCTGCTATGCTGGTTGGATGAGAAGCCGCTGGTGCCAGGTAACAAATATTACCTGCAACACAACAGCCGGCTGGTGAGAGCAGTGGTGAGAAGCATTGAATACCGACTGGATGTAAACTCTCTCCAACAGCAATCCATAGAATCCGCTGTGAAACTGAATGAAGTGGTAAAAGCAACAATCAAAACAGCCGCTCCCCTGGTGTTTGATTCCTACGCGGACATCAACGGAAATGGCGCGGCGATCCTGGTAGATGAAACCGGCAATCACACCGTGGCAGCCGTTTTAATTCAATAGTCAATTAACAGCAGCATATGTCCATTACTCACATACATACAGGACGGGTTATTATCGCGGGGGCGGGACCGGGAGATCCGGAACTGATCACCCGAAAAGCGGCGAGATATCTCGGACAGGCAGAGATTGTTTTAACGGATCGGTTGGTCAGCGATCAGATCCTTCGTGAACTGGTCAATCCATCCGCTAAAGTGATCTATGTCGGTAAACAGTGTCGCAAAGGCTCGTCAACACCGCAGGAAACCATCAACGAACTAATGGTGAAATATGCTTTACAGGGAAAACTGGTTGTTCGTTTAAAAGGGGGCGATATTTCTGTTTTTTCCAATATACTCGATGAACTGGAAACATTAAAACAGCACAATATTCCTTACGAATTGATTCCCGGAGTTTCAGCGGCCCTGGGCGCTGCTGCCTACAGCGGTATCCCCCTCACCGCCAGGAATTATTCTACCGGCATTCGTTTCCTTACTTATTATAAGACTGACATCATCGAAGACATCTATTGGGCCGAGCTGGCAACAACAAACGACACCCTCGTGTTTTATATGTCGGGCGAAACCACCAACCTGCTCGTACAAAAGCTTCTTGACCACCAGGTAAGTCGCGAATGCTGGATAGCCGTTATTGAGCAGGCCACCACTCCTTTCCAAAGAATCACCAATCTGCCGATATATGAATTTCTGAAAGATGCCGCGCACAAAACCTGGTTGTCGCCGGCATTGGTGATCGTAGGCAGGGTGGCGTCTCTTTATCAAACATTCAACTGGTTGCCCAATAACGACCAAAACGAACTCTACTTTAAAGCGGTGGCTAATCTTGCCAATGCTCAACAAAACAATTCAAAGAAAGATGCTGCAAGGGCCTAAATTAAAAACACTCATTAACCTGGTTGAATCTTCCAGCAAAGAAGAACTGATCTGGATCAATGGATACCTGTCGGCACTTGTCGGCAGTGTTGAACAGCAGGAAAGACTGGCGCCACCATCCAATAATACCAGCGCAGTCAGTACCCGAAAAATAAGCCTGGTGTTTGGAACAGAAACAGGTAATTCAAAAAGACTGGCAACGCAACTGGCCGCCATTGGAAAGAAAAAGGGTATACAGGTGAAATTGACCGGGCTGGACCAATACAAACCGGCCGACCTGGATAAGGAAGAATATTTCTTTGTGGTGATCAGCACACAAGGCGAAGGCGAACCCCCGGCACCTGCTAAAAAATTCTACGATTATATCCATCAGCAAAAATTATCACTTCCCAATCTGAAGTTCAGCGTGCTGGCGCTCGGCGACAGTTCCTATCCACAATTTTGTAAAACCGGGGAAGAGGTGGATCAGCAACTGGCCTCTTTTGGCGCCCGGCGGGTTGTAGATATCCAAAAGTGTGATACCGATTATGAATCCGACGCATTGCAATGGTTCGACAAGGTGGTGTCTTTTGTACATGAGCAGACCGCTGTATCAACTCCTGTGAGCGAGGCGCCCGCAACAAGCCGTAAAACAAATGAAAAAAAATACTACCGCGGAAAAGTCATCACCAATGTGAATCTCAACGACCGCGGCTCGAATAAGCAAACATTTCATATTGAAATTGCCACCGAAGAAAAGGTCGACTATGAACCCGGTGATGCGTTTGCCATTGTACCGCAAAACCGTCAATGGGTGGTTGAAAAAATAATTCAGCTTACCGGAATAGAGCGTGATAAAATTGTTGAAACAGCCCGTCATACCGCCAGTGTCGAAGATTTGCTGACTCGCCATCTCAACGTCTGTTACCTGTTAAGTTCTACCATTAAGAAGTACGCGCAGATCAGTGGCCAGCCAATTCCGGATACGCGAATGGACCTGGTCGATCTGCTTCGCATTTACCCTTTACAGCATGCGGCGCAAATGGAAGAGGTATTGAAAATACTGTCTCCCATCGCTCCCAGGTTATATTCCATTTCCTCTTCGCCTCTTGCCCATGAAGGAGAAATCCACCTCACCGTTGGAAAGCACTCTTTTCAGGCCAGGAATGAAGAACGATTTGGCCTGTGCAGTGAATTCCTGGGAGAACTGCCCATTGACAGCGAAGTCAGCTTTTACATTCACCGTAACCGCTCATTTCGCTTACCCTCGCCCGAGAAGGATATTATCATGATCGGACCTGGTACCGGTATCGCACCTTTCCGTTCCTTCCTGGCACACCGGGATACCATTTCGGCTACCGGCAGAAACTGGTTCTTCTTCGGTGAGCAGCATTTTGTAACTGATTTCCTGTATCAAACAGAGATACAGCAATTCCTGCAAACAGGTGTTCTTACAAAAATTGATCTCGCCTTTTCCAGGGACCAGGCCAAAAAAATATATGTGCAGCATCGGATGCTGGAGCAGGCAAAAGAACTCTACCAGTGGATACAGCAGGGAGCCTATGTTTATATAAGTGGTACTAAAGACCCTATGAGCAAAGATGTAGAGGTAACCTTGTTACAGATCATCGAAGAACAGGGAAAGTTATCAATGGAAGAAGCGAAGCAATACCTCGAAAAGCTGAAGGACGAGCATCGCTACGAAAAAGATGTTTATTAAACACACTCAATAATGGCCTTTCCCATGAAACGGAGAGGCCAATATAAATTCATTATGAGCGAACAAAAGAACGAATCGCCCGTCGAAAGAATAAAGAAAGCCAGTGATGGTTTGCGGGGTACACTAAAGGAAAGCTTGCAGGAGCCTGTGTCCGGCGCCTTGTACGAAGACGATCAATCGCTGATAAAATTTCATGGACTGTACCAGCAGGACGACCGCGACCGAAGGGAAGAAAGAAGCGCCAAAAAACTGGAATGGCTCTATTCCTATATGATACGGTTACGCCTTCCCGGTGGATTCATGACACCGGAACAGTGGGTGGGACTGCACCATATCGCCGGTGAACACTCAACGGGTGTTATCAAAATCACCACCCGTCAGACTGTACAGTTACATGGCATATTAAAATCGCATATCAAACCCACCATACAATCATTTCATACCCTTCACCTGGATTCCATTGCCGCCTGCGGTGATGTGAACAGGAATGTTATCTGCAGTTCACATCCCAAACAATCCGCCATCCATGAGCAGGTTTTTACCTATGCAGATAAGATCAGCCGGCTCGCCTTACCCAAAACGCGTTCTTATTACGAAATATGGCTTAACGACGAACCGCTGCTTGATAAAAAAGAGGAACTGGACCCGTTGTACCAGGACCGTTACCTGCCACGCAAATTCAAGATCGCCATCGCCATTCCACCCAACAACGATGTAGATGTATGGGCCAATGATGTCGGCCTTATTGCCGTTATCGAAAACGATCAGCTCCTCGGTTTCAACATCGCTGCCGGAGGTGGCCTGAGCAGCACACATGGAAATCCGCAGACGTATGCACGACTGGCAACCCTGCTCGGGTTTGTAGACACAGAAGAAAAATTACTGAAGGCCGTCTATGAAATCATCACCATTCAAAGGGATTTTGGAAACCGCAGTGATCGGAAACTGGCCAGGTTAAAATATACTATTGACAATCTTGGCGTAGATCGTTTCAAAAAAGAACTCGAGGACCGATGCGGCTTCCGATTGCAACCACCCCGGCCGGTCGTATTCACGGAACGCAAGGATTACTATGGCTGGCAGCAAAATCATGAAGGCAAATGGTACTTTACCTTATTTGTTGAAAACGGAAGGGTGCTGGACAATGAAAAAGTGGCCCTGAAGACTGCATTGTATGAGATCGCGCTGACCGGCAAAGCCAACTTCCGTTTCACCTGCAACCAGCATCTGATCCTCGCAGATATAGCTGAGGCAGATAAAGCGACAGTGCAGGAACTACTCGAAAAATATGGCTTGATCTCTCACAATGAGGCAAGCAGCGCTCTCCGTAAAAATGCCATGGCCTGTGTGGCATTCAACACCTGTCCCCTCGCTTTGGCAGAGGCCCAGCGCTATCTGCCCAGCCTGATAGACAAAATCGAACCCTTATTAAAGAAACACCAATTGGAAAATGAAGAACTAACCCTTCGTATGACGGGCTGTCCTAACGGCTGTGGACGTTCGCCGGTGGCGGAAATCGGATTGATTGGCACCTCCTATGGCCGGTACAATCTCCATTTGGGAGGCGACCGCATAGGGGAAAGACTGAATCGAAAGGTATTTGACCAACTCGATGAAGAGTCCATCCTGGCCAAACTCGATACAGCCTTCGAACGCTACAGCAGGGAGCGAAATCCGGGCGAAACCTTCGGTGATTTTACCAATAGGTCTTATTAACAAACAACCGTTATAAAATAAAAAAGATAAATATCAATTACCCTACTATTTTAGTAGAGTTTTTATATACCTTTACTTTCTTTACTTGAACCAGGCCCAAACCATACCAGCCAGCACCACTACCGATAGCAATTGGTTATTTCCCGTTTTCCTCAAACTGGAACAGCTTCGCCTGCTGATCGTGGGAGGAGGAAAAGTAGGCCTGGAGAAGTTGCAGACTGTCCTGCGAAACTCCCCATCCACCAGAATAACTGTAGTGGCCAGGGAGGTTTGCGAAGAGATCTGGCAACTTGCAGCCAACCATCCGGAAGTACTTGTTCTCGAGAAATCCTTCGATTCATCCGATTTAAACACGGCTGAACTGATCATTGTGGCGGTAGATGATCCGCAGCTTTCCGGAAGAATCCGCGATGAAGCCAAAAGCAGAAATATACTCGTAAATGTGGCCGACAAGCCGGAGCTCTGCGATTTCTACCTGGGCTCGGTGGTGAAAAAAGGACACCTCAAACTGGCTATCTCCACAAATGGTAAATCGCCCACCCTCGCAAAAAGACTGAAAGAAACATTGTCGGATTCACTTCCTGATGAACTGGAAGGTGTCATTGACAATCTGCATGAATTACGGGGTAGGATGACCGGAGATTTCGGAGAAAAAGTAAAAAAGCTGAACGCACTTACGCAGGTGCTGGTAGATAAAGAAGAACAAAAGAGCGAAAGCCGTTGGAAAAAGATTGCGTCCTACTCGGTACTGGCCTTTGCCTTTATGCTGATCGGTCATTTCATCTTCTCTTATCTCCCTTTAAAAGAAATTGCCGACGGCACTATTTCCTTTTACCATAGTCTCGACAAAAACTTCGGCTGGATGGTTCTGGCCGGTTTCCTTGCCCAGATGGTAGATGGGGCCACGAGCATGGGCTATGGAGTGACCAGCGCGATCGTGCTGATGTCTGCCAATGTTCCGCCAGCGGCGATCAGTGGTAGTATTCATACGGCAGAAATGTTTGCCAGCGGGGCTTCGGGTTATAGTCACTACAAATTCGGCAATGTCAATAAGAAACTCTTCAAGGCATTGCTGATCCCGGGTGTGCTGGGTGCGATACTGGGCGCCATATTGCTGGTTAAATTTGGAGAAACGCATATCCGGTATATCCGACCGATCATGGCATTGTATACCTTGTTTCTGGGTATAAAAATTTTCGCCACGGCCTTCCTGAACCTGAAAGTGAAAAAGAAATTCAAAGGATATAGCTGGCTCGCCGGCCTGGGTGGGTTCCTGGATTCCTTCGGAGGCGGAGGCTGGGGTCCCATTGTAACAGCCACGCTGATCACCAAAGGAAGAACACCCCGCTTTGTAGTGGGCTCGGTGAGTGTTACGGAATTCTTTGTGACGCTGGCAAGCGCGCTCACTTTCTTCACCCTCATTGGACTCGATCACTGGCAGGTTATCCTGGCATTGATCATTGGTGGCGTGGCAGCTGCCCCCATTGCTGCCAGGCTATCGGGTAAACTACCCCGAAAAGCTTCCTTTATATTATTGGGTGTTATCGTCGTGATCTGGAGCGTTCGGATTCTTTGGAAAGCATTCTAAAAAGATCCCTGCCAAAAACAGGGATATAATTTTGAATTTTTAGTCTACTTAATTGGTAGACTTTTAAATAAAAAAGCAAGACAATCAATAACTGCAATTATGAAAAGAGCATCAGTACTCAGGGGACTTATTCCTTCAATCCTGGCAACAACATTCCTCACGCTGATCCTGTCTGCCAGTGCCAGGGCCCAGGATGGAAATCTGCTGATCGAGGTATCGGGCAAAGTGCATGACCAGCAGAAAGCGCCCCTGTCGGATGTAAGTGTTCAGGTAAAAGGAACCGTTACGGGTACTATTACCAATAAAGAAGGAGAGTTCAAACTGAGAACCAAATCAAAAATACCTTTCACCCTGGTGTTTACATCCATTGGATTCAGGGCACAGGAATTCGAAGTAACGAGCCTGGGTTCCAATCTGCAAATTGAACTGGTTACGCAAACCATGCTCGGCAATGAAGTGGTGGTAACCGCCTCCCGAGTACAGGAATCGTTATTGAAATCGCCGGTGGCTATTGAGAAACTGGATATCCGCGCGATCCGGCAGACACCCGCGCCCAGTTTTTATGACGCCCTCGAAAATCTGAAAGGAGTTCAATTAACCACATCGAGCATTACGTTTAAAGTCCCGAATACCCGCGGATTTAATATTCCGAATAACTTCCGTTTTGTACAGTTGAATGATGGCGTGGATGTGCAGGCGGCCACATTGGGTGTACCGTTGGGTAACTCTATCGGTCCCTCGGAACTGGATATCGAGAGTGTGGAAATTACACCGGGTGCTGCCTCTGCGTTATATGGTATGAATGCCATCAATGGCCTGGCCAACCTGATCACCAAAAGCCCGTACAAATACCAGGGATTAAGTGTGTATCAAAAAACCGGGATAAACCATGTGGGTGATAACGGAGGAGCAAAGATTCTGACGGAAACAGCCATTCGATATGGAAAATCATTACTCAATGATAAACTGGCCTTCAAGATCAACTTCAGCTACCTGCGTGCCAATGACTGGCAATCGGATACCAGAACAGATCAGAACCCCAATAACCTCGTTACGGCCAATCCGAATTACCCGGAGCTGAACGGACCGGAAAACAATCCGGCCTATGATGCCTGGAACAAATATGCCGATGATGCCGGCAGCAATGCGGTATCCGTCAGCGGTATCAACTACAAGGGCAATTCCAATAATACTTTCCTGGTAAGAAGAACCGGGTACTGGGAAAAGGATCTGGTCAACCCGGTTGTGACCAACCTAAAATTCGATGCGGCTGTTCATTATCGTTTCAACAAAAATGCGGAACTGTCCTATGCTTACCGGGTGGGAAAAATGGATGGCATCTTCCAGCGCGGAAACAAAATACAATTGGACAACCTCGTTGTTCAGAATCATAAACTCGAACTGAAAGGCCACGATTACCTGGTGAGAACGTATGTGTCTATTGAGAACACCGGCGATTCCTATAACCTGAAACCGCTGGCCGATAACCTCGACCTGACCAATCGATCCAACAATTCCTGGAGAGATGCATTCAAAGCAACCCTGCAATCCGAAATCAATGCAGGCACCGATCTGGCGGAAGCGATGAGAAGGGCGAGAACGGCAGCTGATGCCGGTCGTGTGGAACCCGGCACTCCGGCTTTCGACGCGCTGAAAAATACCATCGTAAAAATCAACAACTGGGATCACAAAAATTCCAATATAGCAGGGGCACCGGCTACTGGTGGCGCCTGGTTGAGACAGATGAGCCGCACGTATCATACCGACCTCCAATGGGATCTTACCAAATATGTAAAATGGCTGAACCTGCTGGTAGGTGCCGATTTTCGTGTGTACGAAGTGATTCCCGATGGAAACAATTTCGTTGATTTCAGCCGTCCCGTTGCGGAACGCAATAAACCCGTCGAGATCAATGGAAAAGTACCGGACTCGTTTGACTTTGGCAAGAACGTTTACTATAAGAAGTATGGCGCCTTTGTTCAGGGCAGCAAAACTTTCTTCGAAGAAAAATTAAAGCTGTCGGTATCCCTGCGCGTTGATCAGAATCCGGAATTCTCTCCCAAATTCAATCCCCGTATTGCAGTGGTATATACCGCCGCCAAGAATCATAATTTCCGCGCATCCTTTCAAAACGGCTTCCGGTTCCCGGCCATCTTTGAGGCGATCTCTTTCGTTAACAACGGGAATGTACGTCGCGTAGGGGGTCTCTCCTATATCAATGAAGGCCTGGGTTATCTCGACAATTCCTATACCCGCAGCTTGGTAGAAAAGTTCAATGCGGCCGTGAATGCGGATGTACGGGGTGGGCTTTCCGCAACCAATGCGGCTTTAAAAAACCGGGATCTGTTAGAAGTAACCGCCTTGTCCACTACCCGCCCCGAACGAATCAATTCCTTCGAAATCGGTTATAAAAGCGTGTTGAACCAGAACAAACTGCTGCTCGACTTCGACGCCTATATCAATCAGTATGATGGTTTCCTGGGACAGGTAGAAGTGTATGTGCCGGAAGCCGACTCAGTTAATGTGGGAACCGATCGTGCAGTAATTGATATGCTGGATGCCAACCGCTCCAAACAAACACGCTACCGCGTATACACAAATGCAAAAAACAGGTACGTGAATTATGGAGCCGCATTTGCCATTACCTATAATTTCTATAAAACATTTAGCGTTTCTGGAAATATCAACTACAACGCAATTTCAGCCAACAAACAAAAGGACATATTCGTAACCGGTTTCAATACACCGAAATGGTTTTTGAATCTCTCTTTCGGAAACCGGGAAGTCATTAAAAATGTTGGATTCAATATTGTCTGGAGATGGCAGGATGCTTTCTATTGGGAAAGCCCCCTGGCAAATGGCCAGATACCCGCCTACCAGACCGTCGATGCTCAGGTTACCTATCGGATACCGGCTGCCAAAACATCCATAAAGATCGGAGGCTCCAATCTCTTTAACAAACGATACATACAATACGCTGCCGGACCAACGATCGGCGGATTGTACTATGCTACGATAACGGTAGACGGCGTCCTGAATTAACCAAATGCGGAATCTTCATGACCTCTGCCAGGCAATTTATGGCAAGCAATCGTTGAGCGGGCGGTGTGTCTACACTGCCCTTTTATTTCCAGCTTAGCTTGGTAGTTGAGATAAACAGCCGGGAAGTATCACGCTGTCACATAGTCGAATTATCAAGACGGGATTGGTGAAATTAATAATGATGGTTATCTTACCATAAAATAAGATTGCGTTGAAATCATTTTTCGATATCGTGGTCATACTCCTGTTGATACTGGCTGTCTTCACACACCTGGTTCGCCTGGTCAATCTGTTCCTTAGACATAAAATATTCAGTAAATTCAAATTCCTGTCGCGTCCGAATCTCCGCAGATCTGAGCTGGCGCTTTATTATCTACTGGTCGTTATCGTTTGCGTCTACGCGGTCAGCAGTAAGGTTCCAAATATTAAAATATGGTGAGGTTTTACCCAATTCTCCTGGCTTACCCAGGTGTCAAAGACAATTTTCAGCAGGTTTTTTCTCCAAAACTCTCTTTTCATTTCCCGAATTCAGAAGGCATTTAACCGGTTTCCATAGTATCTTTACACCCTTAAATTTATTGCTATGGCAATCATGAAAGGAGAAAGAACCGTAGGCGATTTTGGCATGAGCATTACCGATCAGAAAGATCATACCATGATCATCGACATTCCGGTTGATCAGGGTGGACAAGGCAGCGGTTTCCGGCCCATGCAAACCCTGCTGGCGGCTTTGATCGGTTGCAGCAGTGTGGATGTAGTCAGCATCCTGAAAAAGCAACGCCAGGACCTGCAATCCCTGAAGATATCTGTCGACGGTGAACGGGAGAAAGACAAAGAGCCCTCAGTATGGGTGAATGTGGAGGTTCTTTTTGAGATGACCGGAGAAGTGGAACCGTCAAAAGCTTACCGGGCAGCGGAGCTGTCTATCAACAAATATTGTTCCGTAGCAGAAACCCTTCGCCGCGCAGGAGCCACTATCACTTTCAAAGTGCTGGTAAACGGACAGCCGGCTCAATAATTTTTCATCCTAAGCAATTTTACATGTCACAACACCCGGAAACAAAGGCTATCCGTATCCAAACCCCCAAAACAGCAGAGAAAGAACATTCCACTCCCCTGTTTCTGACCAGCAGC
Source organism: Chitinophagaceae bacterium (assembly GCA_044226045.1). Taxonomy (GTDB): domain Bacteria; phylum Bacteroidota; class Bacteroidia; order Chitinophagales; family Chitinophagaceae; genus Endoryza. Next base: position 15,478 of record JBGAHR010000028.1, read on the forward strand.
TTTACGTACAGTTCCGCAGAGGAAATGGCTTCTGCCTTCGCAGATGATTCCCTTGATATCAATATCTATTCCAGATTCTCCAATCCGACGGTAGATGAATTCATCAGCAAAATAGCAGCCCTCGAAGGAGCGGAAGATGGAATCGCTACGGGTACCGGCATGGCGGCTGTCTTTGCCTGCTTCATGACTTTTCTGAGCAAGGATGATCACATCGTTTCGGGTTCTGCTGTATTTGGTTCCACCCATACCATTCTAACCAAATACCTGCCGAAGTGGGGTATAGAGTCTTCCTATTTCGATATGAACGATCCCGCCTCTATTGAAAAAGCGATTCGTCCCAATACCAAAATGCTGTATGTAGAAACACCTTCCAACCCGGGTCTCGATATCATCGACCTGGAATACCTGGGAGATATCTGCAAAAAACACGGGATCCTGTTTGTGGTAGACAACTGCTTTGCCACTCCCGCCATACAACAGCCCATTCGTTTTGGCGCCGACCTGGTGCTGCATTCGGCCACCAAGTTCATCGATGGACAGGGACGTGTGTTGGGTGGCGTAGTGGTGGGCCGCAAAGAACTGATCAATCCGCTTTACCTGTTCGTAAGAAATACCGGGCCCTCTCTCAGCCCTTTCAATGCATGGGTACTCACCAAAAGCCTCGAAACGCTTTTTGTGAGGATGGATCGCCATGCTTCCAGTGCTTTAATGCTGGCAGAAAAACTACAGAACCATCCCAAACTCTCTTCGGTCAAGTATCCGTTTCTGCCCAGTCATCCACAATACGCCATCGCTAAAAAACAAATGAGCAGTGGTGGAGGTATCCTGACATTTGAAATCAAATCCGGTATTGAAGGCGGAAGAAAGTTCCTCAATGCCCTTCAATTGCTGTCGGTTACCAACAATCTCGGTGACAGCCGGACCATTGCGGCCCATCCCGCTTCCACTACCCATTCCAAATTATCGGAGGCAGAACGGAAGGCGGTAGGCATCACAGCAGGATTGATCAGGATCTCCGTTGGCTTGGAACATCCCGATGATATCATTGCTGATATCCTGCAGGCACTCGACAAATGCTGATAAAAAATTATGCTGACCTTAATAATAAAAGCCTCCTTACCGAGGCTTTCTTATTTTGAAACAATTTTTGCATAATTAAAAAAGTCCTCCATAGACATGGAGGACGTAATCATTGTTTATAAGCCCTCAAAAAATTGAATCGATCTTTGCGCGAAAGCTTAGAGACTGCTTACGTCTTTGATCTCTACAGCTTCCTGAACTCTGATTTTCACTTCTACCACTTTCTTTACATCACCTTTTGCAGTGGCGTAAACGAACTCGATCTTCTCGGCTTCGTCTTTAGCGATCTTCAGTTTTCTAACTGAATTCTTGCGGAATACCGTTTCAGAGTAAAGCTCATTTCCGTTTTCGTTGCGAATACGGAGGTTGGATCTTGTTTCTTCGTTTTGCTGGGTAGCCAGTTCGAATACAAGATAATCACCTGCTGAACCTAAGTACTTCACCTTAAGCTCGGGCTTGGCTTCAGTAGACACTGTAGCAGCCAGAACAGTTTGTGCTTTCGCAGGATTTACAGAAAAAGAAGCAAGAACTAACAATGCAGCGCTGATAGCAATACCAATGCTTTTGAAACTCATTTGTGATTTCATAAAACGATGTTTAAGATTAAAAAAGAGGCAGCAATAAGTTATTATTCAGACAACAGCAATTGATAGAGGGGCAAATTCAATCGAGAGAAGTGTTTGGCTTTTCGCCAGGTAAAAGTATAACGCAGTGTTGCTATACTTTATTATTTATACGGCAAATATACAAAAGGTAACCCGAACAAAACGAAATCCTCTTTAAAAAAATGTTAACGAATTAGTTTACAAATAAAGTAGACTAAAAAAAAGAGTCTCCCTGTAGAAACAGGGAGACATCAACGATTGCTTGCCATATGAAAAAAAGCTAACTAACCTTATAAAAACACAATAGCTTATTAAAATGAATAGATCGCTGCGATCAAAAAGCTGGCGGCGGATTTTTTTCCGGCACCATCTTTATCAACATAAATTTTCTGTGAAGCATTTTCGAATCTTACTTCAGGAATGAAAATAAATCCACCTGTTTTGAAATTGGCGGAAAGTGTGGTGGCAAACAGATTTCCTCCGTCTGCTGCATTGGAAAATACTTTCAATTGTTTCTGATCGCTGAACAATTCACCACGGAGTGTTAAGCCAAACCAGGGCTTTGGATCCAGGTTAAGGTACAAGGCCGAACCCCACCAGCTTTTACCACTCTCATTCTTTGACCCGTCCCAGGCTTTGCTGGTATTTACGGTGCCGTTATAACCGATGCTGAACTGATCATTCACTTTGGCAGTGATCACCGCATCGAACTGGCTGGTCTTGGAACTGTCGGGATTTTTACCGCCTACATAATTGAGGTAAACCTTTACATCATCAGTCACAGCAAGGCTGTATTGTGCAAGGAAAAATTTGCGATTGATTTGTCCTTCCGGTGCAAGGCGGAAGTCGGTTGCATTGGCAATGCCCACCATCGCCCCATGTTTGCCTTTGCTGATCTCCGCTTTCAAACCTGTATGGGAGAAGGGACCATTGGTAAACATATAGGACATGCTATAGTTCCTGTTCAGTTGCGGATCGAGCAATTCATATCCAACATGGGTAGCCCAGGAGCCGGCTGTAAACTTCAACCAGTCGGTGGGAGAATAACTGATGTAAAGCTGCTTGATCGCCTGTGTGATGCCTTCGTCATTATAAGCAAATTCGCGGGCCCTCGGACCAAAACCCAGGTCGGCCACCACGCCTATCTTGTCTGTCTTGTGTTCAAACTTTACACTGGCCATACCCAATGCAAAACTGTTCTGCGTATTGGTAAAGCTGGTGAAGTTGTTGTATTTGGTTTTGGCGAAATCGTAGCGGTAGTAGACATCTGCGGAACCGGAAATAGTGAAAACCGGCTTTTTCTCCTCCTCTTTCTCTTCTTTCTCTTTCTTATCCTCTGCAGTTAAGTTAGTTGCGACAGATGCCTGCTGTGAGTAAGACAATAATGACACACTCATGGCAGTGGCTGCCACAAAAATTTTTCGTAACATTGTAAAGATTTTAAGTGTTAAAGGAAAGGGTACGGCGATGAATTGTTAGCGCAACTCATCATATGCTGTACTCTTTTCTATTTATAGGATTCCATCACTTCCATAGATTTTTCTTCCAGTTTACCATTGGAAGGAACGATAAGGGTACCCTGCACATATTTCTCATTGTGCTGGGTGGCATCCAGACCGATCTCTTCTTCTTCTTCACTTACCCGCAAAGGCAGAATGAAATTGATGAACTTGAAGATCAGGAAAGAAACAGCGAAGCTGTAAGTCACCACAATCGCCAGTGCTTTCAACTGCGTTAAAAAGAATGTGGCTTTGCCGGAAATGAACCAGCCTTCTTCGGTTACCGAACTGTTGCCGATTGCCTTAGTAGCAAACAGACCCGTCAACAGCATACCGACCATACCACCAATACCGTGGCAAGGGAACACATCGAGTGTATCATCGAGCGTTGATTTCTGCTTGTAATAAACCGCAAAGTTGGAAATGATCGCCGCGATGGCGCCAATGAAAATACTATGCGGAACTGTTACAAAACCCGCTGCCGGAGTGATCGCTACCAGGCCAACTACCGCACCGATACAAAAACCGAGTACAGACGGCTTCTTACCTCTCGAAACATCAAAGAACATCCAGCTCAAACCTGCGGCGGCTGCAGCTGTATTGGTAGTAGCAAAAGCCGAAATAGATACAGCATTGGCGCCGAGGGCAGAACCCGCGTTGAAACCAAACCAGCCAAACCAGAGCAGACCGGTTCCGATCAGCACATAGGGCACGTTTGCCGGTGGTATCTCACGCTGTTCAATATGCGATTTTCTGCGTTTGAGCACCAGGGCTCCCGCCAGCGCGGCGCAACCGGCTGAGATGTGCACCACGGTGCCACCGGCAAAGTCAAGCACACCCCATTTGAACAGGAATCCTTCGGGGCTCCATGACCAGTGCGCCAACGGGGCATACACCAGCAGACTGAACAATACGGTGAATAATATGTAAGAAGTGAAACGGATTCTTTCTGCAACGGCCCCTACCACCAGACCGGGTGTAATGACCGCAAACATCAGTTGAAACAGGGCGAACAGACCAAGCGGGATCGACAGCTTTACCGCTGCATCACCGGCAGCAGGCCCGAGCACCGGCGCGCCGGATAAAACTCCCTTGAAGAAAAGATAAGTGGAGGGATCTCCGATGAACCCGCCAATCGACTTGCCAAACGCAAGACTGAAACCAACAACCACCCACAACACCCCCACCACACCGGCAGCCACCACGCTTTTGATCATGGTACTGATCACGTTCTTCCGGTGAACCATGCCTCCATAGAAAAAGGCCAGTCCGGGTGTCATCAAAAACACGAGGGCTGTAGCGACCAGGATCCAGGCGATATCAGCACTGTTGTACTGCTCGTGGGAACCAAGAACCACATCGGGCTTAATAAAAAGTGCTCCGATAGCTACCAGCGCCAGGACCAGAAATGGGGCAATCTGTTTTGCTGTCACTTTACTCATTTTTGTTGCTTTTAGTTGTTAAATATTAAAATAAAATCTATACGATCTTATTTAATGCTAATTTAACTTAATTAGGCTATAACATTTGTTAGTTTAGAGTAGATTTCGAAAAAGACAAATTATATTACCATTATTTGAATTTTTTCCATATATATATATTTTATATTAATGTATCTGGATATCAAATAAAAAAACCACCCTAACCGGGTGGTTCTGAGTGCTATATATGGGTAAAAACTAGACTGAAGACAATAAAGCGTGGTCGCGGCTCTCCAAAAGCGAATGTCCCATCAGGAACTCGTCCACTTTGCGGGCACATTCCCGTCCTTCACTGATCGCCCATACCACCAGGCTCTGCCCTCTTCGTGCATCACCGGCCGCAAAAATCTTGTTGATGCTGGACTGATAGGCTTTCTCAGTGGCCCGGATATTACCGCGGCTGTCGAGTTCTACTCCCAGTTCATTGAGTAAACCCTGTTGCTGGGGGTGCAGAAAGCCCATGGCAAGCAAGGCCATTTCACAAGGCAGCTCTCTTTCGCTTCCCGGCCTTTCCACAAACTGGGCGGGGCGGCCATCCTCTGATAATTTCCATTCGAGGTCAGCTACCCGTATAGCTTTCAGGTTACCCTGTCCGTCACCTATAAATTCCTTTGTGGTGATGGCCCATTGACGATCGGCCCCCTCTTCATGCGAAGTGGAAGTCTTCAGGGTCATCGGATAAGTGGGCCAGGGCATAAAAGCAGTTCGGGATTCGGGTGGCTTGGGCAGTAATTCAAACTGGGTAACGGATGCCGCCCCATGCCGGTTGGAAGTCCCGACACAATCACTTCCGGTATCGCCACCACCGATCACTACTACATTCCGGCCGGTGGCCAGCAATGCCTCTGTATAGACATTGCTTTCAATATCGCGGTATGCCAGGGGATCCTGGCCTGCATTCCGTTTATTCTGCTGTTTCAGGAATTCCATGGCGAAGTAAACGCCTTTGAGCTCACGTCCGGGGATAGCAAGATCCCGGGGAACAGTAGATCCGATGGCAAGCACGATCGCATGATTTTCCCGAAGCAGGTCATTGATGCTTACGTTGACCCCTACATGCGCATGACAACGGAAAGTGACACCCTCTTCTTCCATCAGCTTGATCCTTCTTTCCACCACCCACTTCTCGAGCTTGAAATCAGGTATACCATAACGAAGCAGTCCACCCGGTTGCTCATCCCGTTCAAACACGGTTACGGAATGGCCGGCATAGTTGAGTTGCGCGGCAGCGGCCAATCCGGCCGGACCCGATCCGATCACCGCGATCTTCTTACCGGTACGCATATTCGGAATCCTGGGTTTCACAAAGCCTTTCTCGAAGGCGATCTCTATGATATGCTTTTCAATTTCTTCAATGGCAACCGGAGGTTGATTGATACCGAGCACACAGGCCGACTCGCAGGGAGCGGGGCAGATGCGCCCGGTAAACTCCGGGAAATTATTGGTAGAACTGAGAATATCATACGCTTCTTTCCAGTCCTTCTGATACACCGCATCATTGAACTCGGGTATCACATTTCCCAAAGGGCAACCGCTGTGACAAAAAGGGACCCCGCAATTCATGCAACGACCAGCCTGCTGGTTGAGCTTTTCCTCACTGTACTTTTCAATAAACTCATTGTAATGCCGGAGCCTTTCCTGCACCGGTCTCTTACCAGGCAGTTCCCTCGAAAATTCCATAAATCCTGTTGGCTTTCCCATTATCTTGATTTGATTGTAATGATGGATGATTGTTATGCTTTCTGCGTGGCAGCCTGTGCCTTCTGTAAAAGAACCCGTTTGTAATCTTTGGGAAATACTTTCACGAAATTCTTCAACTGGTTTTCAAAGTCATCCAGTACAAATTTGGCTACCGTGCTGCCGGTATAAGCATAATGCCGTGAGATCATATCCTGCAATTCCTGCACATCTTCCTCTCCCACCGGATCGAGATCTACCATCTCCCGGTTACAGTTCTGCGGGAATTTTCCTTTTACATCGTATATGTAAGCGATACCGCCACTCATACCTGCTGCGAAATTCCTTCCGGTATCTCCAAGTATTACCACTCTTCCGCCGGTCATATACTCACAGCCATGATCACCTGTACTTTCCACCACGGCGCTCACCCCGGAGTTGCGGACCGCAAAACGTTCACCGGCCTTGCCCCGGATAAAGGCTTCACCACTGGTGGCGCCATAAAAAGCCACGTTACCGATGATGATATTGTCTTCGGGAGTGAAGGTGGCCTCGCGGGCAGGATATACAATCAAGCGGGCCCCGCTCAACCCTTTACCGAAATAATCATTGGCGTCTCCTTCGAGTTCGAGCGTTACGCCATGCGTATTGAAAGCGCCGAAGCTTTGCCCGGCGGTTCCATTGAATTTAAAATGAATGGTGTCATCAGGCAATCCGGCTCCCCTGTACTTCTTGGTGATCTCATTGGAGAGAATGGTTCCAATCGTACGGTCGGTGTTCTTTACCTGGAATTCACCGAATACTCTTTCGCCCTTCTCAATGGCGGGTTTGGCTTTCTCGAGTAATTGCCAGTCGAGGACGGCCTCGATTCCGTGATCCTGTTCTTCCATTTTATACAAACCGGTGAAGGCTTGAGCGGGTTCCTTATACAAGATGGGTGACAGATCGAGCTTGCTGTATTTCCAGTGCTGGATATTCTCTCTCGGTTGCAGGCAATCCACCTGACCGATCATTTCATTCACGGAACGGAATCCCAGTTCTGCCATGATCTCCCGGAGTTCCTGCACCATGAATCGGAAGAAGTTAACCACATGATCGGGATCACCGGTGAATCTCTTTCTGAGTTCGGGATCCTGGGTGGCTACTCCAACCGGGCAGGTATTGAGATGGCACTTGCGCATCATGATACATCCTTCCACCACGAGGGCGGCGGTGGCCACCCCCCATTCTTCTGCGCCGAGCAGGGCCGCAATCGCGATGTCCCTGCCGGTTTTCATTTGACCATCTGCCTGCACCACCACTCTGCTGCGCAGTTTATTTTTAACGAGTGTCTGATGTGTTTCTGCCAGGCCAAGCTCCCAGGGGAGACCGGCATGTTTGATTGAACTGATCGGAGAAGCCCCGGTTCCACCATCATGCCCGGAAATTAAAATCACATCGGCCTTGGCTTTGGCCACGCCGGCAGCGATGGTGCCCACCCCTGCTTTGGAAACCAGCTTCACATTGATCCTCGCTGCGCGATTCGCATTCTTCAAATCAAATATCAACTGGGCGAGGTCTTCAATAGAATAAATATCGTGGTGCGGTGGCGGTGAAATCAGGCCTACACCGGGTGTGCTGTGACGTGTTTTACCGATCCACTCATCTACTTTATGTCCCGGCAACTGACCCCCTTCCCCGGGTTTGGCGCCCTGCGCCATTTTGATCTGCAACTCATCTGCTTCTGTCAGATACAGGCTGGTCACCCCGAAACGCGCGCTGGCAACCTGCTTGATGGCACTTCTCATGGAATCACCATTCGGCAGCTTCTCATAACGGATCTCATCTTCTCCGCCTTCCCCGGTATTGCTCTTTCCACCGAGGCGATTCATCGCGATGGCCAGAGTAGTATGCGCTTCCCAGGAAATGGAGCCAAAGCTCATGGCGCCGGTGGCGAATCTTTTATAAATTTTTTCCGCTGATTCCACTTCATCGATGGCAATCGAAGGCCGGTTTCTTTTGAATTCAAAAAGACTTCTCAAAGTGGCCGCCTTTTCACTCTGGTCGTTGATGTATTTGGAATACTTCTTGAAAGTGGAATAATCATTCATCCGGGTAGCATATTGCAACAGGTGAATGCTGGTAGGATTGAACAGGTGAAATTCGCCCTTGCGTTTCCACTGGTATATACCGCCAACGGGTAACCGATTTACGGGAATGTCCTTTCTACTGAAAGCGAAAAAGTGTTTCACCAGCGCTTCTTTCGCAATTTCTTCGAGTCCAACTCCCTGAATACGGCTGACGGCACCGGTAAAATACTTATCGACAACTTCCTGATTGAGTCCGAGTATTTCAAAGATCTGGGCACCCTGGTAAGACTGCAGGGTGGATATTCCCATTTTAGAAAATACTTTCAGCAGGCCATCGCAAACGGCCTTGATGTAGTTATACCGCAGTTGCTCCCAGGTCTGTTCGGTTTGCAACTGGCCGCTTGCTTTCATATTACGGATGGTGGCCATGGCCAGATATGGATTGATCGCGGTGGCGCCAAAGGCCAGCAGGCAGGCGAAGTGATGCACTTCCCATACATCGCCGGCTTCCACCACAATACCAACCTGTCCTCTCAACCCTTTTCGAATGAGGTGGTGATGAACAGCGGCCGTAGCGAGCAAAGATGGAATGGAAGCGTGGTCACTATCAACGGCACGATCGCACAAAATAATTACTTCGAATCCGTCATGCACGGCATCTTCAGCATACCGGCACAAACGATCGAGGCCTTTTTTGAGTGAATCCGGTTTGCCGTCGGCCCTGAAGTAAGTCTGTAATGTTTTTGCCTGGAAGATACCGGTATCGATACTCCTGATCTTTTCCAGTTCCTTGCTGGTGAGCACGGGTTGTTTCAGCGCCACGGTATGACAATGCATGGGATCTTCCACCAGCAGGTTTCCATTGTTTCCCACGAAAGTGGCCAGACTCATCACCATCCTTTCGCGGATGGGATCGATCGGCGGATTGGTTACCTGCGCGAACAATTGTTTAAAATAAGAAGAGAGATGTTGTGGCTGGTCACTTAATACCGCCAGTGGAATATCGGTACCCATCGATCCAATGGGTTCCTTTCCTTCCAGCGCCATCGGCTTGATGATGGTATCAATATCCTCTGTTGAATACCCGAAAGCTTTCTGGTATTTCAGGATGGAATCGTCTGTGAGATGGGTAAACTGTACCCTCGGCTCTTCCAGTTCCTCGAGCCTGATCTTGTATTGATTCAACCAGTCGCCGTATGGTTTCTGGCTGCATATCTTTCTTTTCAGTTCTTCGTCGCTGATAATTCTTCCCTGTTCCATATCCACCACGAACATCTTGCCGGGCTGCAATCTTCCCTTTTCGCGGATGCTGCGGGGGTCAACGGGTAACACGCCGGTTTCCGAAGCCATGATTACCCGGTCGTCGGTGGTTACACAATACCGTGATGGACGTAACCCATTCCGGTCGAGGGTGGCTCCAATGATTTTTCCATCGGTGAAGGAAATGGATGCGGGTCCATCCCAGGGCTCCATAATAGAGGCATGGTATTCGTAGAAGGCTTTCTTCACCGGATCCATGTGTTCATTACCATCCCAGGCCTCGGGGATCAGCATCATCATCACATGCGGGAGGGTTCTGCCGGTCATGGTGAGCAACTCGATCATATTATCGAGACAGGCGGAATCTGACTGACCATTGGTGACAATCGGTAACAGCATTTCCATTTCGTCGTGCGTGAAGAAATCAGACGTAAATCCATGCTCGCTGGTCTTGAGCCAGTTCAGGTTACCCTGAAGCGTATTGATCTCTCCATTGTGCGCAATGAAACGAAAGGGTTGTGCCAGTTTCCAGGAAGGAAAAGTGTTGGTGGCAAAGCGCGAATGAACCAGGCCAAATGCGCTTACCACGCGCTTGTTGTTCAGGTCGGGGAAATAGGGTCTTACCTGCATGCTGGTCAGCTGTCCTTTATATACAACTGTTTTGTACGACAGGGAGGCAATGTAAAACCCGATGGCGTCCTGCTTCACGGTGCTATTGATCAGATGCGTGGCATGATTGCGCAATACAAACAGCTTTCTTTCGAAATCGAGCGGATTTGAAATATGATCGGGGCAGGCCACAAAAACATGTTCCATTTCCGGCTCCACGCTTAAGGCAGTAGGACCAATACCTTCCGGGTTAACCGGCACTTTGCGATAGGTGAGAATTTCGAGTCCGAGTTTTTCGGCTGTCCGGTTAAAGATGTCCCGGCATTCTTCTCTGAGCTTGATTTCTTTGGGGAAGAAGATCACGCCTACTCCATAGCGACCGAAAGAAGGGAGATGAACACCCAGTTTAAGGCATTCTTCAAAGAAAAATTCATGAGGGGTCTGAATCATGATTCCCGCGCCATCACCTGTATTGTTTTCACATCCACAGGCGCCCCGGTGCTCCATATTCTCGAGAACCGTCAGTGCATCGGAAATATTCTGGTGGGATTTATTCCCTTTGATACTGGCCACAAAGCCAATTCCACAGGCATCACGCTCAAAGGAAGGGTGGTACAAACCGCTGTTGCTTGCCATCGTTGATAGTAAATTTTAGAAATTCTTCAATAAATAGGCGAGTTTCCACGAGGATATCAAAACTCATAGCAAGCAACTCTCTAAAAATAATAATAAAAGAGCAAATTCATGCAGTTTTATTCAATTATTTTCCACATGAACGGTTGTTAGCAAAATGCGTTTATCGTTTCAGGTTTATCGTTTCACGTTGGTTTGCGGTTTGCGGTTTCGCGTTTCAGGTTTATCGTTTCACGTTGGTTTGCAGTTTGCGGTTTGCGGTTTGCAGTTTGCGGTTTGCGGTTTGCAGTTTGCGGTTCCCTTTCCGTTTCTGTTTCCGTTTTTCTTTCTCTTTCCGGTCCCACTCCCGCTCCCGCTCCTGAATTTCCTCAACACTTCATCCCTCTCATTCGTCATTTCAACCTTTACCATGCAACACCCTCTTTCTTTCCGCCTACTATTGTAGCATGAAAAAATCTGTCATTCGCCTTATCGGCATGGTCTTTTTTATTCTAATGGGAGCAACCGCTATTGCCCAACAAAAATTACCGGTCGATTCTCTCCTGGAAGATTTCGATCAGTTGCATGATTGGTTGCTGAGTACGCATCCCAAACTCTATTTTCATAGCGATTCGGTTAAAACCGAGGCCAACTGGAAGAATGCCAGGAAAAAACTGAAAGAGCCGATGACAGTGGATGAATTCGACAGGCTTCTTTCTCCCCTGCTGGCGCAATACCGCGACGGTCACACGTTCATGGATCTCGATCTCCAGAGCGATGTATTTTTGAATTTTCAGAAAAATGACGGGCGATTGTTTCCCTTCGAGGTTCGTATCGTAGAAGATCAATTGCTGCTGACCAACAACCTGTATACCGATTCGCTTCCCAGAGGAGTATTGATAAAAAGCATCAATCATATACCTGTTCGGCGTATCCTCGATCAGCTGATACAATCCTATTCCGGCGATCATCCGGAGAATATTAAAGCGACGGTTTCGCGACTTTTCCCTTTCCTGCTCTGGAAAGCCTATCAATGGAACGGAGAGTTCCGGATTGAAACAGATCAACCGGTGATGACCCAATCGGTCAAGGGCATTCCTGCCAAAACCTGGATTCAAAAAATGTTTGGCGGCTCGCCCTGGTCACTGACCCTTTATAAAGAGCAGCATCTCGCCATTGTGGAATGTCGCACTTATTCCGGAAAAGCCGAAAGGGTGAAAGCGATCCTGGATTCCTTCTTTACAATTATCCGAAACGAAAACATACAGCATGTAGCCCTCGACCTGCGTCGTAATGGCGGCGGCAATTCCTATCTCGGCGATATCTTTCTATCTTATGTTACCACAAAACCATTTTCAGCGATTCGTTCCAAATCCATCAGGGATTCAAAATTTCTTCAGTCGCAACCGGAGGCAGAATGGCAGCGAAAAGCAAGAAAGGAATGGAAAAGAGAGGGTGAATATCTAACACAGGAGTTTACAGCTCAACCGGGGCCGGTCCTGTCCGACAGCAGCCTTCGGTTCACCGGCGATTTTTACCTGCTCACCAGCGCCAGAACGTTCTCCTCGGCACACATGACTGCACTGGAAGTTAAATGTTCTCAATTGGGAACCATTATTGGTCAACCCACCGGAGAAGACATTGACCTGACGGGAGAAATCGTGAGTTTTCAACTTCCGCATTCGAAACTCATCGCCCTTGCACCCTGTGCTTCCTACCAGGCAGCACAAAACCTGCCCCATCGCATGGGAGTGGAACCGGATATACTCGTTCCTCTCAGCCTCCACAATCTCCAAAAATCGGATGACCCTGAACGGGATGTGTTGTTGAAGGTTGTGGCGGGGAAATAGGGGGCGTTTTGCGTTTATCGTTTATCGTTTCACGTTGGTTTAAAACAGTACGATCTCTATGTTTGCGGTTTGCAGTTTGCGGTTTGCAGTTTGCGGTTTGCAGTTTTAAGAACGTGAAACGATAAACGTGAAACGATAAACGCCTAAAGGTTCGGCTGCGGCGTATATCTCAAATACGGTTTTACCACTTTAACTCCTTTGGGAAATTTCTTGATCGCATCTTCTGTTGAAACCGCAGGCACCACAATTACATCTTCACCTGGTTTCCAGTCGGCCGGCGTGGCCACGCTGTAGTTGGCAGTCAGCTGAAGTGAATCAATGACTCGCAATACCTCTACAAAATTTCTTCCCGTAGAAGCCGGATAAGTAATGATGAGTTTGATGGCTTTATCGGGGCCAATAATAAACAGTGAGCGAACAGTTGCAGTAGCAGAAGCGTTCGGATGGATCATATCGTACAGGGTTGCCACTTTGCGATCCGGATCGGCGATCAATGGAAAGTTGACAGTGGTTTTCTGTGTTTCATTGATATCTTTTACCCATCCGTCATGCTTATCCATCGGATCTACACTGACAGCCAGGACTTTCACATTGCGTTTGGCAAATTCTTCCGCCAGTTGGGCCGTTTTACCCAGCTCGGTCGTGCACACGGGTGTATAATCGGCAGGATGCGAAAACAGTACACCCCATCCGTTACCCAGGTATTCGTAGAAATCAATTTCACCGGCAGTGGTTTGCGCTTTGAAGTTGGGCGCAGCGTCACCTAAACGTAATGACATACAAAAAGATTTAAGTTTTTAAAGAATAAAAGTACCTCAATCTTATTAACCTACCAAAGAAGTAGGGTTTTAGAAATGTGAAAAGACGTCCGGCATAGACGTCTGTAAAGGTAAGACCTGTGAGTGTCAGTAATTACCGGCCAAAAACATTTGATTTTTTATTATCCCTGACGAGGTCCTGCAGCGTCTTGTTTTCAAGGATATGGAGGGTAGCGTCTCTCACTCCTTCCATAATATCATGCAAACCACAGTGTTTCTCATCGCAATTTTTGCAGCGCTGGTAAAAATAGAGGCTCACGCAGGGAAGCATGGCGATGGGGCCGTCGACAACCCTTATGATAGCAGCTACCGGAATTTTGGAAGGGTTTTTCGCCAGGTAATACCCGCCTCCTTTCCCTTTTTTACTTTCCAGGAAGCCGGCTTTACGCAATTCCAGCAGAATGTTCTCCAGGAATTTAAGGGGGATTTTTTTCTTTTTGGAAATCTCCGAAATGAGTACCGGACCCTGGTCGTATTTATCAACGAGGTGAGATAAAGCCCTGAAGGCGTATTGTGCTTTTTTAGATAACATGCTTCAATCGTATTACTGCGAATATGCAACTAATTTTCCGTTGCTGAATCATCAGCTTTTTTACCGGTTGCTTTGGTTAAGGACTGTCTGCCAAACCTGTTTTTAACTTCATCGATAGCTTTATACAACTCCGATTTTTTTTCGGCATTGGAAAACAGATTGGTCTGGACGGCTTCACTGGTGAGTTCACTCAATCTAACACCCAGCAGACGCACGGGTTCGCCCTTCCGGTACAGTTTATGAAAAAGTTCACGAGCCACCGGAATCAGTTCGTCGTCGTAAAAAGTATAAGGAATGGTGGTCTGACGGGAAGTGGTTTCAAAATCCGGGTAGCGGATCTTGACGGCCACACAGCCGGCCATTTTATTATCCTGCCGCATCTCATAAGCCACTTTCTCTGTCATGCGAACCAGTTCATCCAATAGCCGTTGCGGATCTTTGATATTTTCATCAAATGTATTTTCGGTTGATACCGACTTGGCTTCATGGTAAGGTGATACGGGGGTATGATGAATGCCATTGGCCTTGTTCCAAAGATCGCCCCCAAATTTTCCGAAGCGGTTTTCCAGAAATTCAATAGGGAGCTGAGCGAGGTCGCCGATGGTTACAATATTCAATTCCTGCAGAGCCTGGTAGAGATGTTCACCCACACCCGGGATCTTATTCACTTTCAGTGGCGCCAGGTATTCTTTCTCTTTTCCATAAGGGATTTGCACGTAGCCGTTGGGTTTCGCTTCATTGGTGGCGATTTTTGAAACGAGTTTATTGGAAGCGATCGCAAAGGAAATCGGGAGCTGGGTTTTATCGATAATTTCCTGCCGAAGATCGATGGTCCATTGCCAGGGATCAAAGAATCGATCCATGCCGGTGAGATCCAGGTAAAATTCGTCGATAGATGCTTTTTCGAACAGCGGCGCTTTTTCGGCGATGATCTCTGTTACCCAACGTGAATATTTCGAATACTCTCCGCGACTGCCTCCTACAATTACAGCCTGTGGACAAAGTCGGCGGGCCACTTGTATCGGCATTGCCGAGTGCACCCCGAAGCGGCGGGCTTCATAACTGCAGGCAGCCACTACACCACGCTCACGTCCCCCCACAATAACGGGCTTACCCTTCAGGGAAGGGTCATTGATGACTTCGACCGATACAAAAAAAGAGTCGAGATCGAAATGGGCGATGATGCGTTGCGGTTCCCTGGACATGTGTTGGGAAAGTTAATACTATTCGGTCATTGAAAAAGGAGACGCTGGTCAGTGGAAAAGAAAAGAATGAACATCAGAATATATCCAGTAATCCTTCCGGTAGTTCAACCAATACTTTCCTGTTCTTCTTGTCGATTTTCCGGGTGAATTCTTCGTGAAGCGGAATAAGGGCTTCTTTTCCCTTCCAGTCTATCCTGCACAGCAATTGATGCGGTTGTTCAATAATTTCGAGTATCTCACCGATGTCTTCACCCCGGTCGATGATATGATACCCGAGCAGAGAGATGGGAGCTGATTTGGCAGTATGTTTATGAAATTCTTCTTCTGTTAGCCAAACCTGTTTCTGTAATAATTTCTGCGCTTTTTCTTTCGTGTCTACGCCTTCCAGCTGAATGAACAGTTCATCATGATCCTTGATCTTGCAAGACTGAACAAAATAGGGAAGCAATTCATCCCGGTTCACCTCCACAAAAATCGCTTCCACTCCCTTCAGGGCTGTTTTTTTTCCCAGCTGGTGCCGGAGGATCATCTCCCCTTTCACCCCAAAAGTGGCAGCCAGTTTACCTATGGAAAAGTATTCGGACACGTGAGTTTTTCGTTTATCGTTTATTGTTTCACGTTATTTTGCGTGATTCGCATAATTCGCGTAATTCGCGTAATTCGCGTTACTTTAATTCGCGTTATAAAAAAATCCCGAACTACAAACAGCCCGGGATTTCAATCAGGTCGAAAATCTATTTACATTAAGATTCTTCTCCTTTGGTTCTGCGTACCGGAGGGCCCATGCGACGAGCTCTCTTGTCTTTGGCTTCCGCCTCCTGACGCTTGCGTACCTGGGCTTCGTGTTCGCTGTGCCATTGCTGGAATTTATCCATTGCAGCCGCCTCATCGAACAGACCCAACTTCACACCACGGAGCAAATGCTTCAGGTACAATACACCTTTGAAAGAAAGAATTCTTCTTACGGTGTCGGTAGGCTGTGCACCTTTGTGCAGCCAGTCCAATGCTTTCTGGCGATCCAGCTGTACGGTAGCAGGAACGGTAAGCGGATTGTAAGTACCTAATTTCTGGATGAATTTACCATCACGAGGAGAACGGGCATCTGCCACTACAATGAAGTAGAAAGGTCTTTTCTTAGACCCATGACGCTGTAGTCTGATTTTTACGGGCATTTTAAATAGAAATTTAAATGCGTTAAATAATAGGGTTACTGTTTCAAGGTTGCAAAAATAATAATCGAACAGAATTGACCAAAATTAATAATTATGGGTGGAATCTGAAAAAATCATAAACCGCTCTACCATTCTACTTTCCAACAGGATCGGCCTAATTCGCTGACCCTGTTGGTTTTCCACCTTCCCCGGCTATTTTTTTATCTTTTCATACCCGGCATCATCCTGCCCATTGGCATCTTGTTCATCATTTTCATCATCTGCTTCATTTGTTCAAATTGCTTCATGAAGGCATTGACCTCATTAATGTCTTTGCCGGCTCCGGCTGCGATTCTTTTTTTACGGCTCAAATCGATCAGATCGGGGTTTTGTCTTTCAGCGGGGGTCATGGAATTGATCATGGCCTCGATGCCTTTAAAGGAATCGTTGCTGATATCTACATCCTTGATGGCTTTTCCGACGCCGGGGATCATCCCCATCAGGTCTTTGAGGTTCCCCATTTTCTTGATCTGCTCGAGCTGGGTTTTGAAATCTTCGAAATCGAACTGGTTTTTACGGATCTTTTTCTCGAGTTTACGGGCCTGCTCCTCATTAAACTGGGCCTGGGCTTTTTCCACCAGCGTGGTGATATCACCCATACCGAGGATACGCTGAGCCATCCTCTCGGGGTAAAACACGTCGAGCGTATCCATTTTCTCCCCGCTGCTGACGAACTTGATGGGTTTATTAACCGTGTATTTGATGGAAAGCGCCGCACCCCCGCGGGTATCACCATCGAGTTTGGTTAACACCACGCCGGAGAAATCGAGTCGATCGTTGAAGGCCTTGGCAGTATTGACTGCATCCTGACCGGTCATCGAGTCGACCACAAACAGGATCTCCTGTGGTTTGACCGCCGATTTAATATTGGCCACCTCGGTCATCATGACTTCATCAACAGCCAGACGACCGGCGGTATCGATAATAACGATATTCTTGTTGCGGCTGCGGGATTCCCTGATGGCGTTGGAAGCGATCTCTACCGCATTCTTGTTTTCCGGTTCGCTATACACGTCCACGCCAATCTGTTCACCGAGTACTTTCAACTGATCGATGGCCGCAGGACGATAAATATCCGCTGCCACCAGCATGGGTGAAAGGCCTTTGCTGTTTTTGAGATAGTTGGCAAGTTTGGCGCTGAAGGTGGTTTTACCCGAGCCCTGCAAACCAGCTATGAGGATCACGGCCGGATTGCCTTTTGAATTGAACTCGCTCTCGGTTCCGCCCATCAGATCCACCAGTTCATCTTTCACAATCTTCACCATCAACTGGCCCGGACTCACGGCATTGATCACTTTCTGACCGAGCGCTGTTTCCTTGACTTTATCTGTAAACTCTTTGGCAATTTTGAAGTTCACGTCGGCATCCAGCAGGGCCTTGCGGATCTCCTTTACCGTGGAAGCAATATTGAGTTCCGTGATACGGCCTTCCCCTTTGATCTGTTTAAAAGCCGATTCTAACCGTTCCGATAGATTTTCAAACATGGTCTCTTGATTTTCTATTCACACATTGATGCATTTCATCTGCCGGTGGTGAGCAGGAAAAGACCCGTTCTGCACCGGACTAAAATGAAAAACCAAAAAAGTGAATGACAGCATTCACTTTTTTGGATCACAAATTTACAGTAAGATTATTGAAGTGTAGATTTTCCTTTGGGATTATCTGATTTTTAGGTTAAACGCCGAGGAAGCTGCGTAACTCCCTGGAGCGTGAATTAGTGCGCATTTTGGTAATGGCTTTGTCCTTGATCTGGCGTACCCTTTCGCGGGTAAGATTGAACTTTTCGCCGATATCTTCGAGGGTCATGGGATGATCGATACCGATTCCGAAGAAATAGCAGATCACCTCTTTCTGGCGCTCGGTCAGCGACTTCATCGACCTTTCAATTTCAAGTGTCAGCGATTCATTGTGTTCAATATTGGTTTCCGCACGGTCGGCGTTCGGATTTTCCATCACGTCTACCAGGGTGTTATCTTCCCCTTCTCCGAGTGGCGTGTCCACACTGATGTGCCGGGCGCTGGTACCCAGGGAGGCGTTCACCTCGTCAATATCCATTTCAAGAAGATCGGCGATCTCGTCGGCAGAGGGCTCTCTTTCGAATTCCTGCTCGAGTTGCGAAAAGGCTTTCTGGATTTTGTTGGTCAGCCCAACCTTGTTCAGGGGCAACCTTACAATCCGGGCCTGTTCGGCCAAAGCCTGCAGGATACTCTGACGAATCCACCATACTGCGTAGGAAATAAACTTGAAGCCTCTGGTTTCATCGAAACGCTGAGCGGCCTTGATGAGTCCCAGGTTTCCTTCATTGATCAGATCGGGAAGGGACAATCCCTGGTTCTGGTATTGCTTCGATACCGAAACAACGAAACGCAGGTTGGCCTTGGTCAGCTTTTCGAGAGCAGCCTGGTCGCCCTGTTTGATACGGCGGGCAAGTTTTACTTCTTCCTCCGGAGTGATCAGCTCTACTTTTCCGATCTCCTGGAGGTATTTTTCCAGGCTCTGAGATTCACGATTAGTGATACTTTTCGTGATCTTGAGTTGACGCATGCTCATAGGTTGGCCTTTTAGGATTTAAATTGGTTGACGGTTTTTTATAGAATTATTTAGAAAAACGTACAAACAGACCCTTTTCTTATGCGGGTGCATAATTAAAAACATGCTTATTTTCAAGATTTTAGCCTCCAAACAGCCGCTTTTACCCCTTCCGGGTGTGTTTTTCCTCCCGGTCAGCCCTGCTACCTGTGTTGAAACGATGATTGGTTTCTCCTTCGCAAACCGGCATTTCCGTTCATCAAACCTTCCGAACAGCCGGATTATGAGTACAAAAAATATTTTGATGATAATATTATTTATCTATTATTGCAGCATTGGACATCAAAAGGACAATAAGGAGTAGATGAGCAAGAAACAACAATTTACCTTGGAGTACCCGGTCAGATGCTCTCCTTCCATTTTATACGAATTTCTCAGCACCCCCGCTGGCTTGCAGGAATGGTTCGCAGATAAAGTGGATGAAAGAGACAATGTTTTCAGTTTTTCCTGGAATGGCACTACAGATAAAGCGACGATGATTGAAAGTGAAGAGAACCGGTTTGTGAAGTTCCACTGGACGCATGCCCCCGCTGACGAATACTTTGAGTTCAGAATAGAAAAATCGGAAGTCACTAATATGACCATTTTAGTGATCAAGGATTTTGCGGACAAAAAAGACGTAAAAGACCAAAGCCAGCTATGGGGTTACCAGGTGAAAGATCTTTTTCACCGCCTGGGTAATTAACGGGTCAGGCATTCGGTCAGACACTGGTGAAGACCCAGTAACAGGTCTTTTATTTCCTTCCATCGAT
This sequence comes from Chitinophagaceae bacterium, assembly GCA_044226045.1. Classification (GTDB taxonomy): domain Bacteria; phylum Bacteroidota; class Bacteroidia; order Chitinophagales; family Chitinophagaceae; genus Endoryza. The sequence goes on from JBGAHR010000028.1 coordinate 35,327, forward strand.
CGAACGGCACCCTGGCCGACAATTTGTAAAATTCAGCATGGACGAGTCTTTGTATGGATGCCGGGTCGGTATGATCCCGAACAGGTTCATATTTGTCCTCTGTCCATTCATGCTCCCATTCATCCCCACTCACACAATACTCAAAGCCTGCACCGGCCAGCTTTTCGGCATGATTTAGTAATACCGGTACATACTGCCGGGCATATTTTCCTTTCAGGTGCAGCGTGACCATAAAATAATGGCCCCACCAGAAAAGAGTTCTGATTGCGCAGACATCCTCCCTGCCGAAGAGGCGGGGCTGATCTAAAATCACATAGGGTAATTCGTTATATTTTTCTCCCCTTGAGATCTTCGGACCCTGCAGGTAAACTTCATCCGGAAAACATTTCGGCAATGACTGCAGATCGGCACTCAACTCACCCATTAACTGAATTACTTTTTCGATAATTCTGTTTTTGGCGATGATCCAGTCCGCGTTCAACACCAGTTCCAGTTCCGGTGCGGTCAGTACTGTTGATATTGATTTCATTGATAAAGACGGATTGAATTGATAGAGTTTTGTGAAAGCAGAAAGTTACTCGCAAAAAAGGAAGTGAAAAGAGTAAATTTGCGGCTATTCAGGATAAATTTCTGCCGCTATCAACATAATTGTACAAAAACATTGATCAAAAAACTCGATATACTGGTATTAAGGGCTTTTATCGGGCCGTTTATTGCCACGTTTTTCCTGACGCTTTTTGTATTAATTCTGCAATTTTTCTGGTTATGGATTGATGATTTTGTGGGAAAGGGAATTGATGCCAGCACTTTCCTTCAACTCGTACTGTACCTGAGTGCCACCCTGGTACCACTAGCTTTGCCATTGGCTATTTTGCTTTCCTCGATCATGACCTTCGGCAACCTGGGAGAAACATTCGAACTGGTGGCCATCAAATCTGCCGGAATCGGCCTGCTTCGTTTTATGCGGCCTCTTTTCCTTGTTGCGATTTTACTCTCGGGCCTCGCCTTTCTTTTCAATAACAATGTGATCCCGATTGCCAACCTTAAAATGAAAACCCTGCACAACGACCTGATCAATAAAAAACCGGCTTTTGATTTGAAAGAAGGCCAGTTCTACAACACGATTCCCGGTTTTTCGATCAAAGTGGCGGAGAAAAAAAATGACAGCGTGCTGAATGATATCATCATTTATGAAAACACGGGTTATCAAAATGACAATGTAATCATAGCCAGGTCGGGGGTGATGCGGGTAACAAAAGACAAACGCTTTCTTGAATTCACCCTGAAAGACGGATGGCGTTACCAGGAACGTGGCGACCGCACCAATAGCGAATTCATTCGACTTGGCTTCAAGGAATATAAAAAAATACTCGACCTCAGCGCGCTCTCTCTTAACCGCACTTCCGATTCGGTTTTCAAGAACAGGTATGAGATGCTGAGCATTTCACAGCTGTCGGTTAGCATCGACTCGATTGAGAAGAAGGTGAACGGTTTTGAGAAAAGAGTTAGAAGCGACTTGCAGGGCTATCTGAGTTTCAGCAAATACCTCGATAGTGGCTGGCGTAAAGTTGACGCAGCGCCGGTCAATAAAACACTCTTTACCGAATTGCTTCCCGACAGCGCCCGTACGGCGGTGGTTGACCAGGCTATTTCCTATACCAACTCCATTAAAGTGGCCCTGGAAGGTTCCGCGGTGGAATATGACAACTACCGGAAGGAACTTCGGTTACACCTGATCGAGTGGCACAGTAAAATCACGATGTCTATTGCGGTCCTTGTATTGTTTCTCATTGGGGCGCCGCTGGGGTCTATCGTCAGAAAAGGGGGATTGGGTACACCCGTTGTATTCGCGGTTTCCTTTTTTGTGATCTTTTTCCTCCTGAACAACTTTGGTAGAAAATTCGTGAAGGAAGACGTGATGAGCCCGATTGCCGGCATGTGGCTGGCAACAGCTATTCTTACCCCTATCGGATTATTCCTGGTATTCAAGGCGCTTCACGATTCACAATTATTTAATAAGGAATTTTATTTCAGGGTATCCCGCGGCTTCATGGGTGTAATGTCACGGCTCCATCTGCGCCGGAGAGCCAATAGCCAGCCATCCGATCAAACTGCCTGATTCTGAAAATTAACTGACCCTGATGCCTAAGTCAATTTCGACTGGCCCATCTCCGTTTTTTGCTGGAATTTGTCTCGGTATGGGAATACTTTTAATTTCTCAAAATATCCAAAAAGGTTATTGGCAGACTCGGAAAAAAACTCCACCTTTAATACTCTTTCGATCTGAAAATTGACCCGTCCGCTTACTCACTGAAAACTCCCGCTTGCTAAATCCCGGCCAACCGGCCGATGGCAGTGTGTAAATTGCCCTGAGTTTATCCAATCCTCTGTTATTCCCCCCTGTTTGGTAGCCCCATTGTTTAGGTCGAAACTTTATTATTTATGAAAAGAAACTACCTGCTGATTTTCTTTGCAGCATTGTCTGCCCACTCTTTTGGACAATTAAACATTCAGTCTGGCGCCACTTTCGTGGTTCAGAATGGAGCAACGGTAACAGTCCAGGGAGATATCACCAGTAATGCAGATATCCAGGGCAACGGAACGATTTTACTGAAGGGAAGTTCGCTTCAGACTGTCAACATGAATGGATTCTCTATTCAGAATTTGCAGGTAGACAATGGCAATAATATAGCCCTCGGCGGAAATGTTACCATTGGGACTTCCGTCCTGTTCACTTCGGGCAAGATTCAACTGAATACTTACGATTTCACGCTTTCCTCAACCAGCACCCTCACGGGATATGATGCCACCAAATACCTGGTGACCAACAACACCGGTCGGGTTATCAGAACATCCCTGGGGAATACTGCGTTTACCTTCCCGGTGGGGTTTGACCTTTCGTCATACAATCCCCTCACGCTTACACAAAATGGTACCGTCGATAATATTGGCGTAAGATGCCTTTCCAACGTATTGAAAAATGGGGGCAGCGGCGCTCCCTTTGTAAAAGAAGTAGTGGATGCGAGCTGGGCAGTAACCGAAGGAACAGCCGGAGGAAACAACCTCACGATGACATCCGGCTGGAGCGGTACAGATGAGCTGACCGGTTTCAATCGCGCCAAGACCGGTATTTCCTATTATGATGGTGTGGGTTGGGATATGACAAACGCACAAACAGGCGCTTCCAGCGGAGCAGGTCCTTATACGGTAACCCGTAGCAATATTACCAGTCTTGCCAATGGTGGTTATTTCGCCGTCGGTACCAGGCCGGTCATGACCCAACTGCTCGTTTCACCGAAAGCACTGCTGCAGGGCGCCGTTAACGGAAGCACCGGCACCATGACAGATTTATTAAGATCAGGCGGTTTGCTGCCGTTGACAGATCCCTATACAGGATTAGCCGGCTTCACACATAGCGGCAGCGGTGGAGGAGAAACCATTCCATCCACTGTGCTGACAGCCACCGGTACCAATAGCGATATCACTGACTGGGTTTTCCTGAGTCTTCATGATGGAACCACCGGTACCGTGCTCTCTACCCATGCGGTCCTGATTCAGAAAGATGGAAACATTGTAGATGTGGATGGAACCAACACGAAGACCAACTACATTAATTTCGCCGGCTTCCCCGCAGGCAGCTATTTTGTTTCTGTAAGACACAGAAACCACCTGGGTGTACGCTCAGCTTCCAACCTGGCTTTGAGCAGAACAGTGACCACTTCTCTTGATTTCACCTCTTCCCTGAGCAGCGCCTTCGCAGGTTCCGTTACCAATAACGCCATGGCGACCCTTGGCGGTGGATTCTTTGGATTGTGGGGTGGAGACATCAACAGAAACAAGAATGTGAAATTTAACGGACCGGGCAACGACCTGAATGAATTGCTGAATACCTGCCTCAGCGGAAACAAAACAATTTCCCTGAACGGTTATTCGCCCTGTGACCTCAACCTGGACCGGGTGACCAAATTCAATGGACCGGGTAATGACCTGAACGTGTTGCTGAATACGATTTTAGGAGGTGACAAGACCAGGATCATCAACCAACCGAATTTCTAAAGACGTAAATCATATCTCAATCATATTTGTATGAAGAAAATTCTATTCCTTGTGCTCGGGTTGTGGACTTACGCTACTCACGCCCAAACCTCTGTTCAGGCAGCTATTGTGAAAAGCGCCGCCAACAAGGTCACTGTTTATTGTGTGTCCAATTCAACGATCAACAATGTGATTCTTTCGAACATCACCATTGTGATCAGTATTCCCAAACAGCCCACCAATCCTACCATTACGGTTACCAACAAATATGGTTTTACCGGAATGGCCTGGGTATCGGCCGACAATAATGCCAATGCGGAAGTAACAGGACACAGCGCTCCTTATGTAGATCCCGCACCCGGAGGCAGAGCGTATTACACTTTTTACGGAAACGACCTCACCGGTTCTTACACCACTCCCACTGACTGGTTGGTGAATAAGAAAAATCCGGTGGCGGATTTCACGTTTTCCAGCCTTGCCGGTATTACCGACGCAGAAATTCATATAGATGATCTTTCCAGCGGAAGCTGGGGAAGCGGAAGCCCTACCGGAGTGGATTCCTATTGGTATATTACCCAGACCGGTCTGGGAGATGTAACCAATACCACACAAATGTTCCTCGGAACCGGAGCCGTTAACAATGGTGGTAACGCCTTTTCCTTCTCACCTGCCCAGGCTTTGACATTCCTGCCGGCTTTCTTCCAGGAATTCAATGTAAACAAATCAGGCAATTATGATGCTGCCCTTTCATGGGTAACCGCACAGGAACAAAACGTATCGCACTTTGTAGTTGAAAGAAGCATCAATGGCACTACCTGGTTTAAAGCCGGAGAAGTAAAAGCCAAAGGAAATTCTTCCAGTGCTACCAAATACAACTATACCGATGTAAAAGTGTATGACGGCGTAGCCTCTTCAAAAACAGTTTTCTACCGGATCAAAGCGGTGGATCTCGACGGCCAGGAAAAACTGTTCCCTGTTCGTTCACTGAAGTTTACCGCCACCGGGAGCAAAGAAATAAGCATTTATCCAAATCCTGCCAAGGATGGATTTACGCTCAGCATTCCACTTATCAGCACAACCGGAAAGATCCGGCTGAACCTGATGAACCGCCTGGGACAGGTCATTCACAGTCGCGAAATCAATGGAGCTACAGCCGCCAATTATTACTATGACATCAAAACACCGGGTGTTATTGCCGGAGAATATATGTTGCAGATTATTCGCGATGGAGAATTGCTCGACACTAAAAAAGTGATCGTACAACGCTAACATCCGGATACCATCCGTTGATCATACTCTTTTAGTTTTTTTTCTTCATGCACACAGCCTTTGTTGGGATCGCTTGAAAAAGCAGGAACAGCAAAGGTTTTTTTGCGTCCCTGCGGTACCACCCGGCTCCCTTGATTTCAGTACATTTGCCCGAAATCATTTCATTGACTCCGCAACAGGAAAATCTTAGAATTCAAAAATGGGTGGTGTCCGTAGCGGTGCTGCTGTTCCTGATAAAAGTCACGGCTTATTTTCTGACACATTCGGTTGCGATCCTCACTGATGCACTGGAGAGCACCGTTAATGTGATAGCGGGATTTGTTGGCCTCTACAGCCTTTTTGTTGCCTCCAAACCCAAGGACATCGATCATCCATATGGCCACGGAAAGGCGGAGTTTCTTTCGGCGGCCGTAGAAGGCACGTTGATCATGGTGGCAGCCATTATTATTATTTATAAAGCCATTGATAATTTTATCCGACCCAAGGAAATTCATGAACTGGATTGGGGTATGCTGCTGGTAGGCGTTACCGCAGTAATCAATTACGTGGTTGGATGGATCAGTCTTCACCGCGGCAGGCGCAACAATTCTCTGGCTCTCATAGCCAGTGGTAAACACCTGCAGTCTGATACCTGGTCAACACTGGGTATTATTGTCGGGCTCGCGCTGATTTACTTTACCGGCTTGAACTGGATAGACGGCGTGGTAGCCATTTTGTTCGCCCTGATTATTCTATATACCGGTTATAAAATTCTGCGCAGCTCCATTGCAGGAATTATGGATGAAGCAGATATTGATCTGTTGAAGAAGATGGTTGAACTACTCAATGCACATCGTCAACCCAACTGGATCGATATCCACAATCTTCGGGTTATCCGCTATGGAGGACAATTGCATGTGGATTGCCATCTGACCGTTCCCTGGTATCTGAATGTACAGGAGGCTCACCAGGAAGTGGAGGCCTTGTCGGCCCTGATCAAAAAAGAATTCGGCGATGCCATTGAGTTCTTTGTACATACAGACGCCTGCCTGGATTTTTCCTGTTTCATTTGTCAGAAAACAGATTGTTCCGTTCGCCGGCATCCATTTGAAGAAAAGATTGAATGGACACTGAAGATTCTTTTATCAGATAAAAAACACCAGCGGGTGGAAACGCCAACCGGCTGAAACGTCTCGCCGGAAATGGACTATATTCGCTCCTTCTAAATGATCCGATATGCAAGCTTGGAAAGAATACCAGGAAAAAAACAAGGAAAGATTTCTGAATGAATTGCTGGAGTTATTGAAAATACCCAGTGTAAGTGCACGCAGTGAACACAAAGCCGATCTGATCCGTTGTGCGGAAGCGGTGAAGTCTGGCCTGCTGAAGGCCGGCGCCGACAAGGCGGCGATCTATGAAACCGAGGGACACCCGATCGTGTATGGAGAGAAAATCATCGATCCAAAAGCCCCCACCGTATTAGTGTACGGCCATTATGATGTGCAGCCCGCCGATCCTTTAAATCTCTGGATCACCGAACCCTTTCAGCCCACTATCCGCGACGGAAAGATCTATGCACGCGGCGCCTGTGACGACAAAGGTCAATTTTATATGCACGTGAAGGCTCTGGAAACAATGATCCAGACCGGCACTCTTAAAACAAATATCAAATTCTGTATAGAAGGAGAAGAAGAAGTGGGATCGCCCAACCTGGCGAAATTTGTGGCATCGCATAAAGAGCTGCTGAAATCAGATGTAATACTTATCAGTGATACCGCCATGATCAGTCTCGATAATCCATCTATCGATATTGGTGTTCGCGGACTGAGTTATATTGAAGTGGAAGTAACAGGGCCCAACAGGGACCTGCACAGTGGTGTATATGGCGGCGCGGTAGCCAACCCCATCACTATGCTGGCGAAAATGATCGCCAGTTGTCATGATGAAAATAATCACATTACCATTCCCGGCTTTTATGATGATGTGGTGGAATCTACCCCGGAAGAGCGGAAGCTGATGGCAGAGGCTCCTTATAATGAGGAAGAATATAAAAAAGACCTGGGTGTTTCTTCTTTATGGGGCGAAAAAGGCTATACCACCAACGAAAGAACCGGCATCAGGCCCACACTGGAACTGAACGGTATCTGGGGTGGATATACCGGCGAAGGCGCCAAGACTGTGTTGCCGTCGAAAGCGTTCGCCAAGATTTCCGCCCGCCTGGTTCCCAACCAGTCTTCCACCCGTATCACTGAAAAGCTGTTGAATTACTTCAGGAGCATCGCCCCTGCCGGTGTTACCGTGAAAGCGGAAGAGCATCATGGAGGTGAACCATATATGACTCCTATCGATTCCATCGCTTATAAAGCCGCTGCCAAAGCCATCGAAGCGACTTTTGGAAAGAAGCCCATACCCGTAAGAGGCGGTGGCAGTATTCCCATTTGTTCTCTTTTTGAAAAGGAACTCGGCGTCAAGATCGTTTTCATGGGTTTTGGCCTCGATAGCGACAATCTTCATAGCCCCAATGAGAAATATGATATTGCCAATTTCTACAAAGGAATTGAAACCATTCCCTATTTTCATCAGTACTTCGCCGAACTCAGCTGATTGATATCTAATCCACAGGAATAACCGAGATTTCTTATATTTAAAAAAAATGAAATGCGGTTGTTCCTGTTTGTTTTTTGGGTGATCCTCTGCTCCTCCTTCGTTTCTCATCCTTCCGGGAAGATCACCTCCATGAAAGCAACGATCAGTGGTAAAATCAAGGGGTATAAAAAAGGGAATGACAATGCTTTCATCAATTTCCGAACATTCGGACTGGATGGAAAATTGAAAGATACCGCCATTGCCATCGGGGCCGATGGCAGCTTTGCCATAAATCTCAGCCAGGCATTTGAAGGAGAAATTTCCGTTTCTTACCGGGGTGAATTTTTAACGTTGATGCCTGTTGATGGCGATAAGATTCGACTTGACATCAACGAACAAAAATGGAACTCGGAGTATCGTTCCAATGCCTACACCGTAACCGGTAAGCAGGCCGCGCTCTCAAGGATGATCAATGACTGGATCGATTACAAAAGAAAATACCCTGTGAAAACCCGGGCAAACTGGGATGACAAGACACTGCCTGATTCGACTTTCATCGGGCAACGACGAGAGGATATGGCAGAAGAAATAAAACTCCTGAAAAAATTCTGTCAGGCCAGATTGTTGCCGGATGGGTTTTATGACTGGGCCCGAAACTCTATTATGTACAGGGCAGCTCATGATTGCGCCTTTTACTGCTTTGCGGGAAAGCTCAACGACTATACCACCGACAGTATATTGATGAACTACCTGAAATATTTCCCGTTGAATAATGAGTCGGCCAAAAAGAATGCTGATTACTACAACTTCCTCTCGTTATTGTCTTCCGACCTGCAAATCATAGTAAACCTGAATAAAACTTATGATAGCTTAAAAACCAGTTATGGCAGGAACGGGGTGCCCATTTATCTTTCCTTGTATGATAAATATTCAACAGGGCTTGAGCGCCAGTTGCTTTATTTTAATGCCTATCAATCATTACCTGCCAAATTCTCCGAGCCATACTGGAGTAATTTCCGGGACTCGATCCATGACGAAGTGCTGTTGGCCAAACTGCTTGAGATTCGGGAAAAAAAACAGCTTCCTTTTGTCTCCATAGATGTACCCGGAAAAATCCGGGCGGCAGCCGTTGACAGCACTATTAAAATCCGGCTATTGTCGGTACTGGACTCATTGTCCGACCAACACGTACTTATCGATTTCTGGGGAAGCTGGTGCGGGCCTTGTATGATGGAACTGCCTCAATATCCCAAATTGATGGACTCACTTAAAAATATGCCGATCCGTTTCCTCTTTTTATCGGCATTTACGACCGATTCGGAAGTGGAAAAAGCCCAAAAGATGATGGGAGACCGTGCTCATTTTTTAAACCTGACGGATAATGAGGTGAGGCTCATGAATAATATCCTCGGATTCAGCAGCTATCCCAGTCATTTTTTGCTCGCCCCCGGTTCGCGAACAAAGGATTTCAGGTTCGTCAATCTCCGGAGTGGCGCCCTCGATCCGGAACAGGTAAACAGCTTTCGAAAAAGCCTGCAATAAATTAACTTGCAGGTTATGGCAGAGGCAAAAGAAAAACTGAGGCTGGATAAATACCTGTGGTCGATCAGGCTGTTCAAAACACGCAGCCAGGCCGCAGAAGCCTGCGATAAAGGCAGGGTGAAATACAATGGAGATGCCGCCAAAGCATCCAAAACGGTTTCGGTGAATGATGAATATGAAGTGAAAACCGAAGCCAAGCGATGGCGTATTAAAGTCACCGGTTTGCTCCATAACCGGGTACAGTATAGTGAAGCCATCAAATATTATCTGGACATTACACCTGCCGAGGAGATAGAAAGAATTCAATTCCAGGCTGCCAGTTTTCATACTGGTAAAAGACCGAGTAAAATTGGCCGCCCCACCAAAAAGCAAAGAAGAGACCTGGAAGATTTTACGGGAATGTGAGGAAGGCAGTTTGTCGTTTCACGTTTATCGTTTATTGTTTCACGTTGCATCTTGCGGCGAGAGCCGGAGCGGGAGCGGGAGTGAGAGCGGGAGTGAAATTGAGAGCGGGAGCGGGATTGAGAGCGGGAGCGAAATTGAAAGCGGGAGTGAACAAAGTAGTCGCATTGGCAAATTGATTAATCACTGTTGTCCGGGGAAAACTCGGAGAGCGCAATTGGTCAATGAGCCAATGGGCCAATTTGCCAATGAACAGCAAACCCCTAACTATAAACAGCAAACTGAATTTCAACAATAGCCGGGCTTTATTCTACCGCTGTTCACCACCGAAGAACCGAAGCTGAGCGATAGACAACGGTAACCGGGCTGTATATCGGCCTTGGGCGCCTTTTTTTGTGGGACTTTTTTTGGCGAAACAAAAAAAGTCCCGTCAGAGACTCGCTGGAATAAAATCTCCCTCCTATTACGTCCGCTCTCGACCTCGCTCCCGCTCACCAAGAGGGGGCTCATTTCTCAAAAAGTGGCAAAAAGATGATTATTTCAGCTTAATAGGTTGGACTTCGACACTTTCCCCGGACAACAGTGATTAACGAATTGACAAATTGGCGAATTGACTAATTGCATTCCATCCGTAATCCGTCATCCGTAATCCGTAATCAACATTGGCTCATTGACCAATTGCGTACTCATTCCGTCGTAAACTCAACCAAAAAGGGTTTTAGGCGAATCCCTTTTCTATTCCTGAATCCATTGGTAATTAGAAACTGGTAGGTTCTTTTCGGTTTCACCATTACTTCATAGCTGAACGTTTTGCCATCGGCCGACCAGCCGAGGATCCTTTTAAATTCATACACGTAGTCTTCTCCTTTCGGCCCAAAATCAAAGCCCCTGAAGGTTGTATCCATTTCTTCTGAGAAATTCACATCAATCTGCAACAGTCCTGGCTTGACTGCATTGGTTTCAAGGAATGGTTTTACAGCGGCGACGAGTGGCCTTTTCTTCTCATAGTCATTCCACATTGCCTGTAGCGTTTTGGGAAATAATCCCGAGCCGTCGACGATCTTTTCGACTTCAGAATCATTTTGAAAATCCAGATCGATCAACTCTCGGATAGCCTGCGTCTTATTCTGACTTTTCTGATAGTACCGTTCACAAATTTCATATCCGATATAATAACCCAGATCCCGCATTTTTAATTCATTCCGGTTCTCGCCCCACAGCCAGTTATTGGGATTACCGAAATAAAGATCTTCCAGGAATTTGGACACGACCTGGCTTGTATGTTGCTTGCCAAAAGCAATAGCAGGTGTGTTTGATTTTTTTCCGGTAGCCAGACAGGAAACATACTCTGCCACACCCTCATATAAACAATACACAAGAAGGTTGTCTATGATATGCTTTTGTTGTGTATGAATATACTCATGTGTACAGGTTAGTGCGAGGTTTTCCCGTGGTGCAAACTGCAGGTAGAAATTATGCAGGTAAGCGGGTAATTCAGAGATGGCCGTAGCAGAATCACCCATTTGCATTTCCGATCCTATCAGTATTTTGTTGCTATCGACGGTGGCCCCAGTACGAAAGGCGCCTACCAGGAAATAGATGGGCGAAGGGCGAAGGGAGGGGTACAATTTTTTCAATTTCCGGATATCGGCTTCGATTGCTCCATAATACTTACGCCGAATGTCTATTGATGGCCGGATGGAATTCCAAAACGAGGGATACTGCCGTATCGCATGAATATAGTCGCCCGTTCGGTAGTTTCTCACTTTCTGTAAACTCTTCAAACCTTCACTGCCCTTAAACAAATAGATATTCTCCAGGTATCGCGCCTGCAGGGTTGAGTCAGTTGTGCTGTTAATCTTGTCGAGCGCAGTCCAGAACCGGTCGATATCTTCATCAATAAATTTTAGCGACTGGGAGAACATGGACGATACGGATAACAGCATTGCCGATACGAGCAGTAGTTTTTTCATACAGTGTCTGGGTTGAAGTAAAAATAAGTCGATCGGCGGAGTTAAATATGGCCAGGAGAACGATCAGCCCGATTTGACTATTATGTGAGAATAGTCCTTTTGGGAAAACCTTATGATTTGTACATTACAGCTTAATGTCAGATGAATCCGCAGCAAGCCAAAACAGTGCTTCCTGAAAGAAAGGAGGTAGTTGAGCAGGTATAATGTCGGAGAACCGGCCAGCTGCGATCAGCCTGAGAAAATCATCAGCCTTATGTCTTCCCTTCTCATTGGAAGTTTTTTCATCAGCCTGTTGCATGCGCTGATACCCAATCACTGGTTGCCGGTGTTGGCCATCGGTAGAAAGGAAGGCTGGAGCCTGGGTGAAACAACCCGTATTACTTTTATCGCCGGCCTGTCGCATGTCATCAGCACTGTGCTGATCGGGGTGTTGCTGGCCATGATTGGCAGTGAGGTCTCTGAGCACCTTGAAACCTGGAGCCGGCTGATCGGCCCCAGTTTACTCATCCTGATCGGACTTTATTTTATACGGCAACACTATATCCATCATCATTTTCACCTGCAAAAGAACCAGCTGAATAAAAAAGGAAAAGGTGCAATCGTTTTCGCCCTGGTGGTGGCTATGTTTCTTTCGCCCTGCCTCGAAATAGAAGCGTACTTTCTCCTCGCCGGCAGCAGGGGATGGGCATTCTTATTGCTGTTATCCCTGCTGTATTCAGTCATTACGTTGTCGGGCATGCTGATCTGGATAAGAATTGCCTATAAAGGCATGCTTAAATTGAACTGGCATGCCCTGGAGCACAAGGCAGGAATAATAACCGGAATAATTTTAATCCTGACCGGAATTCTTTCGTATTTTCTGAATTAATATGAGTCACTCACACCAACATCCAACGGGCAGCACGCAACAGGGGAAGGGTGAACAGCATGATCACGGTGGTGTTTTTGGCAAAAACACAGAGTTTTATTTCTCCCTGATCTGTGGCATATTCCTGTTGATCGGGTTTGTGGTGCAAAAACTGTTTCCCGGCTGGTACTGCATTCCGGTTTATATCCTTTCCTATTTATTTGGCAGTGTGTATACTGTTCGAGAGGCGGCTCACAGTTTAAGACATGGCCAGTTCGAAATTGATTTTCTGATGCTGGTGGCTGCGGCAGGAGCGGCGGCACTGGGCGAGTGGCCGGAAGGCGCATTGTTGTTATTCCTGTTCAGCCTCGGTCATTCACTCGAGAACAGGGCCATGGATAAAGCCAGAAAATCTATTGAATCGCTGGCCGATCTCACGCCTCATCTGGCACTTGTGCGCCGCAATGGTGAGCAGATGGAAGTGGCCGTTGAAGAATTGATGAAAGGCGAAATCGTGATCGTAAAACCAAACAGCAAGATTCCTGCTGATGGCGTGGTGGTCTATGGTAACAGTTCTGTGAACCAGGCACCCATTACAGGGGAAAGTATTCCCGTTGATAAAAGGGCCATCGATAATACCCAATGGATTGATATCGATGAAAAAAAGATACCCGCCGAGCACCGCGTCTATGCAGGCACCATCAATGGAACTGGTGTGCTGGAAGTAAAAACCATTCGCGAAGCAAGGGATTCCACATTGGCCAGGGTGATACAGATGGTGAAAGAAGCGGAAAAACAACAATCGCCCACCCAGCATTTCACCAAAAACATTGAGAAATATTATGTACCGGCCATATTGATCATTGTTACCCTGCTCATCTTCGCTTTCCTGGTCATTGACGAACCCTTCAGTAAAAGTTTTTATCGCGCCATGTCGGTATTGGTTGCTGCCAGTCCCTGTGCGCTGGCGATCTCCACACCCTCGGCTGTATTGAGTGGAGTGGCACGTGCCGCCCGCCAGGGGGTGCTGGTGAAAGGAGGCCGCCCATTGGAAGACCTGGGTATGTTGACGGCCGTCGCCTTCGATAAAACCGGTACACTCACAGAAGGAAAACCAACATTGAATAAAGTCATTACTGTTGATGGCGTGAGCGAGGAAGACCTGCTAAAAACGGTGATAGCAGTAGAAAGATTAAGTGATCATCCCATCGCCGCGGCGGTGGTCAAGGGTGGACTGGAAAGACTGGGAAATGCCAGGGTGGAAGAAGCGACGGATCTGCAGGCACACCTGGGAAAGGGAATACAGGCGAGATACCAGGGACAAACAGTGATCGTCGGTAATGACGAACTATTCCGGACTTTTGATGAAGAAGGCTTTCCCAATGATATTGCCGGACTCGTAGCTGGTCTGCAGCAGGAAGGAAACACCACGATGGTCGTTAAAAGAGGCCATACTTATTTGGGAATTATTGGGGTGATGGATGTACCCCGACCGGAAGCAGCGGGTGTTTTACAGGAATTGAAAAAGCTGGGCATAAAAAAGATGGTGATGCTTACGGGCGACAATCAACGCGTAGCGGATGCGATTGCCAAGCAGATCGGGTTGACCGATGCCGAGGGCGATTTGCTTCCCGAAGAGAAAGTAGCAGCCATCGATAATTTGCGAAAGCGCGAAACCAAGATCGCCATGGTAGGAGACGGCGTGAATGATGCGCCCGCGATGGCCAAAAGCACCGTAGGGATCGCCATGGGAGCGGCGGGCAGTGATGTAGCGCTCGAAACCGCCGATATTGCATTGATGGCCGATCGCCTCGACAACCTGCCTTTTGCCATCGGTTTAAGCAGAAAAAGCAGACTGATCATCAAACAAAACCTGTTTATCAGTCTTGGTATGGTTGCCATACTAATTCCACTCACCATAGCCGGATGGGCCAGCCTCGGTCCCGCAGTAGTCGGCCATGAAGGATCAACTGTTGTGGTAGTGCTGAATGCGCTGCGACTCCTGAGCTATAAGGGAAAAAGTGGTCAATGACGAATTACGGATGACGGATGACGGATGAAATACAATTTGTCAATTCGTCAATTGGTCAATAAGCCAATTCGATGGCGGATGAAGGATGACCGATGAGAAGGCAATGTGGCAGTTAGCCAATGCATTGTTGGCGGTTTGCGGTTTGCAGTTTGCGGTTTCTGTTTCGTTCCGTTTCCCTTTCTCTTTCTGTTTCCCTTTCCCTTTCCGTTTCCCTTTCCCTTTCTCTTTCCGCTCCCGCTCTCACTCACGCTCCTGTATTTCCACCGCTCCCGCTCTCACTCACGCTCCTGTATTTCCACCGCTCCCGCTCTCACTCACGCTCCTGTATTTCCACCGCTCCCGCTCTCACTCCCGCTCCTGTCGCTCCTGTATTTCCACCGCTCCCGCTCTCACTCACGCTCCTGTATTTCCACCGCTCCCGCTCTCACTCCCGCTCCTGTATTTCCACCGCTCCCGCATGCGCTTGCGCCAAACCGCAAACCGGAAACCGCAAACTGCCAACCGCAAACCGGAAACCGTATTTCCATAAAAAACTTTCTGTTCCGCTTCACATTTCAGGGCCTTTTTGCGTCTATATCAGTAGTTAGAATTTTTCTCATGTCTGATGTGAGGCGGTTGTTTTTACAGCCGCCGATATTTTCCTGCACGAAGTATGTTCTGTTCGTGGAGGTTGATTTTTTGATTAAGGTTAACCCCGTTGAGGGCAACTGTCAGCCGGTTGCCCCTTCGGGCATATATAAGGGTTGAATAAAGACTTGCTTCCTTCATCGGATTGTCTTTCAACTGGTAAACGGAAATTGATGACGGTTGGGAAGTACAGACGAATACAGGACAACCCTTATAGAGAGAATGCTTTTTACCGGACAGCTGACCGCTGTTTCGCTTTATAGAAGCTGTTTGGCAATATGCGAAAAACATATTCACCGGAAAAACACCTGATTTCCCGGTGAAATTCTCATTTTTTTTGAGCGGTATTTTTCTTACTTTAATTGTAGTCTGTTAAAGCCGCGATGATATAATTTAATTGAGCGCAATGGAAATTACTTCGGGAGCAAGTTAGCGATCGAAACAAAATCGATTTTTCCAACTTCGGTGAATACACATTTTGAAATGTTTTTGGAGAATGGGAAGCCGCTTTCCCTAAAGCCTCTTCCTGTCGGGAAATTCAGAGGCACTCGCCTGCCTGGTGCTGATCTCGAAGGCACCGAGCAGGAAGACTATGCGGTTTATCATCATTTCTATCAAAGCCAGTTATTCGATTTTTCCCTGTTCACGCTGATAAGCCGGCAACAGCAACTGATTCAATTTCGGTTTGCCCGGAAAATACATCGGCTGATAGCGATGCTCACGGGCGGGTGGCAGGATAAGGACGGGGCGGTTCGGCTGCTTCCGGGTCAGTATCGTATCACGTATAACCAGGCAACAGAGGCAACCATCGAGGCGAATCGCTCCACCGAACTATTGATGCTGCATCTCAAGCCGGAGTTCATCAGCCAGATTCCGATGAGCGAAGAGTTGCAACCTTCCATGGTCAAAACGCTCAGCGACCCGATGCGATCGATCATTACCAAAATGCTGCGCAATCCCTTCGAGGAAGTATTTCGCCAGGGCTTGTATGATTACAGCCTGCGGGAATTATTGTTTTGTCACCTCGCCCTGCCACCGGTGGTGCTGCCAGGTGAGATGAAAGAATCGGATGTGGCCCTTGCCTATGCGGCCGACCGGATCATCGCGGCCAACCTCGATAAACACTATACTATTCATGAATTGGCCAGGATGGTCAACACCAATGTGTTTACGCTCAAAACAGCCTTCACCCGCCTGTTTCACATGGGCACTTTCGAACGCCTCCAGAAGCTAAAAATGGAACAGGCGATCTACCTGCTCGAAAGAACCGATGAACAGATTCAGTCTGTTGCATTCTTATCCGGTTATGAAACCGTTACAGGCTTTATCAATTCTTTCCGCTACCAGTATGGCATGACCCCGCGGGAATGGCGAAACAAAAGTCGGCAGAACAAAGACAAGAACTGGGAAATCGAATAACAAGTCGAAATAACCCGCATTCACAACCACTGGTACCTGTTATCAAAAAGAATTGTCTCCTGTCAGTTACTCCACACCGTACTACACTAAACCCGATAAAAAAACCTCATTATAACGAGGTTTCATTTTGTCTTTCGCTATATTCGCGTCGATAATTATTTTTCCGCGAATTCTTCTGACCAGGACGGGAGCAATCGCTGAGAGCCTCGTATCAGCAGCTTCAAAAAAAATCAACTGCCCCGGATGATGTACTGAACATTCCCCTCACAGGAATGAGCTCCCTTACGCATACCGCTGATGCGATGGCTGTTGGCCTGTTTCGATGACAGCAACAGCCTGGCTCCATTCATTCTAAATCATCAACCGGTGACAAACGATTGGCAGGATAGGGAACCCGGATTCCTGGAAGCATTCCGTTCCGGGGAGGAATGGGCCTTCGACCGACTCTTTCGAAAATGGTTCGGACCATTGTCTTTTTATGCTTGTAAATACCTGAAAGACGAACAACTGTCGGAAGACATCGTGCAGGATTGTTTCCTTGAACTCTGGTCGAGGCGAAAAAAACTCAGCCATATTGAGGCTGTTGTCAGTTACTTGCACCGAACGGTTTATCATCGGGTACTCACGCATTTTCGAAAGCAGAAGGGAATGCAATGGGTGTCTGAAGATAACCTGCCGGAAGAACCCGAACCCGACCAGGTAGCCGAACTGGAAATGCTCGCCCGCATCGCGCTGGTGATGGACAACCTGCCCGAGCGGATGCGACAGGTACTGACCCTCCACTACCTCGAAGGCAAAAGCCTCGAAGAGATCGGGCAGGAACTACATATTGACCCTCACACCGTTCGCCAGCATCGTTACCGAGCCATTTTACTCGTCAGGAAAACAATTATTACCGGTAGATAAACTTTCTGCTATGAGAATTTGCTTGCTTCTCCATAAATTTTTTTTCAGTCCGCTGTACATTTTAACCGGCTTTTGTACTCTATTAATAGGCGGCCTGATTTACCTCAATAAAAAAGTATATGAGACCGCTGGATAAAAGATGGGAAGAGATGGAGAACCCCCGGCGCATCGGTTACCTGATCGCTGGTTTCCTGACAGAAGAACTCACGCTATCAGAAAGAGATGAGTTGGATCGATGGGTGTCTGTATCGGACGAAAACATGCGTCTTTTCGATGAGCTGACAAGGGAAGAATACCTGGATGCTTTCCTTAGATGGCAGTCGACCAGAACCCTTGAAAAAAGACTGGAAGCCAGCAAAGAGATTATCCGGAAGCAGCAACGGAGAAAGAGATTCTGGATATACGCGGCTGCCGCGGCAGCAGTAACCATTTCGGCTATGGCACTGGGTTGGTATCTCCGGCCTTCACCACCTGTTGTTCAGCCGGTCGTTCAAAACCCGTTTGATATTCCGCCAGGGGCAGCAAGGGCGGAATTGAGACTGGCGAATGGCAAAAGGATCTTATTGGAAGAACAGAAAGATACCACTATTGGTACCATCCATATCCAGGATGGACTGGTGAGTTATACGACGAGCGAAGACACTACCCGGCACGAAATATGGATACCACAAAAAGGATTTTATCAGTTACAACTGCCGGATGGAACCAAGGTCTGGCTGAACTCGGAATCTTCCATTCGTTACCCGGCTTCCTTCAAAGGCGCCGAGCGTTTGGTGAGTGTTACCGGTGAGACCTATTTCCAGGTGGCGAAAGATGCGGCGCATCCATTCGTGGTATTGACCGCCACGCAGAGACTGGTAGCTACGGGAACCTCATTCAATATAAATTGTTTCGATGGCTGGATCAGCCTGGAAGAAGGAAGGATTACGGTGGATGGAAAACAGGTGAGGCCAGGAGAACAGATCAACCGGGATCAGCAGATACGGGAGGCCAACTGGCGAACGGTGTCGGCGTGGACGAGAAATGAGTTTGATTTTCGTCACCTCACGATACAGGATATAAAGCCCTTGCTGGAGCGCTGGTATGGGATACCGATAGTGATAGAGCAGCCCAACGACTATCATTTTTATTTCACCATCGAACGATCGGTGCCACTGTCACGGATACTGGAAATACTGGAGCAGACAAAACAGGTTCATTTCGTCATGGAAAATGCCGCCATACACGTAAGACCATAGAGAAAATTTCTTCTAACCATTTCAACTGATTATTGAATAACCAAAACTAGGTAGCATGCAATTACCTGCAAGAATTCTATTGCCTTTACTACTCCTCTTTACTGTTCACTTCAGTCGGGCACAGGGAATTACCCTCTCGGTAGAGAATCAGGCCCTCGAAAAAGTGATGGGCAGTATAGAGCAGCAATCCGGCCATCGTTTTGTGTACAGTGCCGAGATGATGGCTTTGTCGAAGCCGGTCACGGTGAGTTTCCGCAATGAGACCTTAAACCGTGCCCTGGAGATCGTTTTCAGGGACCAGCCTCTGACTTATACTTTCAATGAGAAACACATAGTACTGCAGGTGAAGAAATCCAAAGCCGCTGAAGATCGGAGAGTACTCACCGGGCAGGTTGTCGATGAGAAGGGTGAAGGCTTACCGGGCATATCGGTTCTGATCAAAGGAACCCGCCAGGGAACCATGACCGATCCACTCGGTCAGTTTCGACTGGAAGATGTGCCCGCCAGCTTTCGCCTGTTGGTATCGGGGGTATCCATTGAAAGCCGGGAGATCGCCGTTTCAAACACCGATTTTCTGAAAATTGAAACCACGCCCAAACTCGGCGAACTCGACCAGACCGTTGTCATCGCCTATGGCACCGCCAAAAAAAGATACCTCGTCGAGTCAGTCAGCAAGGTGAAGGGGGAGGACCTCAGCAAACAATCCGTCAGCAACCCCATCCTCGCACTGGGTGGGAGAGTGGCAGGCTTGCAGATCATCCAGGGATCGGGTGTGCCGGGGACGGCTGTTACGGTGAGATTGCGGGGAAGAAATAGTTTGATTAACGGACTTGACCCATTAATAGTGGTTGATGGTGTTCCTTTTCCATCCACAACTGTAAACACCTCGTTCTCTTTCGCTAATATATCTTCAAGCGTACTCGATAATCTTAACCCGGCAATAATCGAGAGCATTGAAGTGTTAAAGGATGCTGCAGCTACCGCTATATACGGCTCAAGAGGGGCCAATGGCGTAATTCTTATAACAACCAAGCGAGCACAGTCTGCCAGGCGATCTGTTGACATAACAGCCTATACAGGTATCGGTTTTGTATCGAGGAATTTGAAACTTTTAAATACTACCCAATTCAGGCAAGCAAGGTTAGAAGCGTTTGTAAACGATAATTCGGTTCCAACAAACTCCAACGCCCCCGACCTGAAGCTTTGGGATACGTCCCGGTATACCAACTGGGCGAAAGAGCTCATTGGGAATACGATGAATGTTTCTGATGTGAATGCCTCTTGTGGTTTTGGTAATTCCCAGACCAGTATAATGATAGGATCGGGGTATCGAAAAGAGACAACTGTGTTTGCTGGAGATTTTCATGCAGAAAAGCTTTCTGTATTGACAAATCTGCTCCATCACTCGATAGACAATAAGTTTAGTATATCGGTTGCAGCCAGTTTTCTTCAAAATACGAATAAGCTGCCCAAAGATGATTTGACGAACTATATTAAGACGGCCCCTAATGCCCCCGAAGTATTTACACAGGACGGAAAACTTAACTGGTCAAATTCCACCTGGACAAATCCTTATACTGCGATACTTCAATACACAGTAGGCAACACGCAAACTTTGCAGGCAAATTTCAATACTTCATACAAATTCTGGAATCGGTTCGAAGGGCGATTGACAGGCGGATATACAGCAATTAGTAATAATGATAAATACCTGACTCCCTCAGCTGCATTGAATCCAGCTTCAAACCCGATAGCGAAATCCGGGTGGAACAAGCTTGATATCAAAACAAGGCAAATCGAACCTCAAATTTCCTATTCCACAGATATTAAATCATTGCATAACCTCAATATTTTGTTAGGATCCAGTTTTCAGTATACCCACACCTCTGGCTATTTTATTCAGGGCTCTGGGTATGCAAATGATAATCTAATGGAGAGTATTACAAATGCTAATACTGTTACAATAACCAACGAATCAGACATTGAGTATAGATATGCGGCGGTTTTTGGAAGATTGAATTATATTTATGGTAAGCGATTGATTTTTTCCGGCACGGCACGAAGAGATGGGTCAAGCCGATATGGTCCTCAGAATCGTTTTGCAAACTTCTGGTCCGCAGCGCTTGGATGGATTGTTAGTAACGAGAAGTGGTTTAAGCGTCAAAACATATTGGATTTCCTAAAAATAAAGGCGAGTATAGGCACCACTGGTAACGACCAGATCGGCGACTACAAATACCGTGATCTATACAGTGTGTATTTTTCTCCTTACATGGGAGTTACAACCTATGTCCCGACTCAATTATATAGCCCTGCATATTCCTGGGAGAAAGTACTAAAGTCGGAGGTTGGCCTGGATGTAGCAACACGGAATTCTCTGCTAACCTTTTCGGTCAATTATTATTCAAACAAAACTTCCAACCAACTTATCAATTATTCGCTGCCTGCCACAACAGGATTCAACGGTATACTCACCAACATTCCTGTAGTTGTGAAGAATTATGGGTGGGAGTTTGAGGCCGGTATTACTGTTCTTAAGAATTCCAGGTGGACCTGGCAGATCAATTCCAACCTTACAATTCCTAAAAATAAGTTAGTCTCATTCGACGGCCTTGAATCATCAACTTACGCTTCTGTATTTGTAGTAGGAATGCCTCTTAATGTGGCTAAGGTATTTGAATATAAGGGTGTAGATCCGGCAACCGGGATATACCAGTTTAGGGACTATAATAATGATGGCAAAGTATCTGCTCCCGCTGATTTTGATCAGCAAAGGTAGTCTCAACGGAGAGTTACCTTGTATGGTGGGCTTGAGAATACAGTTTCGTACAAGTTTTCACTGTCGGTACACTTTAACTTTTCTAAGCAACCATTTGCTTGGGAGCTATTTATCTCTTTTCAAAACCAGGCTCAATTGATAATCAACTTTTATACGTTTTGGATCGGTGGAAAAATGGAGAGAATACCAATGTACAAGATATTCGGCAACGGCATCGGCGCCACCGCATACAACAACTTCTCGGCAAGTGATGCGTCTTTTTCAGATGCCTCCTTTGTAAGGATTCGAAATGTGCAACTAGCCTATAGCTTTAATAGTATTACAGCTTTTTTAAGCGCCCAAAATCTGGTGACTTGGACAAAATACAAAGGGGCGGATCCCGAGACCGGTAATTTATTGCCGCCGTTAAGAACCATTACTGCTGGAATCAAATTGAGTTACTAAATAAAGATTTCTAAATATGAAGGCTTATAATATTCTATTGCTATTTCTTGTCTTTTGCTCTTGCAAGAAGTTAGTCGAACCGGGACCCTCCAAAACACAGTTGGCAAGTGGTTTCCTTTTTTCAAGCGATGCGACTGCCACGGCAGCCATGTTGGCTAATTATGCCAATTTGGAAAGCTCTCTGGCGCTTGGGAATATGGTGGTGTTGAGTGGTCTTAGTGGAGATGAATTAAAGCTTAATTCCATTTCTCCACTTTATCAGGATATATACAATAATAATATAAGTGCGAGCGGAAACCTGACAGACATATTTTGGAATTCCTATTATAAAATAATTTATCAATGCAATTCGATTTTAGAGGGTATTGATAGATCAGATGAAATATCCAATGATGTTAAGAAGCAACTCAGGGGAGAATCATTATTCTTACGGGGGTATTGCCATTTTATGTTAGCTAACTTTTATGGACCAGTGCCAATCGTGACAGCTACGGATTATAGAGTCAATTCGGTTCTAAAAAGGGATGAGGTACAAGCGGTTTATTCAAGTGTGATTGAGGACCTTCTGCAAGCAAAGGATCTTTTAGGGGATGACTACAAGAGTGTGACTAATACCACCTCGACAGAGCGATTACGGGTTAATAAATCAGTCGTGCTGGCTTTCCTGTCAAAGGTGTATTTATATGAC
>JBGAHR010000029.1:0-58627 GCA_044226045.1 Chitinophagaceae bacterium
GATTTTATCCCCAGGCTTCTCCCTCCTATATTTTAGTGAATGATGGAAAAGGAAATTTTGCCAATCAAACGGCTGCTATCGCTCCGGCACTGTCAAAAGCAGGATTGATCAATGATGCCGCCTGGATGGACATTAACAAGGACGGCAAACCTGATCTCATATTAGCAGGGGAGTGGATGCCGATCCGGGTATTGATCAATACCGGCAGGCAGCTGGAAGAACAGACAGACCATTATTTTGATCAGCGTAGATCCGGTTGGTGGAATCGCTTATTGGTTACTGATATAGATGGCGACGGAGATGCCGACCTGGTGGCAGGTAATTGGGGAACCAACAGTCAGCTGCAGGTGTCTGCACAGCAGCCGGCTACCATTTATTTCGGCGATTTTGATCAAAATGGTTCAGTGGATCCGTTGATCTGTTATTATATACAGGGTCGTTCTTACCCCATGGCCAGCCGTGATGAGCTGACAGACCAGGTAGTAGGCTGGAGGCAAAAGTTCCCCACTTACGATTCATACGCCGATGCCACTATTCATGAAATACTGAGCCCCGAGCAGCTTCGATCCTGTGATTCCATGCAGGTTAATTTTTTTGAAACCGGCTGGTTTGAAAATACAGGCGGTAAACTGCAATGGCACGGGCTGCCATCACAGGCAAACTACAGCCCCGTATATGCCATTGCCGTGGATGATTTTACAGGCGATGGAAAAATGGATATGTTGCTGGGCGGAAATCTTTCGGAAACCCGCATCAAGATCGGCCGAATGGATGCGAACTTTGGTGTGTTATTACAGGGCGACGGAAAGGGTAACTTCACCTATGTTCCCCAGGAGCAGAGCGGATTAAATATCCAGGGACAGATCCGTGAATTGCTGCCTCTCAAAACAGCCGGACGGAAAACCATCTGCTTCGGTATCAGCAACGCCTTACCTCAACTATTTAATTATTCCAAATGAAGAAGCTGTTTGCGATCATGTTTCTTTTCTGCTTGGAAGGATCCGTTTTTTCCCAACAGTATACCCCCGGGGATTATATACGGACACTTAAGGAAGCAACAGATGTAATGATCAATGATGTTACCTCTCCCGTGGCGGCCGCCCGTTATTATGCGTATATTACTTTGGCAGGAAACCAGGCCCTGTCTGTTTTTGAAAGCCGCTATTCCCTGAACAACCAGCTCCAGGATTTTTCCTTTCGGGCAGACGATCTTTCTGCTGCCGGCGCCGATAAGTCATTTACTGTTTTGTATACACTGTATCGGATATCAGCCCGGTTATTACCTTCTGGTCCGGTATTGTTGCCGATGGCGGATTCTCTTACCCGCCATGCCCGGACAAAAGGGATGAAGGAAGAGGTGATCAAACATTCAATGCTGATAGCCGACTCAGTAGTAGCAAGAGTAATGAGATATGTACAGGGGGATCATTTCAGGGAGATGAGTTCTCTCAAGAAGTACACACCATTAAAAGGGGATGCTTATTGGCAGCCGACCGCGCCCGGATACATGCAGGCGCTGGAGCCAAACTGGAATACCCTTCGCTTGTTTGTTTTACCAACAGTGGACAGCTTTCGTTCCCTTCCGGAAACGCCCTTCGATACCAGCAGGCATTCTGCATTTTATGCGCAATTAAAGGAAGTGTATACAACAGTCAACAAACTGACTTCATCACAAATTGCCATCGCTTCTTTCTGGGATTGCAATCCATTTGCCTTACAGCAAATGGGGCATGTGGAATTTGGCTTGAAGAAGATGTCGCCGGGTGGCCACTGGATCGGCATTACAGGTATTGCCTGCATAAAAGCAAAGAAGAACTTCAACCAGACCGTTTTGATACATACGCTGGCTTCGCTTTCGTTGTGTGATGCCTTTGTTTGCTGCTGGCATGAAAAGTACATCAGCAATCGGGTTCGCCCCGAAACCGCCATTCGACGTTGGATTGATCCCAGTTGGAAACCTTTCCTTCAAACACCCCCTTTTCCCGAATATACGTCGGGACACAGCGTGATTTCTTCAACCTGTTCGGTAATGCTGAGTGAGATCTTCGGATACCAGTTTTCCTATATCGATAATACAGAAATGGAGTTTGGACTGGAACCGCGTAAATACCGCTCCTTCCTGCAGGCTTCCGGGGAAGCTGCCATTTCGAGATTGTATGGAGGAATTCACTATCGCGATGCCGTGGAGAATGGTGTCGGTCAGGGTAAACAGATAGGCAGCTACGTTAGCCGTCAACTGGCTTCTTTTGTCAGGATGGTCCGGTAATACGAAATCGATTATTTATTATTGTTGCTGCTGCTGCTGTGCTTCGAATGTTTCTGTGATCAGCGGATCTTCTTCCGGCGTTTCCTGCTTATCCATCCGGACGCGGTTGGTTTCCTCGAAAGTGTGGCCATCTTCATATCCAACACTTACCCATACAAACAGATCCTGGCGGGAGGGTCCTTTAAAAGTTCCTTTCACCGGGCTGCAGTCGGTAAAGTTTCTGCCAACGGCCAGCTTCACATGATTATTGGTTACCCACACATTATTGGTAGGGTCGATGCCTGCCCATCCATATTGCGGTATCCAGGCTTCCACCCAGGCATGAGTGGCGCCCTCTCCCCGCATACCATTTTTATTTGGACAGATATAACCACTTACATACCTGCAGGGGATAGAGAGGCTGCGCAAAATTTGTAGCAATACGTGGGCAAAGTCCTGGCAAACTCCGCCCTGGTGGCTAAGAATTTCATCCACCGTTGTTTCAATGTTGGTAATGCCTTTTGTGTATTTAAAGTTTTTAAAAATAAACTCACTGCTTTTTTCAACCACAGCTGCTACCGTTCTTCCCGGTTGAAGAACTTCACGGGTGATCTGGTTGATCAGCGATTGGTTTTCGATATTGTCCGGCCGCATCAGTTCCAGCAGTAACAGGTTATTCTGCACTTCCTGCTGCAGGATGTCGAATCCGCTGTGAAAATTGATTTGTAATTGGGAAGAGGCAGTCGTTCGCACAATCAGTCTGCTCTCGATCACCAGTTGCCGGTGCGAATGGATCAGGCTGAATAGACCGGTTTTATTTCCCCAGTAATCCTGGAATACCTGTATATCGGGGTGATCGGTGATATGAAGTTCGTGCTGTAAGATTTCCTGGGTAGCGCAATGATAGGGGAACACACGGATCTCGTTCACACTTTCGGTAACAGGCTTTTCGTATTCGTATTTCGTGATGTGATGAATCTTGAAAACAGGCATGGTGCAAACTTAAGAATAAGAAAAAAAAGATTGGCTCAGCGCCCGGCTGAATTGTAACAAATTGCTCCTGGTTTCCTGCAAATATCCGGGCAGACCGCTTCTTTTGATCCATTCAAAATCGGCAAACTCCACATTGCTGTAGAGGCGTCCAAACTGTTTGAGGAGAGTATATTTTTCGCTCGGGTTGTTTTCCTTTACTACATCATCGAGATATTTTTTCACCCTGATCAGGCAATACATAATAGAGTGGGGGAACAGCGGATTGAAAATAACCTGGTGCGCTACATTGTGATTGTAATCGGTACTCCGGTAGTTCTTCAGGTGGAATTCGTATCCCGAAAGAGAAAAAAGCAGGCTTCTCCAATAAAGAATATCCTTGCTTTGGGTAAGGTCGTAATTAATGCTTTGGTATTGACGGTCGGTAAGATCAATGGTGAGCAGGCATCGTTCAATATATTTCCCCAGGCTCATGAAACTCCAGCTCATCCCTCTCGGCATGGTGCTGTCGGTGATACCGGTATACAGCAGGCAGTTCTTCAGCAGGTGTTCAATGGCTGCGAGGGAATCGGTGCTAAGCAGTTGCTGTTCGGTTTTGGGGTTGTTGATCAGATGGTACAGATGATTCACCTGTTCCCACACTTCCTTGGTAATGTGTTCCTGCATGCCTCTCGCGTTTTCACGGGCGCGGTTGAGGTTCACACGAAGTGAATTCAGGTTCTTGGTGTCCAGTAACAACAGCTTCACCACTTCGGCAGGTTTGTTTTCGATCCGGGCAATGGATTCATCCCTCAATCCCGCAAATATCTGCAGCATCGGCCGCCAGGTATTGGAAGTATAAGGTCCCTTATCCAGTGAAAGCACATAACTGGTATGCAACATACGAAGCAATCCTTCCGATCTTTCGATATACCGGTTCAGCCAATACATAGAGTCCGCAATTCGACTAAGCATGTTTACAGTTTATGGTGATCACGAATGAAACGAATTACACGAATTATGCGAATTACGCGAATTACACGAATCGCTCACGCTCACGCTCTCGCTCTCGCTCCCACTCCCGCTCTCGCTCCCACTCCCGCTCCCGCTCCCACTCCCGCTCTCACTCCACCACCCACGTGTCCTTGCTTCCTCCTCCCTGGGAAGAATTGACAACCAGGGAGCCTTCGCGAAGGGCAACTCTTGTCAGTCCGCCCGGAACGATTTCAATGCCGGAGGGTCCGCAAAGAGCGTACGGGCGAAGATCTACATGTCTCGCCTGGAATTTGCCATCGATAAAACAGGGAACTGTTGACAAACCAATGATGGGCTGCGCAATGAATTCCCTTGGATTTTCATTTACCGCTTCTTTAAATTCCTTAACCTGTTCATCGGTTGTACTATTACCCATGAGCATGCCGTATCCACCCGATTGATTGGTTCTTTTGATGACCATATTGCCGATATTGGCAAACACGTATTCTCTGGAACCCGGATCGCTCAGGTGGTACGTGGGAACATTGGGAAGGATCGGTTCTTCATTCAGGTAATAACGGATCATTTCCGGAACATAGGCATATACTGCTTTATCGTCGGCTACTCCATTGCCGACGGCATTGGCGATGGCAACGGTTCCTTTTCGATAAGCGCCCATCAGACCGGGCACACCCAGCAGGCTGTCGGGCCGGAAGGTGAGGGGATCCAGGAACTCGTCGTCAATTCGCCGGTAGATCACATCGACCTGGTCGAGTCCATGTGTGGTTTTCATATATACTTTGTGGTTACTCACTACAAGGTCTCTTCCTTCCACCAACGGAATTCCCATCTGGCGTGCCAGGAATGTATGTTCATAGTAAGCGGAGTTGTATACACCGGGGGTAAGGATCACTGCCGTAGGATTGCTCACCGGCCTCGGCGAAAGGGAAAGCAAAATGGAATGCAGCAATAATGGATAGTTGTTGACCATGCGAACATTATTGGCCGATAACAGATCCGAAAACAGGCGCTTGGTGACTTCCCGGTTTTCGAGCATGTAAGACACCCCCGATGGCGTGCGTAAGTTATCTTCCAGAATATAGAATTTGCCTTCATCACCCCGGATCAGGTCAATTCCGGAAATATGGACGTATATGTCATAAGGAACATCAATGCCAAAAACTTCGCGGGTAAAATGCGGACAGGAGGCAACCAGCCAGGCTGGAATTTTGCCATCTTTCAGGATCTGCTGTTCGTGGTAAATATCTTTCAGAAAATGATTCAGCGCCTTCAGTCTTTGCTTGATTCCGGCCTCGATATGATTCCATTCGGAACCGGTGATGATACGTGGCAGGATATCGAACGGGAATATTCTTTCGATACCCGCGTCATCGCTGTATACCGTGAAGGTGATACCCTGGTTCATAAACAGTTCACTGGCCTGCAGGTCTTTTTGAGAGAGGTTCTCCGTGGTCAGGTGCCCCAGCGATTGAAACAACTGTCGGTATGGCTCGCGAATAGAATCGGATGCCATCATTTCATCCCAGGTACCCCGCCGGACATAAGAAGCCAGTAGTTGTTCCGCAGTCATAGTAGTTGGTTTAAAAGAAAAAGAGTCACCAGTCCCAGATCATCGGACAAGCAACTCTTGGAATAAATATAGGGAAAAAAGTGATATAGTTAGTTTGAAACTAACTGATATTGTTAGTTTGAAACTAACAATAACTTACTTCCCCATCCACTTCTTGAAATCCGTGACTTTTTCACGGCTCACGAGGGCTTCTTTGTCTACGGCGGGTTTTAACTGCAGGATCAACCGGTTTCCGAAGTAGTCATCGATCTTATCAATGCATCCGATGGATACATAAAACGAACGGCTGATGCGGAAATACTTTTCCGGGTCGAGCATATCTTCCAGCTCATCCATGGTATAGTCTACTACGAATTTTTTATTGTCGAGGGTTTTGAAGAAATTGAGTCGGCCATCGCTGTAGAAATAGGCGATATCGTCCACCTCCACGCTTACCAGTTTTTGCGCATTCTTTACCAGGAAACGTTTCCGGTATTCTTTGGGTTGCAGTTTTTGCTGCAATTCCTTCACCAGTGTTTCCATATTTATTCCTGAGGAGGAAACGGAGCTGTCTTTTTTAAGCGTATTGAACTTGCGAAGGGCCGCTTCGAGGTCTTCTTTTTGCACAGGCTTCAACAGGTAATCGATACTGTTAACTTTAAAAGCCTTTAATGCGTACTCGTCGTAGCTGGTGGTAAAGATCACCGGGCTTTTGACCTGGATAAGGTTGAAGATTTCAAAGCTCTGGCCATCGGCTAGCTCGATATCCATCAGGATCAGATCCGGGGAAGGATGTGTTTGCAACCATTCTACCGAGGCGGCGATGCTGTCGGCTTCGCCAACCACTTCGGCTCCGGGTTCTACTGCGGAGAGCAGTTTCCTGATTTTTTTTACTGCCAGTTCTTCGTCTTCAATGATTAAAATTTTCATACACCGTTTTTTTAGTGAGGGCTTATATGCCTGTTAATTGGATAAGCTGGGTTTGTCTTCTGTATACCTCGCCGCAGCAGGATTCCATACTAAAGGTAAAACCACCATGAAATTTCTTTCTCCATCCACAATCTGAAAACCTGGTTGCTTCAACAATTCATATTTCGCACGGATGTTGTTCAAACCGATGCGGGTGGATTTCTCCTTTTGCTGTTTCCTGTTAAGGTTATTATTGACCACTAACTGGTTGGCAGCGGTGGTAAATATTTCGATGGATAAAGGACTGCTTTTGCTCACTACATTATGCTTTACCGCGTTTTCAACCAAAAGCTGCAAGCTCAGCGACGGAACCATATAGGGATAACAACGTTTATCGATCTGCATGTGAAGATTCAATCCTTCACCATGACGGGTTTTCAATAGTTCAAAATAACTTCCGATGAACTTGATTTCGTTTTCAATCGTGCTCATTCCGTCTTCGTTATTCCGGAGGAGATAGCGATACACTTTGCTGAGTTCATCCAGGAACTGGCTTGCTCTCTTCCTGTCTTCTGAAATGAGGGAGGAGAGGGTGTTAAAGCAATTAAATAGAAAATGAGGGTTTACTTTCTGTTTGAGGTGATCAAACTCCTGCTGCATGCTCATTTGTTTGAGCGTTTCTTTTTCCGCCACGGATTCTTTGTATTTGTCGATAATATAGATAACCTCCCATAGTGTTTCAAAGATGATGTTGATGCTGAGTCCTACCAGGTACCCGTTTTTCAGATCGCCGTTCTTCATCGTATAACCGCCGATATGCAGGCTGTGAAATACATAGAGGATCAACAATACAGAGGGCGTCATGATCAGCAGGTTGACTGCCAGCTTGTAGAATACGCGCTTACTGGTCTGCTCCAGTCCCGGGAACCTCCGGCGAAGGGCTGAATCATATTCAGCGTGCAGCCGCCAGGACACATACCCGATAGCATAAATGATGGAATAACCGAACGCCCACAGTTTCCACTCCGAATACATTCTTGCTCCAAACATGATATAACAAAGCACAAAGGAGATGAATGGCATCGAAATCCAGAAGCCATATACGTATATCCGGGGAACGGGCGACAGTCTCATGTGGCCACCTCCTTTTCATTTAGCAGGGGCAGTACGATGGTTCTCTTCCTGGCCGATTCCAGGATGGTGATACCGGCTGGATGAATGAGCCGGTATTTATGTAAAAGATTGTCCAGGCCTTCGTCCATATCGAGGTTCTGAACAATTATTTTTTCATGAATACTGTGAGTGATCAGCAGCTCCTTGTCTTCATTCAATTCAACCAGTATGTTCAACGGATCTTTTTTGCTGATGGCGTTGGTGTAAATAATATTTTCCAGCACCACCTGCATGCTCAGCGGAGGCATGGTTAGCGACTGGATGTTGGAGTTGATTTTTATTTCCGCGGAAATGGCGTTTCCGAATCTTTCCTTGATCAGGTAGAGATACGATCGTGCGAAACGGATTTCGTCGTTGACAGGCACCAATAGCTCATCATCGCTGCGGAGCAGGTAACGATGTACTTTGGTCATTTCATCCAGGAACTTTTCCGCTTTTTCTTCATCTTCCTCGATCAGCCCCGACAGCGTATTAAAACAATTAAATAGAAAATGAGGGTTAATCTGTCCCTTCAGGCCCAACAGCTTACTGCGCTGGTAGGCGTTTTTCAACTCTTCCGTTTCGGTAATGGAAGACTTCCATGCCTCCCAGTTGGCTACTCCTTCATTCATAAACGTAATCACTGTGCTCATAATACATCCATATAATATCGCCCACCACAACATTCCCTGCCGCGGTTCACAATCAGACCAGCTGATGACATTGTACAATAGGTACATTCCCGACATCGCGATAATATTCATCAGGTAAAAGACCGGCAGCATTACACTGATGCGGCGAAACAGATCGCCGGCTGCGGGAATACGATTCCTGATGAACAACGCCACTCTGCCAAACAGGTAATATACAACGGCCATATATACCCCGGTTGTCAGCAACTGCTTGATAAATACCAGGGGTGAACTGAACGAACATTTGGCAAAAACCAGCAGGTTGAGGATAACAACATAGGGCGCCAGTACCAGTGCCAGTACCCGCGGTTCTCTGTTGCTGTATTGAATGATCCTCATGCTATTAAAATTATACAAAAGCAGGCGCTATGCCGGGTTTTGCTGTATGAGTTGCGGGTATGTTGTATGAGCTGTACCTACCCCCGCATGAATTGAGTACCACTTAGTGGTAGAAACCAAAACTAACGGTCGTTTTTGTAGTTGATCTTCTACTATTTAGGTTAATGAATCCACTTAATCTCCTGTCACGATGCGGGCCTGGTCAGGCCTTCATTTCAACCATGATCCAGGTGCCTTTTTCATCGGTTTGGATTTCAACGGCACCGCCTTCCAGTGCCTTCACCCGGGTTCTGATTTCATTCATGTTACGGGTGATGGTATTATTCACTTTTGGCAGTGTAACCGCCAGCGAAAAAATCTGTAAATGCAATTTTGATTTGAAATAATCAATCTGCACGGTTGTCTGACCTGCTTTCAGCTCTTCCACCAGGGTGACGACTGCGAGTTTATAGATCAGGATAAATTCATGACGGAGGTGCATCGACAGGGAAAGGTCCATCACTTTGGGATCTGCCTGTATGGATATCTTCGCCGAATGCTTGTTCTCCAGGGCCTGCGCCACTTCCGTAACACGGTCCAGGATCTTGCCCATTTTATCGTTGGAAGGATCAATACTCCATAGTACATCATTCATCGCCACTACCATATTCCGGCTCTTCTGTTGTATTTCGTAGATGTATTCCTTGGCCTGGGCGGTTTCGGTATCTGCCTTTATCCGGGCGATTTCACTAAGCACGCTGATGTTCTGCAAAACGGTATTTACTTCATCATGGAGGTTATCGGCAATGGAGGTTCGTATTTCCTGTTCCTTTTTAAGTCTTTCCAGTCGCTGACGATCAAAAATAAACAACACGCTCACCGCTGCGATGATCAGCAGCGAATAAAACCACCAGGTCTTCCAGAAGGGAGGGTGAATACGAAATACCAATTCAGTGACCGGCGCCTCCCTCAGGTTTGATATAGTTGAAACTTTGAAATGATATTCTCCGGGCGGCAGATAGTTGTATGATACTTCTGAATTTGGTCCGGCGTTTAGCCATTCCTTATCTATATTGCTCATCATGTAATCCAGGTTGTACATGTTCTGGTAATTCAGCGTCGCAAATTCTATTTTGAACGATGCCTGGTCATAATTCAATTCAATTACTTTCAACTTCAGTATTGAATCAACATTCACTCTTTTTCCCATCAGTTGGAATCCGGTGATTTGCACTTTTGGAAGGGGCATATTGGAAATATCCAGCGATTCGGGCCGGAAGAGTAGAACATCATGAGCGGTGCCGAAAGCCACTCTTCCATCATTTAGCAGGCAGGTAGCCGCATAGTTATAATAACTGGCATTCACTCCGTCATTGGCGGTGTACTGACTCATGCTTCCTTTTAGCGGATGGTAACTGATAATACCGGCGTCGGTCGACATCCAGATATATCCTCTCTTGTCTTTTACCATATTGGAAATTGCGGCTGCGGGCAACCCATTTTTCTGGGTTATGTAACGGAAGCGATTTGTTTTAGTATTCAGGATGTTGGCACCATCGGCAGCAATGACATATAGCGAGTCATTGTATTGAATGACATCTGATACAGTCGATGAACGCAGTCCATTACCCAGGGTATCGGATGACAGGTAATGATGAATGATTTTTTCCGCCTTAATATCCAGTCGGAATACCCCGTTTCCATCTGTGGCCGCCCATAACTGATTATGTGAGTCGATCATGGTTCTTATCACAATGCTGTTGAGCCGGAAGGGGATCGAATATTGATTGGTATTTTTATCCCATTTGATTAAAGTGCCTCTTTGAGAGCCAAACCAGAGATTTCCCTGCTGGTCTTCACTGATCTGACGGATGGTGGAGTTTTCACCACCGGGGAAGACCACCTTCTCAGTCTTGCCGGTCGTTTTATGCCATATAAAAATGATACCTCCCTGTTGTGCCCGCCAGATATCACCATTGGAATGTTCATGCAGCGCCCAGGTCATGCCTTCTCCCATTTTCATATGGGCATTGTAAAGATGATCGATACGGGTTGGATGAAAGGTGGAGTCATACGAAAATACCCCTTCTCCCCAGGTTGCAACCAGGATATCGCCCGACCGGGTCTGTATGATATCCGTGACGTCCTGTGGATAGTCCTTCTTATCGTAGGCCCTTTTGTTTTTGACATTGTATATCATCTGGGCCGGCGGATTGAATCGATATAATCCGGTATTGGTTCCTAACCACACGTTTTGTTCCCGGTCTTCTTCCATGTGGTAAACATAGTCGTAGTTGATGCTGTATTCTCCGCTGGCATTTTTAGTAATCGGTTCGGCCTCCGGTTTGTCGGGGTATAACCTGGCAAAAATATTCTCGCCATGCACCCAGAAGCTTCCGTCTTTCAATTCCCGGAAGCCGGTAATCGACCAGTAAGCATAATTCATTTTCTCACCAATCAGGCGGCCCCATTCAATCAATTTTTCATTCGCCGGCTGATAGCTGTACACCCTCATACCAGTAATCTCGGGCCAGGTAATCATCCAGGCCCGATGCTGGCTATCCATATAAAAGGCGAGGACATCCAGGTAACGACCCAGTTTTGCGATATAGGGGTCGTTCTCTGTGTTTTTCTCTGCATAAGACAATAAGCCGTTGCTGTAATTATATTTTATCAGGCCCAGCTGTGTACCGATCCAGTAAACTCCCTGGTACTTATCTTCCATCAGGTTGAGAATATTATAGCCTTCGGGAAGTTGGAAGCGGTTGAATTTCTTATCAAAAGTCTGGGTTTTCTCATCGTAGGTCATGGCAAACCGCTTTGCGTTGACCAGTATCACATCGCCATTGCGTGCACAAACGATCTGGCCATAGGCTTTGAAGAGCTCATCCCGGGTTGCATTCATCTTTACCCGGTAGAACTTGAAGGTCTTCACATCAAAGTAACCGATCTGAAAACCGCTGTAAGTGATCCAAAGCCGGTTTTTGGTATCGCGGTTCAACGCGAAAAGGGGGCCGTCGGGCAGGGAATAGGGATTTCCAGGCTCATGCTGGAAACTGATGATCCGATGGCCGTCGTATCGCTGTAAAGTATTGCCATTTAATATCCAGATATAACCGGAAGAATCCTGCTGAACGGAATATACAGTGTTCGAAGCCAGCCCATCATGCGTGTTGAGCTGGGAAAACAGGTAGTTTTTTGGACTTTGCGCGGCGAGCCACCACGGGCAAAGGGTTATCAGGAAAAAGAGTATGCGGGCGAGCATCATTAAAAGTAATGATTAGCGGCTTATCTGCCGTCACTGGCGGATGAATTGTTGAAAATGGTGGATGAATTGTGAGAATCGCTGAGAGCGCTGAAGAAACGCTGAAGAAACGCAGAAGACGCAGAAGAAACGCAGAAGACGCAGAAGAAACGCAGAAGACGCAGAGAATGCTGAAATGATTACTGCTCCCGCTCCCGCTGGCGCTTGCGCATCCGCTCTCGCTCCCGCTCCCGCTTGCGCTTGCGCATCCGCTCTCGCTCCCGCTTGCGCTTGCGCATCCGCTCTCGCTCCCGCTCCCGCTGGCGCTTGCGCTCCCGCTCCTTACAATTCATCCCACCCTCTCTACATTTCATTCCTTTACTTCTTTTATTTTTTCTGTTTCCACAGCAATTTTGAATGGTCAATAACACAATAAACCATTTTATGAAACCTCTTACATTGAAGCAGTACGTATCTATTATCAGGCTGTCAGCAGTTTTGTTAGTCCTCGCTTTATTTTCTCTTTTCCTTCTTTCTTTTACCGTAGAGCGCAAGCTGGCAGATGATATCTGGAAGCAACTGGGCATTACTAAAAATGAAGGTACCAACAGTATTCGGGAAAGTTTCTTTTATAACTATCTGCAATACTATCAGGCCAAAAACTTCAAGAATATCGCTACCGGTAACCGCGAGGCCGTGGCTAAAGACCTTCTTGAATATACCAAACAGTATGTCAACAGTGCCGAATTCAAGAAAGCATATGAAACCTATCGGGTAAGTCTGAAACCGGCAGAACCGGAATATAAAAAGGAAAGAACCAAAGAAGAGGTACAGAAAGAGGAGTTGACAAAACTTCAGAAAACCATCAAGGATAATGAAGAAACCATCAAAACACTGACTGGCGACGTGAAGAAAGGATTTCAGCAGGCGGTAGACGAACAAAAAAAGATGCTGAAAGATTACCAGGACCCCAAAAATCAAATGTGGGAATTCATGGCCCAGGCCGATGTCAATGAAAACAAGTACAAAAAAGAACAATACAATCGCGATATGGAAAAATGGCAGAAAGACCTGCCCGTCAATCCGACCCTGATTGTAAAGCAGCGTCTCGAAAAATTCCTGAAGGAAACGGAAGGGATCGACTATAGCGCTGAGTTAAAAGATAGATATAACAAAAAGGTTTTTGTGAAACCCGAATATGAAAGGAAGTCGAGAGAATGGAAGATGGGTTTCCGTGCTGGTAAAGAGGTTACGGAAACAGCAAGGGCCTTCGTTCAAAAATGGCTGTCAGAGCTCAAGTAATAAATTTGTTTTGTAAGTATGGTTGAAAACGGAGCCCCGTAAGGCTCCGTTTCGTTTTTGGCGAATAGTTCAGAAACGGAAAGAGAAACGGAAACAGAAACGGAAACAGAAACGGAAAGAGAAAGGGAAAGGGAAAGAGAAACGGAAACAGAAACGGAACAAAACTGCAAACTGCAAACTGCAAACCGAAAACCGCAAACCCAACTCATATCGGCGATTCTCCGAGGCTGGTGAACAGGAAGCGGAAGCGGGAGCGAGAGCGAGAACGGTAGCGGTAGCGCGAGCGGATGCAGTAATCATATCAGCGTTCTCTGCGTCTTCTGCGTTTTTCAGCGTCCTCAGCAATTCGCCTAATTCGCCTAATTCGTATAATTCGCCTAATTCGCATTCACAACTCCTGCTTCGCTTTCTCCAATTCATCCACTCTCGTATTTTTTTTAGGTAGATGGAGCCGCAGTTTTGCTTCATCAATCAAACATCAATGAATTTTATGAAAAAATTATTTCTTTTTACCGTAGCGGGAAGCATAATGTTCACTTCCTGCCATAAGAACAACGACGCGGACAATATTTTTAGTGGACCTAAAGTGACCGTTTATAACGGTAAGGCATGGACCTGGGTTCAACTGAGCAAAGAAGGAAACCCGGAAAGAGCAGCAATCGCTATTTCTGATGAGGCATTGAATTCTGTTCCCACATCTGATGAACACACTGGCGATGGTCACAGTCATGAGCATAATTTCATTCTTCCTTTTCATCCCAAAGCGGCTGTAACTCCTTTTAAGCATGCCTGGCTCAACTGGAATCCCACCGGTCATCCGCCTGCCAATATCTATACCAAACCACATTTCGATCTTCATTTCTATATGGTAGAATCAGCAGTGAGAGAAGGGTATGTTGATCCGGTTAAACTGGATGCCAGCCCCGCTGCGGATTATCTTCCGTTGAATCATGTTGGCGCAGATCCAGTACCGACAATGGGCAAGCACTTTGTGGACATCACATCCCCTGAATTGGATCCTGTTAATCCCAAACCGTTTACCCAAACATTTATCTACGGTAGTTATGACAGCAAAGTTGTTTTTTACGAACCCATGATCACCCTGGATTTCCTTAAACAGACTGTCAATTTTGAGAGAAGCATTCCACAACCTGCCAAATTTCAGCAGACAGGATATTACCCAACCCGGATGAGAGTTGTAAAACACGATAAGATAACAGAAGTCATTCTGGAAGGATTTGTTTACCGCCAGGCGTCCTGAGGAAAGGGAAAGAGAAACAGAAAGGGAAAGAGAAACAGAAAGCTCAAACTGCAAACCAACGTGAATGCTATTACTCCCTCTCCCTTGGGAGAGGGCTGGGGTGAGGGGGAGCGGGAGTGAGAGCGGAAACGGAAACGGAAACGGAAAGGGAAACGGAAAGAGAAAGAGAAACCGCAAACCGCAAACTGCAAACTGCAAACTGCAAACCGCAAACCGCAAACCGAAAACTGCAAATCCAACTCATATCAGCGATTCTCCGAGGCTGGTGAACAAGGAGCGGGAAAGGGAGCGGGAGCGAGAAAGGGAGCGGAATCAGGAGCGAGAGCGGATGCAGTAATTATTTCAGCATCTTCTGCGCTTTCTGCGCCTTCTTCGTTTTTCAGCGTCCTCTGCGATTCGTATAATTCGCCTAATTCGTATAATTCGCATCCACAACTCCTGCTTCGCTTTCTCCAATTCATCCACCCTCTTGTTGACAGGCGATCATTTATAGAAGAGATTTGTTATAAATATTTAATCATGAAAAGACGTATAAACATATTCAACCAGATTCATAAAGGGCTTCGCGCGATGTTGTATGATACCGGACTGGCTTTGCAATTGACAGACTTTACCGATAACCACGAATCAGAGGCAGCCCTGAAGAAGCTGGATTTGGTACTCGATACCTTCCTCAAACATGCGGCACACGAAGATCATTTCATTCTGCCCGTAGTAGAGAAGCACAGCAAAGAGCTGATGCAGGAGTTCGACCAGGAACACGAAAAGGATGAGTTTATGACTCATCGCCTTCACAGCCTTGTAAATGCTTTTCGTCAGAGCAGCTCAGACCAGGCGAAGGTGGAGAACGGCGAGAAGATATTCCGTGCCTTCAATGAATTCATCGCTTTCAATCTTTATCACATGAATAAGGAAGAAGAGAAACTCAATGCGATCCTTTGGAGTCATTATACCGATGAACAGATCCTGGATATTCAAAGAGAGCTGGTAAAATCAATTACACCCGAAGAGAACATGGTGGTCAGCCAATGGATGATGCGTGGCATCAGCGATCCGGAGATTGTGAACTGGCTGAAAGCGATCAAAAATGAAGCTCCTTATTTCGTATTCCAGGGAATTATTGGCCTGGCCGAACAGGTTTTGCCCGCTGCACGCTGGAGCAAAATTCAATCCGGTTTGTCCGAGGGACTTCAACTTGCCTGATAACAATACATTCAAGTCAATAGCCATTATCATTAAACCTTTAGTCATGAAATCAAAAATGTTATTAATTATTGCCATAATGGCCGTCTCCCTGTCGGGTTTCGCGCAACCATTTACGGCAGTACAAGCAAAGCAAAACAAAGTTGAATTGCCAGCCTTTGACCGCATCCGGGTGGATGCACAGGTGAATATCGTTCTTTACGAGGGTGAAGGAAGCCATACCGCTACGGTGGAAGGACAAGGCGCTGCAGCAGACAGGATCCAGCTGAAAGTGGAAGACGGCACCCTGATCATCAGCAGCCCTTCCCGTAAGAATTACAAGAAAGCTGTTGTTGTATCCATTCCGGTGAACGGACTCCGGCAGATCAATCTCGATGATGATGCCATGGTGGTGTCTGTGACTGCCTTGAAATCCAGTTTAATCGATGTGGTAGTGAATAGCGAATGCTGGATGAAATTGCGCCTCACCGGACGCCTGAATGTGGTGGAAGGCAAAGGAAGTGGTTTTGGAACCGTGAGCTATAATGATGCCTCCCGCGAGTATATGTTTGGCGATCGTTAATTCGTCAACCCGTTCCCTGCATTGCCAACTCGTTCACCAAAATGAACAGTTCATGGGTCTTCAACTTTTCATCGCTTCCATGGATGTGTAGTTTGCAGACCGAATTAATTGTTCACCATTAAACAACAAAAATGAAAAAGATGTCCGTTGCGCTGCTGCTGATAGCCATGGCAGGAGCGATTACGATCGTTTCTTGTGAATCAAACGCCAGCGCCAAAGAAAGCGCGGCAACAGAGAACCCCGACAAGTTCACGGAAGAACAGGTAAAGAGAGGATCCTACCTGGTAAATTCCATTGGTTGTGACGACTGCCATTCACCCAAAAATATGGGCCCTCATGGTCCGGAGATCGATACTACACGCCGGCTCTCCGGTCGTCGCGCAGATCTTCCCTTACCCAAAGCCGATACCAATGCACTGAAATCATGGGCGCTTTTTGCTCCCGATCTGACTGCAGCGGCCGGCCCCTGGGGAATGTCATTCTCTGCCAACATCACCAGCGATGAATCCGGCATCGGAAACTGGAGCTTTAACCAGTTCCGGAAAGCCATCCGCGAAGGAAAACTGAAAGGAATGGACAACACCAGGCCCTTGCTGCCCCCCATGCCCTGGAGGCAATACAGCAACCTGAGCGATGAAGACCTCATGAGCATTTTCGCTTTCCTGAAGTCTACAAAGCCGGTTAGCAACGTGGTACCTGCACCCATACCTCCCACCAAATTATAAGGACGGAAAGGAATATAACCAGCCGGCAGGAAACTGCCGGCTTTTTTATTTATATCGGTTGTGCATAATAGATATATTTAGCACAATTCATGTTTCCATTTACGCAGATCATTACTATATCCCTTTACGGAGGCCTTTGCAGGATCGATATTTACAGGTATCAAAATACTTACCATGAAGAAGTTGATTTTTACTTTCCTGTTTTGCCTGCCCATGGTGCTCCTGGCCCAGATCAGTGAACGTTTGTCTGGCGGGGCTGTAAACAGGGCAGGAGTGCCGGACGAAATGCTGACCAGCGACTCCACCTGGTGGATGATCAGCACGGTGTCAACCATGGGGTATGTGAATACTACGCCGGGCGCCAGCTACAACACTTATAAAAGCGGGGGAGGGATGATCGTTAAATTCAAATTCAATGCAAACGGCACCTATCGCTTTTTACTGTACATCCAGTCGAACAGTTATGGTATCGATACAGAAACCTGGACCGACTGTGAAGGTAAAGTGGAGTTCTTCCGGAACGGTAAAGGATATCAGTTCATGAAGACCACTGCGCTGAAGGGCACCTATCGGGTAACGCAGAACGGAAAAACAACAACCAGGCCGATTCCGGCTTCCGATCTGCGAAACCAGCATTCAAACACATATATCTGTGAGCGAACGCAGCTGAAGGACGACCAGTACAACGATTACCTGCTACTGGTAGATCTCGATGCGCATCCTTCTGCCACACTCGATAATCCTGCCAGCATACAACCCGACTGGGTTTCAAAATTTCATATTCCCAGGAAGCAGTAATCAATTCATCATATAGCCATTAACAAAAGCCATTAAACCTTATCAACATGTCACCTAAAAAAATACTGATCGCCACAGTACCTGCCGATGGTCATTTCAATCCACTAACCGGTATTGCCACTCATTTAAAGCAGGCCGGTCATGATGTACGCTGGTATACCCAGGATATGTACAAGCCAAAACTGGAGAAACTCGGCATTCATCATTATCCATTTGTAAAACAGCCACAGCTCAACCAGGAAAATTTCAGGGAGTATTTCAAGGAGCGCGAGGATATGAAAACGCAGATCGCCAAGCTGCGATTCGATTTCGAGCATTTATTTATCAAACGTTGCCCGGAAGCGGTGGCGGATATAGCGCAGATCCGTGAAGAATTTCCTTTCGATCTGGTTATTGGAGATTTGCTTTGGTTTTCATTGCCTATCGTTAAAAAGATATTCAATGTACCCGTTGTTGCAGTGGGAGTTGTTCCGGTAGCGGAATCTTCTGTTGACCTGCCTCCTTCCGGCATGGGATTATTACCCTCGGATTCGTGGATGAGCGGTCTTCGTAATTATGTGGTGAAGTTGCTGAGCAACAAACTCATCTTTGGAAAAGTAGAAGATATCTACCGCAAAATGTTGAAAGACTATGCCATTGAAGCACCTGCCGGAAACCTGTTCGATATTATCTATCGGTCGGTGGATATGGTATGGCAGAGCGGCAGCCCTGGTTTCGAATACAAGCGCAGCGACTGGAATCCAAAGATTCGCTTCGTGGGTCCGTTGCTTCCATTTAAAATGCCACACCGGGTACCTTATATCCTGCGAATGAAACAACGCTACGATAAAGTGGTACTGGTAACGCAGGGAACGGCAGAAGCCGATATCGAAAAGATACTGGTGCCTACTCTCGAAGCCTATCGGAACACCAACACGATGGTGATCGCGACAACCGGATTTAATGGCACCGCTGAGTTGAGAAACCGCTTTCCCGACTCCAACTTCGTCATCGAGGATTTCATACCGTATAGTGATATCATGCCCATCTGTGATGTGTATGTTACCAACGGCGGTTATGGAGGAGTGTTACTTGGTATTCAACACAAGCTGCCCATGGTGGTGGCAGGTGTACACGAAGGCAAGAACGAAATTTGCGCGAGGGTGGGATATTTTGAATTAGGCATCAACCTCAAAACGGAAAGACCCGGTTCGGAAATGATCCGCAAGGCAGTTGAACGGATCGCCTCGGATAAAAAGTACAAAAGAAATGTGCAGACACTGGCAGCTGAATTCAGAACCTACGACACCTATCAACTGATCGAAGAGTCAGTAGCGGAATTACTCCAGTCACCAAAACCCCGCATTCGTAGCCTGGAACCGTCAGCCAGGAAAGTAATTGCCTGATCATCATTTTTAATCAGGGAGATATCGGTACATTCAGGACGGATATCTCCCTTTTCATTTTTTACCATATGCGCAAAGTAGTATTGTTGCTTATCTGCATCGCGAACATGTATTCGGCAAAGTCCCAGACCAGCGCTTCTTCCATTGAGGAATGGGTACTGGCTATTCCACCGGTCATCAAAAACATCGATACGGCAGGTAAAGTATTCGCACGCGGACAGGTGAATCCATACCAGTTGCTTCAAAAGAAACTGAAAGATGAACTGCTTCAGCTGGCCGGCAAGTCTGGCCGTAAAAGTTATTTACTCGCTCTGCTTTCGGATACTTATGATGGTACGGTCCGCTACGATCATGAGCGGGTGGGTTATGACCGTGGATTGATTGCCAAACAACAGGAGGTCAGTCTCGAGGTTTCGGCTGCTTTTGATGCCTTTACAAGGCATCAGTCCGATAATGCCCGCATCCTCAGCATCAGTGAGTTCATCACCCGTCAATCACTCACTGAATACCTGAAGGCCGCAGACAAGGACTTCAGTGAACTCAGACAAACACTGCTCGGTTCCCTGGAGAAACTGGACCTGTACTGTCAACAAAAAGGATTTCGTAAGCTCGCTGCTGAAGGAAATATCAACCAGCCACATTTTGTACAGGCATTGGAGGCCAGAGGCTTCCTGCTGAATCATGTTCGTCAGCTGCTTGATATTTCAAGATCTTATGGTGAAATGGCGGCCAAATGGCTTCAGGATTGCAAGACCCTTCCCAGCGGTTGCAACTGACAGGTCGCTATTGAACACTCAGTGATGCTTTTTGCGGATGACCAGCCTGTTGATAAGCTCTTTCTGCCTGCATCATGTGCCTGTCTATATGGGCAATGAGGAAGGAGAAAACATCACCCAGTTTCAGTCGGATGAATTTGGCGATGGAAATGGGTACCCGTACATTATTGATAT
Source organism: Chitinophagaceae bacterium (assembly GCA_044226045.1). Lineage (GTDB taxonomy): Bacteria > Bacteroidota > Bacteroidia > Chitinophagales > Chitinophagaceae > Endoryza. Next base: position 20,261 of record JBGAHR010000029.1, read on the forward strand.
CTACGGATTCTGCCATTCTCATAAGCAACTGCAGCTTCTCCATTTGATCAATAAACTCCGCCACTACTTTACGGGCATCCAGATCTGCCGGCGGGATTGCACTGGATACGGCTTTCATTTTCATTTTAAGGTGCCCGTTAGGAGAAGGCTGCATCAGGTTGGTGAAGTAATTACCGAGCCAACCGGAAGAGAATTGCGAAGCAGGCTGGCTGTTTTTCAGTTTCGCCCGGCCAATCTCCTTTTCGATAGCCGATAAATAATACCTTCCGTATATATTCAGGTGCTCAAGGCACTCTGCGGCGCTCCACGAATTAGCTGCCGGCTTGGCCAGTAATAGAAAAGGCTGTGAATTCTGCCATTCGCGAACAGCTTTGGTAATTTGTCTTTCCGTTTGCTGGTGAAGGTGCTCCAACAACACTTTGCTTGAATAATTTTTCATGATTCCTTGTTTATGTATGCAAATATGCACCCGTGAAAAAAAGATATTCTTGGTAAATACCAAGATTTTCAGAACCTCACCGATCCCAGCAGTTTGCTGAAATTGGTGGCATCCATTCCAAGGTAATTCGCGAGGTATTTATGGGGGATGAGCTGCAATACATGCGGACTTCTTTTTAACAGGGCCCGCAGCTTTTCCTCTGAGTTATAACACTGAAGCTCCACCTGCCGTTCGAGCAAACCATGAATTACAGATCCGAGGCCGATCCTGATGAATCTTTCAATAGCATGATAACGTAGCATCATTTCGTTGAGCTGCTGGTACGTGGTCCGAAGAAACTGGCTCGGCGATAGGGTTTCAAAAAAATAAGGAGAGGGCTTTTGTGTGAGTAAGGAATTGAGTACTCCGCCAAAGGACGGTGGATACATGAATACCAGGGTGGCCTCCCGATCCTGGTCGTCGTTGTAATATACACGCTGAATGCCGTCTGTTACGAAATACAGGTATCGTTCCGTATCGCCAATGGCTGTAAGAACGGTCTTTCTTTTCGCATGAAAAGTTTGCCAGATACCGGAAAACGCATCCCATTCCTCGTCCGACAGAGGCATTATCGCATTTACTACCTGGCGCAGCTGTTCAAATCCTGGATCATCAACCCTGTTCATGGGTTGAAAATAATAAACCTTTGTGGTATTTGAACACAGGCAGAAAGGAGCCCGTTTAACAGCCGTCTTATTATTTATTTGGGGAGATACCCTACCGCTTTCTCAAATTTTTCCACCCAGCCGCTCTTGGCTTCCAGGTTGCTGCTGAATCCGCTGCTCATCGAGAAGTCATAGGTGAATTCTTCCCCAAACATTCCGTTGGCAATGTCAAAGCTGCCAGTACCCCGCATACCCAGATCAGAAAACTGGTTATTGTTATCGAAAACGATATAAAAGGTTTGAGATACCTCGGTACTTAAGATATCCTTGTAGAATTTTCCATCAACACCGGCTCCGACGTATAACGTAGAGCTTCCCGTTTTAAAACTTTTTTCGGCACCCACTTTTATAAGCTTGTATACATCCGCTTCCACATTAAATCCATCACAATCGGCTTTTACTTTTGCTACGGAAACCGAAAAATTGATCTTGAGCCAGGAAGGACATTCGAGTTCCACCTTTCGGGTCGACTGAAGAATGGAATCTGCCTGTTGGGTAGTGAGTTTGATATGGCATTCCATCGGCGGGTTGGTCAGGTTGACCGCCTGCATACATCCCAGCAGGAAACCGAAGTATTGGGATACGGTGGCATACACCACTCTTTTATTGGCCATGGAGGGATCCAGCTGCACAATATTGATCATTCCATTGATGTACTCTTTCCAGCGACTCTGAACGATCCTGATCCGGTGTGTGAGGAAGGCATTGTATTCAGCCACGAGTTTGTCGGCATGCGGCTTGCGCATGTCACAGCATTTCTTTTGATAGGCCATCGCAACGGCTGCTCCATTATTTGGATCGGCCGGTGGTGAAGGACAAATGGTTTCATGGTCTGCCTTGGCCCAGGCTTCCACCATAGCCTGCAGGAATGGCACATCATCTTCTTCAATCAATCCCAGCAAACCACTGTACTCTTTCCCCAGGTCGCTCAGCAGGTCATTAACCAGGTCGAAGTACACCCCGGGATATTTCTTTCCTTCTTCTTCCAATTGTTTCTGGGTCGGAACGCCGGCATTAGACCAGAACATGAACTCCTGTGTAAGCGATTGCATAAAGCCTTTATACTTTTCTGACCAGCCTACCACTTCGTCTGTGTTGGTAGGCAGATCCGGAATGCTGAATTTGCCCAATGCGATTTCGCTGAAGAAGTCCTTTTGCGGGATGCCATCCATTGCCATCTTGCGACGACGCAATTCTGTAAGGGTTAAAGTATGATTGCGGATTTTCCTTTTCAACTGGGCCATGGATGATTTGCGCTGTGCAATCTGGAATTCTTTTTCGAAATGCTGCAGGGCTTCATCGAATTGTCCATTGAAAGTTTTGATCATGGCCATGGAGCGGTTGGCCTCGGGATGCATCGGATCGATATCAAGACATTGTTTGAAATACTGCTCCGATCGGTTTAAATCGCCGAGTCCAAGATATCCCTGTCCGATATTGTTCAGGACAGTTGCGCTTTGGGGGTTTTCTGCCAATGTTCGCTGCAGCATGGGAATCGCGTATTCCTCCATCTTGTTCATGTTGAGCATAGCGCCAAGGTTGTTCCAGTTGGCTGGATTGTCTGGCTGTTTCTGGGTGGCTTTCATGGCCAGCAAAAGAGCCGCTTGCGGTTGGTCGCCATAGAAACCACCAACACTGGCACGTTGCAGTTCACGTCCATTTTTGCCCGAAGAAAATTGTTCAATTTGCTGGGTGAGTTGAGGACCTGCCTGCGTTTTAAGAGCAGCTTCCATTTTTGAAACCTGCGTAAGCAATTGCTGTCGGGTAGGGGGAGTTGCCGGGATCAAAGACAAACGGCGAATATCCTTCACCGGTGGAGTCACTTCGCCACCAGGAAGGGCCGACGGATCGATCTTCATTCCATATTCATCGGCCATTTCTTTTGCCTGCTGACCGAGTTGCTTTTGCATTTCCTCCGCATACTTCTTCTGCTCTTCCGGCGTCATCTTCATGAGCTTTTGCATATCGGGCATCACAGGCGCCTTCGGTTTTTTCTGCGAATAGGCGGAAACAGCAATCATCAGGACAAATAAAAGAAAGGAAAGACGTTTCATGGTAATAAGACCTTTTATCTTTTTTTGAAAGAATTAAGCAAGTAAAGCGTGGACACAGGGTCCACGCTTTCTATCACTTTAACGCAGGAAATATCCAATCGATAATTGCACACTGTGCGTTTTGTATTTGTTGCCTTCGTCGCGGGTGATGTTGGAAAGACCCATCTGGTAGCCCAGGTTGAAGAAGAATCCGTTTTCAAAGCGCAGTCCTGCCAGGGCGCCGGCGCCAAAGTCGAGTCGCTTGAAATTGGAACCGCCGTCTTCTTCTTTTTTGAACGCATCAGATTCAAGGGTTTCTGATTCTTCCCCACCGCCTTCTAATTTGTAATAGGCAGTGAGTTTGGATTTACCGCTGAGACCATAATTCACAAAAGGACCCGCTCCTGCAAAAAATTCACCTACGCCTACATTCTTTTTGTATAAAGCGTATACAGGTAATTGCAGGTAGTGGAATTTGTTCTTTGCTTCGATTTTGATTTCACCGAGGTCTCCATTATCCGGATCAAAGCCAACGGTGGTGGCTTTCACCTGGTGTTGCAGGTAAGACAAGCCTGTACGAAGCGCGAAGTTCTCACTGATGCCCAGTTGAACCACTACACCGCCGCCCGGTGCGAACATCGCTTTGCGATCAAACTTGGTACCTTCCTGGAAACTTAATTTGGCAGTGGTGATATTTCCTGCTGCCTGAAATCCGATAGACACTTGCGAAAAGCCAACTGCCGCGATGAACATACCGGCAGCCATGAGCATAACTCTTTTCATAAAACTTGATAAGGTTTTGTTGATTAAAAAAAAATTGATATAGTGATGATTCGGGAAAACAGCATTCAGATGCCGAACACGCAGCCGGCTACCAGGAATACAAACCCGGTCAGGTTGAACACCTGTCGCAAACCCATTATTCGCAACCAATGATCACGGTATAACTTCCAGTCGGATGGATAGTTTTCTTTTGTCCAGGTATTGATTAACGTATTGATCGGCCGGTTACCTTTCAACATCAGTACCGTGTCACAAATAATTCCCATCCAGGCAACCATGGAGGCGATCATCAGCAACCTGCTTCCTGAACAGGCGGCGAATACCAGCAGCAGGGTCGTGCAGAGTATGCTGGAGTAGAAAGCATATTTATACTTGGCCCGGAAATTCCGGTCGATTAAATGGCGTAGTTCTATATAAACTCCGGCATCGACATTCATTTGCACGTTCCGCAAGGCAATGAGGTACATGAACGATTGGGAAACAAGTGAACTGTATGCGAGCAGGGTGATAAACGCCAGGATCTGCAGTTCCATACTTACTGTTTGATGAATTCAACTCTTCGGTTTTGCGATTTTCCTTCACGGGTCTTGTTATCCCCAGCCGGCTCTTTTTCTCCTTTGCCGTCCGTCGTCATTCTGGATGCGTCCACACCAAATTCGCTGCTAAGACTCTGCTTTACTGCTTCCGCTCTCTTTTTGGATAATTCCAGATTGGCTGCGTCCGATCCGTCCGAGTCGGTATGACCTACGATCATTATTTTGATATCGGGGAATTTGTTCAGTACATCTGCAATCTCCTTCAATACGCCATTGCTTTCGGGCTTGATGGTGGCCGAGTTCACTTCGAACAGGATACCGGTAGTGGAGAATTTACCTTCCTCAACCAGTTTGTGTCGGGTATCTGGCAGCCCCTTTGCAATCTTGATATTGGTAACGGCATACCCGATTTCCGCATCATTTCCAGTATGCATCTTAACCCGGAAGTAAAGCTGGTTTAGCACAGTACCGGGTACAATAGCCTTCGGGAGATCGTATAATTTTTCATCATTCATCCATATGCGCAGACGTTCTTTCTGTATTTGCATGGAGAAATGCACGACTTTATTAAAATAGTTTTCAAACTGCGGTACTCTTTTTACGTCGGTATTCAGGTACCGGCTGTGATTGGCGAATGTTTCAAGATGAAAATGGGAGCCACCATAGTCGTTCGGTTGTATCTTCATATCAACCGCAAAGAACTTGCTGTAGTCCTTAACCAGTATATTGTCATTCGTTGGCAGATCGCCGCTCGACAGTACACCAAAGGTGAACATCGGGAAAACGGCTTTCTCGTTTTCGCGACGAGGCACCACATCGAATTCTACGGTAAAGTTTTCTGTAAAACTGTCAACATTATCGGTAAGATACGTGCCACCCTGGTAAAACTGCATCCAGTTTCCTTTGGCAGTGTTGAGTGTAACCACCGCACCATTGCCGTTGCTGTTCCAGCCGGTAGCCAGTTCACCAGCCTGTTCGCCGGCAAAATCATTGCTGTAGATTACTTTTTCGCCGGGCACGAAATCGAATTTCGCGTAGGATTTCATGGAAGGGGAGGACTTCTTTCCAGTCTCTTCGCTGCCGGAAGAGGAAGGTGTTGAAGATGGCTGCGTTTCTTTTCCTTCAATTTCGTCCAGTGTTTTGTCGATACCCTTGTCAACTTTCTTGTCAATTCTCTGCTCCACCTTCGACTCTACCTTATTCTGCACTTTTTTTATAAAGCCTTTCAACTGCGCCTGCATTGCAAGAGTGCAAAGCAGCCCAAAGGCTGTGAGGAACATTTTTGCTTTCATGCTGCTATATTTTGAGTCACGAAAGTATAGTCCTCACTGGCCAACTTCAACCTATATGCGGTTGAATTGACAATTCAGGCGGTTGAGTTGCCATTTTTATACAGGTGTGCGGAGGCAATGTAATTACGGATGACGGATGACGAATGACGGATGGCGAATGACAGATGAAGAATTCAAAAGTCAAAAATCAAAAATCAACATTGACTGTGAGTTGAGATGTACAGGAAGACGAAATAAGTGTGAAGTAAAACCTGAAACTTGAAACGTCAAACGCGAAACGCTTTAACCGCAAACCGCAAACCGCAAACTGCAAACCGCAAACCGCCAACCGCAAACCATTGCCACTTACCCCGTCACTTTAGCGAGTTTTTCTTTAACGATTTTCGAAACCTGGTAAACCAGGAGCAGGCAGATAACAGTGAAAGCTGATACAACGATACCGAGGATATTATAATTCTGTAGTGGGCTCGTATTTGTTTGCTGGTGAACAATCAATCCGGCAACAAATGCACCGATACCACCGGCCATTTGTTGCAAGGCGGCGCAGATGCTCATGAATGCGCCCCGGTCTGCCAGCTCCGGAATGGCTGAATTCAATGTGGTAGCCGGCACGATACGACTCATGATACCCATGAAAAGGAAGATATTGATCGCCATAAGGACAAACAGGCTTACCGGCGGAAGATTCACGTATATGTTTACCATGATAATAGCAATGAGAGAACCGGCAAAAAACACTTTGTATTTATCATATTTGTCACTCAGTCTTCCCACCACCGGCATGATGACGACGGAGGATAGTCCCGAAGCGAGATAAAGCCATTGCAGATCTTCCTGGTGAATGTGCAGGTTGTTGACCGAAAAAGCCGATCCAAAAGGCATTAGCATGTATCCGCCTACAGGAAGAAAAGTCACCGCGATATACGCAGCCCGGTACTTTTTATTTCCCAGCGTATGAAAAAGATGCAGGAAGGGATTTTTATCTGTTTGTACGGCGAGGTGCTTGTCGATGGGTTTCAGGTAGAAGAAGATCAATCCGATGATGGCAAGGGCCAGTACGACGATCATCATAAAAGCACTCTGCCATCCCCATCGGGGTGCAAAGAACAAGCCGATCGGTATTCCCAAAACCTGGCTGGCGGCAAAACCCATCTGAACAAATCCCATCACTTTGCCCCGTTGGTTGAGGGCAAACAGGTCGGTGATGATCGACATGCTGATCGCGCCAATGACTCCGCCAAACAATCCGGTGATGATCCTGGCTCCCAGTAAGGTCCAGAAACTGTTAGACAACGCACAGCAGAGTGTGCCCAGCACAAAACCCGCATAGAAAAACAACAGTACCTTCTTTCGATCGTATTTGTCTACAAAGCCCGCGGCAACAATAGATGAAAGACAGGCGCTGATGGCATAAGACGATACGATCAGACCGAATCGGGTGGTATTGATACCCGGAACTTTCATCAGCAGAAAGCCAAGTGGGGAAATGATCATGAAATCAAGGATCACCGTAAACTGAAGCAAGGCCAGCAGGCCGATGACCATCTTCTGATAACCGGTAAAAGCAGGGGCAGTAGTGGGTGTATTCATTGGTTTAATCTAGTTCAGCACAGTCGAAACCGTGTTGTTGAATGAGGGATATAACAGCCTTACCATTGAGGGTAGTGGAAATGACCCTTAATACACAGTCAATATCATGCTGGTCAATATTCCATTGTAAAATATCCGGATGGTTATCCAGGCAGTTCTTCACCTTCTGTCTGTCCCAATCCGTCCGGATATTTGTTTTACAAATGATGATATGGTCAATCTCGACCTGCATATACTGATAGATGGCCGTATAAGGTTATTTATTTCCGGAGCGCTTTCACCACCAGGTCAAAAGTGGCCCACAGAATTTTATTGTTAAGAACAAAAGCCCTTCCGCCGATGCTCATGCCGTCGATATGAAAACGGGTGAGGGCATAGAGGGGTGCGTAGGCGACAGACCAGAACACCTCTATGGGGAGCGGATTGATTTCTCCCCTGGCCACCGCGTTCTTCACAAATCGGCCCATTGTTTCGCGAAAGGCATTAATGGAATCTTCAAAAGCCTTGAACTCATACTTTGACCCTCGCAGTTGCTCAAAAAATAGTGCCGCCACCGGGTTATCAAGCATGTATTTCGCTCTTGCCTTCCATTGAAATCGCAGACCTTCCTCAAAGTTCATCTCCGGATCAAAATCCTTCAGGGTGGCTTCCGACATCCGCTCAAATTCTTCAATGGCAATCCGGATGATCAGATCTTCCTTGTCTTTATAATAGATGTACAGCGTGGCAACTGAAATATCACAGGCTCTGGCCAGCTTGTTCACACTAAACCCTTCCAGGCCGGTTTTCACCACCATCTCCATCGCTTTTTGCTTAACCAGTTGAACCTTTTCTAAGTCTCTTGTTCTCATGAAAAATTGATACGGGCTCAAAAATAAGTGAATATTCGCTCATTTATAATTTTTGCCCAACAATTTTTTCAAAGATGCCGAATGTCCTGTGGGTCCGGTAAAGAGGTTGAGTATATGGTACAATTTTATTATCTATTGACATATAGATAACCAGGCTGCTCAATTTGCCGCGGTTTCGATTGTGATTGTGGTGTATATTACAAATGAAAAAAATGGCCCGCATGAAGTGTATATGGATCTTTCTCGCCTGCTTCCTGTTATCCTTTCAGTTGTCTGCACAAAAAACAGCAGGAGGCTGGGTTTCGTTATTTGATGGCAAAACGCTGAACGGCTGGAAACAGCTGACCGGCCAGGCGCCTTATGAAGTGATCGATGGCGAAATTGTGGGGACGGCCGTAGTGGGAAAAGTGAATAACTTTCTCGCCACCGAAAAAGAGTACGGTGATTTTATTCTCGAACTGGAAACAAGAATTGAAGACAGTACCATCAATTCAGGCATACAGTTTCGCAGTTTCCTCGACGACCGCCGTGGTGTGGTGTATGGATACCAGTACGAACTGGATGGTTCTTCGCGGAAATGGAGTGCAGGTATCTATGATGAACAACGCAGGGGCTGGCTGTATCCGCTCACCCTTCACCCCGAAGCGAAAGAAGCCTTCAAACTGGAGGGATACAATAAGGTTCGTATCGAATGTAAAGGAAATACCGTTGCCACCTGGATCAATGGCAAACCAGCCTCTTACCTGGTTGATACCACGAGCCGCGCCGGATTCATTGCCCTGCAGGTGCATAATATCGGGGATCCCAAACTGGCCGGAAAAAAAATTCACTGGAGAAACATCCGGATCCGAACCGGGAATATTAATCTGACTCCTTTCCCCAAAAACATCTATGTAGTAGACCTGATCCCCAATTATCTGAGCGAACAGGAGAAGAAAAGCGGTTACAGATTATTGTTTGATGGTCATTCTTCCGCAGGCTGGACCGGCGCCTACAAAAAAAGTTTTCCGGAAAAGGGATGGGTGATTGACCAGGGAGAGATCAGTGTGCTGCCGTCGGGAGGAGGGGAATCGGTGAATGGCGGAGACATTGTAACCACTGAAGAATTCAGCGCTTTCGACCTGAGCTTCGATTTCCGAATTACACCAGGAGCAAACAGCGGGGTAAAATATTTCGTTACCCTAACGGAGAACAATACCGGTTCTGCCATCGGACTGGAATACCAGATACTGGATGATACCCTGCATCCGGATGCAAAGCTGGGAAGAGACGGAAACAGAACCATGGCTTCATTATATGATCTGATCAAGGCCAATAAAGAAAAACGGTTTATCAATCCCGTAGGCGAATGGAACAGGGGCCGTATCGTGGTATACCCCAACCAGCACGTAGAACATTATCTTAACGGCATAAAAGTGCTCGAATACGATCGTGGCTCTGCGCCCTATCGCGAGCTCGTCGCCATTAGCAAATACAAAGTGTGGAAGAACTTTGGCGAAGCGCCCAAAGGCCATATCCTGTTACAGGATCATGGCAATGCAGTCAGTTTCCGGAGCATCAGGATCAAAGAACTGAAATAATTTCATCATCAATCATTCTCGCCGTATGAACAGAAGAAAATTTATTCACCAGGCATCTATCGCTACTGCCGGAGTGACCATATTGAACTTCCCGGTATTTGGCAGGCAGGCTCCCAGCAACAAGGTTGTGCTCGCTGCCATGGGTGTAAACAGCCGGGGCGCTTATCTGGCCAAATCATTTGCTTCATTTCCCAACGTGGAAGTGGCTTATGTATGTGATGTGGAAGATGGCGCCATAAAAAACGGACTCGAGGCATTAAAGGACGCACCGAGAAAGCCTACGGTAATAAAAGATATAAGGGAGCTGGTGAAAAAGAACGACTTCGATGGATTGTTCATTGCGGCACCAGACCACTGGCATGCACCGGCGGCAATCCTGGCACTGGCACATGGTAAAAACGTATACGTGGAAAAACCCTGCAGCCACAATCCACACGAAAGTGATTTGCTGGTAGCAGCGATGAAGAAACATCGCAAACTGGTGCAAATGGGAAACCAGCGAAGATCATTCCCCACTTTGATACAGGCTGTAAAGGAAGTGCGGGAAGGAATCATTGGTAAACCTTACTTCGCCAAAGCCTGGTATGCCAACAACAGAAAACCGATTGGATTTGGTAAAACGATCCCTGTTCCTTCCACGCTCGATTTTGATCTCTGGCAGGGACCCGCTCCGAGAAAAGAATACAAGGACAACCTGGTTCATTATAACTGGCACTGGTTCTGGCATTGGGGTACGGCAGAAACCTGCAACAATGGTACACACGAAATTGATTGCTGCCGTTGGTTCCTGGGAGTGGATTATCCCACTGCGATCAGCTCCGCAGGCGGCCGTTATGCGTATAAAGATGACTGGCAAACACCCGACACACAGGTGGTCAGTTTTGAATTTGCCGACGGCAAAGCCATCACCTGGGAGGGAAGAAGCTGCAATCATTTCCCGGTAGAAGGATCGGGAAGGGGATTTATTATTTATGGAGAAAAAGGCACCCTCGTCAACAACGGCGGAGGAGAATACAAGATTTTCGATAGCAGCAACAAGCTCGTTAAAGAGGTAAAATCGGAAGTGAAAACAGAAGCAGGAAATACCGTTAGTGCCAGTGGATCCATTGAATTGCTGCACCTGCAGAATTTTGTGGAGGCTATTCGGGGCGAAGCCAATCTCAATTCACCCGTGGAAGAAGGAGCAAAGAGTGTTTTATTATGTCACCTGGCCAATATCGCCCAGCGGGTAGGAAGAAGATTGCAATGCGATCCGTCAAACGGTCATATCCTGAATGATAGGGAAGCAGCCGGTTACTGGAAACGGACCTACGAAAAGGGCTGGGAACCGGTTTTTTAAGAGACCGGATTTGTTTAAAGATGGCTTTTGCATGATCGGAAAGAGGAAACAAATGCCCATTCATTCCTCAAAAAGGGGAAATTTATCCCGGTTGTTCACCACGCCAACTGCACAGATCGCGATTTGGACTACCATGGAATGTATTTTGAACCAGTCAGACTGGTTTTTCATAGGATATTTGGATTTTAATCGGGGTTGAATATTCATTCTGGCCCCTTTTTTTATGCATCTCTATCAATGGAATGGCAAGAGTCTTCTCAGATTATTTTCCTGGTTGACGACGATCCGGACGATCATTATGTATTTACCACGGCTCTGCGGGAAGTGGATCCTTTGGTAATGCTGAAAACATTTGCCTCCTGTGAAGAGCTTCTCGATAATCTCAACGAATCCGGGCAATTGCCCAGCCTGATCATCATCGACATGAACATGCCGGCTATGGATGGATGTCAGTGCCTGACAGAGGTCAGACGGCTGGAAGCCTTCTCTTCAGTTCCGGTGATCATGTATTCTACGGCAAGCTCTCCTTCTTCGATCAATGCAACTTACCAGGCAGGCGCCAGGGGATTTTTTGTGAAACCGAACTCAATGGCGGAAATAAAGGTGGTGATCAGACAATTGCTGGGCGATTGGGTGTATCGTGGTACTACCGAAGCAAATTCGGACCGGCAGGAAGCCATGTCGCCAAACGAAGAGACCTGATTTTTTACGGCACTATTTTCGTTTATCATACGGTATTCATGCCAGTAACTGTACGGGTAAAAATGTAAAAATAATTCACTGGCTATAGAATACCTGCATTATGCCGACTGCGCAAGCCTCCATAGCCTCTTCCCCCTTTTCCTGCGAGGTTCGCATGAAATCCCTGTTCATGCAGGCCCCGGCAGCCATTGCAATCCTGGAAGGTCCCCAGTTCATTTTCACTTTTGTCAACCCGCTTTTTGAACAGTTGTTCGGCCGGCATGAACACGAATTGCTGGGCCAGCCTTTGCGGAAAGTATATCCGGAACTGGATGGCCAGGGAGTATTTGAATTAATGTTTGATTCGGAGGAACCTATGAGACAATGATTTTAGCAAGCCTGTTTTCTGGGGCATTAATGGTTATACAGCGATTTTTGTGGCTGCTTCCATCAGGGCAAACAGGGACGGGTACGCATTCATGATTCTGGCGTGCGGTTGAAACAACAGAGAGAGTAGTATCCGAAGAAGATAGGGAAAGTGAGCGGTACGTCAGCATCGTCTAACTTCCTCTCCCGCTTGCGATTTCCATTTTTAAGGACCTGCTTTTTATTGTTCCGGTTACTTGACTGATACCTGTCTTGAGTTTTAAAGGCAACGCGGTCATGATCAGGCGTTCACTGTATTACCGGAAGTAGGTGACAGGTTTTGCGCAGAAACGCATGGTATTGGATACTGAATGTGCCACCTGGAGTAATCAGACATACGATTACCCGGCATGGTAAGGCCAGAAACAAAATATTGCGATTTCGTATACCAGGCTGTGCGGAACAACGGCGGAAAAATTGAGGCAGTAGCGGTCATCGCTTGTAAGAGGTAACTCCTGCCGCGCTGCTGCATCAGCGGATAAGGGAAAATGAAAAGCAGTTAAAGGTGAAAGAACATGCCATGCACCCGCAGGTATGGTAGCCAGAATCCAATTCCGATGGAAGAGATTAGTCTACTACAATGACCGGATACAGAACTGGCAGCGCCATCCGCGGAAAGAAGGAACCTGGTCCTGGGAAGGATTATTACATCAGGAAGATCAGCAGCCGACCATCGATGCCTGGGAAAAAGCAATAAGAAAGGAATCTCCGGTTTATGAAATAGCGCACCGCATAAAAGTAAAGAATGGAAATTATCACTGGCATCTCAGCCGAGCCTATCCGCAGCGCAATGAACAGGGCAAGATCGTGAAATGGTTTGGTACGGCCACCGATATCCACGAACAAAAGTTGGAGAGATGAAAGTGAAGGAAAGTGAAGAAAGATTCAAGCAGCTCGCCGATATGATGCCTCAAATGGTGTGGACGGCCCAGCCCGGCGGACAAACCGATTATTACAATAAACGCTGGTACGAATACACCGGATATGGCGAAATCTTCGGAGATGAAAGCTGGATTCCATTGATTCATCCGGACGACCAGGCGAGAACAATAGATGCATGGACAAAAGCCGTAGCCACTGTAACTCCCTATGAAATTGAATACCGGTTAAAAGACCGCAGCAAACCGGGCCATTACCGCTGGTTCCTTGGAAGAAGCCTGCCGGTCAGAAACTGCCACGGAGCGATCGTGAAATGGTTTGGGACCTGCACCGATATCGACGACCAGAAGAATTTTTCAGAAACGCTGGAAACACTGGTGAGTGAGCGTACGGCAGAACTACAGCATGAAAAAGAATTTATTGAAGCTGTTTTGAATTCATCCAATGATGCCATCGCCGTGTTCGACAAGGATCTGAACTACATGCTGGGCAATTCGAAGATGGAACAACAATTCAATCTCTCGAAAGATAAATATGTAGGCCGCCCCCTGCTGGAAGTCTTTCCACACCTGCAGGGTTCCGAATTCCATCACGATCTGGAACGTTGTCTTTCCGGAGCAAGCTTTGTTAAACAGGCTTATCGTTCGCTGATCGTTGACAAATGGCTGCAAAATTATTTTGTACCGCTTCAGGAGTCCAACGGCAACATATATGGCGCCATGGTGGTGGGACATGATATTACCGAAGTAATGGAAGCGACGGAAAGAGTCAGGTGGGCCAATGAAGCGCTGCAGCAGAAAAACGAAGAACTGGAGAGAACCAACAACGAACTGGAATCATTCAATTACATCGCAAGTCACGACTTGCAGGAACCGCTTCGGAAAATCCAGACTTTTATCGACCTGTTGCAGAGAGCAGATGACGAAGCCGAGCGCACCCGTTATTTTGAAAAGATCAGGTTGTCGGCTAAACGCATGTCCGAGTTGATTCGGTCCGTGCTGTCCTATAGCCGCCTGTCGGAAAAAAATGAGGAAAGAACGGAGGTGGATCTTAACGAAGTGATCGAAGAAGTGATGGCCGATTTTGAATTGATGATTGCGGAAAAAAAGGCGGTGATACATATAGATAACCTGCCATCGGTGGATGGAATTCATTTTCAACTCCGCCAGTTATTTCATAACCTGATCAGCAACTCCCTTAAGTTTTGTCCGAACCAGCCGTTGATAAATATCACGGGCAAACGCATAGAAAAAGGTATACAGACTGAGCCCTGGGCAAATTCAGGGCAGGCTTACGTATATATTAAGCTGTCTGATAACGGGATCGGGTTTGAGCAGCAATTTAATGAACAGATATTCCAGCTTTTTCAGCGATTGCACCCGAAAGATCAGTTTTCCGGAACAGGTATCGGGTTAAGCATTGTCAAAAAGATAGTGGAAAATCACAAGGGGAAAATTATAGCAGAAGGGGAACCCGGAAAAGGGGCCTCATTTCATATCTGGATTCCCGTTCGGGATTAGTATATTGGCACCGTGCGTTAACGATCACCTGCAGTATTCAGGAAAAATTTCTTTTTTGTTCAATATCCGTGGCACACCAATTGTTTATACCTGAACAGGATTTCAGATAAGCCAGACAGCGTATATCACCCCGGGTTAACAGCCCGGTTCATTCGAATTCATTTTTCGGTTACTGATGGAAAAAACGATGACCATACTTCTGATTGATGACGACATGGATGATACCCTTTTGTTTCGAAAAGTGGTATCCGATATCGATGACGCAATTTACTTTCTGTCGGCACAGGATGGAAAGGAAGCGCTTGATTTTCTGCAATCAGCTCGGACAAATTTGCCCGATATCATTTTCCTTGATCTCAACATGCCGAAGATGAACGGAAAAGAATGCCTGATGCTGCTCAAGAAAGACCCGTTGTTAAAGGAAATCCCGGTGATCATCTACACCACCTCTTCACTTCCAAAAGATAAACAGGAAACCATCGCTGAAGGGGCCCTTTGCTTTATTACCAAGCCATCCAGCATTGCCGATTTGAAAAAGATTCTGCAGGTCATTACCGGAAGCTTTCCGGAAAAGTTGGAAGAGTCTTTGAAGATACTGAGTCATGAGGGCAATCATTTTGTAGCCTGTTAAAATTCATTGTTTATCGGCCGAACCCAGCTGGCGTATGATATTAATAGTAGATGACAAACCTGAAAACCTCTTTTCCCTGAAGTCTTTGCTTCAGCTTCATTTGTATGAAGTGGAAACAGCCTTGTCGGGTGAGGAGGCATTGAGAAAAATTCTGAAACAGGAGTTCGAGTTGATTATTCTTGACGTGCAGATGCCGGAAATGGATGGCTATGAAGTGGCAGAGTCGCTGGCGGGCTACAGCAAAACAAAAAATATCCCGATCATTTTTCTGTCGGCGGTTAATATCGATAAGCGATTCATTACAAAAGGATATGATTCGGGAGGGGTGGATTATATCACCAAGCCGTTCGATCCGGACTTGTTACTGTTAAAAGTAAAAACCTTTTGCAGATTGTATCGTCAAACCAGGGAACTGAAGCAGATACAGGAAGTACTACGCCGGGAAATTGAAGTTCGCAGGCAGGCGCAGAAAGCGCTGGAAGAAATTAATTTCTCACTGGAAGAAAAAATAGGGGAAAGAACAAAATCTTTGCTCGACAGCAACCGCAAACTGGAGGCCAGCAATGCGGAACTGCAGCAGTTCACCTCGATCGCTTCTCACGATTTGCAGGAGCCTCTTCGGAAAATCAGCACCTTCAGTCATCTCTTGTCCGAGTTCTGCAAGGAGGAGGGCAGTGAGGCTTCTCTTTATCTGCGGAAGATCATTCATTCTTCGGAGAGAATGAGGAACCTGATCAACGATCTCCTGAATTATTCAAAACTCTCGATGGACTCGCAGTTCCTGATGACACCCTTGCAAAGTCTTTTACAGGACACCCTCAACGACCTGGAACTATCCATCCGGGAAAAAAAGGCCAGAGTAGATGTATCACCGATTCCTGCAGCCGAAGTGATTCCCGGTCAGATCCGGCAGGTGTTTCAGAATATCATCAGCAATGCATTGAAGTTTTCCCATTCCGAAAAACCCATCATACTGGAAATATGGAGCGATACCGCCATTCAGAAGAGCCTGGATGCGCCGGCCGCCGCTAATGGCACATTCCTGCGGATCTATTTTCGGGATAATGGCATTGGTTTCGATGAAGTGTATCTCGACCGGATCTTTACCATGTTCCAGCGCCTGCACGGCAAAGATGAGTTTGAAGGAACAGGCATTGGCCTGGCCATCGTAAAGAAAATTGTTGAAAATCATCACGGATTCATCGGGGCCAGAAGCCAGGAAGGCAAAGGCTCCACTTTTATTATTGTAATTCCCATTCATCAACATGCGAATCAGCCTGAACCTGAAAAATAGAACTGACATGAACAGCTCGTTTAAACGAAACCTGATAACGGGTTATTCTATTTCATTACTGTTACTGATCGTGAGCGCCACTGCTTCCTATTTCAGTATTACCAACCTGCTGGAATCCCAACGCCTGGTGAACCATACCAACCAGGTTTATATAAAACTGGAAGATGTGATTTCGGTTTTGAAAGATGCGGAGACGGGACAAAGAGGCTATCTGTTATCTGGCAAACGGGAGTTTATGGAACCTTACAATGGAGCTTTATCCAGGGTAAACAGAACGATTGACGAACTGCTGATTTTATCCAACGACAACGAGGAACAGCAAAAAGACCTGATGACTTTGAAATCGGTAGTACAAAGCAGGATGTCGAGATTGCAGGAGTTGATTGATGATAAGACAGCCGGCAAACCACTGAATATCGAAGACCTGTCCGAAGGGAAGAAATACATGGATCAGTCCCGTGAGCTTGTTTCCCAGTTACAGAACCGGGAAAGATCATTGTTGATCAAACGAACCGGTACGATGAACCGGTTTGCCACTTCCACTCCCATTCTGATTGCTGTCGCATCCATCCTGGCCATTCTCGTAACGATCGGTTCTTTTTACCGGGTCAATGCGGATTATGAAAACCGGGTGAAACTGCAGGAGGCACTGGAACAGAAAGACAGGGAAATATCCCGACGGGTGGAGATCATCAGCGGAATCGCGGATAAAATTTCCAGTGGCAATTATAAAATATCGGTTGATGATGCCGGTAAAGATACGCTGGGCATCATTGCAGGTTCACTGAACAAAATGGCCGAATCACTGGATTATTCGTTTACTACCTTATCCAATAAAGAATGGCTGCAGTCCGGTATAGCTTCCCTCAATGAAAAGATGATTGGGGAGAAAGATCTGCCATCCTTATTGAATAAGTCATTGGAACAGGTGGCAGGATACACCAAATCTGAACTTGCCGCCTTTTACCTGATGAAAGATGCCAAACACCTCACACTGGAGGCCGGAATCGGGTTGAGTGCGAACAGCCTGAAAAGCGAGTGGCAGATGGGAGAGGGACTGACAGGAAGGGCCGCCGCTTCCCGGAAAATGGAATCGGTAACAGACTTGTCGGAGACTGATATGGTCCTGGGATTTTCCGGTGGACAGATCAAGCCCCGGCATATAATCGCAGTACCGGTTCTTTTGGAGGGACGAATAAAAGGAGTGCTGGAGCTGGGATCCTTGCAGCCATTCGATGAAAACAAAATTGAGTTCCTCAAAGCGGCTGCTGATAATATCGGGATGGCGGTTCAGAGTGCACAGGATCACCAGCGCCTGGAAGAACTGCTGGCAGAAACACAGGCCCAGTCGGAAGAGCTGCAGGCGCAACAGTCTGAATTGGAAAATATCAATACAGAACTGGAAGCTCAATCGGAGGAATTGCAGGCATCGGAAGAAGAGTTGAAAGTGCAGCAGGAAGAACTGCAGCAGGCAAACCAGGAACTCGAAGAGAGAAGCAGGTTGTTGGAAGAAAAAAATGAATTGATTCTCGAAAGAAACCTGGAGATCCAGCGGAAAGCGGAAGAGCTGGAACTGTCTACAAGATATAAATCCGAGTTCCTGGCGAACATGTCTCACGAGCTGAGAACGCCACTCAATTCAATTTTGTTGCTCTCGAGATTATTATCGGAAAACCATCCCAACAACCTCAACAAAGACCAGGTAGAGTATGCGCAGGTGATTCAGAGCTCCGGTAAAGGATTGCTGACATTGATTGATGAAATTCTTGATCTTTCAAAGATCGAGTCGGGAAGAATGGACCTGGAATACCTGCCATTGCCGATCGAGAAGCTGGCAGACGATCTGAAAGGATTGTTTGGACCCATGGCAAAAGAGAAAGGAATTGAGTTCAACGTAAGATCGGAAGGGGGCGCACCGGCGGTTATCGAAACCGATCAGCTAAGGCTGGAACAGATTCTCCGGAACCTTATTTCCAATGCGCTGAAGTTTACCCGTAAGGGGTCTGTAACCTTGTCCATGAAACCCTCACCCGCAGGCATTTCTTTTTCTGTAAACGACACCGGTATTGGGATACCTGCCGACAAGCAGCAAACAATCTTTGAAGCTTTTCAACAGGCGGATGGATCCACCCGTCGGCAATATGGCGGAACAGGGTTGGGTTTGTCCATCAGTCGTCAACTGGCCCGCCTCCTCGGTGGTGATATCAGCCTGGTAAGTGAAGAAGGAAAAGGAAGTGAATTTACCCTGACCATTCCCGTTAAGAAGCCAATCGCTCTTCCCCAACAACCCCCACCCGGATTTACAGATTCGCAGGCAAGCATCGAAAACATCGAGGAGCCGGTTCCCGAATACGAAAAATACATCGCCCCGGTGATTCCGGCAGCGATCGCCGACGACAGGGAAAATATTCAATCCGGCGATCGGATCATCCTCATCATAGAAGATGATACCTCGTTTGCGAGGTCACTTCTTGACTACACGCGTAGCAAGGGATATAAAGGAATGGTGGCCGTAAGGGGAGATGAAGGAATTGAACTGGCACAACGGTTCCTTCCAACCGGCATTTTATTGGATATTCAGTTACCGGTAAAAAGCGGATGGGAAGTAATGGATGCGCTGAAGTCCAATCCACAAACCAGGCCGATACCGGTGCACATGATGTCTTCGTTTGATATCAAAACAAGAGGCCTGTCAAAAGGGGCTGTCGATTTCATTAATAAGCCGGTGGCTTTCGAAAAGCTCGGGGAGATGTTTCAGCGTATTGAGCAGGCGCTCAGCAAACATCCCAAAAAAGTATTGATCGTTGAGGAAAACTCCAAACATGCACAGGCGCTTTCTTATTTCCTTCAGCAATTCAATGTAGCCTCCGAAATAAGAAACACGGTAGGAGATGGCATACGGGCGCTAAACCGAAACGAAGTGGATTGTGTGATACTGGATATGGGCATCCCCACCCGTCATTCTTATGAAACGCTGGAAGAGGTGAAGAAAACACCGGGAATGGAAAATCTCCCCATTATCATCTTCACCGGGAAAAACCTGTCTCATGTAGAGGAGAAACGGATACGCCAGTATGCCGATTCAATTGTGATCAAAACAGCACATTCCTATCAACGCATCCTTGATGAAGTGTCGTTGTTCCTTCACCTGGTGGAGGAATCCAGGAAGAACGGCCGCAGTGCCAGGAGTAAAAAAATAGGCGGGGTATCGGAAGTGTTGAAGGGGAAAACAGTGATGGTGGTAGATGATGATGCCAGGAATATCTTTTCCCTGACCAAATCGCTCGAGCATTATGATGTTAATGTTATTTCCGCAACAGACGGAAAAGAAGCCCTCACACTGCTGGAAGAAAACAAGAAGGTGGATATTATCCTGATGGATATGATGATGCCTGAAATGGATGGATACGAATCGACCCGTCGCATCAGGGCCAATGCACGTTACAAGAGTCTGCCAATTATTGCAGTAACCGCCAAGGCAATGACCGGCGACCGGGAAAAATGTATTGAAGCCGGCGCCTCCGATTATATTACCAAACCGGTAGATGTGGATCAGTTGATTTCCCTGCTCCGTGTGTGGTTATACTGATAAAAACCGGAACCAATTAAACCTCGCCAACTATGAGTGTGGTATTGATAATTGATGATGACCAGCGGAATATTTTTGCGCTCAAGGCTGTTTTACAGTCCCGCACCATCAGCGTGCTGACGGCCACGGATGCCAGTCAGGGACTGCAACTGCTGGAGTGCAACCGGGAAATTGACCTGGTTTTACTGGATATGATGATGCCCGGAATGGATGGTTATGAAACCATTTCGGTTATACGAGCCAGCGAACATTTTGGGGAAATACCCGTTATTGCCGTTACGGCGCAGGCCATGCCCGGCGACCGGGAGAAGTGCCTGGCTGCGGGCGCCAATGAGTATCTGTCAAAACCCATCGATGTAGACAGGTTGCTTGAATTGATGAACCAATTTCATAAAACGAACCGTTGAGAGATATCAACATAAGGGAAGAGGAGCTCGATCTGCTCATCAATGAAGTATTTACTTTATACGGGTACGACTTCTCCAATTATGCACGCGCTTCCCTGAAACGAAGAGTGAGCCGCATCATAGCAGTAGATCATTTTCACAGTTTCGCAGAACTGCTTTACCGGGTAAAAACAGACGCCACTTACTGGCCCCACCTGGTAGAGGAGTTGACGGTGAATGTTACAGAGATGTTTCGGGACCCGTCCTTCTTCAAGGCGGTTCGGGAAAAGATCATACCGGTACTGGCCACTCATCCATTCATCAGAGTATGGCATGCCGGTTGTTCCTCAGGGGAAGAAGTGTATTCGATGGCGATCCTGCTCAAAGAAGCGAACCTGCTCGAGCGTTCAAGAATATATGCCACGGATCTGAACCCCACGGTGGTGGAAAATGTGAGAAAAGGAATCTTCCCGCTTCACCAGATGAAGCAGTATTCAGAAAATTATATACAGGCCGGAGGGAAGAGGGATTTCTCTTCCTATTATTCCGCCAACTACGACTGGGCCATTTTTGATCATTCGCTTAGCCAGAATATGATCGCATCCACCCATAACCTGGTATCCGATCGTTCTTTTAACGAGTTCCAGGTTATTTTCTGCAGGAATGTGCTGATCTATTTCGATAAGAACCTCCAGAATAAAGTTCTCAGTCTTTTCGATGAAAGCCTGCAAAAACTGGGCTTTTTGTTGCTGGGGTCGAAGGAGAATATACGTTTTTCGTCTATTGCACCCAGGTACCAGTTATACGATAACAAAGAGAAGATATGGAGAAAGACAAACTAGCCTATCGCTTGTTGATAATTGGGGGATCTGCAGGCAGCCTCGAATGGCTGCTCCGGATCCTGATGGCGCTTCCGGAGAAGACCGGGCTGGCGATCGTGGTAGTGGTGCATCGCAGAAATGGCAATGACTCTATCCTGACTGATCTGCTCCGGTCCCGAACAGGCCGTAAGGTGAAAGAAGTGGAAGATAAAGAACCCATTCATCCCGAAACTATTTATGTGGCTCCATCCGATTATCATTTACTGATGGAAGATCAACTGACGTTTGCCCTGGATAATTCAGAGAAAGTTCATTTCAGCCGCCCGAGCATCGATGTAAGTTTCCTGTCGGCAGCAGATAGCTTCGGCGAACAGTGCGCTGCCATTCTTCTTTCTGGCGCCAATGCGGATGGTGCAGAAGGCTTATTGGCTGTGCGGGAAGCGGGAGGGTATATAGCGGTGCAGGATCCAGGCTCTTCCGAAGTGGGTTTTATGCCTCAACAGGCACTCAACCTGGTGTTGCCGAACGATATCATCCGCGAGGATAACCTGGAAATGGTCATAGCGTCGATCGTCCAGGGTAGAAGATAATATTCCGGGTAGTTCACTCAGGAATTTGCTTGCTGCCTTTTACTGCCTTTGGAAGATTCCTTTTTCCATTGTGTATTCTGTTTGGCTTCATCAATGGAATGTGAAGTAAACAGGTCACGGTTTTGTTCAGCCGTTTCCGATAATTTGATATAGAAAATCTTTAGCACCTTCAGTTCCTCCTCGGTAAGATCTTCAATATCTATCAGTCGGTTGCTGGCTTTCTCACTGGTCGCTATCAGTTCATTTAACTTTAATTGAATAGCGGCGGTGTCTTTGTTTTGCGATTGTTGAATGACAAAGACCATCAGGAAAGTGATAATGGTGGTGCCGGTGTTGATGACCAGTTGCCAGGTGTCTGAAAAACCAAAGAGAGGCCCGCTGGCTGCCCACACAACAACAATCAAAATGGCCAGTAGTGTTACGATGGGTCGACCCACTGCCTGCGTAATGGCCGTGGTGATCCGATTATAGAACCGGGAGAACCGTAGCTTTTTATCATCAGGTTGAGATGTTTTCATAACAAGATTTTACAGTACTGCTCCAAAAGAGGAGCCATACGGCTATTTGTTTTGTTTAGGTTCAATTCCCCATCGAGTTCCCATCCATAAAACAAACCCGTCTATCCCCGGCCTCAAACTGTAGATTTTATTCCCCTTCTGTGATCTCTTCAAGATGCTTCCCGGAACTCATTTTTGTGGAATTTATTCCTCGATAATTCATGTTTTTGTCACGTAAAGAGCGCGAACTGCCATTGACTGAGGCTTTCAGAAAAAATTATCAGTAATTGGTCCGGAATGGCCTGATGCTTGACTGGCTTCTGCAGAACCTTCAG
The DNA here is from genome assembly GCA_044226045.1 of Chitinophagaceae bacterium. GTDB lineage: Bacteria > Bacteroidota > Bacteroidia > Chitinophagales > Chitinophagaceae > Endoryza. The sequence goes on from JBGAHR010000029.1 coordinate 43,057, forward strand.
CAAAAACCAAACGGTATGATCACGCAAAAACTCAGTCAGAAGCAACAGATAAAAATTCTTCCCAGCCAAATTGAAATGCTGAACCTCTTCCATCTTACCACCATGGAATTGGAGAGAAGAATAGAGCAGGAACTGGAAGAAAATCCGGTGCTGGAAGAAAAAACACCCGATGAGGAACCGGAAATCAGGGCAGAAGATCACCAGGAGTTCGCCTCCTGGGAGGAGTATGGCTATGACGACATCCCGGACTACCGACAGGAACATGCTGCTTATTTTTCTGCCTCGCAGATTCCGGAGAAACCGATCCTGTATGAAACAGATTTTCGGGATGCGCTCAAGGATCAACTGAAATGGATGAATCTGTCTGCGGAAGAAACAGCTCTGGGAGATTATATCATTGAATCACTCAGCGATGCGGGTATGCTGGAAGAATCGGTTGAGTCCATTGCGGAAGACTATTCCTTCAAAGAGAACAAATGGATCGACAGCCAGGTGGTGGAAGAGGTATTGTCTAAAATACAACAACTCGATCCGCCCGGAATCGGCGCAAGAAATATGCAGGAGTGTTTCCTTCTCCAGTTAAAACGAATGGATCAGCAGGATGAAGAAGTGAGAATAGCCACACACCTGATCGCAAATCATTATAAGGAATTGAGTAATGGAGAGATTCACCGGTTGATGGATGCCGCCAGCCTTTCGCATGAGCAGCTGAGAAAGATACTGGAACTGATTGCCGGATTGCAATTCAGGCCGGTGAGCCAGGGTACTTCTTCCGAAGAAGCCAGGGAAAGAATCGTTCCCGACTTCCTGGTGATGGTGGAAGACGACCAGGTGGAAATCAGTCTGGCCCGTCAACGATCCGAGTCATTATTTATCAATCAGTCCTGGATCGATAGCATGAAATCCCTTTGCCAGAAGAAAGATAAAGTGGCCAACCAGTACCTGAAAAGCAAACTCGAACGGGCAGAATGGTTTTTGTCGGCTATCAATCAACGTGAATCAACGATGCTGACTATTATGAACGCGATAGTGAAATGGCAACATGATTATTTCTTTTCAGGCGACCCTCTGCAGCTTAAACCCATGATTTTGAAAAATATCGCAGACTGTACCGGCCTGGATATTTCAACCATCAGCCGGATCACCTCCAACAAGTATGCGGCGACCCCGTTTGGTAATATACTGTTAAAGAATCTTTTTTCCGAAGGGCTGAAAGATCTGCAGGGAGAAGTGGTAAACAGTAAAGTGATACAAAAAGCATTGCAGGATATTATTGATGCTGAAAATAAAGAGAAGCCTTTTACCGATTTCGAACTGGCCGACAGACTGACACAGAAGGGTTTCAGGCTGGCAAGGCGCACCGTGGCGAAATACCGGGAGATGCTTCGCATACCCAGTGCGCAGTGGCGCGCAATTTGGGCATGATTTTTTCCTACACAAAAACAGAAAGTATTTTATGGCAACTATATTAATTATAGATGATGACTATGATATTTGCTTTCTGCTGAAAAGTTTTCTGAGTCGGCAGGGCTACAAGGTATTCGATACCTTGAAAGCAAGCCGTGCACTGGAGATCTTATCAGAAGTGAAAGTGGATGTCGTATTGTGTGACTACCGTCTGGGTGATTCGGATGGCAAAACCATGATCCGGAAGATCAAGGATTTGCAGAACATTCCTGTTATCATCATAACGGCGTATAACGACAGCCGGGTGGCGGTGGAAACCATGAAGACAGGCGCCTTTGATTTTGTGCTCAAACCATTCATGCAGGACGAGATCCTGCAGACGGTCAGGGAAGCGCTTGAAAACCCGAATAGGGGTTACCGTGATATCCAGGCGCATAACAACGGAAACGGCAATGGAAAACACTATTCCTACTTCCCGGCCAATGGCAAAGAGGAGACGGAACCGGATCCGGTGGACAATGGTCTGGAAGAGACAGACAAGCCGGCGAAGCTTCGCTCATTAAGGGTATCGTCGATCGATCATGAATACGAAATGATCGTGAAAGCCCTCAAGCAGACTAATTTCAACAAGACAAAGGCCGCCAAAGTGTTGAATATCGACCGGAAAACTTTATATAACAAGCTCGCGTTATACAGGGAACTGGTGAAAAAAGAACAGCAGGAGGAAGACGGCCTAACTCGCCGAATGTAATAAGGTGTGGGTGAGTTTTCCCAATGTCTTTAATCCGTTTTCTGTTCCGGGAGTCCAGGGCAGGCCATAATTCAATCGAAAGCAATGATGATATTGATCGCGCAGCGAAAACAATCGCCCGGGCGCGATGCTGATTTGTTGCCGGATCGCACGCTCGTATAATTCGAGCGTGTTCAGTTTGGAGGATAGTTCAACCCACAATACAAATCCGCCCTGGGGTCTGCTGATTTTGGTAATACTGGCAGGAAATGCCTGGTGGATGGTTTTCACAAACATCAGGTAATTCGAATAGAGTTGCTGCCGCAGTTTTCTTAAATGTGATTCATAGCGGCCGGTCTCCAGGAAATGTGCGATGGTTTCCTGGGTCAAAGCGCCAGGCGAGATCGCCCGGTACAACTGGGCCCTTGCCACTTCCTGCCGGAACCTTCCGGCTTCTACCCATCCTACACGATATCCGGGAGCCAGTGTTTTGGAAACAGACCCACACCACAGTACCCATCCTTCTTCGTCATAGGTTTTACAGGATTTCGGTCTTTGATTTCCGAAATAAATATCCCCGTTCAGGTCGTTCTCTATCAACGGCACACCATATTTAGCCATCATCTTTACCGCTCTTTTCTTGTGTTCATCCGGCATACAGCAGCCAAGCGGGTTGCTGAAATTGCTGATCAGCAGGCAGGCAGCAATTTTCTTTTTTTGCAGGTTTTTTTCCAGCAAGTCCAGATCGATTCCGTTCACCGGATCTGTTGGAAGCTCCAGCACACGAAGGCCAAAACTCCTGGCCACCTGCAACATGCCGAAAGACACCGGACTTTCCATGATGATGGTATCACCCGGATGTGTAACCGCCGCCAGGCAATGTGCGATGGCGTTCAGGCAGCCGGAGGTGATCAGCAGGTGACGATAATCGAGCCTGGCCTCCATGGCAAATGACCACCTGGCAATTTGTTTTCGCAATCGTTCATTGCCGGACGGATGTTCGTAACCAAGACCACTGTCTTCCAGGTGACGCATGGCATACACCATGGCCTTGTTCAATTTCGCCACCGGCAGCAGTTCGGTTGAAGGATGCGCGGAAGAAAATGGAATCAGCTTTTTACCAGATCCGAGGTTATTGTAAACTTTCTCTGTGAGTGAATCTATATTTTCAGAAGAAACGGCAACCGGTGGTTTGCTGCAGGCAGGGGCGCCGAAGTGTCTCTGTGGTAACTGGCAAACATAAAAACCCGATTGAGGCCTGGCTTCTACCAGGGAACGACTTTCCAATGAATGATAAGCCTGGATAGCGGTACTCTGGCTAACGCCGTACTCACGACAGATTACTCTCAATGATGGCAGACGATCACCAATCTTTAATACTTCGTTCTTGATTTGCTGCTCGATCGTGGAAGCAATGCGCTGGTATAACAAGGGTTGTGTCTGAATGTGTTTCATAAACTGCTATGGTCAAAAATAAAGAAATTGTATCTGTTATGGTATGTCCCGTTACCTCAACTTTGTAATGCATGAATCAACAGTCGGTCATTTATATTGTAGGAGGAGGGGCAATTGGTAAAACACTGGCGTTTTTTCTGACAGCGGAAAGCAGGCAGGTCGTATTGGTGAGGGTGACAAGTCAGCCGGTGTCTGCATCAGAGGAAACAATTCATTTATCATTGAGTGATCAACCACCTGCCACTGTAAAGGTGAAAACCTGTAGTTTATCCGAGCTGTCGGGTGCACACGGAACCTGGGTGCTTACTAATAAATCTTATGGGAACGATTTGATTGCAGACGAGTTGAGAAAGCAACAAACGACCGGACCGATAGTGATACTCCAGAATGGACTCGGAGTGGAGAAACCATTTAAAGAAAAAGGATTCACCAATATTTTCCGATGTGTGCTGTTTGCTACGAGCCAGATCAAAGAGAATGGAATCGTTCATTTCAAGCCTGTGGCCTCTTCTGCTATCGGGGTCGTACGGAAACCAGCGGATGACCCGGAGTGGATAGCGGGCCAGCTCGACAACGCCCATTTCCGGTTTCAGGCAGTTGCCGACATCGAAACGATCACCTGGAAAAAGGCGCTTGCCAATACGGTGTTCAATTCCATTTGTCCGTTGCTGGATACTGATAACGGCGTTTTCCACCGGCATTCGGAGACCATGGAACTGGCCGACCATATCATCGAGCAGGGAGTGGCAATTGCCAATCAGTATGGAATCAGCATCAGCCCGCAGGACATACATGACACCGTGTTGATGATCAGCCGGGCTTCAGAAGGACAGGAAATATCTACGTTGCAGGATATTCGAATGGGCCGGCAAACGGAAATCGATACCCTCAACATGGAAATTTCTTCGCTCGCCGAGGGAATCGGAGCACAGGACAGGGTACGTGAAACATGGTTGCTAGGCAGAATGATACAGTTGAAATCATCTTTGCACCGAAAAGAACAGATTTTATAGCACGATAAATGATAATAAGATGAAAAAGATTGGATTGATAGGAGGCATCAGCTGGGTGTCTACACTTGATTATTACAGGGAAGTCAACTCAGGCGTAAATGAAAGGAGAGGCGGCTTGTCAGCAGCGGAGTTGCTGATGTACTCGTTGGATTTCGGTGAATTGCAGAAACTGGGATGGGACAATGCCTTTCCTTATTTAAAGAATGCCTGTACTACACTCGAACAGGCAGGTGTAGAGGGTATTGCGCTCTGTGCCAACACTGCGCATCTGTATATTGATCAATTAAAAGCGGAAATATCAGTGCCGTTTGTTGATTTGATTCAGGCAACCATCACGGAGTTGAAAGAACAGCAGATTCAATCCGTCGCTTTGCTGGGTACTTCATTTACCATGGAGAGGGATTTTTTTAAAAATGCACTCTGGAAATCAGGTATAGAGGTGATGATTCCGGCCTCAGTGGAGGAGCGGGCTTATGTACAACAAACCATCCGGGATGAATTGGGAAAAGGGATTGTCAGACACGAGACCAGGGATCGATACCTGGACATAATCAAAACGTTTCAGCAGCAGGGAGCACAGGGACTGATCCTGGGTTGTACCGAGCTTCCGCTATTGCTTAAGCAGGCTGATACCGATATGCATCTATTTGATACCGTTAGTATACATACCCGGGCAATAGTGAATTTCATCCTTTCCTGATTAAATCTTTTCAGTACCATGAAACAGATTATCGCTTTAGATCCCGGCCAGGTGGATTTGGTATTAGAGATGTACGAACATGCCAGGGAAATTCAACGACGGCATGAAATTGTAATATGGCCTGATTTTCCCCGCGAAATGATCGAATCGGATATGGCGGAAGGAAGACTGTGGTCAATAACTGAAAATGATGCCATAGCCTGCATCTGGACTATTTGTTTCAACGATCCCCTGATCTGGGGCAGCCGTGATAACGATCCTTCCATATATATTCATCGCATTGCCACACATCCCGATTTCAGGGGAAGAATGTTGGTGAAGGATCTGTTGAAATGGGCGGAGGAATATGGCAGGCAGCAGCGAAGGAAATTCATCCGGCTGGACACGGTAGGCAATAACCGGAAATTGATTTCACATTACCGGGCTTGCGGGTTTGATTTCCTGGGGATGTTTACCTTATCAGACACCAACGGCCTCCCGGATCATTACCGCCAGGATGCCGTTTGTCTCTTCGAGAAAGCGATTCCTTCATAAAAATATAAATGACTTATCAATGGACTTTTTCTGTTATCTGCCGGTATCTGTTCAGCAGGAGGTTTTTGCCGGCCGGCTCATCATGAACAGGGAGGAGGCTGGGGATGCTTTGGTGGCATCGCATGAACGCTTTATCAGTGAAGTGAGCCGAATGCCAACAGAGTTATTCGAATATGCCTTGCCGGGAAAATGGTCTGCAGCGGTACAACTGGCACACCTCTCGCTCTGCCTGGAGGCTTTGTCAAAGGCTTTGCAGTTGAAGGAAGCACTGGCAGAGAAGTTTGGAGTGATAGACCGTCCGCTGATGTCTACCATGGACCTGGTAAAATACTATCGGGAGCAACTGGCCGGGGGAGGTAAAGCGCCTGAGCGGTTTATTCCACAAGTCGTAACTATAGCCGACAGAGATGAATGGATAGGAAGAGTGAGAGCCGTAACGCGAAGCATCAAGGATGATCTGCTCCATTTTCGAGAGGACGACCTGGATCGATTGGCCCTCCCACACCCGTTCCTCGGAAAACTATCAATCAGGGAGATGATGTACCTGCTCACCTTTCATGCGCCCTATCATTTGGCGCAGGTGAAGTATCAGCTCAGTCAGCGACAACGTTCGATTCATTCCACATCAAATTAAAACGGATACATGAATTACTTTCGAAAGAAACCCCTGGCTGCGTATGAACAGGACATCAAGAGCAGCCAGTTAAAACGGGTATTGGGTAAATGGGAACTTACCGCGCTGGGCGTCGGTGCTGTCATTGGGGGAGGAATCTTTGTACTCACAGGAGTGGCAGCCAATTTATATGCCGGTCCTGCACTCGCTCTTTCCTTTGTGTTGGCAGGAATGGGTTGCCTGTTTGCGGCGCTTTGTTATGCCGAGTTCGCGTCCATCCTTCCGGTGACCGGATCGGCCTACGCCTATTCCTATGGAACCATTGGAGAGCTTTTCGCCTGGTTCATTGGATGGAACCTGATACTGGAATATATGATGGGCGCTACCACAGTGGCGGTTAGCTGGTCCAAGTATTTTGTCAACCTGCTTCAACTGGCGGGCATTGATAGCATTCCGATCTGGTTGCTCAATGACCCGGTTTCTGTACACGAAGCAGCAGATAAATTGTCCTTGCCACATCCTGTATTTTCCATAAATCTGCCAGCCGGTTTGATCGTGTGGCTGGTTACTTATATTCTATACCGTGGCATACGCGAATCTGCCAGGGCCAATAACCTCATTGTAGTTTTAAAGGTGGCGGCTGTTTTATTCGTGGTAATTGTTGGTATGTTCTATATAAATAAAGCCAACTGGCAGCCGTTTATACCGGAAAGGATTGTAGATAGCAATGGTATTTCGCACTACGGCTGGGCAGGCGTTGTGACGGCTGCGGGTATCGTGTTTTTTGCTTTTATCGGTTTCGACGCCGTGTCAACTCAATCGCAGGAAGCCATCAATCCAACCCGCCACATTCCATTTGCCATCATTGCTTCACTGATCATCTGTACCACTCTGTATATACTGGTATCGCTGGTGCTTACAGGGATGGTGTCCTATAAGAATATCGACCTGGGGGCACCGGTGGCTTCCGCCTTCGCACAGGTGGGACTTAAAGGCGCCTCCTGGATTATCACCCTTGCTGCCGTGATCGGACTGATTTCCGTGATGCTGGTAATGATGTTATCCCAGACCAGGATATTCTTCAATATGGCCAAGGACGGATTGCTCCCGAAAGGTTTGTTTGCGTCTATACATCCTGTTTATAAAACACCCTACAAGAGTACGGTGCTGGTAGGCGCTGTTGCATCGGTAGTCGCGGCCATCACGCCGATTGAAAAAGCCACCAAGATGACCAGCATCGGTACTTTATTCGCATTCGCCATGATCAGTGGAGCGGTATGGTTATTAAGAAAGCGCGAACCGGCGCTTCATCGCCCTTACAAAGTGAGATACCTGCCTGTAGTAGCCACACTCGGTATACTCTTCAATGTATTCCTGATGTTTAGTCTTGATTCCGCTACCTGGTGGCGATTCCTCATCTGGAGTATTCTCGGTATAGCAGTGTATTTTTTGTATTCGGCAAAGAAAAGCAACCTGAGAGCCGAATGACGGATTACGGATTACGAATGACGAATGACGGATGACGAATGACGGATGGAATGCAATTTGCCAATGCGGTTACTTTGTTCGCTCCCGCTCTCGCTCCGTCTACGCCGCAAACCAACCTGAAACGATAAACCTGAAACGTGAAACCGACAAACCGCAAACCGTCAACCGCAAACCGCAACCCACTATCCTCACAATCTGAACTTGATCGACAAATTAAACACCCTTCCATCAATAGGCGCCCAAAGTGCCTGGAAGACCGGCTGGGTGATCGTGCCAGTAAAGAGGGCCTCTTCCCGGCTCTGGCGATAATCGAGCAGGTTCTCGACATTTAAAACAGTACTTATATGGCTGTTCCATTTTTTTTCCATCATGGCGGCAATGAAAAAATAACCGGGTGTCTTTGTGTAGTCCAGCCGGTGTTGCGAACCGGTATAGGAACCCTCGAGGCCAAAACGTATTCCGGCATTTTCCCAGTTCCTCACAACGGTAAAAGCCAGTCGGTTCCGGGGTGTCAGCGGAACAAATTGCTGATTACTGAGATATTTTCTCTCGGCAATGGTAAATGTGTACCCCGCATATAACTCAAAACCATTCAGTACAGCATTGATGTAAGTATCATATCCATAGGTGAGGATGGATTTAGGCTGATTCCGGAATATATATTCTCCATTGCCCGCATCCATAGCGATGATGGGATGTCTGAGTTGTGTCAGAAAAAAGGCATGATTGATGAATAATTCATTGTCATCACCCCAGCTGATCTTGTAATTGATTTCGGCATTGTAACCGATCGATTTTTCCGATTCTATGTTGGAGGGCAGGTTTTGGATATGCTGAATGGGAAGATCAATGTTTTGCGGCGATAAAGCATTGGGTGTTTTATAACCAAAGCCGATACCCCACCGGGTTGCCCACTGCTCGTTAAAACGATGAAACAAGGCGATTCGGGGGAGCAGGAAATTACCATAGGTGAAATGATAATCATTTCTCAAGCCCAACTCGAGGGTGGTTTCATCATGGATATTCCAGGTTTGCTGAACGAACGCTCCAACGGTGTTATTGGAAAAATTATCGAGGAGGATGGGCGTTGACAGGGTTTTGAACCGATCACCAGTCGCATTCAGTCCGGCTACCAGGCTAAAGGATTCGGAAGAAGTAATAAATGCAAGCTCTGAATAGTAGTTTGTTTGTTTACCGGTAAATTCGTTACTGTTGTCGATCAGCTTTCTCCTGAAGGTACTCAGGCTGTTTTTCCATTCGAGCCGGTTGCGACCAGATAAGGTCGTTCTGGAAGTCAGTTCGAAACTATGGCGGTCAATCTGATTGTCTTCGAAATACTGGTGGGTGGCATTGGCATTTCCCGACAACACCTGCATATCTCCGCCATTTCTTTTTTCCAGGGTGCCGCTATAGCCCGCTATAATAGTGGTTTTTTTATCCGGATAAATAAACAAGCGTGGATGGATGACCCAACTCCGTAGGTCTGGCAGATCGGATAATCCGTCCTTATTAACATCCACTGCTTTTTGATAAGTGTAACCCGTATAAAGCGTATACCCTACATGTTCATATTTCTTCGATAGAAAAGTGCTCAGGTTGGTCTCTTTCAGGGTGGTTTGATTGAGATTTATAACGGCTTCCTGTTTGGCAGTAGGCGTCCGCGAAATGATATTTACCAGCCCGCCGATGGCACCGCCACCATAAAGGGTAGACGAGGAGCCTTTGATCAGCTCTACCTGTTTCAGGTCGAGTGGAGGAATACTTAGAATGCCGAAGCCGCCACTGAAACCATCATAAAGAGGCAATCCGTCTTTCAGGATCTGCGTATATCGTCCATCAAGACCCTGGATGCGTATGTTGGCATTGCCATTGGTGGCGCTGCTTTGTTGTATTTGTACGCCACTGACATCTCCCAGGATGCTGGCAATACCCGCAGGTTTGATGCTGCTTTCTTCTTCCATTTCTTCTCTTCCCAGCACCTCCACTTTGATAGGTGCATTTTCAATACGCTGATTGTTTCGGGTGGAAGAAAGCACCGTCACTTCCTGTAAGGTGGTTTGAACCGGCCTCAGCAAAATCTGTAAGGTATCCGGAAGAGGAACCTGAACCGTGGTATCTGTCGCCTGAAAACCGACAGAGGAGAAACGTAGCCGGTACTGACCAGGCGGAAGGCTTAACAGCGCCAGACCCTCTTTATTGGAAACACTGTTTGCCTTGTCATTGACAACCACCGTCACCGACTCGAGGGCTACCAGGGTTTCGGCATTTCTAATCCTGATAACAATATTTGATTGGGATATGGCATTAACAGTGATCGGCAGGAAAAGAATAAACAGTATTGATGGTTTCATATTAATCTGGCAGAACTGAACAGGCCTTTTAACAGGAAATTTCGATTGAAAGGTACATTCATTTCGCAAATGGCAATTGTTAACGCGACGGTTAACAAAAAAAGCCTGTCTTTTCGAGACAGGCTTTTTACGGCAAAATCTTCATTAGTTCTTTTTGTTTTCCTTGTACCTCTTATCGGGAGTGCCGTCCTTCTTCACGTGTTTTGCCGCTGAATTTGCCAGGCCTTTGTTTTCCTTATACCTCTTATCCGGGCTGCCGTCTTTTTTCAAATGACTGGCCGTGCTGGTAGCGGGCGTTGCTTTAGCTGTCTCTTTAGCTGTCTCCTTTGTTTCCTTTTTGACAACAGGTGTTTTGGCAACAGTAGCCGCTTTATCATTTTTCTTGGGTGTTGTTTGAGCGAAGCTGGCTGTACTAAAAACGGCTATTGCCAGGAATGCCATCAGTAACTTTTTCATGATTGATTTATTTATGTGTTTTTAAAGTGGATGTTCATTGGATGAACACGACACAAACCTAATAAAGCTCCAGAGCCCATAAATAAGCCTATCGTCCAAAAGGCAAAAACTATCGGCGAATGAGCCAAGGCGATGGCGGATTTCAAATGGCGGATTACGAATGACGGATGGAGATGCATATTGCCATTAACCCATTTATTGAATGAATCGATGTAATGACTGATTGCAGTTAGTATTTGCCTTTCTGTTTTTAATTCGTTTAATTCGCATAATTCGCATAATTCGAGTAATTCGCGTAATTCGCGTATCACCTAAATAAGCAGTTTTTGACAACCCACCCTTCCAGGCGCCTGCATAAGTTTGATTTATTGAAACAGCCATATTAAACGAGGAAGGGGAGGGTATGCCATGAAATCAAACCGGATGTATGCAATTGCCGCAGTATGGATTATTTCTATAATAAATCCGTCCGGCCTTTTCGCTCAACTATCACCGAGATGGGCTTTCAAAACCAGCGCCGCCATTGTCGCTTCACCCCAGGTGAAGGACCAGGTTGCCTATTTCGGCAGTACAGACGGCTCCTTTTATGCGATTGATATCAACGGCGGAAATAAGAGATGGGTGGTAAAAACAGGCGGAGAGATCCGCTCCACTGCTTGCCTGGAAAATCAACGGCTGTATTTTGTAAGCGGAGATGGTTATCTGTGGTGCCTTAACCTCAATGGCGAACTTCAATGGAAGTTCAGGACAGAGGGAGAGAAAAAGTACGAGTTATACAGCTTCTCCGATTATTATCAATCTTCCCCGGCTTATTCCGACGGCATCATTTACTTTGGTTCCGGTGATCATCATATTTATGCAGTCAATGCACAGTCTGGTAAACTTGTTTGGAAATACAAAACCGGACAGGTAGTTCACACAAGCCCGGCCATCTCCGGCAACCGGCTTTTCATAGGTTCTTTCGATGGCTGGTTTTACTGCCTTGATAAGCGAACCGGCATGCTTTCCTGGAAATTTAAGTCTGTGGGTCAACGTTATTTCCCCAAAGGAGAGTTCAACGGTTCCGCGGCCGTGTATGGAAATACGGTTTTCGTCGGGGCACGGGATTTTAACTTATACGCGCTCGACACCGCGGCGCCTTTTTGCAATTGGAACAGAAGTTTTCTGAAAGGCTGGGCGATTACCACACCACTACTTTGGGCAGGTTCTTTATACGTCGGCACATCAGAAGACCGGGTTTTTCTTTGCCTCGACCCTGCCGACGGACATACCAAATGGTCATTTCCTGCGGGCTTTAATGTTTTCGGCTCTCCGGTGATCAATGATTCCACGATCTATTTCGGTACGATGATGGGCAAACTGTATGGATTGCACGCCCGTACTGGTGAAAGCCTTTTCCAGTTTTCTACAACAGGAAACAAAGCACACTTTGACAAGTACTTCAAAACCGATGGACAATACCGGAATGATATCCGGAACATCCTCACCAAAAACGAAGATCTTATTCAGCTATATGAAGACATGGGCGCTATCCTTTCTACACCCCGTATAATCGGCAATCAGTTGCTGGTAACCGCTATGGACGGGTATTTATATTGTATTGAATTAACAACCGGTAAAATCCACCAGCCATGAAATACCTGTATCTCTGTTTATGCCTGATTGGCTGCCTGATTTGGTACACCCCACCCGCCAAACGGCAAAGCCATCACCACCCTGTAAACCATCACGCATTAGAGCCGCTCCTGCAGAGATCGCAATGGAAATTTTTATGAGCGGGAATGGAGTTCCGGGGGAATAAAGTAATTTAATGAGGAAACATCCAATGCATGCCGGTACAGTTTATCAAAATAAATGAAGGCAACAAGACTTGTATGAACAAGCCTTCCGACACCGATGTGGTGTATTATTCGGAGCTGACAGAGTGGTATACACGAAATGCATTTCGGAGTTACAGCCTGAAGTATGTGCTGGAAGGGACCATTTATTATCAGCGAAAAGGCATGGATATTCCGCTTCGGGCAAATGAGGTGCTGGTATCGGGAAGAGAAAACGAAGTGATTGCGCAGTTCCATTCCGGACAGGCAGTAAAGAGCATATGTATCGATGTGTCCGCGCAAACGATTGGAGAAGTATATGCCTGCCTGGTGAACAAGACTGAAGAAGACCTGCTCGATAAAATTATCGTTCAGCAGAGTGATGAAGCCTGGATACGGCTGGAGACCTGTCCTTCGGATCTGTTTAACGGCACGAAATTATTAAAGCAGTTGCCGTTTCTGGAAGGCTCTTCTCTGGAAAAGGATTGGATTTATCAATTGGCAGAGCAGGTAGTGCGACACAAATTTGAAGACAGCATCCGGGCAACCCGATTGCCATATGTCAAATCATCTACCCGGAAAGAAATCTACCGGCGGTTGAAATTGGGCAAGGAGTATATCGACGAATATTTCACCACTATATCAACCATTACACAGGTAGCAAGGCATTGCCTGATGTCGGAATTTCATTTTATCCGCTCCTTTCAGCAAATATTTGGATTGTCTCCCTATCAATATTTACTCAATCGCCGATTGCAGCATTCCATTCGAATGATGGAGGCCACTGAAAATGATCTGTATTCCATCGCGCTGCATTGTGGTTTTCCAGATCTCGCTACGTTTAGCAAGGCTTTCAACCGGCGATATGGTTGTCCTCCTTCAGTGTACCGCAGTCAATCCGGATCAATGAGCTAACTTTTTCTTGAGTTGGAAGATATTTCCTTCCGGATCTTCCCCATCACAAACTGCATAACCCCATTGCGGGTAATCCTGAATTTCTCTCATGGAGACATTTTTTTCCACCAGCCGTTCCCTGATCTTGTCCAATGCTTCCTCACACAGGAATACCAGTTTGGTGTTTTGGTAATAGGAAGGCGGCGCAGAGTTGCCATCCATATATTGGTCACCTATGCGATGGAGTCCAAGATATGCACCGCCGGTATCCAGTAAATGCCAGTCGTCACCAGATCTTTCGGTGATCGTGCAATCCAGGAGATCCGTATAAAATTCCGATAGGAGCCGAACATTCTTTACAAATAAAATAATGGATTCCAGTTGGGCAGAAGGCATAGGAAAGGTTTTTTCTTTGAACTGCAATATTAAAGAGACCGGCACTGTTTCATAGCGCGAAAATAAAATTTACAAGAGGGTAGGGGAAAGTACAATGAAGGCTGAAAAAAAGGCACTGAGTATTCATCCTGGCTGGAAATGAAACCCCGTGCCCTTAAAGCAGAGATGGACCGTAAAATTCATGATTAGAAGATTATCGGGAACAGGTATAACTACCGGAAAATTTTGGGTGAAAACACGGTAGACGCTGGGGGCGCTGAAAACGCTGAAAACGCGGAAGACGCTGAAGGCGCAGAAGACGCAGAAAGCGCTCACCGAATCTCGCTCCCGCTTGCGCCTTCGCCTTCGCTCTCGCTCCCGCTCCCGCTTGCGCCTTCGCCTCCGCTCTCGCTCCCGCTCCCGCTTGCGCCTTCGCCTTCGCCTCCGCTCTCGCTCCCGCTCCCGCTTGCGCCTCCGCTCTCGCTCCCGCTCCCGCTTGCGCCTCCGCTCTCGCTCCCGCTCCCGCTCCCGTTCTCGCTTGCGCTTGCGCTCCGTCATCTGGTTGGCTATCAATCAATTAAAAATTTAATCTTTTTCCCGGTACACTATTTTTTCCCCTTCAACGTTTTTACTACGGTCTCTAATCCGTTTTACCCTAATACCCAACCCGTGAAAAAGCTAGAATACGTCTATTTCACTATCTATCACTATTATAGCCGGCAGAGCTATTTCCCCGACAGTCTATCAGTTAGGTTGAAGTCTATGTACCTGTTAGCAATGGCAGCAGGCGGATGGCTTTTATTATTGCAGTTGGCTTTTTTGAGGTTTATCAAGAATGCCTGGTTTATATCGCATCCCGTGGCGATGATGTACAGCCTGACAGTCTACACGGCCGTTACTTTTATTTTCTACCGCATATTTATTGTAAAGGAGTATGATCAGAAAATACTCTCAAAATTTGAATCCGCCTGGAATGACAACCCTAACAAAAAGCGCGACCTCTTCCTGGCCTTGTTCGTGGCATTGGTACCTTATATAATAATGGTGTCCATCAAATATTATTTTCCGAGAAACTAAAGTGGAGATTACGGTTTACGGATTGCAATTCGAGGTTCCCTCAAACGAGAGCGGGAGCGAGAGTGGGAGCGGAAAGGGAAACAGAAACAGAAAGGGAAACAGAAACAGAAAGGGAAACGGAAACAGAAAGGGAGACAGAAACAGAAAGGGAAACAGAAAGGGAAACAGAAACAGAAAGGGAAACGGAAACAGAAAGGGAAACAGAAACAGAAAGGGAAACGGAAAGAAAAACAGAAACCGCAAACTGCAAACTGCAAACCTTCAACGATGCATTGTCACATTGCCCAATTGACCAATCACTGTTGTCCGGGGAAAACTCGGAGAGCGCAATTGGTCAATGAGCCAATGGGCCAATTTGCCAATGAACAGCAAACCCCTAACTATAAACAGCAAACTGAATTTCAACAATAGCCGGGCTTTATTCAACCGCTGTTCACCACCGAAGAACCGAAGCTGAGCGATAGACAACGGTAACCGGGCTGTATATCGGCCTTGGGCGCCTTTTTTTGGCGAAACAAAAAAAGTCCCGTCAGAGACTCGCTGGAATAAAATCTCCCTCCTATTACTTCCGCACTCGACCTCGCTCCCGCTCACCAAGAGGGGGCTCATTTCTCAAAAAGTGGCAAAAAGATGATTATTTCAGCTTAATAGGTTGGACTTC
>JBGAHR010000030.1:0-60205 GCA_044226045.1 Chitinophagaceae bacterium
AGCCAGGCTGCTCATATTTAATAACTGGCCAGTTCTTCCTGCACAAAGCTTTAAAAATCGTTCAAAAGTATTCAGGTTGCTAATGTTCTTAATTTGCCGGACATCTCTTTCTATATAGGTTCTAGTATAATTAGGTAACCATTTTACTGGATCAATCTCATTGTCATAAATCGGCGGGTATCCTCCACGGTACATTGTATCCTCAACAGTCTGTTCCTTTTTCATCGCTTCTTCCGTTTCCTTCACAGAAAACGGGAGCAAATACAAATAAGCTATCCTACCCGCTAGGCTTTGTGAAATATTCTCTTGTAGCAAGAAGTTGTTAGATCCTGTCAGTATAAATTGCCCTTTCGCTGTTGATTCATCCAAAATTTGCTGCAAATAGGAAAACAGTTCCGGTGCCCGTTGAGCTTCATCAAAAATAGCTCCTTCAGCGTATTTCTCGAGAAATGAGCGTGGGTCATCCGTTGCAAATTGCCGGATATCAGGATTTTCCAAAGAAACATAGGGCTTTTTGGGAAAGACATACTTCGCTAATGTAGTTTTTCCTGATTGACGAGGCCCAACAATTGCAATAGCCTTAAACTTGCCTGCTAATGACTTTACTTCTTCAGTTGCTGTACGAATAACCATAGGCCTCAAATTTACAATTTCGGAATTGAATTCCGAAATTGTAAAAAAGTGCTTATTGCCTTGTCAGCGTTCATCGAAATTATATTTATGTCGGACTTACTGACAATATTGAAAGAAGATTAGCACAACACCAGTCTGGGATGAACAAAACCA
The DNA here is from genome assembly GCA_044226045.1 of Chitinophagaceae bacterium. Classification (GTDB taxonomy): domain Bacteria; phylum Bacteroidota; class Bacteroidia; order Chitinophagales; family Chitinophagaceae; genus Endoryza. Next base: position 787 of record JBGAHR010000030.1, read on the forward strand.
CCAGGGCTTATCGGCCCTTTGAGCTTTTTCACGTTGAGCATTTTTTGACAAGAAAGGAAGCGAAAAAACGAGAAAAGTATCTTAGGTCCTGTCCTGTGAAAGAGCAGCTAAGGGAGCGGGATATACTCAAAGAGCACATATAATCTTGAACGCTGGCAGATTTCAGGTTTAATTCGACCTTCTCTTAAGCCGTTTAAAGAGTTTGAAAATCAATCAGATAAAACATATTTGTAAAGTTGGGAAATTCAAAAAAATTATATAGGTTTGTTTAATTAATTATAATGTTTACGTTTTCGTAAACAAATTAAATAAATAAACATGACAGATCAGGAAATAGTATACCTGGCATTGGAGAACCTTCAAAAACAAACCCAGATTCAGGGTAATTGGAATCACCCTGATCAACAGAATCTGGATGGAAAAATAGTCTTGCATTTCACAAAAAAGGATATCGGGTATAATATTGAAATTAAAAACGAATTACGCACCCATCATTTAGGCCAAATAGCTAATCTGAATAAGCAATATTTTCCTTTCATGCTGGTAGCCGCTCGGTTGTATCCAAAAATTAAAGAAGAATTACGAGCGCAAAATATCGCCTATCTGGAAGCCAACGGAAATATGTTTTTGAGGAATGGAGACACGCTGATATATATTGATGTTAACAAAGCCTTACAGACAGAAAATAAGACGACCGGCAGAGCATTTACCAAGGCTGGATTGAAAGTATTGTTTTTATTTCTCCTAAATGAAGATTGGTTAAATGCAACCTACCGTCAGCTTGCTGAGAAAACAGGAACAACCATAGGTAGCATTACCAATATTATTAATGGTCTGAAAAACGAAGGCTTTCTGATTCCGGTAACGAAAACAGACAATAAACTTAATAATAAGAAAGCTCTTTTAGATAAGTGGATTACAGCATACGAGCAAAAGCTGAAGCCTGCTATCAAAATAGGTACATTCCGGTTTTTAAAGGAAGAGGATTTTATGAATTGGAAAAAGATACCAATCAAAAACGGAAAGACATGGTGGGGCGGAGAACCAGCGGGCGATTTGTTTACAAATTACCTGCGCCCGGGAGAATTAACGCTTTATACTACCGAAACGAGAAATGACCTTGTAAAAAACTACCGTCTAATTCCTGATGAAAAGGGTAAGGTTAAGGTGTTTCAAAAGTTCTGGCGATATGATGAAGTAAATAATAATGTTGTTCCTCCACTACTGGCATATGCAGATTTGATGAATACAGGAGATAGAAGATGTATGGAAACAGCACAAAAGATTTACGATGAACTATTACAAAATAAATTTTGAGCAACTGCGCCAAAGGCCCGAGATAACAGAAATGCTATCTGCGTTAGAGCGTGAGTTTAAGAAGTACAAAATAGATTTCTATCTGATCGGTGCGGTAGCGAGAGATTTATGGATGAATGCGATCAATCGCATCCCTCCACGAAGAACAACGGGTGATATTGATTTTGCTGTACTAATAAATGACAAAGGGACTTATGAAGCTCTTAGAAAATACCTCGTAGAAGCCGAAGGTTTTCAACCAACCAGGGAAAATGCATTTGTGCTTTTGTGGAAGGATAAAACTGAAGTAGATTTATTGCCGTTTGGAGCCATTGAAGATGCTGATGGAAAAGTAAGCGTGGAGGGCACTGGTTATACAAACGTTCATGTGCCAGGTTTCAAAGAAATCTATGAAGAGGGCCTTCCGGAAGCTGAGTTGGGAGAAGTACATATCTTTAAATTCTGCACTTTGCCTGGTATCGTTGTTTTAAAGTTGCTGGCGTGGAATGACAGACCGGAAATCAGAAGGAGCGATATATATGATATTAGTGATATCCTTAATTATTTCTTTAAGATGTATGATGAAATTATCTGGGAGCATCACAATGATTTATACGCTGATGAAAATGAAGATTTATCAGAGATTCACATTTCTGCAAGAGTGATGGGAAGGGAAATGGGAAAAATTGCAAGGCGGAGTGAAAGGCTGTTTGGCCAACTGATCGGTTTGCTGAGTGTCGATTACAACGAACTCTCCGAATGTAATTTAGCTACCATCATGGCAGAGTACTATGGAAATACTGTCGAAGAGAATGTTGCATTGTTAAATCAAATTGAGAAAGGTTTGAAAGAATCAAAGAATTCTTCGGTTCTCTGAACTCTTTTCTGTCGAATCAAATTTAACAAGACTGGAATCCGGAAAACGAGAAAAGTATCTCAAGTTTGGCATGGAAAAGAACCGTTGAGAAAGTGATCTTTTTATAAAATCAGTGTTGTCAGGGTGAAAGTAACTGAGCCCTTATTGTTACGCTGAAATAATTCCATTTTTGGCAGTTCAGGAGTAGCATTCTGTGATTTCAAAAATAAAATACTTTTACCCTCATGTGTTTACTGATGGGCTTTTCAAAAAATTGAATGATTAAGATTAGTTATTAGGCGAAATATGTCATTTCGGGCGCTGGAAAGTATAACCACTGACCCTTTCCTGAGAAGAAATTTTTCTGAGTCGCCGAAACTTTTTTGATTTTGCGGTTGTGCAGGTTAAAAATTCCCCGGATAGATTAGCCGGGGAATTTTGTTATCCGCGTTGCAGGATACTATTCTTTGTTTTTTAAAGCTGGCCAGTTTGCATCAGCCTTCTTGATCAGCTCGCTTTGCTTTTTTGTCCAAAGCTCTTTTACTTTCTTGTTGTAATTAAAATACAATTTGCCATTCACGATCGACCAGGTATCTGTTTCAGTCGGCGCTTTATGTCCTTCTCCATCTGATGCACCAAATGCGCAATAACCACCATATTGAGGTGCAAAGGCTGTCGGATCAGCTTTGAATTTTTCCAGGTTTTCACGGCTTGAAAAGTACCAGTTGGCATTACTCCATTGGTACTGTAAACTATCCTGGCCTTTTACTGCTTTACCTTGAGTAAAGAACACAACAGGATCAAACCCTCTGATGGCCTTTCCATCTACTGAGAAAATCTCAGCCTTTTGAGCATTGGCGTACACGGAGATAAAAACAATTAACGCAGAAAGAAGAGTGATTTTTTTCATTATGTTTTTTATTTTTTGTTGAATCAATTCATAAATTTTCAATAGCAATAGCCGAAACGATACTACTGTCCTGCTCTACATACCCAATCACTTGCAGGTCTGATTTGGTAAGTCCCTCCGGGAGGGTAAAATGCACCGATTTATTACTGGCCTGACTCTCTACGGAAATGAATTCCCTGACAATATTGGTATGATTAAGCTTTCTTCCCCGATTTTCTCCGCCTTTTACATCTGTGGCAGCTTGTTTTTGAACTAAAGCAAAATGTATGGTTGCACTGGCCGCACCCAGGTATTTCCATTTTATATTGATGCCATCGTGTTCTCCTGTAATGGCACCGGCCTCCAGCAGGTTGAGTGGAGATGCCTTGATGGCGCTGTTGATAAGATTGGTAAGCCTGGCTTCATCGGAGCCAACAGCCTCAAATTTTCCGTTGATAACGGCTTGAGGCGTATAGATACTCTTTAAATGAAACCTGTTTCCATAATTCAATTGACGTTGCGTATAAAGCGCATTGCTGAAAGGATCTTTCCATCCGAGCCTGTCCCAATAATCGACATGAAATTCCAATACAATCAAATTGTTTTTATATGCTTGTTGCAGACGAGTGGCAAGCCTGTCTGCCGCAGGACAACTATTACAGCCTTCCGATGTAAACAGTTCGAGAACGGCCGCGCTTTTATACTCAGTAACCGATCGTGCATTACCGGGGTTATGATTTGGAATATTTTGAGTACTCGCTGACAGCGATGTCAGCAATATCACACTTAGAATCTGCTTGAACATGTTTTTTATTTTTTATGACCTTGTTAGTTGCCGGGGAAATAACAGACAACAATTCTGTCATTCTTGCATTTTTTTTGCTACTGTATCCTGTGAAAAGATAGTAATTGCAAAGTGTTTGCTGCTTGGTGAAGCGATAATCTTCCTCTAAAATGAAAATGTTTGTCGGCTATATTACAAACTGAGCTTCCGATAAACATCGACAGAAAGATGGAGTGGGCAAATACAAAAAGGCTTTCCCGGATTCGGGAAAGCCTGAGAATGTAAAAATAAACTGAAGATGTTTTTCTCTATTGTTTTACCAGGTAGGTCTGCTCTGATTTCTTTCCGTCAATTAACTTAAGCAGGTAGGTTCCGGCTGGCAGTCCTGTAAGACTGATCACCATACCGGTATTCCATTTCTCTGTTTTTACCAGCGCCCCGGACAAACTGTATAGCTGTAAAGAAGCAGTGGCAAATGAGGAATGAATTCTTACAATATCTGTTGCCGGATTGGGATTGACTTCAAAGCCCCGGCCTTTTTCGGAACGACTCAGATAGATCACCTGGCTGAATTTTGTGGATCCATCGATATCTGCCAAACGAAGTCTGTAAAAGTATTTTGCATTTACAACAGAAGAGACATCCGTATAGCTGTATTTTGAGGGAACACCTTTTGCCGGCATTCTTGCCACAGGATGAAAATTCTTTCCATCGATACTTCTTTCCACTTCAATAAAGTTGGCGTTTTGTTCCAATGCAGTACTCCATTGCAAGTCAAAACCTGCCGAAGTGGGGCTTCCTTTAAAATAATTCAAGGTGATCGGCAGGGAACCAGTCACCGTGAAGGAGGGACTGGCGCCGGGGAAATAGGGATTTCCGCTGTTGGTAATTCCGCTACCATAGGCCGATGCGCTGGTCAGATAATATGGAGTTGTTTCGTTCGTAGTCCAATTGGCTGTATTGGTAATGGCTGCCAGCAAGGCAGCTTTTGTACCGCTTTGTATACCGGTATACACGTTAAAGTCACCATGAAGGCCACCGTTAGCAACGGGCCAGGCCAGTGATCTTGCGGTGGCTCCGTTTGACAGTGCGGTGGGCAATTCAGAACCGCTAACATTTGTGGAAATCATTTGTCCGGCTGTCAGCCATCCATTAGCGCTTCCCACTGTCATGCTGACGTAATTGGTAAACCCGTAAACAAATTGGGTTGGTGCGGTTGCGGATGTGCCCTGGTAAATAAACCAGTTGTCTCCGCCGGCATTGACTGGAATGGCATTACTGGTAGTGCTCCATCCTGCCACTGTAACCGTACCTGGCAAGCCGCTGACGGTTGGCACAGGTCCGCTGGTGATCTTTACCAGGAAAACTGCTCCTCGAGAGATACTGCTGGTTGTAGTCCAGGTGATCGCACCTTCAGATACCAGAGAATTGGTAAGAAATGAATTCGTGCTGATCTGGTACCCGTAATCGGATAAATAAATGGTAGTACCGCTGGAAATATTTACGAGGGTTACAATCGCAATTTCGCATGCATTGGTAACGCCGCGATTGACGCCGATAATCGCCATATCGCCAGCTGCCAAGGTAGTTTGACCATTGCTGCTGAAAGAAAAGAAGAATGAAAAAATGAGGAAGTAAATTTTTCTCATAAGATATTACTTGATAAAGTGAATATCTCTTTTTTTCGCAATAGTTCATTTAATCCGGACAGGTCGTGTGCGATCTATTTAGAATTGAGTAGGAATAATTGAGAATTTGTCAGAGTGAGCCATTTATTATCTGAAGGAATTTGTTTTTTTGTTTCCGCGAGACGGGAATTCTTTCACCTGTTGACAAAAGTATTTCATCTCCGTTTCTACTGGAAAACATGGATATGGCACTAAGGTTTACCATGTGCGACTGGTGAATCCTGATGAATCCATAAACAGAAAGTGTGGATTCCATTTCCTTCAGCGTTTTGGCGGTAAATATTTTCCGGTCGCGGGTGATGATTTCGCAATAGTTATTGTGAGATTCGCAACGAATAATTTCATCTACATAAAGAAAGTGGATAGCATCCGAGGTATAAATGGGTACCCTGGGTCTCTCCGGATTCCTGGTCGGAGAAATATTTTTATCAGCCGACATCATTTCTTCATACTTCTTCAAGGTGCGTTTGATGTCTTCAAATCCGGCCGGTTTCAGAATATAATCCAGCGCCTGGTATTTGAAAGCCTTCACGGCATAAGTATCAAACGCAGTAAGAAATACGGTTTGAAACTTATTGAAAACAACTCTGTCCAATATATCAAATCCGCTTCCTTCCCGTAAACGAATGTCGATAAATGCCAGATCTGGTTTAATATCATCGATAAGCCGGACGGCATCTTCAATAGAATGGGCGACTGCTGAAATCTGTACCAGGTGTTTAAATTCCCTGAGCTCTTCTTCCAGGGCCTTCACGGCATGGAGCTCATCGTCCACTAATATGCATCGTATCATACAATTCTTTATTGATGATTGGAATAACCAGTCTTACCAGCGTACCTGCTGATTGCCCGTACTCATCGGTTAAGTCCGAAATAAAAACGCCCGTCGGTTCCTTATTTTCGCTGAGTAATGCAATCCGTTCTTTCACGAGCGATAAACCCCTGCCTTCTTTCTGTTCTCCCGGGTATTTACTTTTAAAATGTATTCCCACACCATTATCGCTGATATCTACTTGCAGCAAATTACCGGATCGCAATATACTTGTTTGTATGCTGCCTTCTTTATGAGAGGGCTCAATTCCATGCAGAATGGCATTTTCCATGACCGGCTGTAGCAGGAGTACAGGCAGAAAGATTGAATAGGGATCTATATCATCGGCTAAGCTGATATCAAACTGAAAGGGAGTGGAGCTTCGCTGGCGATAGAATTCCAGGTATTGTTTGGTAAATGCTATTTCGTCCGCGAGCGAGTGGAAATTAAATCGACCAATTTGCAACATCGACCGCATCAGACTGGCAAAAGCAGAAATAAACTGGCGGGCTTCCGCGCTGTTCCCCTCGGCGTACAGTCCCTTAATTGAGTTAAGCGCGTTAAAGATAAAATGGGGATTCAATTGCATCGCCAATGCTGTTTGTTGCAGTTGCGCAAGTTGGCGTTGATAAGAAGCCTGCTCCAGGCTTACCTTGAGTTGCAATTGACTTACTTGCATCCTCCTTTTCTGAGCGGTTATTACAAAACGAAAAACGAGTATAAGGATAGCTATTCCCAGGATAATACCACAAAAGATAAACCATCCTTGTTTCCAGACGGGTTTGCGAATTATAAAACTTATCATACCCGGGGCGCTCCAGGTTTCCTGGTCGAAAGAAGACTGAACCTGGAACTGATATTGGCCATCCGGTAAGAAGGGATACATCACCTCTCTGGCATTACTGTATATCCAGGAACTGTCGTCCTTTTTTAACCGGTAGCGATAATACAATTCTCCTTTGTCATTAAAAGAGATACCGGCATAAGCTATTCGAATATTATGTTGATCTGCCGCAAGTTCATAAGATGGAGAAATGGCCTGTTCCAGATCATTAACAATGAACGAATGAATGGCTACATCAGGAAGAATATTACACTGGCTGAGTTGTGAAAGCTGATAGTAGAAGGAACCGTTATCAGTGGCTACAAACAACGAGTCTCCTGCCTGATACAGATCATTGATGTTTTTTCCTTTAACCTGGTAAAAAGCGGGAACATTCATGGCCTTATAACTATCCCCGGTCTGAACTAACCTCATAATGCCTCCCGAGCAGGCTACCCAAAGATCTGATTGGCCACCTTCAATAATTGCGTTGCAGGAATTGGAAAGCAAGCCATTCTTTTTTGAATATACCTGCAAACGGTTTTGGCCAATCAGGCCGATTCCTTCGTCGGCACTGCTGAAGGCAACCAAACCGTTTCTCATTCTATGGATGGAGGTGATATTTCGGTTAAGGATTGGATCCGACCAGGGGAGGGGTATTTTTTTATCCTTTACAAACAAGGTAAGGCCTTCCGGAGATCCCGCAAAGAGGGTGTCCCCATTTCCCTTTTCAAGATGATACAATCGGGCGGCATCAATCAGTTGTAAGGGCAGAAACTGAAAAACAGGATTACTAAGTACATCAACCGATGCAGGTAACTTCAATAATCCGGCAGACGTGGCGAAATAGGTTCCGGAATGGGTAGTGATCACATCCTTTACAGACTGCAACAATACTTTTTCAATATCTCCTCTTTTATAGTACAGGTCACCGTAGGTAATGATGTATTGTCCTCCTCTGTCATCTTCCCGGATCTTTCTCACAGGCAGATGATACGGATTTCGGCCAAGAGTAAATTTAACTGTTTTTCGATCTTCCATTCTGGCCCATTGTCCCTCATCATAACAGAAATAAACACCAGAGGGTACTACGGAAATGTTATTGCATTTCTGAAGTTGTGGCAGAAATGCCGTCGATTCTATTCCGACCGAGCAGGATAAATCGAAAACAACACCTTCTTTCATACTCGAAATCCAGCGATTCCCGAATTTGTCGACAAGTATGGAGGTTACATAGGACGGATAGGATTCTTTAATTCGATCAATGGATCGCCGGGATAAATCATACCGGTATACATACCTGTTGGTACTAAACTGCAGGTAATTGGTATGGTTGCCGAGGAAGCTTAGGAGCTGCTCGCCCTCACCAACAGCGCCAACTTGAATAGAATGTTGCTTTATAAAAGAATAAAAGAGTAACTTATTATTCGATATATAATAAAAACCATCGGCAACCGGATTTATCTTGGTGTAAAAGTTCAATACAATTAATGAATCGGCGCCAAAAGCATGAGATTGACCGGAGCGATGGTTGATCACACCTCTGTTTGTAACAAAGTAAATTGTGTCACGGTACTCCACGACCGCCTGAAAGCCTTCATGCTTTTTTCCACGCATAGGATTGGGAAACCGTTCCATGGTCACACCGGGTTTGATCTGGTAGATGGTGTCATAAGTGGTATACCAGATGGCTCCATCTTTTGATTGAGTGATGTGTAATCCCGGCTTTCCGGGGCGTATGCCGGACAGCCAGTTTGTATTCCTGGTGTTCAGGAATAAACCATGATCAAGCACGGTAGGCGTGCCTCCGTTGGTAAGAAACCAGTACCGCCCCTGCCGATCGCAGAACATGCTGAAAATATCGTTATCTGTCAGTTCATCACCGATGGTGAAATGCCTGAGCGTATGGCCGTCAAAGCGGCTTAGCCCTTTATCCGATCCGATCCATAAAAACCCTGAAGAATCCTGTGACACGAAGTATATATTTCCGCTTGGAAGACCCTGTATCTTCCCTTTGAGTTTTTCCTGGGCAAAGAGGCAGGCGGGCAACCCAATAAGTAATGCGGTAAAAAAGTGTCTAATTAGTATTGCTAAGATAAAGTGCCTGTACATCTGCATAAATGTACAGTAACTGCCCGAATCAATCATACAGGCATTAAAGCTCCCCCAAAAACCATTATCACCGGCTGTCCCGAATTAATTTTTCAAATGGTGGTTACAATTTCTTTTCCGGCTTTTACAGATTAGTATACAAAATGTAAAAGACGATGAAAAGATTAACCTTCCTCCCCATTTTAGCCCTTGCAAGCCTGTTTGCATCCTGTACTAAATCAACAGCCGATCCCGGACCCGTTACCCCCATTGTAACCCAGGGCGACTGGGTAGTCAGCCTGTTTACCGAGCCCGGTGAAAACAAAACAGGTGAGTTTAGCGGCTACAGCTTCACCTTCCAAACCGATGGTAAACTGATCGTAAGTAAAAACGGAACAACACAGAAGGAGGGCGCCTGGTCTGAAAACACTTCCTCTCATAAACTCATCATTGAGCTCGGCCCGAAAGACAACAGCAATAAACCCCTCGGCGAATTGACTGACGACTGGATCGTTACTTCCCGATCCGATTCGAAGATCAGCCTCAAAGATGACAATAGCACCAGTAACGAAGTATTGGAATTTTCTAAAAATTAATCTGAATAAATCAACAGTATGAAAATGACATCCACCGGATTCAGACTGGCAGCGCTTGGTCTGTTTTCCCTCTCCCTGGTATTTGTAGCTTGCCGTAAGGAACAAAGCAACGACCTCAACAACGGAATCAGCAGCCAGCCGGCAGCTATTAAAGTATACCTGACCGATGATCAGTCGCTGGTTTTTGACAAGGTCTTTATAGATCTTCAAAAGCTGGAAGTGAAGATTGAAGACAATGGCGTGGACAGCCTGGGCGGCTGGATGACATTGGCTATTAAACCCGGCGTATATGATATCCTGCAGTTCCGCAACGGACTGGACACCTTGTTCGGTACCGGCACTTTGCCGGCAAACAGTAAACTGCAAAAGGTCAGGTTGACACTGGGCAATAACAACACTGTTGTGAAAGATGGTCAGACTTTTCCATTAAAAGTAAAGGACAAAAACAATGAGGTGGTGGTGAATCTCGATGAAACAAATGTTGAGTTGGTGGCTCCCGACCAGGTTCATTTTTGGCTTGATTTTGATGCCGGTCGTTCCATTAAACAGGATAACAGCGGTTCAGGAAACAATCATGGATATGAACTTCGTTCTCAATTGAAAGCATTTTGCAAAAGTAAGTCCGGAGAAATCGAAGGACGTGTACTGCCTGCCAATGCCTCTGCTATCGTAATGGCGATTAATGGTACCGATACCGCCTCTGCCAAACCCGAAAGAGAAGGGGAGTTCAAAATTGTCGGATTGAAAGCCGGCACTTATCAACTCGTGATTGATGCCACTGCCAATAATTTCAAAGATTCAGTCATCAACAACGTAATCGTCAGGCATCATGAAGACACCAAGGTTGGAACTATTGTATTGCAGCAATAAGACTGATCATTGTTGACTATGGAAACCCATAAAGGCTGGAATTTATTCACCAGCCTTTTTTCTTTTCAGGTACAGCACAACAAACAACGCTACGGCTGCTCCGGCAAGTGATATCCAAAGAGGGAAATTACCGGTGGAAGTTGGACTGAACTGACCAGTTAATCGCAGGTGTGCCCAATAAGCGGGCGTTTTAAAACGCGGGTCGATCTTTTCGTCGTTGAGATAGTCCAGCCTGGCCTGTTGAAAGCAATCAGCCATGTTTGAGTTGGATTGCAATCTCTTTCTCAATTGATGATTGATATATGCCGTGCTGGCATCATCGGCTTTCCAGAGAGAACTGAGCAGGTTTTGACAGCCTGCATACGAAAAGGCTCTCGAAATCCCCAAAATTCCTTCTCCCTTCAACAGCTTCCCGCTGCCGGTTTCACAGGCTGATAATATCACCAGCCGGGTCGAATCCAGCGGGAGGGTATATATCTCCGGTGTATATACGCGGTTATCGAATGAATCGCTCGCGGAAGGATAAAAGGAGATATAGCTTTTCTCCGGCACGGAATCATTGGCAAAAGCATGGGTAGCGAGGTGCAAAATGTCGTAACGGCCTGCTTCCTTCATGAAACTGGCTTTGATGGCCTTATTCCCCAAAAGCACCTGGTTGTTTACGCCCTCAATTTCCTCTTTCGAATGGGATAGTGCCGGTAATGGTTGGTTGGCTATCCCGGTAATATAAGGAGCCATTCCCAGCGATTGCTTGTTGCCAGGCTCAGCCTCTGCCGGAACGGTCAGTAAACTGCAGGAGTAATTGTAAAGGATGTTGAATCGCTCCAGCAGGTATCGGTCATCGTCATCCAGCAGTGCTTCAAATGGCAGTTCATTGAGCTCGTCGTCCGGGATGATCATCAACTGGCGACATCCTGCCAAATCAGCCTCAAAAGGTTTTATCAGCAACCGATACAGTGAATTCATCGCGGTGCGATTCTGTAACACGCTGAAGTTATTAACAGCGCGAAGATGACTGGTTAAAGAACGAATTTGTATTTCGAATGAATCCGTCTTTGCGATCTTTTGAACTTTGAATCCCTGCCTGGAAATATACCATACGAGCAGGCTGTCTGTTCCTATATGATAACTCAGGATAGCTCCCTGCTTCGGAACGAGGCTGTCTTTCAGATAGGTCAGGCTGTTAAAGCGGCTGCTGAACCTGGCCTTCGCATAAGCCGGTAATTTGTTAAGCGTATTGGTCAGCGTTTCCAGTTCCAGCTCCTTCTCACGGCTTTTTTGCAAAAGCATAGCCTGTTTGCTGCTATCGGTTGTGCTGGATAATTTTAAAGTCAGTGCGTTGATGCTTTCCCGCAGGTTGGTCTCTTTGTTCAGTAATGCCGGCGGGACTTTACTCAGCATTTTCAACTGTTTCTCCGAAATACCGCTCACAAGTACGGATGCCTTGTTTCTTTCATCAAAATAAAAAGCGTCTTCGAGAAACTCTTTCTTGTTGGTCAATCTGAATAAAGCGATGGCTGTTTCGATCGGTTCATCATGAGACTGATATTTCCTTCTGTTTAAGGCAATACGCGACTCATCCGAAGCGTAGGTCTTTTCTGTATAGTCTGCCAGTTGATACAAGGTTTTGTAGGCATCCAGTGAGGACTGCAGATCGGCTGTTTGTTTAGTTTTCGCATACAACTGTTCAAATACTCTTGCTTTTGCCAGCAGTGTTTCAAAGATCTCGGTAAAAGCGAAAGAGCCGGCAAATGAGGACGGGTTATTTCGGATGCTGGTGTCATTGAAAGCAGGAAGAAACTCAATCAGGGCCCGTTGAAACTGTTGCAAGGCTGTTGTCAAGCTCTTATCTTCTTTGTTCAGCATGCCCAGGTAATATTGGGTCAGCCCCGCATCGATGCTCTTGTAATGTTTCGCTGTTGATTGTTGCAGATGAACGGCCAGCAAAAGATAATAACCGGCACTGTCTGTATTACCCGATTGCAAATAGGCCCAGCCAAGGTTATTGTATAAAACCGGGGACACGGTTTTTACTTTTTTCAGGTTTGCCAGCGCTTCCCGGAACTGACCCTGTGCTATTTGTGTGCTGGCAATATTTTGCCAGAGTTCATCCGTATTTTGACCAAGCGGCAATAGTTCCTTGTAAACCGCCAGCGCCTGATCATACAATTCCATTTTCCGAAGGGAAGAAGCCAGGTTGCTTTTGAAATTTACCATCAGCGCTTCGGAGTTCCTGTTTTTTTGTTGAAGCAATTGGATGGCTTTTTCGAAATTGTTCCGGCTCTGTGAATAATTGCCTGTTTCGAAATTCATTACACCGAAAGCGTTGTATAGTCTTTCCAGTCCTTCTTCAATGTGTGTTTTATGGGCGATCTCTGCCGACTGCTCATAAAAGTACCGGGCCGAATCATAACGGCCGGCCATGTAATAGGAGTTGGCGAGATATAAATGAGGCAAAAATGTTTGTTGATCCTTTACCAATGCCTGTTGTTCGATGCGGATATTATTTAGGAGTAAGGGAATGGCTTTTTCAAAGTTGCCAAGGGTCTGTTCGTAGATAGCGGCTTTGAGATAGGAATCCCAGAGAATGCTGTCGGCATTTGTTGATTTTTCAAGTTCCCGTATGACCTGGTAAAATTTACTCAATGCCACACTGTCTTTTTGATCTGTAACCTGGGGATCGTTGTAAAGGTGAATGGCTTGTTTGTAGGTTGTCAGGGCTTGTTGACGAAGTTCATCCTGGGAATTCACTATCCCGAGAGGAATCAACAGCAATGAGAAGATAAATAAAAACCGACCGGTGCGGGACATGATTCAAATTTACAGTCCGGAACCGATTAGCGATTATTTTTTTGGGGATTACAATCTGCCAACGATGAAGATGCAGGGCGGGCGTGGCTTGGCCACACCTTTTGCCGATCCGCCTCCGGCGAGCCCGGAAAGTATTTCCATACCAGGGCCGAAACCGGGATTAGGCAACAGCAATGTTCCCTGGCGGTCGATCAACAATTGTTTGAGATCCGGGCTGATATCTGCAGCAGTATTAAAGTAGTATAACTTTACCTTAAGCGCATTTAATGATTTGTTACTGCCGTCGTTGATACGGTATTTCAATTCTACTTCCTTTTGGGCGCCATTGGAAGGAGTGGATCCAAAAGTCCCATTACGAATGGTTTCAGCCAGGTTGATTTGAGCGGAACTGGTATTGACGGCTATTCCGACTCCGTTACAGCCGTTTCCCTCGTCGAAAAGGCTGTTGGAAGGAATTGTCCGGGCGAGACTGGCATTATAGAGAGGCAACGCAAGTGTGTCGTTGGCCTCGAGACTGTAAATATGATCGAGATAGTTGATCCCCGATATTAATACGATGGCCTGACTGGTATCGCCATTGGGAGCGGTATAGGTAATCCGGTATCGAAGACCGGTTTCGCTTTTGGAAACGTTAATGACTCCGGAGTTTTTATCAATTTCAATTCCTTCCGGGAAGCCCGTAAACTCTCCGCCAGCCGGTGCATTCAACGGCGCAAAAGTGATGTCAGATCCGGTATTTCGGATGAACAATACCGAGTCGCCATAGTCAATGCGGTATTTATCGCCGGCAGTTCCCGGGCTGTCCTTGCCGCAGGAAGCTATCAGGCCGGCAACGGCCATAAATATCAATGAAAGTTTTAAGCGGATCATAAAGAGTTGCTTACTATTAGGTACGTTCCCGCGAGGCAAACGTAACCGTAAGAAGCGAATTTTTTTAAATAACGCCAAAATTCCTTCATAATGACCACTTTTCCTGTTAATATTTTGCTGTTCAGGCCTTAAATAGGAATTTTGCGCCGGATTGATTTTTTTGAATTGTTGATATTATAGCTTGTTATGATCAAAATCGGACTGATTCGCGAAGGGAAGGTTCCTGCGGATAACCGGGTGGCGCTTACGCCTGCCCAATGTAAATGGATTCACAAGAATTCGGACCAGGTAAAAATTATCGCCCAACATGCAGACTCCCGCTGTTTTGCGGACAGGGAATACCAGTCGGCCGGTGTGGAGGTCAGGGAAGACATTTCTGATTGCGATATATTACTCGGCATAAAAGAGGTGCCGGTATCTCAATTGATCCCTGGTAAAACTTATCTCTTTTTCTCCCATACCAAGAAAAAGCAGCCCCACAACAGAAAACTTCTGCAGGCAATTCTTGAGAAAAACATCACGTTGATCGACTACGAGTGCCTGGAGCATGATGATGGACTTCGTATCATCGGTTTTGGTTTTTTTGCAGGAGTGGTAGGCGCTCATAATGGAATGATGGCTTATGGATTGCGCACCGGATTGTATAAGCTGGACAGGGTTTACAAGCAAAGGAGTTTTCGTGAATTGATTCATACCTATTTCGGCCTTCGGCTTCCCAACGTAAAAATTGCCGTAACCGGTTCGGGTCGGGTGGCCCATGGCGTATTGGAGATCATGAACCTGATGGGTATTCATGAAGTGGAACCGGACGATTACCTGAAAAAGAGATTTTCCTATCCTGTCTATACCCAGCTACGCGGGGCTGATCTGTATAAACACCGGGAGACGGGTGAATACAATCGCCACGATTTTCATGAAAGACCACAGGACTACGTCTGCAAATTCCTGCCCTATGCGGCTCAAACAGATATCCTGATGAACGGAGTGTACTGGGATAAAAACGTTCCGCGTTTGTTTGAAAAGAAGGATGTGATGCAGGATGATTTTATCATACAAACCATTGCGGACATTACCGATGACGCGGATGGATCTGTGCCGATCAATCTGGGCGATCAGACGATCGAAGACCCGATTTATGGCGTCGATCGGCACAGCTTTGAAAAGACAGAACCTTATATTAAAGGATCCATAGATGTGATGGCTGTTGGAAATCTTCCCAATGAATTGCCGAGAGACGCCAGCCGGTACTTTGGAGAACAATTGATCAAATACGTGCTGACCGACCTGGTTGGAGGCGGTTCAAACATCATTAGTCGGGCAACAATTGCCAAAGGAGGTCAGCTTACAAATGAATTCAAGTATCTGCAGGACTATGTAAATGGATTGTAGATCAGAGATACAGATAGTAATCTTTCATTAGTTCTGTAAACTCCGGTGTGTATTTATGCTGCTCGTCCTGGATGACCAATTCAAATCGGGGAACGAAATTCTCTTTAGCCCTGGCATAATGGAGAATGGCCCGGAATGGGGTATGCCTGGGTGTTTGTCTTACCAGCAGTTCCTCTGTACAATAAAAACCCTTTTGGCTGGCCAGCTTTTCAAATTCCTCCAGCCGATGGTATGGGATCAGGATGCCGAAACCTCCATAAGGTTGCAAATGACTGTCGATGACGTCCAGCAGTTCTTCAAAATCGAGATGCTTGCTGTGCTTGGCTATTTTTTCTTCTTCTGATTCGCTCGGTAAATCATTATCAAAAAAAGGCGGGTTGGTGATAATGAAATCATACTTTACCGGGAACTGAAATGTTCTGGCATCTCCCGGAAATGCCCGAAGCCTCTCTTTCCAGGTATTTTGATGGATGTTCTCCTTAAGCTGTTTAAAAGCTGCCAGATCAATTTCAATTCCATGGATCTCGGCATTCGTTTTCTGCGCCAGCATCATCATCAATAAGCCGGTTCCGCTGCCAATGTCGAGGAAGTACCCGATGTCTGGAACCTTGGCTGCAAACCAGGCACCGAGGATGCAGGCATCCGTGCACACTTTCATGGCACATTGATCCTGGTGTATGGTAAATTGCTTGAAGCGGAAATAGGAGTTGGCCATAACAGTGCAAAACTACAGCATCATCGGACTCTTTTTTGCAAAGATTCCAGATACCCGTTGGCTACCGGTATGGGCTGGTCTTCGAGCCATAGTTGAGTCTTTTCTATTTTTCGGATCCTACCAACCGGAACTATGTAAGAACGGTGAACCCGTACAAAGGAAGAGTGTGGAAGCAGCGCTTCCGCTTCGGCCATCGTAAGCCGGGAGAGTATCTTTTCTTTTGCGGTGATGAACTGTACATAGTTGCCGGCGCTTTTGATATACAGGATGTCCGATAACATCAGTTTGAGCTGGTCGTGTCCGGTTCGAATGAACAGGTGTCCGTTCGCAGTTTCCTGTCTTTTCAATTGCAGCAGTTGCGCCGCTTTGGAAACGGCTTTCATAAACCTTTCCTGTGAAAAGGGCTTCAGTAAATAATCAATCGCATCCAGTTCGAAACTTTCCAGCGCATGTTCGCTGTAAGCTGTCGTAAATACAATCATCACCGGATAAGGTAATTGTTGTGCCCAGGCTATTCCCGATATGTCGGGCATCCGGATATCGAGAAACACCAGGTCTGTCTGGTTTTCTTTCAGGTAATTCAACGCTTCGAAAGGATTGGTAAAGCTTTGGGCAAGGTTGACGATCGTTGACATGCCGGCAAATTGCCGGATAACTTCCAACGCAATAGGTTCGTCGTCTAAGGCAATGGCATTCATCATTGGAGTACAGCTTCGATTTGCTGGTAAAGAATATCACGGTCACTGGGTCTTGCTGCCCGGGGAACAACAAGCTTACCCTGTCTGTCAAAGATAAAATAGGTCGGATACAAACCCTGGTTTTCTTTATCCTTCGGTAACAATTCTTCCCAGAACGGAAGAATGGTTGTCTTGTTCTTTCTGACATGAATGCCCGACATTCCATTAACCCGTATAAACTCACGCCAGTCGGCATCTTTGATATCATCATCCATGTCGAGGTAAATGAACACCACGTCCTTTCCTTCGAATCTCTTTTTCAGTTCGGGAGTAAATTTGAGTTCCTGTTTGCAGGGGCCGCACCAGGTACCCCAGATATCCAGGTATACCACTTTGCCACGAAAGGATTCAAGTAACTCTTTCATGGATTCTATTTTTTGATAGTCCTTCCAGACGATAATGGTGGAATCTTTTTGACCCGACACCAGGGCACTATTCAGTTCTTTCAGATGTGCTTCCATGTTTGGGATATATGCGCTTGCAGGATGGTATGTTTTAAAATCATTCAGTAAAGACCGGTACTGTTTCAGATCCTTATACAGGTAGAGACTTTCTAGTTTTTGGGCTATATACTCGCTGGCGGTGAGGGTATCAAAATTTTTCTTGGCGGCCAGCCAGTTCAGGAAAATCTTGCCTTTTTCATTAATCAGGGCCGTGCCGCTATCCATGCTGACCCCAAAATAGGGCAGCGGATCTTTACCGGTCAGTTTTTGCTGTTGATAATATTGGAAAGCTTTTGCTTCCATCAAACCAATATAGTTCTCGGCATATAGATGAAATTGAGGGCCTGGGAATGAGGCAAAGCGGGTAGGGGGTAGCGTATCGAATGTAGCGATATAAAACCGTATCAGGTTGTCGCGTTTCATTCTTGCAATACCCCTTGAATAATAATTCAATTCATTCAGCGCATGATAGATCACTTCCGATTCAAGCAGCTTTTTAACGGATGCACTCAACCTGCTCTGCCGGATCAGGTTCAGTTTCTGATCTCTTTCCTGGATCCAGGGCGCTACTACTTTTGCCTGAACATCGTCAAAAGGGATTTTTACATACTCGTTGCTGTCAGCAGAACCCTTCAACCCGAAAAAAGGAATTTTGTTAAACCCTAACCGGCTAACCAGTTTGTTGGTTTCGGCCGCATTTCCCGAATAGTTTAAAATGGTTCCCGTTGTGTCAATAACCAGGGTTAATTGCTGGCCGGGTATCATCAGGATCGTATATGATTGGTCGATCAGATACAATTCTCCAAATGACGGATGGCTGCATGGAATGGAGAAAGACCAGTTCCCTTTCCCCTTGTATTTTGGCAGGCGGTCATGTTCTTTGTAATAACCGTAGTGGAAAGGGATGTTGAGCCTGGGCGTATCGCTGGCTTTTTTTGGCGGTGATTTGACCAACAATTCGAAGGACTGTGAACTGGCGGAAAAGCTGTAAAACAGGAAGAAAAAAATGGCTATACTTTTCATGATAATTCAATTGACAAGTTAATGGTGTAGTGATTGGTATCAGATTCGATCCTTAGTTGATGTTTCCCTTCATAAATCAGGTTGAGTCGGTCTTTTACATTTTGCAAACCGATTCCATTTGAAGGAGCCGAATGATTTTCATGTTGGCTGGAATGAACACTATTTTGTACAATCAGGTTCACCCTTCCGTCCCGAACAAATAAGCTGGTATGTATGTACGACGGGTTTGAATAGCGGATACCATGCTTGAATGCGTTCTCGATAAAAGGAAGCAGGATCATTGGTTCGATGTGAGCCTCAGAAACAGGATCTTCAATTTGTGTCGTGATGGAAATAGGCACGTTGGCGGGAAGCCTAAGTTGTTGCAGGTGGATATAACTTCGGATATAGTTAAACTCTTTTTGTATCGGAATTTTTGACCTGGAGGCATCTTCCAGATGGAAGCGCATCATATCTCCCAACAATTGTATGGACTCGGCTGTTTTGCGGGCATTTTCCTGGAGAGCCGTACCGTAAAGCGTATTTAAAGTATTAAACAGGAAATGGGGGTGGATCTGCATTCGAAGCAAGGAAAGGTCGTATTGGGTTCGGTTCAACTCTTTTTCCAGGCTGGCAAACTGTCTCAATTGTTCCTTCTGCCGGTTGAAGGCAAAAAAGGCCAGGGGGATGGAGATCAGCCATTGAAGGGCCAGGCAGATTGCCATAAAGAGAAGGGGATTGCTTCGACCGGATAAGGTAATATTATAAAGCATCGTAAATGGCAGCGTAACAATGAAGGTGGCCAGGAATAATCGCCATGTTGCTCGCGCCGATCTTTTTGTTTGCTGATAGAATGGCACCAGTATCCCATACAGCGCGATAAAATAGGTTATCACCAGGGGTGGAAGCACGAAAAGAAAACTGATAAAAAACAGATTACTTCCCGGAAAACGGAAGACAATCGTTAAGAATAACAGCGAAAGATATACGAAAGTGGCAAGTGTGAAACGGTTGCAAATCCAGATAGCATAATCTGGTTTGCGGCTTTTTTGAATCAAATAGATAGCCCACTCCCTGATGGCCAGGTAAATGCTGTAGGGAATTACGATCCTGAGCATCACATTGCCTCCCCGGTACAAGGCCTGCCAGAGGGATTCGTTCGGATAGATCGGTGACCGGTAATGCTGCTCATCCAGCAAATAAATGCTCGCCGAAGAGGTGGCCAGTATGATCGCCAGGAGGCTGATGATCTTAGCAATACTCTTTTGCGTTGAGCTGTTTTTCAGTATTCCCGGAATGATCGAAAGATTCAACCAGCACTGGCAGGCGAACATCACCACCGCCAGCATCACATCGGGCAGAAAAATATTTCGCCAATAGTTAAAAGGCACCTGCCGATCAAGGAACGGCTGTTCGTATACGGTACGCAGTAACTTCGGCGTGAATCTGGTATCTCTTAGATAAGTAGAGATGATGAATCCGATCGTCGTCAGGATCCCCGGAATCAATTCATGTTTTCGCCAAAGAATAGTCTGTCCTGGTTTCATACCACAAGGATATCAACCGATGGAGGGAATAAAAAACCCGAGTGACGAAACGGTGTAAAGATGTGATGAAACGGTTACCACTCAGCCCGGGCACTGGCGGTAGCGGCGAGATCGGCGAAATCGCCGGCCAGGAATTTATAATAGCCCGTAATGGCAATCATGGCCGCATTGTCTGTGCAATATTGAAAATCGGGGATATAAGTATTCCAGCCATTTTTCTTTCCCGCTTCCAGTAAGGCGCTACGAAGTCCGCTATTGGCAGAAACCCCACCGGCGATGCAGATTTCTTTGACGCCGGTCAACAAAGAGGCTTTCTTCAATTTGTTCAGGAGAATGCTGATGATCCGATGCTGAATGGAAGCGCAGATATCGGCCAGGTTGTTCTCAATAAATTTTTTCTTTTCTTCTTCCGTAGCCAGGAATTCTTCCTTATACACATGACTTTGACCGGCATTCTGGAGGAAATATAAAATGGAAGTTTTTAGTCCGCTGAAACTGAAATTCAGATCGGGGATCTGCGGTTCGGGGAATGTAAAACGGGTGGGATTTCCCTCACGGGCATATTTGTCGATGAGCGGCCCTCCGGGATAGGGTAGTCCCAGTAATTTCGCCGATTTATCAAATGCTTCTCCCGCCGCATCGTCGATCGTTTCTCCAATCACCTTTAGCTGGTAGGGACTTTCACAAAGAACAATCTGCGTGTGCCCGCCACTTACCGTAAGGCATAGAAAAGGAAAAGAGGGGCGTGGCTCCTGTATCAGGTTGGCCAGCACATGTGCCTGCATGTGATGAACAGTAATCAAGGGTTTGTTCAATGCCAACGCCAGTGATTTAGCAAATTGCGAACCCACCAGCAGCGAACCGATAAGACCCGGCGATTGTGTAAACGCGATGGCATCGATGGCCCTTCGGTCAATGCCCGCTTCCTTTATGGCAACATCTACCACCGGTATGATGTTTTGCATATGTGCGCGACTGGCCAGTTCCGGAACCACGCCGCCAAATTTTTCATGTATCACCTGGTTGGCAATAAAATTGGAAAGGATCATTCCGTCTCTGCATACGGAGGCTGAAGTTTCGTCGCAGGAAGACTCAATGGCGAGAATAACAGGCATACCGGTTTTACCCTTAAATGTTGAAGGGGCAAAGGTAACCAATAACTATTTACTGCGTATGGCAACAACCGGATCCATCTTGGCGGCAATAGATGCAGGAATAATTCCAGCCAGCACACCAACGATGACGCAGATGGTGATGGCCAGCGCCAGGATGCCCGGAGAAATGAACACGGTGAATCCGAATACCGCACTTGAAATAAGGGTGATTAAAAACACTCCGACGAGCCCCAGCAGTCCACCCATAATACAAAGGAAGGCGGCTTCCAGCAGGAATTCTGTAAGGATCATCCTTTTCTTGGCGCCAATGGCTTTTTTCAACCCTATCTGGGAAGTTCTTTCACGAACGGTTACAAACATAATATTGGCCACACCGAACATACCCACGATCAGCGACAAAGCAGCGATCGCCCAGCCTACTTTATTGATCACACCAAATATGCCACTGATGAAATCACTGAAAGAGTCGATATCATTCAGGGAAAAATCATTTTCCTGTGTAGGTTTTAATTTTCGGATGGATCTCATGGCACCGGCCAGATCATCTTTCAAAAGGGCCATGGGAACGGTAGACTTTCCCTGCACCATAATAACCGGCTGTGCATTTTCTTCTCTTACCAGGGTTCGCAAGAAGCCATAAGACATGATGATACAGTTATCATATTCCCAGGTGGATAATAAAGTCTTACCCTGTTTTTTGATCAATCCAACCACGACGGCCTGTTGACCGTTCTTCAATTGCACCAGTTGTCCAACAGCTTTTTCTGCTTTCCCGAAAAGATTCTCCGCCACTATATATCCCATGACAATCGAATTGGCTGCATGGTCAAAATCACCCTGGTTCAGGTAGCGCCCGTTTTCAATTTCTATTTTCTGGATATTGTAAAAGTCTTCTGTAACGCCGTAATAGTATACACCCGTAACCACATTATCGCCCACAGATAATTGGGAAGCGTCGATACGGCCATGCATCGCTACATTTTCAGCGGTTGCTACTTTAGCCTTTAACAATTTCATCTCGTCCACTTTCGGAATGGGGCGCTTGATGTATTTCCACCAGGGGTAATCGTCCCCACCATCCGCATATTCCCATTTGTCGATGTAAACGGTATTGGTGCCCAAAGCCTTGATATCGCTTTGTACGGCATATTCCATACTGTTCACTGTGGCCAGTACTCCGATAATACAGAAAATACCAAACGCCACGCCCGACAGGGAGAGCAGCGTTCTGACTTTATGTGACCGGAATTCCTGCCAGGTTAAACCCAGACTGCTTCCGAGGATTTCGAGTATACGACGCATACCCAAATGTAATCAATCGTTCGAAACCGACCGGCGCTTTTATGCCAAAGGCGGGTTATCCGGATGAGCAGCGGTTGGACAGGCGGCCCGGCAGCCCTATATTGCATAAAACTACACGGATGATCCGACTGACGAACGAATGGATCTCAGCATCCCTGAACCCATTGGGCGCCGAACTGACCAGCCTGAAACTGCTTTCGACTGGCATTGACTATATGTGGAATGGTAACCCCGATGTCTGGGGTAAACATTCTCCGGTTTTATTCCCGTTTGTAGGCACCCTAAAGGACAACAAATACTTTTTTGCCGGGAAAGAATTTATATGTGGCAGACACGGATTTGCCCGCGAAAGACTGTTCGACGTCATCTCCGAGACTCCGGGCAGGGTGGTCTTTCAATTGAAAGATAGCGAAGACTCTCTTCCTAAATATCCTTTCCCGTTTGTGCTGGAATTGATCTATGAGATCAGGGGCACTACAATCGAACTGACTTACCATGTTTATAATTCGGGTGTTCAGGATTTGTATTTTTCAATTGGCGGACATCCCGCGTTTGCCATACCGCTCGAAGCCGGCCTGGCTTATTCCGATTACCAGCTTGAATTTGAAAAAACGGAAAACGCCGGTAGATGGCCCATTTCAAAAGATGGGTTAATTGAGAAAAAGCCGATTCCTTTACTAGACCATACTCGCGTATTGTCACTTTCAAAGGACTTGTTCGCCACCGATGCGATTGTTTTGAAAGACCTGGTGTCGACTTCAGTCACCTTGTCTTCCCCGAAAGGAAAGCACGGGTTGAAATTTGATTTTCCGGGGTTCCCTTTTTTGGGTATCTGGGCAGCGAAAAATGCCGATTTTGTTTGTATTGAACCCTGGTGTGGTATCGCCGATCCGGTCGATCATAACCAGCAATTGGAGAATAAAGAAGGAATCGTAAAACTGGAAGCCCATCAGCATTTTAACCGGAAATGGACGGTTACCCTTTTCTGATAGTCTGAATCTTTTAATTTCCAATAAAATTGATTGCACAGTTCTCTCAATGAGAAATGTGATCCACTTCAGTCATTCGGAAATGTTGTAATGAGAACGATTAAAATGACTTTTCATATACTATCATCGTACAGTACAACAAGCAAAAAAGGCTGACAACCTGGTCAATCGCATATTTAACCGAATTAAATAATGAGAAAAGAACCAACCTGTCAGCCCGGGACAAATATTTTTTAAGCTTTTAGCTGCCTCGCTGTGATCCGGTATTCGCTTGTTTACTTACAAACCCGGAAGAGGATTTTGGCTTGGCAATAAATTTCGATCCCTGGGTGCCAGTCTGGCTGGTCTTTTTACCTTTTTTCTTTCCTTTATTGTTTTGTTGATTCAGTAATGACATAACTCCGATTTTGATTTTCAAATATAAGAATTCCCTGTTAGTCGTTCTTATAACGATGAAATTTGTAGACTATTTCTTCATTGTTGTCCGGGGAAAGTCACAGAGTCCCTGATGCAACGCTGAAATAATCATCCTTTTGCCCCATTTTGAGAAATGAGCCCCTTGTAGGTGAGCGAGAGTGGGAGCGAGAGCGGACGTATACGAGAGAGTTCTTTTACCTGTGAGTCTCTGACGGGACTTTTTTTGGCGAACAAAAAGTCCCACAAAAAAAGGCGACCAAGTCCGATATACAGCCCGGTTACTTTAGGGGAGCGGGAGTGAGAGCGGGAGCCGATCAGGAGAAGTTGAATTTGATCCATTTACCAATTCAATTAGTTCTTCGATGGTGAACAGCGATAGAATAAAGCCGGGCAATTGTTGTGATTCAGTTTGCAATTAATAGTTGGCCGTTTGCTGTTCATTAGCAAATTGGCTCATTGGCGCATTGACCAATTGCACCCTCAGCGTTTTCCCCGGACAACAGTGACTATTTCTTAGAAAAAACATATACCTTACCTTGTAGTAAATTTTTTTTGCGATGCCTGTAACATCCCCCGGTATCGACGAATACCTGAAGACCCTGCCCGCCGATCGGCAGAAAGCATTTAGCAAGCTTCGACAAACCATTTTGAAAAATCTGCCGAAAGGATTTAAAGAAATCATGGGGAATGGCATGATTTGTTATGTAGTTCCGCATGAAATCTATCCCAAAGGTTATCATGTTGATCCTTCCATGGCTCTGCCCTTTATCAGCCTCTCTTCCCAAAAGAATTTTATCTCCTTTCACCATATGGGGCTATACGGAAATCCGTCACTATCTAAATGGTTTCAGGAAGAGTATACCAGACAGGTGCCAACCAAACTCGATATGGGAAAATCCTGTGTTCGGTTTAAGCAGCCCGGGAACATCCCTTATAAACTGATAGCCGACCTGGTTTTAAAGATCAGTGTGAAGGACTGGATCAAAGCCTATGAAGCAGCTTTGAAACGTTAAAACCTGCCGGCCGAGGCAACGTTTTTCTTTCTGCAGGGGTCAGAGGGAAAACTGCGTTTATGAAACTCTTTATTCCTGTGATGCTGGCTGTTTTTTTCTTTATATCCTGCAGAAGAGATAAGATGAAGGATTGTCCGGAAGTTCCCAAAGATGCACCAAACGGATTGGTCATTTATAGCGGAGAAGTGGCCGCAGACGGATGCGGCTGGTTGATTAAGGTTGGAACAAACTGGTACCATCCGGAAAACCTCGAATCAGATTTCAAAAAAACCGACCTGGAAGTATTCGTTTGCTTTGATTTTACAGGGGAAAAATTCTATTGCGGTTTGAGTGGCGAAGGTGTTCCGGTTATTCGGATAAGAGACATCCGGACACTTTGATGGAAATGACTACCGGTGAATTGGGAAATCGCTAATATTTATCATTGATAATCAAAAAGATAAGGAATAGCTGTCTGTGATGCGGAAAATAAAAATTCTGCCTGGGTCGTTTGCAGATTATCTAAATCCAAATCTGTGAAACCAAGTACGTTACTCCTTAGCCTGTTTTTACCTGTTATCGTATTTAGCCAGAAGAATGTAGACCTCGATCGTTTTAGCTTCACTGTAAATGTCAGAACCATTCCTTCTGTAAGAATCGATTCCTCTTACCGAACTTATAATGTTGGCTTTGAAGCCACCCGGTTGATGCAAAATTACTTCCAGGAACTGGCTCCGGAAAAATCGGTGATCATCGATGGATGGAAACAACTGCCTAAGGACGGCCATCTCAACATACAAATCAAGCTCGACGATATTTTACCCGAGTCTTATGCTACCAAAGAGCGGGTGGAAATCATAAAAGATAAAACGGGCAAGCAAACAGGAACCCGGAGCTACTATTACCAGGAAGTGGTGTACACTTTTGCTGCTACCGCCGATATTGTCGATTACAAAGGAGTGCAGATAGATCATATCATCCTGGCCGATCGCGGCTACAAGCAGGTTTATAAAAGTCCGGAGTTTGCCGTCAGGCAGGTGGCGGAAGGTTATTTTATGATCAATGTGCTGAAGCTGACAGGCGATCTATATAAAAATTGCGTTCGCCGTGCAGTCAACTACCTGAGCAACTCACTCAGTAACGCTTACGGATATGGGGAAGCGACCATTACGGATTTTATGTGGATCATAGACAGTCGTAAGCATCCTGAATATACCGCACACAGAAACGCATTTCTGACCATCAAGGATGTGATGTTCGACATGCGTGCCGACCGGCCACTTACCGATGCGCGTGAAAAACTGCAGCCGGTTATCAAATATTTTGAGTCCATTAAAAAGAATTATCCCGGTACCAGCAAGCACGATCGGAAGATCAGGTATGCCAGCTTTTTCAACCTCGCGGTGATCTACTACTACCTCGACGACCCTCAGGCTATGATGAAAGAAGCCAGCGGTCTGGTGCTGAATGATTTTGATGCAAGGGATGGTCGTAACCTCGAAGCCTCCGCGCTACGGTTGAAGAACCTCTTTGAATCTTCCGGTATTTATTCAAGACATTTCCCCGTAAACGTCAACGACCTGCGCGGCCCATTCGAATCTCAGCCGGTTGTGACAAAATATGGTGTTACGCAAAATCCGTAATGCGGGTAATCTTTTACTCCAATTACAGAAATTTACAGCCAAAATTGGCAGGTAAGGTATTTGTTGTGTGAAAACATAACGAAAACCTTTTTTATGCAACCAGCACCAAAAACGCGAGTGAAACTCATTGGAATAGCATTGGGCATTTTCTGTTTGCTAACAGCCTGCGGAAATAATGCAGGCAATAGTGGAGAAGAAAAAGCTAAAGACAGCGCAAGCGCGCAACAACCTGCCTCAGACAGTATACAGCCTTATCGATCCAATGCGGAAGCCATCCTGGCTCCCAGTTTTGCCGATACCCTGGTAAAAGGGTCTGCCCGGTTTACTGCCGATCAGCAAAACGGAAAAGTGGTGATGCTCATTCAACTTGATATTCCATCCAAAGCGGGGAAATCAGTGGCAGTGCATCTCCATGAACACGGAGATTGCGGCAACAAGGGGGAGATGGCTCACGGTCACTGGAATCCCGGTAAAACTTCTCACGGCAAATGGGGATCATCCAGCTTCCATGCAGGGGATATCGGAAACATACAATTGGATAAATCGGGTCATGGCACCCTCTCACTCGAATCTCCTTATTGGACCATTGGAGGCCCTTCTTCTTCCAATATACTCGGTAAGTCCGTGATCGTTCACGGAGGGGAAGACGATTATATAACGCAACCTTCCGGAAATTCGGGCACCAGGATCGGATGCGGGGTTATTCAATAATCACTGTTGTCCGGGGAAATCTCAGTGCGCAAAATTGGTCAATGCGCCAATGCAATGACGGATGACGGATTACGAATGGCGGATGAAATCCAATTTGCCAATGCGATAACTGTATTCGCTCCCGCTCTCACTCCCGCTCCCTGAAAATGCCGGGCTTTATTCTACCGTTGTTCACCACCGAAGAACTAATTGAATTAGTCGCTCCCGCTCTCGCTCCCGCTCACCAAGAGGGGCTCATTTCTCAAAAAGTTGCAAAAAGATGATTATTTCAGCTTAATAGGTTGGACTACGACACTTTCCCCGGACAACAGTGATTCAATAATTAAAACAAGAAATGTTATTAAAAAAAGCCCTTGCCGGAAAGCAGGGGCTTTTCTATCAAGGTTAATGATTGACCAGTTTCATCGCGCCTTCACTATAACGATTTCCAATATGCGGATATCGGCTGATCAGCTCTTCAATCGCTTTCAGCTCTTCTTTGTTCAATTCAATATCCACCGCGGCTGCGTTCTCTTCCAGGTATTTTCTTTGTTTGGTACCCGGTATGGGAATAATGTCCTGACCCTGCGCCAGCACCCATGCAAGGGCCAGCTGCGAGGGACTGCAGTTCTTTCCTTCCGCCAGGCTGGCAAATTCCCTGACCAGCTGCTGGTTATTGTTCCAGTTCTCTTCGTTGTTGAAACGAGGCAATGTTCTTCTGAAATCATCGCTGGCCAGTTTTTCTTTATCGGTCACTGTTGCAGTAATCAATCCGCGGGCCAGCGGACTGTACGGAACAAGGGTGATTCCCAGTTCGCGGATAGTTGGCAGAATCTCTTTTTCCACGTCTCTCGTGAGCAGGGAATATTCACTTTGCAAAGCCGATATCGGATGTACTGCATGGGCCTTTCGAATAGATGCTGCAGAAGCTTCTGACAATCCCAGGTAACGAACTTTACCGGCTTTTACCAGTTCTGCCATGGCACCCACCATTTCTTCCACCGGTACATTCGGATCGATCCGATGGGCATAATACAGATCAATCGTATCAACGTTCAATCGTTGAAGGCTTTTATCGATGGCGGTTTTGAGATAGGCAGGTGAACCGTCAAAATACGTCGATGGACTGCCGGCGAAATTAGATGTGGCGCCTTCGCGTTGACGAAACCCAAATTTGGTGGCGATAAAAACTTTATCCCTGTTGGACGAAAGTACCTTAGAGATAAGCGATTCATTGTGGCCGAATCCATACATGTCGGCGGTGTCCCAGAAATTGATGCCCAGATCCAGCGCCTTGTTCAACGTTGCCAAAGACTCTTCGTCATTCCGTGGACCATAAGCAAAGCTCATTCCCATACAACCCAGTCCGATGGCGGACAATTTTTCTCCGGTTGCTCCCAGTGTTCTGTACTTCATATTGCATAATTTATGGCAAAGGTAGGCAGGTTGCCGATGATGCAGGCCAGATCAGTCAAAACGGTAGTGAATGCCGCCCTGCTTCCTGATTTCGTCCAGCAACTGGTGCAGATCAAGGCTGGTGGAATGACATAATCGGCTACTCATTTTTTTACCCTGCACCAGGCAGTTGTACATTTCCTCCATTTCGAATTGAAACCCGCGTCCCTTCCATTGACAGGAAAATTTTTCTGTTCCAGCCGGTGTTTCCAAAAGGATAGCCGTTGGTTTTTCATTCCAGGGACGTTCTATAATGATTCTACCCCATTCTCCCTGTATGATAGCCGTATTGCCCAGGTCTTCCACCAGGGAAGATCTCAACACTGCTTTTGCATTCCCGGAATAATTCATTTCGATGGTGCAGGATTCATCAATGCCGCCAGGTGTTAAGTGGGATTGTGTTTTAATGGAAACCGGCTTGCCTAACAGTAACAGGGATAGATAAATATTGTAAATACCGAGATCCATTAACGAGCCTCCGCCTTTTTCGGGATTGAAATAACGTCCTTCCGGATCGGGAGGGGCCACATAACTCATAGTGGATTCTATCCATATGATTTTTCCGATCCGGTTATTGTCAATCAATGATAATACCTGTTCAATCGAAGGAAGGAAGCGTATCCAGAGGCCTTCCATCAGGAAGCACTGGTGCCATTGGGCCGCGCTGATCATTTCTGTTACCTGCTTACTGTTCATGCCTAATGGCTTTTCACACAGGACCGGAATGCCATGGGCCAGGCATAGAAGGGTTTGCTTATAATGAAGGGGATGTGGGGTAGCAATATAGACTGCCTGTATATTAGCTCCTTTGATAAAATCGCTAATATGATCGTATACCTGTGGAGCCATGCTTTCCGATGCGAAGGCCGCTGCTTTAGACAAGTCATGAGAAAGCACCGCACCCGGTTTGTGCAGGGAATTTTCAACAAACTTCATATCTGAAACAAAATCGCCGGCAATGTTGCCAGGGCCGATTATTCCCCAGTTAAAAACATCCATACCCTTTTATACAATTCGAATCAATAGTTGTGCCAGCGGGTAATCGGGGGATAATATTAACTGAATAACGTTTGATGCGTTAAATTACAGAAACGATATCCTGTCAACTATTAAAGAAAATTGATATGGAAATAACCCTGGCACAGGTATTCATCGCACTGATCTCCGGAGTGGGGGCCATTGTTTTTCTCACGGTGTTTGTAAAACTGCATCCGTTTTTTGCGCTGCTGATTGCCTGTATCATCACTGGCTTGCTCGCTGGCATTCCTTTCCCTGAAATGGTGACTCTTATGAAAGCCGGAATGGGAGACATTCTTTCCAAATTAACCCTCATCATCGTGCTGGGTACCGCGCTGGGAATGTTGCTCGAACAGAACGGAAGTACCCGGGTGATGGCCGATGTAATACTGTCAGTCGTTGGAGAAAAACGAGCCGCCTTCGCAACCGCCCTTACCGGCTTCATAGTAGGCATGCCCATTTTTTGTGACTCGGGATATATCGTGCTGAACGGATTGAATCAATCACTGGCGAGAAGAACCCGTTTTACGATGGCGCAAACCAGTATTTCGCTGGCAGCCGGTCTGTATGCTGTGCATTGCCTGATTCCCCCGCATCCCGGTGCTACGGCTGCCGCCTCCACAATAGGTGCTGATATGGGGAAGCTGGTTGGTTGGGGGATTGTACTGGCCATTCCGATCATGCTAACCGGATACGCATGGGCGGTGTGGACAGGGAGAGGGAGCGGGAGTGGGAGCGAGAGCGATAAAGGGAGCGGGAGTGAAAAAGGGAGCGGGAGTGGGAGCGAGAGCGATAGTGGGAGCGGGAGCGGAGACGAGAGTAATAGGGGGAGGGATGGGTTGCCTTCAGTATGGGTTGCTTTTTTACCGGTGATACTTCCCATTGTGTTGATGGCAGTTCGTTCCATCCTGAACTTTGAAATAAAAGAGCCGGGTTGGGTTATCAACAGCCTGATCATGGCCGGGGAGCCTGCTGTGGCTTTGGCAATTGGGGTGGTGGTATGTCTGGCATTCACCAGAAATAAAGTGGAGAAATCTGTTACATTGGGACATGCGGTTGAAAAAGCCGGTAGCATTCTAATCATTATTGCCGGTGGAGCGGCATTCGGAGGGGTGATTGCGGCTACACATCCGGGTGAGCACCTCGGCAACCTGTTTGATCTTTCCGGCGCCGGCTGGTTTTTCCCGTTTCTGCTGGCGGCCCTGATCAAAACAGCGCAGGGTTCTTCTACCGTAGCGATCGTAACCGCTTCTTCCATTATCTTGCCCCTGCTTCCAACGCTCGGCCTGGATACGGACAACGGGCGATTGCTGGCGGTGCTTTCGCTGGGAGTGGGCTCAATGGTCGTATCTCATACCAATGATGCTTATTTCTGGGTAATTGCGCGATTCTCTGATCTGGATGTGAGAACCATGCTGCGGGTGCACACAGTCGGCACACTGTGGATGGGACTGACCGGCTTGATTACACTATTTATCTTACACAAAATCCTGCTCTGATCATGAATATACTGGTTGCTCCCAATGCGTTCAAGAATAGCCTGGATGCCACTTCCGCAGCTGAAGCTATTGCAGAAGGGATCATCAGGCGGCAGGAAGGTCATAAAGCCATATTATTTCCGGTAGCAGATGGGGGTGATGGCACCGGTGAATTACTCATCAATAAACTGAATGCAACCCGCATCAGCATAACTGTACCGGATCCCCTGGGAAGAAAAATCGATGCTGAATATGGAATACTGGAGGAAAAAAATACTGCCATCATCGAACTCGCCAATGCCTCAGGTCTTCGGTTACTGAAACCCGATGAGTACAACCCTTATCTCGCCCATACTGAAGGTACCGGTGATATGATCCGGGACGCTATGGCCAGAGGCTGCCAGGAAATATTATTATGTATCGGGGGCAGCGCCACTATCGATGGCGGAACTGGAATATTAAGAGCGCTCGGATTTCGTTTTCTCAATCACCATGGGCAGGAGATCAAACAACCGGTTGACCTGGTGCATTTGAAAAATATAGAATCGCCCTCCAGCAACAATACATCTATCACGATCCTTTGCGATGTGCAGAACCATTTGCTTGGTCATGATGGAGCTGCCAGGGTATTTGGTCAGCAAAAAGGGGCGGATCTGGTAATGATACCCAAACTGGACGAGGGGCTGTCGAAACTGAGAGAGGTTATTTTTGAAAAAACCGGCAGAGACATTAATGCGGTGGTACACGGTGGTGCCTCGGGCGGCGTGGCAGCCGGTTTATACGGGTTGTTACATGCCAGGCTGGTCAGCGGCATCGATCACTTTCTTTACCTCACCCGTTTTGAAGAAGCATTAAAAGATGCAGCGCTTGTGATCACCGGCGAAGGGAGTATCGATCACCAGACATTGCAGGGAAAGGCGCCTTTCGGTGTGGCAAAAATGGCGAAGGAAAAGGGTATTCCGGTCATTGGCATGGCTGGTAATATTCCGGCAGGCAAAGACGAAGCGCTGGAAGCCTTTTTTGACCAGCTCATATGTATTAATACTCCGGGTACACCGCTCATGGAAGCCCTGCAAAAAACCGGCTTACGACTGATGGAAACAGCTATGAAAATGACGTTACCTGGTCAACAATAATTCGCCGGCCTGTATATTCGCAACAAACTTTGGCTATGGGATATATATACCTGGTGCTGACGATACTGGCGGAAACGGCCGCAGTTATCTGTATGAAGATGGCAGATGGTTTTCGAAACAAAACCTATTCAGTATTGGCTGTAGTAGCCTACATTGGCGGTTTTGTTTTTCTTACACTCTGCCTGAAACAAATGCCGGTTGGCATAGCCAATGCGATCTGGGCTGGCGCCAGCACGGTGTTGGTGGCTCTGTTGGGCGTTTGGCTTTTTAAAGAAAACCTCAGCACCATTCAGATCATCTCCATGCTGTTAATTGTAATCGGGTTGATTGGATTGAATATCTCCGCCAAATCCGGTGTGTAGTAAAGCCTCTATAATTGTACTTCACCTACCACGAATACACTGCCACAAACCAGTATCAGATCGTCTTTATGAGCGTGTGAGCGGGCTTCCTGGATCGCCAGGTTCACGTTGCTGAAAGTTTTACCTGTCAGATGAAATGCACCTGCCTGTGCAGCCAGTTGATCGGCAGGCAGCGCTCTCGGTATTTGTGCCTGCGTAAAATAATAATGGGCGGTAGTGGGCAGGAGTTTGAGTACGGCGTCGATTTTTTTGTCTTTCACCATGCCAATGATCAAATGCAATTCCCTGAATGGGGCGAGTTCCAGTTGCTCGAGCAATTGCTTCATGCCATCTTCATTGTGTGCCACATCCAGAATGATATCAGGGTGCTCGCTGATTAATTCCCAGCGGCCATGCAGACCAGTTTGCTTTTTGGTAACTGATAATCCTTTGACAATCGCATTTTGTTCGATCTTCCAACCCAGCTGGCGCAGCAGATCGAGGGCGGTGAGTACCGTTAGCACATTATGTGTTTGATAATAACCAGGCAAGTCGAGCATGTACTGTGTCCTTTCGTCGTTGTGGCGATTCGCCACGGTCAGCGAAAGCTTGTGCCGCTGGTATTGCCATTCAGGTACATAATGCAATTTATCCGCGAAATGGATGTTGGCACCCTGGGCAGCAGCCTTTTCAATAAACACCGGCATTGTTTCGGGATTGCTTTCACCAATCACCACCGGAACAGCCTGTTTGATAATGCCTGCTTTTTCGAAAGCAATTTCCGGCAGGCTGTTGCCAAGTATGTTCATGTGATCCCAACCGATATTGGTGATCACCGATAGTTCAGGTGTTATTACGTTGGTGCTGTCGAGTCGCCCGCCCAGGCCGGTTTCTATAACGGCTATATCTACCTGCTCTTTGGCGAAATACTCGAAAGCCATGGCCACCGTGATCTCGAAAAAAGAAGGTTGAATAAGCGGAATATGGGGCTTGATGCGTTCAACGAAACCGGTGACGTATGCTTCAGTAACCATTTGCCCGTTAATTTTTATTCGTTCCCGGAAATCACGCAAATGGGGAGAAGTATATAACCCGGTTTTATAGCCGGCCGATTGCAATACGGAAGCCAGCATATGGCTGGTGGAACCTTTTCCGTTGGTACCGGCCACATGAATGGATTTGAATCGCAGATGAGGATCGCCCAGTTCCCGGCACAATAAAAGCGTGTTGGTTAAATCTTCCTTGATGGCCGCAGCCCCCATGCGGCTAAACATCGGCAAATGGGCATACAGGTATTCGAGCGCTTCGGGATAAGTCATACTGCCCGCAAAACTACAAAAGCGATTACAGAATAATCTATCTGGAAAACAGGCAGATCAGTTCTTGATCTTGAAATCGAATACAATCGTGCCTGATGATTCTGCACTACCGGGTGAGAACTTCACCAGCAGGGCTTTTTTACGGGCAATTTCTTTGTAAGATGGATCGGAAGTGGTGGAACCAAGAGGGGAATATTCGGCAGAAACAACATTTCCTTTTTCATCCACCCTGATGTTGACGGCTACTTTTGCGTTTTCGTTGAACTCGTCTGAAAGTGCTGGTGTCCGGGTAATAGATCTGCCAGACAACCCTTTTGAAATTCGAATTCCACTGTTCCCTCTTCCGCCGCCGGTATAATTTTTCGAATCCGGATCTCCTCCCGGTCTTCCCTGGTCTCCGGTACCCCCGGCAATACCCTGGTTACCGCCTTTTTTGAAATTATCCGCATCATTGCCCCCTGTACCATCCCCATTGGACCCTTTAAACAAATTTTTGGGCTTGGGTGCGGGTGGAGTGGGGGGAGCGGTGGGTTGAGGCTTCACAACCGGTTTGGACTTC
Source organism: Chitinophagaceae bacterium (assembly GCA_044226045.1). Classification (GTDB taxonomy): domain Bacteria; phylum Bacteroidota; class Bacteroidia; order Chitinophagales; family Chitinophagaceae; genus Endoryza. Next base: position 35,458 of record JBGAHR010000030.1, read on the forward strand.
ACTACTTCTTTATCGGGAACCTTGGTTGATTCAGGTTTGGTAACGGCGGGCTTTTTTATTTCCGGTGCATCTTTGTCCTTGTCATCTGTGGCGAAATCTTTTGATTCGTCGGCTTTTTGCGGTTCTGATTTCTGAGGTGGTGTATATGCTTGTGATTCCGTTTGAGCCGGTTTGCCTGGTAAAAACGGTTGATCATCTCCCAATCCGGCATCGCTGTTGCCCAGGTTTACTTCAAGTCCTTCTTCCAACACCGGCGTTTCCAACGTTGGCAAATCCCATTTCCAGATGATGAAGAATGCCAGGAGCATACCCACTACGACCACTGTATAACTGGTCGCTTTCCAGTTTTTCCTGGACTCGAACTGATGATCCACCATATTGATTGTATTTGCCATACGAATATAATTGGATGACTGTTAGAGAGGGAATCCTTCTTATCAACAGTTGTTATTAACGATGCAATAAACATGCAACTTGCATAACCCCGCACATATAAAATGTTAAAAGAAAGTGGTTTCAGAGAAATTTACGAAGCAATGGCCAGGGTACCCATCTGAGTAAAACACCTGCAATCCACCATCTGCGCGTAATATAGGCCCGGCGCTTTTTTGCATCAATGGCTTTGATGATTTGTTGAGCCGCCTTGGTCACGGGGGCTGACCAGAATTTTTGATGCGTTTTTGAATCAGATTGTTCGGTACTGACGAAGCCGGGTCTGATATCTGAGATGACTATATCCAAACCGAGGCGATGGGCTTTCAGGTTGAGCCCTTCTGCATATACACTTTCAAATGCTTTGGTAGCACTATAAGCCGGTGCAAAACTGTTTCCCCTTATTCCTGCAACAGAGGAGATGACCGCGATCTGTCCATTACCTTTCTTTTGAAAATAGCAAAAAGCATGATTAACCATTTCCAAAAAACCTTTCGCATTCACGTCAAAGGTTCTTTTTTCTATTGACCAGTCGAGCTGGTCGCTGGTGCCACCGTATCCCGCGCAATACACAAACAGATCCATGCCATCCATGCGGTCGATCAGTCGGTCTAAACCATCGTTGTTACCGGGGGCAGCCGCGTCAAAACATTCATACCATATCTGGCCATTCGATTCAAGGGAAATAGAAGCCAGTTTATCGGCTCTGCGGGCAGTGATTCCAACCTGCCATCCCAGGCGGGTAAATTGGATGGCTAATTCCCGGCCTATTCCCGAACTGGCGCCGATGATGATGACTTTTTTCAAACGAGTTGCTTTTTTTTCGAGCGTAAATTGGCTATGATCAACCCACCGATTACCAGCAATCCGCTGATATAATGAATGGGTGTTACCTTCTCATGAAGGAAAACAACCGCTTCAAAGGTGCTGAATATCGGAATCAGGTTGCCAAATAACGCAGTTCTGCCTGCGCCTAATTCAGCAATGGAGGCGTTCCAAAATAGAAAGGAGAGTACCGAATTGCCTATACCGAGATAGAGAATTACCACGATCAATGATTGATTCCATTGCACCGGCTCACTGTAACTGGCTTCCACGAGGTACATAGGAAAAAGCATGAGGGTGCCTAGCCAGAAAGTAGCCAGCAGAAAGCCTAACGGAGAAATTCCGATTGGCTTCTTTCTAACGAGAATATTGTATATCGCGAAGGTCAGGGCAGCCAACAGTATCCAACTGTCTCCACGGGTAAAATGAAAACCGGCGAGCTTGGCCCAGCTTCCATCCGACAGTAATAGAATGATTCCGGCCAGGCAAACGAAGATGCCGAAAAGCCTGATGGGAGTGAGCATTTCTTTCAGAAAAATGGCCGCCAGCGCAATAGACATCAGAGGAGAGGAAGTGGTACCAATCAAGGCCAGGTTTACAGCCGGCAGGTAATGTCCGGCGAAATAGATAAGCGTATTATAAAGGGTTACGCCGAGGATCGCTACCCAGAAAAAATATTTCCAGTGCTGTTTGATCAGGGGCCAGTCTTTTTTCAGGTGTTTATAGGCGAAGGGTGTCAGGATAAGGGTACCGGTTAACCAGCGAAAAAAAGCCAATGCAACGGGCGGTATCTCTTTTATGACTCCACGCGCTACCACAAAATTACCCGACCAGATGATGGTGGCCAGTACCGCCAGACCGATCCCTTTATAGATATTTTTTGAAGTATTCGTCAAGCAGAAATTTTAGGGGAGAGGTCGTTTTGATTTAATATTTAATTTTAATTGATCCGCATTTAATGTGCGAAATCAGTTTCGTAATTTCCTTTTATTCTTTCCATGGAAGGATTGAAATAGCCAAACTTCACTGTTGGAAATTCTTCTTGAATCAAGCTCATCAATTGTTTGATACCCAGTAAATCACCGGTTTCTCCCTGGCCGATTTTGCCAAGATACCAATCAGGGTCTATGTTGAAATTCCGCCATTGAATCATGGTCAATCCGGTTTCTCGGATAAACTGACTCAGCGCTTCATATTCTTCCACAGTATCCGTCATGCCGGGAAATACAAAATAGTTGATGCTGGCCCAGCCGCCATAGCTTCTAACGACCCGTATACTTTCAGCCAGATCCTCGAATTGATAATTATTGGGGCGATAATACGCTTCATAAATATGTTTACGGGCGGAGTTCATGCTCACCCGGATACTATTCAGTCCGGCTTCGCAAAGCGCGCGCACCGCTTCGGGCTTTGAACCATTGGTGTTGATATTGATGCTGCCTTTGGAAGTATGTTTTCGAATCTCCCGGATGGCTTCGGCAATGGTTTCCCACATGAGTAAAGGTTCCCCTTCGCATCCCTGCCCAAAACTGACGATCGGGTAGGGCGCGGTTTCCAGGTGCGGAACCGTGAACTCTATAATTTCTTCAGCAGTCGGTTTGAACGTAAGGCGATCCTGTGTCGACACGATGCTTTCTTCCTGCGGCTGGAATGAAATACATCCGATACAATTGGCATTGCAGGCGGGAGACGAAGGAACAGGACATTCCCATCTGCCTAGTGCAAAGTTTCTGGCAGCAGGGCAATGATAGGTTTGACAACAATTTTCCATTAAGTGCTTAACCAGCCTGTTGTGCGGGTAAGCTTTTAATAAATTTGAAGTACCCTGATCAATCTTTTCCTGATCGTATCCGGCACATTCCTGGCGAATATCTGCCTCAATTCGAACAGCAGGAACATAGAACTGATCATTGAACCAACCGGCGGCTGTATAGCAAAAAAGTGGTAGGGTTGGTGCCTCGGCACCCGTTTCGAAGGCGGCAAGGTATAAACCGGTATGAGCGGGGGGAATGAAGGCTGCAACGGCCCATCCTTTTTCACAGAGCCTCATCTCTCCGGTCTTCACATCAATGCCAATACCCTTTCTGCCGGGCAACTCGTATAAGGAGCCGCCATCCGGAAGCAGCATCCAGTCTTCGGCGGGAACGGGCATGGCTTCCCATCCGCTTCTTCCGGTCGCATACAGGCTCGTATCCTCAAAAATATTACCCTGTCCGTCACTGTATAACAAAAATGGAGACTGCTTCATTCAGGCGTTGCTTTAAATGAGTACCGGCAACGCGAATGGATTATCCGCCCTCGTTGCCGAGATAATGGCGGCAAAATTCGTGAATTTGGTCGAGTTCTTCGAATTGAAGATTGGATTGCAGATCGAAGTGATAGGTTTTGTCGATGGAAGTCTCGATGGTTATGGAGGAATAATCAGCCTGCAGCCGGGACACATTCGACCACAAGAAGAATTTCTGTTCGGGGAGGGAAGGAATGGTAATGCCGGTATGGTGAATGCCCACCCACTCGGTTCCGAGCTTTCTTTCGCAATAAAACAGATACAGGTAACCGCCTGAAATGATCAGGTGTATGGATCCAACGATCCAGGAACCATGCACAAATGATTCCGCTGATATACCCAAAAAAAACAAGCATTCCACGCCGCGGAAGAACAGGTTAAGCCTGGGCATTTGATTCAGTGCCTGGCGACCAGGAAACGCGAGTATCAGAATATCTGCAGCGATGAGTAACAGACAGGCCAGGTAAAATTTGCTGGGTTCTGGTTGTTGGAAATGGGATACAGCATGTACTAAAATCAGCCCGGCAGCCACTACATGCATGAGTCTTCCATTCTTTTTGAGTTGTTGGAAAGATGGGTGTATCACCGGAAGGGATATGCCATTCATACAAGTGCAGTTTGGTTAGAAGCAAGGATGCCGGAACGGCTATTTTCCACAATTGTCCGACTCATTTATTTCCCGGAGAGTCGGCCAGCCGCTAAAAGTCTTTGCCGGCAGTACTCGTTAAACTCATCCTCATCGGCATCATCCTCCTCATCATCGAGGATTTCCTTTTGGAGCACTTTGTTGTTGGTAAAATCAAGAGTAAGTAGTCCGTCTTTCAGAATGACGTTATTGAACTGCGACCAATCGTACTTTTTCTTGATCAATGTATTGATCAGCACCTGGTGATCGGTAAAACCGATTTCTACTGCGTATTTTGCCTGGTATTCGAGTAAGGCCAATACCACGAAAACAAAACAGAGCCATTGATAATGGGGCATTTTCATCCACACCAGTGCCGCGATCAGCAGAGCCCGGCTGTAGTACACCTTCTTGTGAAGTTTGTAAGTCCGGTACAAAGCCCAGATCACATATCCGAAGAGAAAGAGAGAGCCGGAAAGATAGGCCCAGTGAAGCTGCTGGCTGCCGAGCATTTCCATCACAAAAAAGAAAAGCGAAAGAAGGGACAGGAACAATCCGATCAGATCCAGGTAACGGGTCTGTTTGTTTTTTAGCGTTACAACGTAGTGGTAAATCATGCGCTGGCAGAATTGCTTGCAGCCAGTAAATTACACAACTTGAATAATACACGGGCGGCCACGTTGGCGTCCCACTCATTTTCACTGACCCCTGTTTCGCAAAGATCAAAACCAACGATGCGGCGACCGCTTTCAATGATCTTCTTGAAGAGATAAAATACCTGGTCTGTTTCAAATCCTCCCTGCACGGGCGTACCGGTATTGGGGCAGAGTTTAGGATCCAGTCCATCGATATCGAAGCTGATATAAACGGTTTCCGGCAGGTGGTTCACTATTTCATGAACGATCTGCTTCCAGGTTTCGCCTTCAAACTGGCGCTCCTTGATATCCTTATCCATATAGCATACCACTTTGTCGTGGCTGCCGATATATTCCCATTCTTCTTCGCAATAATCCCTCACGCCCACCTGTACGAGTTTTGCCAGTTGGGGTACCTCCGCCAACGCATTGTACATGATGCTGGCATGACTGTAAATAAATCCTTCAAATGATTTTCTCAGGTCGCAATGCGCATCGATCTGTATGATACCGAAGTTGCCATACATTTCGCCAATTGCCTTAAAATACCCGAGCGGAGTGGAGTGATCTCCGCCAACCAGCCCGAGCAGATGTCCCTTTGAAATAATATCTTTCGTTTTTTCGTAAACCCAGTTGTTGAGAAATCGGGCTCCTTCATTGATTTCTTTCAGCGATTTACACATGAACTGGTTCTTGTTCACATCTTCACCCTTGGAGATGTAATCTATATACAGCTCTGCTTCTTTACGGAGATAATCGCTTTTCATCAGGATCTTCTTATCGGTTTCTCGCATAAAAAAACCCTGGCGCCAGGCTTTCGGATAGTCGGCATCGAACAAATCGACCTGCAGGGAAGTCTTGAATATATGTTCGGCTGCACGGGCTGTGCCGGCTGTATAGCTAACGGTTACTTCCCAGGGAACAGGTAGTAGTACTACTCTGGCATCCTCTTCCTGAAAAGGTAATCCAAAGATGTTGTTGTTAGGATTGCTTGCTACGTTCGGGTCAAAATGCGAAAGGTCTGTCATGTTTCAGCGCTGTTACGAAAAGCGGTGCAAGTTAGTGCACCATTCATAAGAGTCAAAATATGTTTAAAAGGTTGCCCCGAAATGCAGATTCAGGACGAAATACCCTGATAGCCAACCTTTCCTGACAAAATTTTGTATTTCATTTGATAAAAATCACCAAAAGGCTGAGTCATTTTAGACTACCTTTGCATCCTCAACTCTCTATATGAAAAAGATCCACATTGTTTTACTGGTGGCCATTGCGGCGGTTATCATGATTCTGTTGAGCCTGATGGGTAATTTGTCTACTTACGAAACACTCGCTTCAGCCCGTCAGAAACCAGGAAAAACAGTGACTATCATTGCCCAGCTTGATAAGTCGCAACCCACCCCGATCATATTCGATGCGGTAAAAAATCCTAACCTAACCGAGTTTTACGTAATGGATAGCGTCGGAAATAAAGCCAAGGTTCGCTACTATTTCGAGAAACCAATGGATATGGAAAAGAGCGATCGTATTGTATTGAAAGGTAAAATGCAGGGAGATGTATTTGAAATTACACGTAAAGACGGCATCCTCATCAAATGTCCTTCCAAATACAAAGACGATCCCCGAGCAGCAAGTAATAATATCAGTCAAAACTAATACCCCCGATGAATTATATTGGTGAGCATCTCTTACCCGGCCAGATCGGTCAGTTTCTGATTGCACTGTCATTGGTGGCCTCCCTGGTTGCTTCCATTGCTTACTTCAAATCTGCCAACGCCAGGGTTCCGGAGGAAGCAGCGAGTTGGAAAAAGATCGGTCGCGTTGGATTCATAATCGATGTAGTAAGCGTACTCTCCATATTCGTTGTCATATTACTGATTATTTCCAATCATTATTTTGAGTATCACTATGTGTGGACGCACAGCGATGAATCGTTGGAACCGAAATACCTCCTGAGTAGTATCTGGGAAGGGCAGGAAGGAAGTTTTCTGTTGTGGGCCTTCTGGCATTCGATCATCGGCCTGATTTTGATGCGCACTTCCAAAAACTGGGAAGCGCCGGTAATGGCAACGATCAGTTTTGCCCAGTTTTGCCTGGCCACGATGATCATCGGTCTGTACATTTTCGATCTGAAAATTGGAAGCAGTCCATTCCTGCTGTTAAGAAATTCGGGGGTGATGTCGCCGGATAATGCACCTTTCTTTTATAATGAGGGAATACTCAAGGCCGATTATCTGACCAATATCTATAAAAGGGGCGGGCAGGGCCTGAACCAGTCACTCCAGAATTACTGGATGGTGATACATCCGCCGATCCTCTTCCTGGGTTTCGCCTCCACGATCGTTCCATTTGCCTATGCCATCGCCGGCCTTTGGAAAAAAGAATACTCCGGATGGGTAAAGGCAGCCTTACCCTGGTCGCTGTTTTCTGCAGCCATCCTGGGTCTTGGGATCATGATGGGAGCCAAATGGGCATATGAATCGCTCAATTTCGGAGGCTACTGGGCCTGGGATCCGGTTGAAAACGCTTCACTGGTTCCCTGGCTGGTACTGGTTGCCGGATTGCATACTCATGTAGTGTATAATTCCACCGGTCACTCTTTAAGAGCCACCTACCTGTTCTATATTCTCACTTTCCTCCTGATCCTCTATTCCACTTATCTTACCCGCAGCGGCGACCTGCAGGATACTTCCGTGCACTCGTTTGTGACTTCGGGCATGAACTGGCAATTAAGAGGATTTGTATTCATATTCCTGGCGCCCTCCCTGTTCCTGTTTTTCAAAAGGTATAAATCCATCCCTCATATTGCCAAAGAAGAAAGCGGCTGGTCTCGGGAGTTCTGGATGTTTATCGGCTCGCTGGTGTTGTTTTTATCTTCTATAGCCATCATTATCCCGACTTCCTTTCCATTATTCAATAAAATTTTCGGAACCCGCTTCGACATAGGAGACGATAAAGAATTTCCATATAACCGAGTGCAGATATTTGTAACCATCATTATTGGCGTACTAACGGCGATCAGCCAGTTTTTGAAATACAAGAAAACCAGCAGTGAAGCTTTCTGGAAGAAGATATTATTGCCGACGGCGATTTCCCTGGTTATTTCTGTACTGATAAGTGCGTTGGGTAATATTGACTACGATAAATATGGAATAGGATTCCTGGCCGCTATTCACATTGCCATTTTCGCTACTGTTTATTCAATTGTTGCCAATGCGGCTTATATATGGATGGGATTGAATGGCAAGTTGAAAGCCGCCGGCGCTTCCGTGGCGCATTTTGGATTTGCCCTGTTCCTCTTAGGCGTTTTACTGTCTTCTGCCAAGAAAGAAGTGTTGTCGGTCAATACCCTTAATCCTTTGAACTTCGGACCCAATTCAGATCAGAAGGGAACTGAAAACCTGACCATGTTCCAGGGGATCAGGACAGACATGGGTAAGTACTGGGCCACCTATGTGAAGGATACTTCCACCCACAACGGCAAAACCATCTACTTCCATGTGCTCATGGAAACCAAGGATGGGAAGGAAAAGTTCATGTTGTATCCCGACCTTATCAAGAATACCAAAGGTCAGGAAGGATATGCGGCAAATCCGGATTCAAAGCATTACCTGCACCAGGATATTTTCAGTTATATCACTTACGCCGATAAATTGCAGGAGGGAGAGGATACCGCCAAATACAGGATCAGCAACGTTAAAATAAAAGATACGATCTTCTACTCTTCGGGTTATATGATCCTCGACTCGGTGCAAATGGCGCCCGCCAACGACCGGGTGAACTTCAATCCCGGAGATACCGCCATCATGGCAAAGCTCACTGTTGTTTCTTTCAGCAGACCGGAAAAATCACTGAAAGCACAACCTTATTTCTATTTCCATGGCCGCGACATAGATTACAGACCGGATACCCTGATCTCACAGGGGTTGGCTGTCAATCTCTCCGGCATCGACAATGAAAACCAGTCGTTCAAAATTGGGGTAAAGGAGTCTTCCCGCATGACGCCGTTCGTGGCGCTCAAAGTCTTGCGTTTCCCCTTTATCAATTTTGTTTGGATAGGCATACTGGTTATGCTGGCAGGCTTTGTGATGAGTATGGTACGCCGGGCTAAGCTGGCAAATTAATGAGCCAATGCGATTACAGATGGAGATGCAATTTGCCAATTAGTCAATTGGTCAATGAGCCAATGTGATGACGGATGAAAACCAATTTGTCAATTAGTCAATTGGTCAATGAGCCAATGTGATTACGGATTACGGATTACGGATGACGAATTGAAAATTCATAAGTCAAAAATAAAAAATGCAACTCCTCTCGCCCTTGGGAGAGGGGATGGGGGTGAGGGCGTTAGGGAGCCAATGTGATTACGGATGACGGATTACGGATTACGGATGAAATACAATTTGTCAATGGGCCAATTTGCCAATGCAATTACGGATGACGAATGAAATGAGTCTATGCAAAGACGATAAATCGATCCCTCATCCGCTCCCGCTCTCACTCCCGCTCCCGCTCACACTCTCGCTCCCGCTCCCCGCCGCCGCTTGCTTTATTCGATCACTGTTTTCCCCTTACAACAGTGAATTAACAATTAGCAAAAACTTCACACTCAGGGCGGTTACTTTCCTTGTCTTACCTGTATAATTCTTCGGGAATAAATTGTATTTTGTTGTAATTGATGAAAGGATTCGCTCAAATAGTGATCATCTGCCTGATTGGGGCTTTCCTGTTACCGGCAAGGTTGCAGGCACAGGCTATTCCCGATTCTGTCCTTCAACGTTTGCCATTACCCGAACTGGGCCCCAATGATACCATTCCTGTTCCGGCCCAGGTATACCAGAATATTGAAATTGTTCCGAGCCAGACACTGGAATGGATATGGGTAACGGCTAAGTATTCCCGTGCGTCGATGGCCAAAAGAGCAGAATGGACCCGGTTGAGGAACGCGGTGTATGTTACTTACCCGTATGCACGCCGTGCGGGCTGGATCATCAACGATATCAACCTGAAACTATCAGGTATCTCCGATAAAAAGAAAAGAAAGGAGTATATAAAATCCCGGGAAAAAGAATTGAAAAAGGAATTTACCGATCCGCTTACCCAATTGTCGGTTTACCAGGGCAAGGTATTGATGAAACTCATCAACCGGCAAACCGGTAATAACTGTTATGAACTGATCGAGGAATACAAGGGTAATTTTTCCGCGCATTTCTGGCAAACGGTGGCATTCTTCTTTCATTCCAGTCTGAAGCAACCTTATGATGCCACCGGCGGCGACAAGAACATTGAAGAAATTGTGCTCGAAGTGGAAAGAATGTACCGGGGAAGGAGCTAAAACATATTCGGTTGGCGGTTGGCGGTTTGCGGTTTGCGGTTTGCAGTTTGCGGTTGGCAGTTGTACAAGTCAAAAGTCAAAAGTCAAAAGTCAAAAGTCAAAAGTCAAAAGTCAAAAGTCAAAAGTCAAAAGTCAAAAGTCAAAAGTCAAAAGTCAAAAGTCAAAAGTCAAAAGTCAAAAGTCAAAAGTCAAAAGTCAAAAGTCAAAAGTCAAAAGTCAAAAGTCAAAAGTCAAAAGTCAAAAGTCAAAAGTCAAAAGTCAAAAGTCAAAAGTCAAAAGTCAAAAGTCAAAAAAATTGAAAACCCTGTAAGGTACAAAAAACTTTAACACTTAAGTGGCCTATCGATCGGCAAAACTGCAGTGAGAAAACCAACGTGAAACGATAAACCTGAAACGATAAACGCCTCTGTCAACCGCAAACTGCAAACCGCAAACCAAACATCCTGACTCACAGTTTGCTGATTTTTTGAACCAGTCCGGTTGTAGAAAAACCTTCAACGATCGGATTGATCACCACTCTTCCCCCCTTGGCCATCACTTCTTTGGCACCTGCAATCTGTTCAACCGTATAATCGCCTCCTTTAACCAGCACATCCGGCTGCAAATCGACGATCAGTTCGCGGGGCGTGTCTTCTTCGAAAATAACCACGGCATCCACCACCTCTATGGCAGCTATCATCAATGCCCTTGATTGTTCGTCGTTGATGGGTCGGCTGTCTCCTTTTAACCGGCGCGTGGAAGCGTCTGAGTTGAGGCCTACTACCAGGAAATCGGCTTCCCCGGCGGCCTGCGAAAGCGAGAATATATGCCCCCGATGTAAAATATCGAAACAGCCATTGGTGAAAGCGACGGTTTTACCCAACATATGCCATTGGGCTATCTTCCGCTTTGCCTGTTCAGTAGTGATGATCTTCGTTTGTATGTGTGAAGGGTTACGCATTTTGTTTGATTTTTTTGTTGAGATAGGGTAGCAGTGTGAGCGCGACAAAACCACTCAACAACTGCTGGAAAAACTGCACCGACCACATCAACCATCCGAATGCTTTTCCAATGATCTCCCGGAGCCCATACAGTTCCATAGTGCCCTGAACAAAGAAAGGGTAGGCGCCGATACCGCTTGGGGTGAGAATCATGGCTATGCTGCCTGTAGACAAAACGGAGAGGGATGGTTTAAATCCATAGACAGCGGTTTCTGACATGGCAAACATGCCTATTCTTACACTCAACAGGTACATGGCCCAAATGAACAAAGTGTGAAATACAAACCATCCTTTCTTTTTGATATATCGCACACTGACCAATCCATGGCCGACGCCTTTAATGATCTTTTTGATTTTCTGAACCAGGGAGATATGACCAAACTTTTTAAACACAAACCAGAGCAGACCAATCATTAACAATAATACGCCCGCAATGATGAATAGTTTGCCGGAAGAAGTTGATCCCGTTTTTGAACCAAACAACTCTCTCAGTTTGGTAGAAAGAAAATCACCAATGATATCCGTCTGGGTGAAAAGAGTAATCAGCATCACCATCACCAGGCAGATGACATCGAAAGCCCTTTCCGCTACAATTGTTCCGACCAGCTTTTCGGCTGGTACTTTCTCATATCTAGCCAGAACAGTGCACTTGAGAATTTCACCGAGGCGGGGGATGGCCAGGTTGGCCATGTATCCGATTAAAACAGCCAGGTAGGTGTTGGATAGCTTGGGTTCATAGCCCATTGGTTCCATGAGGATCTTCCAACGTATCGCCCGGCTGTAATGCGAGGCCAGGAGCGCAATCACTACCGGGATGATCAGCCAGTACCGGGCATTGGCCAGTGAGTGTTTCATGTCTGCCCAATCGTTCGGACTGACTTTTCGGAGTGACCACCATACCAGGAAAATTCCAAGCCCCAGAAAAAATAAATATTGAAGAATGCTTAGAATTTTTTTATTCATCCCGGTGATTTTGATCCAAATTTAACTGGCTAATATGATGAGAATATTACAATCTGTTGCCGTCTTTCGGAAAAACGATCCAGGGCTTGAAGGTCTTCGCTTTTTCGAAATCCATCGTGGCATAGGAAATAATAATAACAATATCTCCCACGGCTCCCTGCCTGGCTGCCGGACCATTTAAACAACAAACGCCCGAACCCCGTTTTCCTTTGATCAGGTAAGTTTCAATGCGCGAGCCGTTATTTACATTGACAATTTGCACTTTTTCATTTTCAATTACATTGGCCGCTTCCATGAGGTCTTCATCGAGGGTTAGACTTCCGACATAGTTGAGATTTGCTTCCGTTATCACTGCCCGATGAATCTTTGACTTCAAAACTTCTATTTCCATACTACTGTTGCTTTGTATTCTTTGGTTCAACTGCAAACTTACAAAGATTGAGGTAATTGAATGGTCAGTTCCCTGTCATCAGCATATTGTCTATCAATCGGACCTCTCCCTGGAAGGCTGCGATCAGGGCTACCAGTTTTTGTTGGCCGTCCCATTCATTCACCGGTTGAAGACTTTGCTGGTCGGCCAGTTCGATATAGTCAATCCTGAATTCATACCGGGAAAGGAGGGAAGCGGCTTCCTGTTTGAGATTGCCCAGCGAACCTTTCCTGAGTGAGGATTTAAGAAAGTTCAAGGTTTTGAATATGCCAACCGCATTTTCTCTTTGTTTTGAATCGAGTCTCTTGTTGCGGCTGCTCATCGCCAGTCCATCCGATTCCCGCACGGTGGGACAGGTGATCAATTCGGTGTGGCTCCGCATGATTTCTAGCAAGCGGGCAACCACCATACATTGCTGGTAATCCTTTTGACCCATAAACAGCAGATCGGGATTGACGGCAGACAACAGCCGGAACATCACCTGGCATACACCCTGGAAATGACCCGGCCGGAAGGCGCCTTCGAGGATGGTTTCCAGGTAGCCCAGGTCGTATTTTTCGAGTGCGGCTGTGCCATCCGGATACAGACCTGCCACGGAAGGCAAAAACAGGATGTCCGTGCCTGCCTCTTCCAGTTTCACGATATCGGCTTCCAGGGTAATCGGGTATTTGGCAAAATCACCCGGATCGTTGAACTGGGTGGGATTGACAAATATGCTGCAGATAACCACAGCTGCCTGTTCACGGGCCCGCCGGATCAGCTCTATATGGCCCTCATGCAGGGCCCCCATTGTAGGCACAAAGCCTGATTTTCCCTTTCCGGCGGCCTGCGGGGCCAGCATTTGCTTTATGTCGCGGATGTTCTTTACGATAATCATTATTTAGTGGTTTTGGCCCCAAAAGCCTGTATCAATGCCTTTTCCGGTAAAAAAACCTTAACTTTGCCCGCCTTATCACTGCGCCTTAGGCGTGATCACACATGAGAGGATCAAGGTTTTTTTACCAATCTGAATCATAATGCTGACAAAGAAAAGAATTTTATTTATTGCCAACGAAATGTCGCCCTACCTGGAGCTGACCGAGTTCTCAGAAATCGTAAACCGCCTGGCAATAAAGTCGAATGACTCTGGTTTTGAAGTTCGTTGTATCATGCCGCGATTTGGAGTCATCAACGAAAGAAGACATCGCCTGCACGAAGTAGTAAGGTTGTCTGGTATCAACGTATCGGTAGACAATGATGATTATCCTTTGCAAATCAAGGTGGCATCGTTGCCTAATGCCCGTTTACAGGTATATTTCCTGGATAATGAAGATCTGTTCAAGCGTAAGTTCATTTTCCATGATGAAGAAGAGAAATGGTTTGATGACAATGCCCTCCGCACAGTATTCTTTTGTAAGGGCGCCCTGGAAACAGTGAAGAAATTCGGATGGCCTCCGGATATTATTCATTGCAGTGGCTGGATGACCGGATTGATTCCCTTCTTCCTGAAGTCGGCCTACAAGAAAGAACCCGTGTTTGCGCATAGCAAGGTTATTTACACCATTGGAAGTAATTCTTTCAAGGAAAAGATTGGCCCCAGCCTGCTCAAGTATGCCAAGATCAATCCCACCATCAAGGATAAAGACCTCGAACCGTTTAAAGATGCAAACAACTATGCCATGTTTAAAGGGGGAGCGACTTATGCAGATGCCATCACATTCGGGGCTGATAAAGTAGATAAAAAGCTGACTGAAGAGTTTGGAAAAGTAAAAGGCAAAAAGGTTCTTGGGTATAATGAGTCGGGTGATTTAACAGACTATTTGCAATTGTATGCCGACCTTGCCAAATAAGATTCAAGATCTTGTAACCCGTTATAATCAATCCTTTTGTGAAGCGCATTCTTATTGTAATCTTTATTGGATTTGTAGCTTTCGCCTCTGTAATTTCCTGCAAGAAAATTGACACCACCGATATCGGAGAAGATCTGATTCCTGCGGTTGATAATGTAACAACATTCGATACCGTGATGGAGGTGGTCACAGACAATTTTCTCCTCGACGATTCAACCCGTCTGTTAAATACGGAAGATCATGCCTGGGGTGCGATCGATAACGACCCCGAATTCGGCAAGACTGCTGCTGAGATGTTCCTCTCATTTGCCCCAAACGCATTCGGCATTCACCCATTCGCAAAGAAGGACAGTATTCTGCTGGTTGATTCAGTAGTGCTGATGCTCGACTTCAAAAGCATCTATGGCGATACTACCTCCCAGGAAATGGCAGAGGTATATGAGGTGTCTCCCGACTCCTGGCTTACCTCGAAGGCGATAGGATACCGGGTAGATACCACGGCCGACATGCCTTATGAGAGTCCCCTCCTTGGATCCAAGCTGATCGATTTTACCAAGCTTAATGACAGTGTGTATGATGTAAGGAAAAGAGATACGGTGAGGTTGAAAAATGAACTCAGGATCAAGCTGGACAATGCTCTTTTCACGAGGTTCCTCAATTACGACACCACGAATGCCTATAAAACAGATTCAGCATTCAGGGAATATTTCAAAGGTCTGGCGATCAAGATTAACCAGGGTGCATCTCCCATCAAGAGAGCACTTGCCTATTTTTCTCCTACCGGTACCAATTCTGCTCTGCTGTTCTATTATCGGGTGAAATCACCGACCACTTCAGCTATCCTCGATACATTGGTTACACCCTTCATTATGAACTCGGTGAACTTTGCCAATGCCAATATTATTCGAAGGGTGCCTTCCGGCAACTACCAGGCAGCTCTTACCAATGGAACCAGCAGCGATCAGCAAATATATCTTCAGTCATCACCCGGTTCTTTTGTTACGGTAAAAATCCCGAACCTTACCTCGGTATCTAACCGGGTTATCCATCGGGCCGAATTGATCTTTGAAGCACTGCCTTCTTTACAGGAAGATATTTACAGCAGGCCATCCTCGCTGTTTCTGGACGCCGATGATACCGCCAACAAACGAATTGTAACTATTCCTTTCGATTTCAACTACGAAAACTCCTTCCTGACAACTTTTGGCGGCCCATTCAGCGGAAACCGATGTGTGTTTAATATCTCCCGCTATGTGCAGGGAATTATTACCAGGGGCAACCGGGATTATACCCTGCGTCTGAGCGCACCTTACAAAACAAGAGCTTCCGATTATGCGACCGGATTTATCCCGGCAACGCTGATCAATATCAATCCCCCGGTGGCTTCAGGCCGAGTGGTACTGGCTGGTGGAAATTATCCGGATGCCAGCAAGCGGGCCCGGTTGAGGATTATTTATTCCAAATTATAACTGGTTTAATCAGGGCATAGTATATTTGCGACCTGTATTAACTATCCATCAATTCTAAATCTGAATCTTCGACTATTATGCCTTATTTATTTACATCAGAAAGCGTTTCTGAAGGCCATCCTGATAAAGTGGCTGACCAGATATCCGATGCACTCATCGATCATTTCCTGGCTTACGATCCCGAATCAAAAGTGGCTTGTGAAACATTGGTAACGACCGGTCAGGTGGTACTGGCAGGAGAGGTGAAGTCAAAAACTTACCTCGATGTTCAGGATATCGCTCGTGAAGTGATCCGTAAAATCGGATATACCAAGGCAGAATATATGTTCGAAGCAAACTCATGTGGTATCTTTTCTGCCATTCATGAGCAAAGCGCAGATATCAACCGCGGGGTGGACAGAAGCACCAGGAAAGTAGATTTCGAAACCAGGGCCAATGCACAGGGAGCCGGCGACCAGGGCATGATGTTCGGTTATGCCACCCGCGAGACCGACAACTATATGCCACTGGCACTGGATATCGCCCATAAGATCCTGCAGGAACTTTCCCGCACCCGCCGTGCCGGAAAAGAATTGAAGTACCTCCGCCCGGATGCCAAGAGCCAGGTGACCATCGAATACGATGACAATAACCAGCCTGTTCGTATTGATACAATCGTTGTATCAACCCAGCATGATGATTTCGCTACAGACAAGAAAATGCTTGATCAGATCCGCCAGGATATCATCAAAGTGATCATCCCGAGAGTGAAAAAGCAGCTGAAACCATCTATTCAAAAACTCTTCAACGACAAAATCACTTATCATATCAACCCCACCGGCAAGTTCGTGATTGGTGGACCGCACGGTGATACAGGCCTTACAGGCAGAAAGATCATCGTTGATACCTACGGTGGAAAAGGTGCTCACGGTGGTGGTGCTTTCAGCGGAAAAGATCCCTCTAAAGTTGACCGTTCAGCCGCGTATGCTACCCGCCACATCGCTAAAAACCTGGTTGCCGCCGGCGTATGTGATGAAGTGCTGGTTCAGGTATCATATGCTATTGGCGTAGCAAAGCCTTGCGGATTGTTTATCGATACCCGCGGAACAGCCAAAGTGGATATGAGTGATGGTGAAATTGCCCGCCTGGTAGAAAAAATATTCGATCTGCGTCCATACGCTATCGAGCAAAGACTCAAACTTCGCAACCCGATCTACTCTGAAACTGCCGCCTACGGACACATGGGACGCGAACCTAAAGTGGTTACCAAAATATTCAACAAAGGAAAGGACAACGAGAAAAAAGTAGAAGTTGAATTGTTTACCTGGGAGAAACTCGACTACGTAGACAAAGTGAAAAAAGCATTTGGATTGAAATAATAGTATTTTCATTTTATAGAAAGAGGCTGTCTCAACAATAGAGGCGGCCTTTTTTATTGATGGGGGTGGAATTAATTGATACCGGCTTAACATTCTTGGTTGAATCTGCCTTTCACCTGATGCAAGGGTGGCCGTTGTCATCAATGGAGGTCATTTTCATGCATGCTGATAAGAATCAGGATGTCTTACAAAGTTGCAGTTTGTTAACCGGCACTTCTGCAAGCGCCTCTGCTCGCGTGACCCCGGAAATTTTATTTTTTAAGTATCTTGTCAAATAGTAAGCGTTTGAGCATGTAAGGTAGAGGGTAAACATGCTTCCGCGAGTGGGGGGGTATAGTAAATAGAAATTCATGGCGCAATCGATGCCAATCGTAAATCTTCGTTACCATCAAAAAATAATAAGAGTGAAGAGGAGAAAGTTGATATTATGTCCATTGTTATTCTGTTTTTTAAGTTGTGGTACTATTTTTCATAAAATGAAATCTGAAACATTAGACACAAAAAGCGGAATTCTTTTTTTTCACATAATAATCCGTTATACATCGATTCATTGAAGTCAAAGGACGACTTCAATCAATTATTTATGAAGGATATTTTTATACCATTTAAGAATTTTGATTCGTTAAAAAGCGTTTCAGATAATTTTTTGGCGAATAATTTAGGAGAAGGCATTGAAGTTGGTTTTTTTGAAGAGAGGATTAAATTTTTAACCCTTACTGAAAAATTTCAAAATGACACGATATTTTCTCCGTGCTATAAAGAAAAGGAGTATTCAATTATTCCTGTATCATTTACATTTCAAAGAATCAGTGCATCGCCGGATATTATTAACTGCGGTAACAAAGTAACACTAATGACAAACGGGAAAATCGTGGAGTTTTTCTATAAAACTCCTAGTATAGAAATGTTGAAGTTTGAGAGTTTACTTTATAAAGTCAGATAGATATGCACCCCTCGATAGCGCCAGCATGTGTGACATACTTGTGCCTGCACAGCAGAGGGCAAATAACTGTTTTGCTTAAAGCAAAACAGGCTGCTTTGCCAATCGTAATGATTGTTTTAAAATTTAAGGTTTCTTACGCGGGCATGTATTCAATATTTAACTTGGTTCACTGTCGAAATATAGTTCATTTTTTGCAGCAGTCTGTTTCTTCCGGCAGGCACAAGTAGTCCAGACGAATTGTCTGGAACACTTGCGCCAGCAACCCTGGTTGTTTTATATTAGTAAATTTATGAGCAATGCCGGGCGCTTAGTAATAATAGGTAGCGGATGACATACTAGCTCGAGCGGGGGGAGATAGTCGAACAATCAAATGGGATAATGATTAATGTTTATAAATAATTTGAATATGCAGAAACTTATGTTTTTTCTGTTTTAATATCATTATTTTCTTGTTCCAGTGGTCAAAAAATTATTGAAAGAAAACTTGAAAATGGCAGTACCATAGTTGTACAGAAAGGTAATTTTAGTGGAATTGATTATATCTATGCTGAAAAAAAAAATTGAATAAGAAAATAGTGTACAAGTTATATTATGAATGTGAGTGTGGCTTTGATAATAAAATTGCTTTAAGGAAGGACTATACGAATAAAAATGGAGAGTTGACTTTATGGACAGCAGTTACTGATAAAACAAACAACCCAAATTTTTTTGGTGAGATAATAGCAGTTAACAGATTATACACTCCGTTTGAATTTATGCCCATCACACAAGAAGAAATTAATTTACTTGAAGAAGGACTTAACAAAGTTGATAAAGCATGCTGTAAAAATCCAGATAAACCAGTCAGTAAAATTATTGGTTATGTAAGGGTTAAATTAAATTAAAACAACAAAAGAGGCTGTCTCAAAAATAGAGACGGCCCTCTTTTTTTGTGTTATGCTGGTCGATAAGAATTAAAGGAGGTAAGATAGTGTAGGTAAACCTCGCAGAGCGATTTTTGACTGTATATCCATAAATCCGGGTCTTTTTCCGGCATTTTTAGGCCGCTTTCTTCCTAAGGTTGTGGGCAAGCGCAAGCAAGCCGATTTCGACGGTCACTTTTGCTCTTTCCTCTCAGCAAGAACCGCTTGAAGTTATGATTGTGCTTAATGTTTGCAAACACCGGTTCAACATCGAACCATCGTTGTTTTCCCCTTGCTAGCGCTAGCATGTGTGACATACTTGCGGTTGCTGGCGCAAGGTGTGTCAAGAAGCAAAAGTGAAAAGGAAGTTTTTATAGACTGTTTATCAGATCAGAGAAGTCCTAATACACGTTGCTGGCGCAAGTGTCTTTTTGCCGTTGAGTTTTTGGTAAAGGTGTTATGTGGTATCGGCAAAAAGCTACTTGTGCCTGCACAACAGAGGGCCAGTAACTGTTGTGCTTAAAGCAAAACAGGCTGCTTTTGCAAATCGTAATGTCTGTTTTTTAATATTCAGATTTCTCACACGGGCATGTTTTCAATATCCAACCTGTTTCACTGTGGAAATATAGTTCAATTTTTTGCAGCAGTCTGTTACTTCCAGCAGGCACAAGTAGTCCCGGCGAAATGTTTGGAACACTTGCGCCAGCGACCCTGGTTGTTCCGGAATTTAAGTAAATTTGTGTACAATGCTGGGCGGTTAATCATCATAGGTAGCGGATGATATGCTAGCGCGAGCGGGGGGGGGGGAAACTGCCACTAGAATTGCCTATTTTGGTGGGGCTGCCGGTTTAGGATTGTTGGGGTATGGAATGTATGAGTCATCTAAAACTATTACAAATTCATCAAATCAGTTAACGAAACTGTATCTGAGGGAACAGGTTGGGTAGGGGCTTTTATGTCGGAGGGCAATGGTCTGCAGCTACTGCTCAATATGGGCCGGAAGTAAGTTTTCCAGCAGGGCTCATAGGCAGTATAGTAGGCTTCACGGCAGGTAAAGAATCGGGAGATAAACTTACGCAAGTTGTGCCGGCTATTAGAGAGGTATACAACAATACAACAAACAATCCGAAAGAGAAGGGTGTTGGTGGTGTAAGTTGCCTCACTATTTATTGGTGAAAATATTGATCACCTTATCTTATTCAAACAACCAATGATTTACTAGTGCCTATTAATTTGAGAAAATTTAGATGACTTATTTAACAAAAATAGAAAATCTGCTCGCCAAGAACGGATTTTGAGGTGAAAAATTTACGGATTCTCGAGTTGTTCTCATACTCGGAGTTTAATTTAACAAAGTTGATAAAAATTGTAAAAGATAAAAGAATCAGTGAAATATCTAATTTGAAAAAAATCGACAAGGAACGTGGCGATGAAGCCTTGATATTATTTGAATATAGCAATAAACATGGCGAGATTTGCCTTTTTTTAGTTTATGACACTTTCGAACTCTGGATGATCCGAAAATAGTTGAAATTTAGCATTGATCAATTCAACTCGATCAACTATGTTTGAAATATTAGAAAGCAGTCCCTCAATAGCGCCAGCAACCCCTGGTTGTTTTAGGTTTTAAGTAAATTTACGGGCAATGCTGGGCGCTTAGTCATCATAGGCAGCGGATGATATACTAGCGCGAGCGAGGGACAGTTAATTCAGCCATTCGGCAGCATTAACTCTGCGAATAATGCTCCGCCCAATCCATTGGGTATTCAAAATAATAATAATCAAAATTCCAGCGTGCCAAAAAGCTAACCTGGTTCCTAAGGTATAATTAATCTATTGATTCAATGAAATAAATATGCTAAAAAAAACTGCTATATTTTTTGCTAGTTCAACAATGCTATTTTTCTGTAGCAACAACTCAAAAATAATAATAAGTCCGGAAGTGTTGAAGATAAAATCCAAGTACCACTCTCAGATTCCACTCGGCAGAATGTCTCTTTTTTACAGGACTCTTTTGCTTACTATTCAAAAATCTCTGCGGAGAACTCTATTGAAATAGTATCACTTCGAAAGAAAGTTGATACTACCTCCAAATATTTAAAATTATATAGGGATAAATGTGGAAACTGGAATCTGAATAAGGAACAAATTATAAATATTTTAAAGTTTAGCAATGAAATAGATGGACAAAAGTTTCATCATTTCTACGATGTGTTGCCTTGTCATTATTTCGGCAAAGCTAGAATTAACAAGGGGCTTGTTTCTTTTGAGATAAATGGGGGAGCCTTCACAATTCTTCATTTTAGAGACACAAGTATTTACTTGGGATACGAAAGAGGTGATTATAAAAAATACTTCATAGTTGGTGCAGGGATAAACTAGGCAGCCTCGCTTGCCCTCGCTAGCGCCAGATGTGTCAAGAAGTAAAAGTAAAAAGATAGCTTTTACATGCTGTTTATCAGATGAGAGTCCCTCGCTAGCGCCAGTATACATTAAAATTTAGAGAGCTGGCCCCTAATTAGCGTAAGAATATTAAAATACCAGGTTGCTGGCGCAAGTGTCTTTTTGCCTTTGAGTTTTTGGTAAAGGTGTTATCAGGAACCGGCAAAAAGCTACTTGTGCCTGCACAGCGGAGGGCCAATAACTGTTGCTTAAAGCAAAACAGGCTGCTTTGCTAATCGGAATGACTGTTTTTTTATTTTAAGATTTCTTAAGCGGGGATGTATTCAATATCCAACTTGGTTCAACTGTAGAAATATAGTTCAATTTTTTGCAGCAGTCTGTTACTTCCGACAGGCACAAGTAGCCCCGACCGGCCTCCGCAGGTAAAGTGAGTTTGCTTTGTACGGTCGGGAACACTTGCGCCAGCGACCCTGGTTGTTCCGGAATTTAAGTAAATTTGGGTGCAATGCCGGGCGCTTAATCATCATAGGTAGCGGATGATATGCTAGCGCGAGCGGGGGGTACAACATAAATATGCCAGCAAAACCATTTGACCAAGCCTGATTAACGAAATTGAAGGGCCGGTCAGTAATGTCACTAAATTTTAAATTATTTGGTATGAAAGTTTTTAATGTTATTCTTGGGAGTTATCACAATGAATACTGGTTTCTCACAAATAAGAATTGGCGGTGATAGTACGTTCGACTTAGTCGTTAGAATAAATTATTTCCAACCAAAAAACAATAGTGGATGCGAAATGATTAGTAATCGAATAACTTTAATTGGAAGTGTTCAAAATGCGCTTGATAAAACGTCCTTTGGCGATGAAGTAGAATTAATTTTTGAGCAACCATGGAAATTGAATCGGTTTACGAATGGGGTGTCTATAAATTGAAAGTTCAAATTTTTAACCCAATATTTGATTTCAATATTAAGAATCAAGTAGGATATGATACAATAAAATCTAAAAAAAAGAAACTTCTTGTAGTAAGCCTTTCAACTCCAGCGCAAGCATAACTGGATTTAAAATTATGGAAGTTGGCTCAACCCCTCGCTGGCACCAGCATGTGTGACATACTTGCGCCAGCAACCCTGGTTGTTTTTAAATTTTAAGTGAATTTGTGTGCAATGCCGGGCGCTTAGTCATAATAGGTAGCGGATGACATACTAGCGCGAGCTAGGGTTTTTTTGTTCAGGATAAATATGCCGATTATTACCAGTCTTTACAACCTTATCAATATACCTCCAATAGTCCTATAAATTTTGTTGATGAGAATGGAGATTATATTACTGTTGACAAAAAAGATAAGAGCGGGAATGTAATGCTTTCTTTATTGTACGAAGACGGAAAAGCATATTTTTACTCAAAAGATAAGGATGGAAATGTTGTTAAGGGAGATAAATGGGACGGCACAGATGAATTTATAACTCAAACTGTTGACGATCTTAACGCAGTTTCTTCAACCAAACAAGGGAAGACTGTTGTAGATGATTTGCAGGGCTCTAAATTTGGATATAACATCTCAGAAGCGAGTAGGTTAGATAAATCTCGTTTTGAAGGAAAGGATGGCACCAAAGGAGGAGGCCAAGTATTCTGTTATCAGAAAGGAGGCTCTCATGCGAACGCCTCAATAAATAATAGTCCTGTAGTCTTGGGTCACGAATTATTTCATGCTTGGTCGTTTGAGTTTACCAATACCACGAAAGGTTTGAGTTATGGTCAAAGGCTTGTTCGTGAAACTATGGCTGTGGAGTTTGAGAATTACTTGAGAGCCAGTTTTGGTGAAAAAGAAATGAGAACGCATTACCGTATTGAACGGAATGATGAACGAGTGGCAAGCTCTAGAATTAAAGATGCGTTGAATTACAAACTTCCTACAGCAAACTAATTGTTGAAGGTTCCGCTAATTCAAGAACGAAAATTTTATCAGCCCGTTGATGGAACTTATCTTCCTCGGCCAATAAGGACAATGACAATCGACACAAGGAAACAAAAAATATAAATGAAAGCAATATTTTTGACAGTATTATTTTTTGCGACGTTAAGCTGTAATGTTCTACAAAAAGATGATGTCATAGATTTCTGTTATTCCGGTAAATTCTACCAAAAGGTAGAAGCAGTACCTATAAATGATTTAGATAAAATCAAGAAGTTGAACGGAAAATTCATTCAGATTTCTGGTATTCTGCACTACAGTTTTGAAGATGTAGCAGTTTATCCAATTGGTTCAAAGAAGGCTGAAGAAGCCATGTGGCTTGATTTGCAAGTCCCAACCGAAGTATCTGAAGTTGATCTTGAACGAGTAGACGGTCAGAAAGTGAGTATTATTGGTCGCGTAAACCTTTCAAAGAAAGGGCATTTTGGCGCTTACATGGGTTCTCTTGATAGTGCTTTTTGTATTAAGCAGGTAAGTAAATAGAGTTAATCTATTATTACTAATAATGATAACTAACTTTCAAAACAATCTAAACCCAGATAACAGGGGTAATATCTAACGCAAATAAGAACGATACAACCTTCCTCGATATCGATACTGTGCATGATAATTTAGAGAGCTAGCACGAGTGTTCGAGTCATTTCCGGAGTGGCAGGGAAGATTGGAACAGCTTCAGGATTACTAGATGTAGGCGTTGCCACCAAAGATTTAGTAAATTCAATTAATAGTAATTCTATTAATGAAGTTGAAATTAAGTCGAACTATATTAAAGTAGTAGTTAAAACTACCATTTTACCAATATCAGTCGCTAACCCCTCGCTAGCGCCAGTATATATTAAAATTTAGAGAGCTGGCCCCTAGTTAGCGAAAATATGTTAAAATATCAGGTTGCTGGCGCAAGTGTCTTTTTGCCGTTGAGTTTTTGGTGAAGGTGTTATCAGGAATCGGCAAAAAGCTACTTGTGCCTACACAGCGGAGGGCCAATAACTGTTGTGCTTAAAGCAAAACAGGCTGCTTTGCTAATTGGAATGACTGTTTTTTAATTTTAAGATTTCTTAAGCGGGGATGTATTCAATATCCAACTTGGTTCACTGTAGAAATATAGTTCAATTTTTTGCAGCAGTCTGTTACTTCGGGCACAAGTAGTCCCGACCGGTCTCCGGAGGTAAAGTGAGTCTGATTTGTCCGGTCGGGAACACTTGCGCCAGCAACCCTGGTTGTTCCGGAATTTAAGTAAATTTGTGTGCAATGCTGGGCGCTTAATCATCATAGGTAGCGGATGGTATACTAGCGCGAGCGGGGGGCAGCAACCCTGATTGTTCTTGATTTTAAGTAAATTGACGGGCAATGCTGGGCGCT
>JBGAHR010000031.1:0-57774 GCA_044226045.1 Chitinophagaceae bacterium
AAATCTTCGGGTTGGGGTTCTTTTTATTTATATTACTATTTCATTTTCCGTTGATCAAATTATCAATTACTTATACGACAACAATAAACAATCACTTCTTTATTACCCATTAAGTATTTTCACCGCCCTAGAATTTACACTGTTTTCGATCTTTTTATACCTGATCATCAGAAAACCAATTTTTAAGAAAATCATACTGGCCTCTTTTCCAGTTTTTTTTATAATAGCTACCTTTTCTTTTTATAAAAACTTAGATAACGGATTTGACTCAATTTCGACTACGGTTGAACTGATTTTCATTCTTGCATTTTGTATCTTTTTCTTGTTTCAGGAATTGAATAATCCTAAAACACTTTTTATATATCAAAATCCTGATTTCTGGTTTGTTTTCGGCATTCTAATTTATACCGCCGGAACCTTCTTCTTGTTTCTTCAGGCATCAGCAGTTTCTAAGGAAGTTCGAGATGGTTTTTGGTCAATAAACCTGCTGAGCAACTTGATGAAAAACCTACTTTTTGCCCTGGCGTTTTATCTACCCAAGAATAGTCAAAAGCAATCTGCTTTTGATCACCATGAAGAGTTTGGATCGGGTAGCCTGAACGCTTTTTAAAAATAGCCCTAACCCTAACAATACCTAACCCATGTTTTTTCTCCAGGCTACCAACACTAACGGCCCGTTCAACCTGGTTCTGCTCTTCGGAACCATCGGCATGCTCGTGCTCACCATCGGCCTGATCGTTTTTATCATCTTCCACCAGCGTAAAGTCATTCGCTACCAGTTGCAACTGCAAAAAATGGAGCAAGACCAGCAAAAAGTATTGCTGAATGCCTCCATTCGCCTGCAGGAAGAAGAACGTTCACGTATCGCCGCCGATCTTCATGATGATGCCGGACCGTTGCTGGCCACTGCACGACTTTACCTGAACGAGAACCTGGTAAATCTGGATAAAACCACCCAGTTGCAAAGCATCTATAATGCAAAACAGATTATCGACGATACCATACAGCTGATCAGGAATATCTCTCATTCGCTGATGCCGCCGACCCTGAAAAATTTCGGTTTGGAAAGCGCCGTAAACGACCTGTTCCAAAAGATCAGTAGTTCAGGAAGCATGAACGCGAGCTGCCGTTTTCACGACTATCGCAACCGCATGGATCCCGAAAATGAACTGATCATTTTCCGGGTGATACAGGAACTGGTGAATAATATTCTGAAGCATAGTAATGCGAGCTTTATTCATCTTACGCAAAACCTGAGCGGAGATAAACTCTATATCCGCCTTCATCACGATGGGCGTGGATTGACTCAGTCGGATTTCGAAAAACTGAATAAGAGTGCTTCGGGTCTCGGGCTGAAAAATATCCAAAGCCGCCTCAAACTTTTGCATGGAAAGATTTTCTTCGAAAAGGATATGTCTCAAACTTATTTCAAAGTAACCATTGAAGTACCAAGAGCCGAAGAAGGGATCGCGGTCAAATAATCCCTTTTCCGGATGATATAAGTGGGAATATTTCCTAATTTTAGAATGCCAATATCATAAAAACAATGGGACCCATCAAAGTTGCGATCGCCGACGACCACAAAATATTCAGGAAAGGAGTCATTCTCTCTCTTCGTCCTTATACCAACCTGAAATTTGTCCTGGAAGCCGAAAACGGACAGGAACTCATCGACCAACTGGCGACGATACCTGACGAGGAAAAACCGGAAGTCATTCTGATGGACCTGCGTATGCCCCAGAAAGATGGCATAGAAACTACCAAATACGTTGCGAAACAATACCCCTCCATTCACATTATCGCGCTGACCATGTATGAGGATGAAAGATTTGTAAGCCATATGATGGAGATCGGGGCAAACGGATACCTGTTAAAAAGTGCGGACCCCGGTGAAATAAAAAAGGCTATCCTGGAAGTAAAAGCGAAAGGATATTACCTCAACAATTTCGTTAACCGAATTCTGCTCAAAAAATCACACGCCCGTCAGAAAGTTGTGCCAAGCCTGAGCAACGAAGTGACGCTTTCCGATCGCGAACGCGATGTGATCAAATACATCTGCATGGAATTTACCGCTCAGGAAATTGCTCAAAAACTGGAGGTAAGCCCACGCACTGTAGAGGCCATCAAAGACAGATTGATGGAAAGATTCGGCGCCAAGAACACCGCCGGCCTGGTATTCTACGCAGTGAAGAACAATTTAATTGACTAAATTTACCCGATTTCGATTTCCTGATATCCCCTGTGAAAGACCGGTGAACCAACTAACTTTCTATGCTGGCAACCGGTATCATACTTTATGTACCTACGATCCTGCTACCCTTGGTGGCGGCTATTGTATTGTTTGCCCGCCGTGGTTTCCGTTCAGAAATATTCATACTGCTGTTGTTGATCAGCTGCCTGCTATTTACCCGCTTCCTTTTAACCGGACTCATTTCCCCCCGATGGTTTCCCGAAACAACAATTGAAGTTTACTTTAACCTGGCCGAATGGCTCCTGGTGGCCTTACTATACAGATCCATCACCCACGCAGCAAATCGTCAGACCTTTACTTACCTGTTGATCGCTACGCTTTCTTCAGCCATAACGGTTACGATCATTCTTCCCGTTTCCACCTACTTTTTTACGCTAAAAATAATTCATGCAGCGGTCATGGTCGTGGCCTCTCTTTACTGCCTGTTCGTTCTTATTCGAAACCGGTTCCTATTTCTGTTTCAGCATCCACTGTTCTGGATGGCCGGTGGAACCTGGTTTTTCTATAGTATGGTGATTGTTGTAGAATGGCTCCAGAAACACCGGTATATTAACAACAACCCGGACCTGTTACAACCGGGAGAAAAAGAAGTGTTGCTGGGGGTATTCCTGACTGTAAGGCTGTTCCTTTATCTGTTGGCTTCCCTGTCCAAAGAACCCCGGCACCAGGAAGAAGAATGGAAGAATCTTAAAGAGTCATCTCGGGAATTTCTCCCCTGATAATTAACTTGCCGGCAGTCTTGGATTGTATTTCCTCCACACTCACCCCAGGAGCCCTTTCCAGCAGTACAAAACCGCCTTCCGGCAATACATCAAGTACCGCCAGATCGGAAACGATCTTCTTAACACAGCCAACACCTGTCAACGGAAGCGTGCAGGAAGGAAGCAATTTCGATTCTCCCTTGGGGTTAGTATGCATCATGGCCACAATAATATTTCTGGCACTGGCCACCAGGTCCATAGCGCCACCCATTCCTTTCACCATTTTACCGGGAATCTTCCAGTTAGCGATATCTCCCTTTTCAGAAACCTCCATAGCACCCAGAACAGTAAGGTCCACTTTTCCGGCCCGAATCATTCCGAAGCTTTCAGCACTGTCGAAAAATACTCCTCCCGGAAGAATGGTGACGGTTTCTTTTCCGGCATTGATGAGATCTGCATCAATGGCCTCCTCCAACGGATATGGCCCCATGCCGAGCATTCCATTCTCGGATTGCAACATAATAGACATGCCTGCTGGAATATAGTTTGCCACCAGGGTGGGTATACCGATTCCCAGGTTGACGTACATGCCATCTCTGAGCTCGCGGGCAATTCGTTGTGCTATCTGGAATTTATTGAGCATCGACTTTTGTAATTAGGTAAATAAAATCAAAGCGATATTATTTCGCAATCTGAACGGTCTTTCTTTCAATTCTTTTTTCGTAGTTCGATCCCTGGAAGATGCGATGTACGTAAATGCCTGCCACATGAATGGAATCGGGGTCCAGTTCACCAGGTTTCACCAATTCCTCTACTTCGGCAATGGTAATTTGACCTGCCTTGGCCATCGAGGTTGAAAAATTACGAGTGGTTTTGCGAAAAACCAGGTTACCCATGGTATCCCCTTTCCAGGCTTTCACAATGGCGAAATCAGCATGAAGTGCCATTTCCATCAGGTGAGGCTTGCCGTCGAAGAGGCGTGTTTCTTTTCCTTCAGCAATCTCGGTTCCATATCCGGCGGGTGTAAAAAAGGCGGGAATGCCCATACCGGCCATCTGTATCCGCGTTGCCAGGGTTCCCTGGGGAATCAGGTCGACCTCCAGCTCTCCACTCAGCAATTGACGCTCGAACTCCT
The DNA here is from genome assembly GCA_044226045.1 of Chitinophagaceae bacterium. GTDB lineage: Bacteria > Bacteroidota > Bacteroidia > Chitinophagales > Chitinophagaceae > Endoryza. The sequence goes on from JBGAHR010000031.1 coordinate 4,088, forward strand.
GGTTTTCCCCCACATAAGAGCTCATCATTTTCCTGATCTGGCGTGTTTTTAATAACAGACCCAGTCCAAAATCATCTACCCCGGCGTTATTCGAAATACAGGTAAGATTCTTTATTCCTTTTCTCACCAACGCACTGATACTGTTTTCAGGGATACCACATAATCCAAAACCACCGAGCATAATAGTGGCGCCATCGGGAATATCGTGTATGGCCGCATCAGGACCGGCTACAACTTTATTCATAACTAAAGATTGAATTGTAAAAATACAGGCAAAAAATTAAAAACAAACGAACATTTGTCATTCAGGATTATTCCTGAATAACAGCTTCCGATCGCGATTGGCCCGCACAGAAATGGAATCGAACATCACCTTCAACACCTGGGGATGGTTGAGATAATACTTATAACTGCTGATGAATTGGTCGCGATTAATCTTATGAATTGCAAACACCTCTTCATACAACCGGAAGGTTTCGGTCTTTACATCCACTTTTAGTGAATCCTTTAGCAGGTATTGACTGGAGAAGCGATCGGCCAGTACCATATCCCACAGCACTTTTTCCATCTTATCCTTGGGCAACAGATCTGCCGGCTTCTTCTCAGAAGAGGAACAGGCAGACAACATACCACATATCAACATGGCTAATACTGCAACCCTCATCTCAGTTCCTGTTTATATAAATTGGCATTGGTAATATCGACTTTCGAAAGTATGTCACGAGCCCGGTTTTTCATATCCGGGTCTGCTTTTTTAAAGGCCTTTACCAGCTCATTGGCTTTTCCCTGGAAGAAAAATGGGATGATCATCGAATTGGGAATATCGTTGTTCAGGGTGTTGATGATGTTCAACGTATTAATCATTGCGCTTCGACCCTCGTCTTCATTCTCATACATGTGATCGAGCCCCATCCGGTAATAACTATAAATGGCATCGTGAATCAGCGTGTATCGGGTATTTGTCAGGTTTTCCATCAGCCAGTAACGGTTCCGCAATCCATCAAATGCTCTCCACCCTTCCAGGTTGCGACCTTCGGGTGCATTGTTGACAATCAATTGCGCCTTTTGAAAAAAAGGATCTCCGCCTTTCAACGCAAAGGAATCAAAATCGAGACCCAGGATAATATACACATAATAAGCAATCGTAGCCGATAGATTGGACACCATCGGATCAGAACCGGTCACCCTGTTCTCATTGAATTCAACGGGCTGGTACTCTACATATTTGAATGCGAAATTTTCATCCTGGAAATTGATCAGGGGCGATTGATAGGCAGTATTATAGATTGGACGAGCAGCCTGAACGGCCAGTGTAGCTTTATATGAGTTATCCGGAAGAACCTCCCGAATGGTGATCAAAAAGTTGCAGACAATCTTTTCATTTTGCTGAAAAGGTTCATTCGTCCATTTTCGGTTGTTCAAAAAATTGGTCAGCGCATTTTGAAGGGTCTGGAATATCTTCTTGTCAACGTTATTGGATACTTTGGCTGAATTAATGGAAATACGTGCCTGCAACTCCTGGGCCTGCGAATAAATACCCGTAAAAAGAAGGAGTCCCGCAACGCTGACATATTTGATAATCCGGTTAGGCATAGAGCATTTTTACTATTCTATCAACGATATCCCGGGCCACTTGTTGTTTAGGTTTCCGTTCGTACGGCCATTCTGCGCCCCCTTTTTCGAAGATGGTAACCTTATTGGTATCATATCCGAAGCCGGCCCCCTCATCATTGAGAGAATTCAGCACAATCATATCCGCATTCTTCTTAGTGAGTTTGTCGAGCGCGTATTGTCTCTCGTTGGCGGTTTCCAGAGCAAACCCTACTAATAGTTGCCCGTGATGCTTTTTTTCGCCCAGGCTTTTGAGGATGTCGCGGGTCTTTTTCAGCTCTATGGTAAACTGGTCGTTCGACTTCTTGATCTTTTCATCCGCCACTACCGAGGGGGTATAATCGGCAACCGCTGCCGACATGATGGCGATATCTGCCTGATCGAAGCGCCTGGTACACTCATTGTACATCTGTTCGGCTGTCTGCACCCGGTGAACGGTTATGTGAGGATGATTCAACTGTAAGCTGGTTGGGCCAATTACCAGGTCCACATGAGCGCCCCTGAGTGCCAGTTCCTCACAAATGGCCAGCCCCATTTTGCCGGATGAATGATTGCCAATAAAACGAACAGGGTCGATCGGCTCATAAGTGGGGCCTGCCGTTACAAGTACTCTTTTACCGGCCAGGTCTTTCTCTAAAAAAAAATGCTCCCCTATAAACCGGAGAATTTCTTCTGGTTCAGCCATCCGCCCGTCGCCGTAAAGCCCGCTGGCGAGTTCGCCTTTTGCAACCGGAATCACTTTATTACCGTACGACTCAAGCATTTTCAAATTACGGGTTGTTGTCGGATGATGCCACATATCTTCATCCATGGCCGGAGCTACACAAACCGGACAGGTGGCGGAGAGATAGGTAGCCAATAGCATATTATCGCACTGTCCATTCGCCATTTTTGCCAGTGTATTGCAGGTCAAAGGCGCAATAAGCATCACATCTGCCCACCGCCCCAGCATCACATGGTTCGACCAGGATTGTTCATTGAACAACTCAGATACCACCGGGTTTTTCGAGAGTGTCGATAAAGTCAGCGGGGATACAAAATCCCTGGCTGCCGGGGTCATTACAAGCCTTACTTCCGCTCCTTCCTTAATTAAAAGTCGAACAAGTAAAATGATCTTGTAGGCAGCGATGCTTCCCGTAACCCCAATAAGTATCTTTTTGTCCTTGAACATGTCGATAAAATTAATCCTTTTACGTCAATTGAATTCGACCGTAAAAATAAAAGCGACAGGGCTTAAACACTGTCGCTCAGATTACTTGTAATGTATGTTGACGGATTAGCTGAACAAATCCGTATCGTTCTTGCGGTAGTAAATTTTGTCTTCCAGGAATTCCTGTGTAGCCAGCAATGCCGGGTTGGGCATACGCTCATACGCCCGTGAAATTTCAATCTGTTCTTTGTTCTCGTGAATTTCTTCCAGGCTGTCTGTATGACTGGCGAATTCCTCGAGCTTATTGTGCAGCTCTTCTTTCAGGGTAATATTGATCTGGTTGGCTCTCTTAGCTACAATGGAAATAGACTCATAAACATTGCCTGTTTTACCTTTGATCACATTGAGATCTTTGGTTTCCGCAACGCTGGAGGTATTAGAGCTAATCTGCCTTCTTAGTTTGCTCATTTTGTAAAGCTTTAATATTGTTATTTGACAAAGTCTGGTAACGCTCCACATCCTTTTGCAGTTTGCTTTCGGGGAAGCGATCCAAAAAATCATTGCACTCGGTAATTACCTGCTGGTAACGCTCCAATTTCTTCTCATCCACACTGTTCTCTGCAAACAGAAAATAGGATTTAATTACCTGCAGTTTATAGGATTCACTCTTTTCGGAGTCCGGGAAATTATTCATCAGGCTGGTAAAGGCAATGGCTGATGCGCGATACTGGCCGATGTTATAATACAATTCTGCACTTTTATATTCTTTCAGTTCGAGTTTTATCCTGCACTGATCGATGATCTGGGTAGCTTCCTTGTTGCGTGGAGAACCCGGGTGCGAGTTGATAAAAGTCTGCATAAAACCGATTGTCTTCCGGGTGTTTGCCTGGTCGAGTTCGGGCTTGGGCGACTGACGGTAAAAGGTATAAGCCCTCATATACTCCATTTCCTCGGCCCTCCCACTGGTAGGGAATACTTCAGTGAACTGTTTGAACAGGTTCTCTGCTTCCAGCCAGTCTTTCAGGTAGTAGGAGCAATAAGCGAACTTATAGAATACGTCCTCAAACTGAGGTTGACCTTTCAATAAGGGAAAGAGCTCTTCATACAACTGCTTGGCGTAATTGTATTTCTTGGCCACATAATACTTATCAGCCATTCTCAGCTTATAATCATAATCCGTGCTTTTCTGCACTTTACTGAACTCTGAACAAGAAGCCAGTCCGGCTACGGCGATAAGAATTAGAACAAATGAGCGCATAAAGGTCGGCAAAGTTAAGGTATTCAGTGCAAAAATGAAAGTATCAAATATTCCTCCCAAAAGCCTGAAGTTAATATAAATGTAAAACCTCTCCGCTTGAGGCGGAGAGGTTTTACTATTCAGGGGGCAAAAAGTATTAACCTTTGCGACGCAGGTTCGGGTGAGGAGCCGGAACGGTAGTAGGACCTTCGTTTCCTGTACCATCCTGGAGGTCAACTGTGTTGCAGTCACCACCTGTTTCACCGTACTTGAAGATGAAGCGGCTGTCGCTGATACCTTCTTTATCAACCAGGTAGTTGATGATAGCGTTTACGCGATCCCAGCTGAGCTGCTGTTCAGCCTTGCTGGAAGAGCAGTAACCGATAACAGCTACCTTACAATCAGCATTATCCTTCATTTTCTGAGCAACACTGGCCAGCAGGGCTTTAGCGTCTTTGCTCAGTGTTACAGACTTGCCTTTGAAATTGATGCTTGGCAGAGAGCCGATGTTGCACTTGGCTTTAGGCTGCCAATCTTCCATCATTTTCTTGATTTCAGCGCAGCAGGCTGGTTCTGGGCATTTACCAACACCGTCAGCGTCAACTGGCTGGCACTGAGTTGGAGTGATCAGTTCCTTGTCTTTGTAGTCCGGAACGCCGTCACCATCCGTATCACGGCTAACACCATGAGAATCAACAGGTGCACCGGCAGGAGTGTTGGGTTCGTTATCGAACTGGTCAGTTACACCGTCACCATCTGCGTCATCCAGAACTGGCTTCGGCAGCTTCATGTGAGAAGGCTTGTTGATCTCGTTGTAAGCATAATCAAGCGGGTTGATCCACCAGAGGGGTTCAACAGACTTGTTGCCAATTGCGATATTCAGACCTACAGACAGGAAGTTTGTCATGTCGTAGTCGCGCGTTTGTGCAGTTGCTCTCGGAGTAGCGTTCGCATCATTTTCCTGCCATTGCTGACCGTCGATGAGATCAGACTTCATGATAAGGAATCTGTCTTCGATACCAAGGCTCAGGCGCTTGTTCAGCTTGAATTGAACACCTACACCACCAGTCAGGGTTGGACGGAATGGCTTGTCGAACAATCTTCCTTGTCCTGGATCCTGCTGTGCCTGTGTCTCATAGCTTCCATCAAGCAAATCTTTCAGATCCTTTCTGATGTCTTTTCTGTCTTTGTACTGGTATCCGGAAGGACCGTACTTAGCGATGATGCTGGAGAAATTATAAGCGGCTGATCCGTTCAAAGCGTCCACTTTCGTATCATAGATCATACCACCAATACCGGCAAATGCATAAGCATTGAAACCAGTTTTGGACTTGTGAAAGCGAATATTATTAAGTGTTACAACCGCTTGTATATTAGCGTCGAACACATTGGTTTTGAAGTTATAGAAAACCGGTGTAGAAGGAACTCCACCAACCAGGTATGGATTCCAGGCCGGGTTCTTGGTGTAGTTCTGAGAAGGCTGGAAGTTCAACCCTTTGGTTGTTCCCCAGGCAACCTCACCACGGAGAGAAAATACATAACCTAAGGATTTGCGAACGTGTAAACCTGCGCCGAAGCCCGGGAGACGGTTACGAACGTCGCCCAATACCTGAAAACTTCCCACTTTCAGACCCAGTTCCCACTGGTCGCGTGGTTTCGCAGGATAAGGATAGCTATTTGCCATGAATTCTGAATGCTGCGGTAATCTCTTGGCTGGTATTACAGAGGAGTCCTTGATATCATAGCTGCTCCCGCTCAACTGAGCGTAAGAACTTGATACCAGAAGGCATAGTAAGACAATAAAACCTACATACTTTTTGCTTGCCATAACTGATTTTTAATGTGAAGGATTAAGAATACGAAAACCTGAATTTGTGCAAAAATATTGATTGATTGGTAATTAACAAATTTTTTTAACTCTCATAAGGTTAATTACTCACTTGTTGTTCATGCGGTTAAGACAATTTTGCCCGCCACGAAGTTGCTCCGTCGATTAAAAATCAAAATAGTAATTTCCCGCTTTGATTCATTCATGAAATTATCTCAGGCAATACTTCAGGAAGAACTGGCTCTATTCGATAAAAAGTTTAAGGAGGCGGTAAAAAGCCAGGTACCTCTAATCGACCGGATTATGCGGTTTATTGTAAACCGCAAAGGCAAGCAAATGCGACCAATGTTCGTGTTGCTCAGTGCCCGGCTTTGCGGCGATATTACAGAATCAACTTATCGGGCGGCTTCAATGGTGGAATTATTACATACGGCCAGCCTGGTGCACGATGATGTGGTGGATGAATCCATGCAAAGAAGAAATTTCTTCTCCACGTACGCACTCTGGAAAACAAAAATATCCGTGCTGGTAGGCGACTACCTCCTGGCAAAAGGGATGTTATTGTCTCTGGACAATGATGAATTTCGCATACTTCAAATACTCTCCGATGCCATTCGGCAAATGAGTGAAGGCGAACTGCTGCAACTGGAAAAAACCCGGGGGTTAAACCTTAAAGAAGAAAATTATTACGAGATCATAAGAGCCAAAACAGCATCATTGCTCGCTTCTGCCTGTGCTGTTGGCGCCTATTCTTCCAGCCAAAGCGAAACATTAACCGAAAAACTTCGCCTTTTCGGTGAAAAAACCGGCATGGCATTCCAAATAAAAGACGACCTTTTCGATTACGGAGATGAGCAGGTTGGAAAGCCAACCGGCAATGATATCAAAGAAAAAAAACTGACTCTCCCATTTATTTATGCCTTAAATAACGTTGATGCGGCAACCAAACGAAAACTGATTTATATTGTCAAGAACCAAAACAAAGACAAAGAAAAAGTCAGGGAAGCGATCAACATTGTGAAGCAATCAGGCGGCATTGAATATGCCCATAAAAAAATGATTGCCTATAGAGATGAGGCATTGAATATCCTGAATGAATTTTCCAATGAACAGGTGAAACAGGCATTGGAAGAACTGGTAAGATTTACGACCGACCGCAAATACTGAGGACCTTTTTGATCATGCAGAAAAGATGGAAAATATTGCCGGCAGATGAAGCGGCGGTACAGGAACTGCACCGTTCCCTTCGCATTCATCCAGCACTTTGCAGGCTGCTGGTACAGCGGGGATTGGGTACATACGACAAGTCAAAAGCTTTCTTCAGACCACAGCTGACCGATCTGCACGACCCCTGGCTAATGAAGGATATGCTGCGCGCCGTTAAAAGAATTCTTCAAGCCATCGAGAACAATGAAAAAATTCTGGTATTCGGAGACTATGATGTGGATGGCACTACATCGGTGGCCAGTATGTATCAGTTTCTCTGCAAAATCTACGATCCGGAAAAGCTGGACTTCTATATCCCGCACCGTTACCGTGAGGGCTATGGGATTTCAAAACTGGGTATCGATTTCGCCAACGAAAACGGCTTTTCCCTGATTGTTTCACTGGATTGTGGAATCAAATCGGTTGAACTGATCAGCTATGCAAAAGGGATGGGAATCGATTTTGTAGTCTGCGATCACCACCTTCCCGATCATATCCTTCCGCCAGCGGTAGCCATCCTCAATCCCAAACAACCTGAATGCGATTACCCTTACAAGGAACTATGCGGGTGTGGTGTGGGATTCAAGCTCATTTGCGCCTTGTGCGACGAACTGCAGCTGCCCATGCAAATGGCATTCGACTACCTGGATCTGGTAGCCACAGCTATTGCCGCAGATATCGTGCCTATGACCGGAGAAAATCGCATACTCGCCTATTACGGACTTCAAAAAGCAAACGATCATCCGAACCCGGGCATAAAAGCGCTCAAGGATCTGAGCGGACTGGTGAAAGAGCTGCATATCACTAACCTGGTATTTATGATTGCCCCCCGGGTAAATGCAGCAGGCAGAATGGATGATGCACGCAAAGCGGTTCAGATGTTTATAGCTCCGGATGAAAATATTGCGAAACAATATGCGGAGATGCTGCATTCGGATAATAGTGAGCGAAAAGAAGCAGACAAAAGTATTACCGAAGAGGCACTTCAGGTAATCGAAAGCCATTCGCACTGGGTAGGACGAAAATCTACGGTAGTCTATCAACCTCACTGGCACAAAGGGGTAGTCGGCATCGTGGCTTCCCGCCTGATCGATCATTATTACCGGCCTACAATTGTTTTGACGCAATCGGGCGACTATGCTGCGGGAAGTGCCCGTAGTGTGCCTGGTTTTAATTTATATGAAGCTATCCATGCCTGTCGGGAGCATTTGCTTGGATATGGTGGCCATTTTGCCGCGGCCGGCATGACTCTGGAAATTGATAAAGTGGATGCCTTCCGTGAAAAATTCGAAGAAGTAGTCTCCGCTACAATCACAGAAGAACTGCTCATACCAGAATTATTAATCGATTCCGAATTGTTGTTCAAAGACATCTCCCCTACTTTTTTCAAGATCATCAGCCAGATGGAACCATTCGGGCCGGAGAATCTCCGACCTTTGTTTGTCTCACGTAATGTAACAGATACCGGCTACTCCAGAATAGTAAAAGAACAACATCTGAAATTTTCTCTTCGCCAGGACGGCTTTGTAATGTCCGGAATAGGCTTTGGAATGGCCGACAAATTCCCCCTTTTAGAAAACCAGCAAGCCGTTGACATAGCTTTTACCCTCGATGAAAATGAATGGAATGGCACCCGGTCTATTCAATTGAAAGTAGTCGACATACTGCCACATTAAACCTTCAGGAAAAGGTTTAGTCTCATAAGCCGATAAACCATCTTTTATGAAAGCAACACTTTGTTCCTTACTGTTTTGTTCTGTTTTAGGAGGATCTGCGATGGCCCAGTCGGGCGCGGATTCAACCGGAATGCCAGGCGACAACTTCAGCCTCGAAGGAGCCCTGGACTTGTTTAAAAAATCCAACTCGCCGGAAGAATTTGAAAAATTACTGAATACTGAATCCAACCATGTCAATAATCTCGACCTGGATGGAGACGGAGACATCGATTACGTACGGGTAGTAGCGAAAAAAGAAGGCAATGCCCATATATTTATTTTACAGGTGCCGGTAAACGACAAAGAAAACCAGGACATCGCAGTGATCGAACTGGAGAAAACCGGATCGGAAAAAGCAACCCTTCAAATTATCGGTGACGAAGAAATATTCGGGGAAGAAACCATTGTTGAACCGGGAGGAGATGATGTCTCCCTTGTTGACGTTGAACCGGCTCACAAAGGCCCCTACATGGAAAATTACGACGAGTCATCCGGCATCATTGTCAATGTGTGGTTCTGGCCCTGTGTACGGTATGTTTATTCACCGGCCTATGCAGTGTGGGTTTCTCCCTGGAGATGGCACCATTATCCCGGATGGTGGAGACCCTGGCGTCCGATTGGATGGTATGCCTATCACCCTTACCGGGTAAGATATCGTGCAGGATTTGTAGTAGTTCCCTCCCGGAGAATTGTATATGCACATCGAATGTATGTTCCTGTCAGAAGTAGTTCGGTAACTGTTCGCACCCGCACCACGGTTGCCAGAAATAATTACAAAGTTACCCGCAACCGCACCACAGTTACCGGTCCACGCGGTAATTCGGTTACCCGTCAACGGACTACAGTCCAGGGTCCGCATGGCCGTGTGAAAGCGTCTAAAACAACCGTTAAAAAAAGAAGGGGATAGATATAGGTTTTTCGTTTCAGGTTTATCGTTTCGCGTTGATTTGCAGTTTGCCGTTGCCAGCGGAATCAAAATGAACGATAAACGATAACCCTGAAACGATAAAAGCTATTAATCTGTCAATATCAATCTAGACTTTCCCTCCATCAGCTCTACACTGCGGCTGATGAAATTGGTCAAATCTCCACCCTTTAACAAGCCCTGAGACAAAAGAGCCAGGTCGGCAAGGTTTCGAATGGACTTTTCTTGTAATTGCTGATTCTCTTCTTTAAGCAGTTTTTGATAGATCGGGTGATTCCCATTAACTGTGAGCGTTACCTCATCGGGCATGTTTGCATAGAAACTTCCCATAGGACCACTGAGAGCTGCCATATCCTTCATCCGCCTCATGAATTCAGGACGTGTCGCTACCACCGGAGGCGCTTCCTTGCTTAACCCTTTAATCTCCACTCCCACCTGCAAAGACGGTGCATTGATGGTAAACAACTCTTTCAATCGGGCTTCTTCTTCCTTACTGAGCACTGATTCGGCAGATTCCTGCTTATCTATGAGGTTATCGGCGATATCCGCATCTACCCGGGTGAAATGAACATCATTCCATTTCATCTCCATCTGGTTGATAAAGGAGGCGTCGATCAGGGTATTGAGTTGTACTACAATATAGCCTTTCTCCCGAGCGGCCTTGATATAGGCATCCTGCTGTACGGTATCAGTTGTATAAAGGATCACCAGTTTGCCATCCTTGTTCTTCTGAGTAGCCTCCGCGGCCTCCCTGTATTCTGACAGGGTGTAGAATTTCTTTTCAACCGCATCTTCAAAAACATGAAACTTGTTTGCCTTTTCCAGGAATTTGTCGTCGGTCATCATGCCATACTTCACAAAAAGGCCAAGGCTCTCCCACTTCTCCTCGAACTCTTTTCTCTCTTTATTGAAAATCTCTTCGAGTTTATCTGCCACCTTTTTGGTGATGTGATTATTGATCTTTTTGACGTTCGGGTCCCCTTGCAAATAACTGCGACTAACGTTCAGGGGGATATCGGGGCTATCAATCACTCCCTGCAATAACATCAGGAACTCCGGCACGATGTCTTTTACTTCATCTGTTACAAAAACCTGGTTGCTATAAAGCTGGATCTTATCTTTTTGAATTTCGTAAGACTGTTTAATCTTGGGAAAGTATAGAATACCAGTGAGGTTAAATGGATAATCCACATTGAGGTGTATCCAGAACAATGGGGCATCGTTATAGGGATAAAGTTCCTTGTAGAAATCCTGGTAATCCTGTGTAGTTAATTCAGATGGTTTCTTTGTCCAGGCAGGCTGGGTATTATTGACCTGTTCGTCTTCAAACTTAATCGCCACGGGAAGGAATCGGCAGAACTTGGTCAAGATAGAACGAATCCGCGTAGCATCCAGAAACTCTTCGCTATCGGCGTTGATATGAAGGACAATGTCTGTTCCCCTGGATTCTTTGGTAGTTTCTTCAAGACTGTATTCAGGGCTCCCATCACATTCCCATTTAACCGCAACCGCTCCTTCTTTGAAGCTTTTGGTAATCACTTCCACCTTGTCGCTTACCATGAAAGCGGAGTAAAAGCCCAGGCCGAATTTGCCGATGATGGCATTTTCGTTCTGACCCTGGTATTTTTTCACAAATTCTTCCGCGCCGCTGAAAGCCACCTGGTTGATGTATTTCTCTACTTCCTCGCCTGTCATACCGATCCCCCGGTCGGAGATGGTAATGGTCTTATTGGCAGTATCCAGTTTAATGTCGACATACAGGTCGCCCAGTTCGCCTTTTGCTTCCCCCAGCGAAGAGAGTGTTTTCAATTTTTGTGTTGCATCCACCGCGTTGCTCACCAGTTCTCTCAGGAATATCTCATGATCGCTGTAAAGGAATTTTTTAATGATCGGAAAAATATTTTCGGTTTGAACCCGGATCGTTCCTTTTTGCATGGTCGAAAAATTTAATTTTTATTGTCGTATCAAGTCCAGTGCCGAACTGGAAAAAAGGAAAAATTGTCAGCTATCCCTTCTCTTTCAACACCACATATTTTATGTTCTTACGGTCGTAGGTGTAGGTAATATGGATGCTTCCATCGGAAGCCTGGATCACGGCCGGGTAACTGTATTCGCCGGAGGTTTCGTTCTCCAGTTCATGGATATCCTGCCAGTCTGTTCCATTGGAGGAAATAGCCACTCTCAACTTTGATCGCCCATTGTACCATTCACTTCCGGGCAGGTCGGGGTTGTAAACGATCAGATAGCGACCGTCTCGCAAGGTTATGGCATCAATACCCGAATTTGGATTGGGAAGATTGACCCGACTTAAAGGCGACCAGGTTTTTCCATTGTCGGAAGAAACTGATTGAATAACGTTGCCTTGTTTGCTCCTGCATAGGATTTTTAATTGTCCAGCGTTGTTGCTAACAATCGCCGGCTGAATCACATCATACTTCGACGAAGTGTCAACGGGAATGATCTCCCAATTCCTGAGTGAAATATCTGTGATTTCCATTTGCACCTGCCATCTGCCATCGCTGTATTCAACACTCGACGGACAAAGCAGGGTATTATTTTTTAACAAGACAGGCTTGTTTCTGACAGGACCCAGCGCTTTGCCGGGAATTCTGGCGGAAGACGACCATGATTTACCCCCATTGACGGAAATCCTGTATTCTCCCCACCATTCTCTTGGATTTGGGCCCACTTTATAAAAAAGAATCAGTTTATTGTTTAATCGGAATAATACCGGATTCCAGCAAGGGAAGCGGCGGGTGTCACTGACCTTGCCTGTTGCCACTTCCCGGGGCAACACTTTTCCTTTTCCGTCTATGACGCCATAAACAATATTCACTTCCGGGCTTCCTTCAAAAGGACCCGCAAAACAGGCCATCGCATACTTACCCTTTTTCAACTCAACAATGGTGGAGGCATGACAGGTCTTGAATGACGGCCCATCGAAAAGGAGTGTGTTCCTTACCTTTACCCATGTTTTTTGGGCATGCGATGAAAAGAAGGAGGCGAACAGGAACAACGTTAGCCAGGAATGTCGGAGCATGGTCTAAAAATAGCGTTCTTTAAGGTATGCGTATCGAATTCGCATTAGGAGAGGGCGGGGTTTAGCAGGCATTTGTTGGATGAACGTCCAGGAAGTCACTGATGGATCCGCCTGGCCATCTCAGCACAAAGCATTAATTGTCAGCCCGTTAAATTAAGAAACTTCGACTAAAAAAAACTAACTCCCCCCTTCTCAAATAAGCTTGAAAGCCCGTATCTTTGCCGCCCGTTGTAAAAAACAGTATTACAGCGGATTATTTATTCATTTTTAACCAATTTAAACAGGGATCATGAACAATTACGAATTGATGGTGATTTTTACCCCTGTGCTGTCTGAAGATGACTTCAAAGCATCTCAGAAAAAGTATACTTCTTTCATCAAAGAACATGGCGGAAGTATCGTGCACGAAAATCCCTGGGGATTGAAATCACTGGCGTACCCCATCGCCAAGAAGACCACTGGTCTTTACTGGGTGCTGGAATACAGTGCGCCATCCAACCTCAATGAGCAGCTGAAAATCCAGATGCTCCGTGACGAGAATATTCTCCGTCACATGTTCACTGTGCTCGATAAATACGCCGTCGAGTACAATGCCAAAAAGAGAAGTGGTGTTAAAACCGGAACCGAAAAATTACAGGAGGCTTAATTATGGCAAAAGCAAATGAAATTAAGTACCTGACCGCGATCAAAACCGAGAAGCCCCGCAAAAAATATTGCCGCTTCAAGAAACTGGGTATTCGTTATATCGATTACAAAGACGCGGAGTTCCTGAAAAAATTCCTGAACGAACAAGGTAAACTGCTGCCCCGCCGTATCACTGGTAACTCTTTGAAGTATCAGCGTAAAGTATCGCAGGCAGTGAAAAAAGCCCGTCAAATGGCTTTGTTGCCTTATGTAACAGATCTTTTAAAGTAAACCTCATCTAATCCCGGCAGTCACCGGGAGACAGTTCCGATGAAATGTCGGAGTTGGTAATGGTGAACAAAAGACAAAACAATGGACATTATTCTCATTAAAGACGTAGATAACCTGGGCGGCGCCAATGAAGTGGTAAAAGTTCGCAATGGTTATGCCCGTAACTACCTGATTCCGCAAAAATTTGCTGTAGAAGCTTCTCCGGCAAATCTGAAGCAGCTGGAAGAAAAAAGAAAACAGCTGAAGAAGAAAGAAGATCAGATGATGGCGGCTATCAACGAAGTTATCGGTAAACTGAAAGACGGCGCCCTTAAACTGGGAGCTAAAACCGGAACAAGCGGCAAGATATTCGGAAGCATTACTCCGCTCCAGATCAGCCGTGCCATCCGCGAACAAAAAGGTTATGAAATTGACCGCCGTAAGATCTCTATCGCTGATGAAGTGAAAGAACTGGGAGCTTACAAAGCCACTATCGATTTCGGCAACGGTAAATCTACAGAAGTAGAATTTGAAGTAGTAGCTGAATAATAGTTGAAAATAGTTCGACACAAAGCCCTCCGCCCAAATCGGAGGGCTTTTTATTTTATGTAACTTGAAAATATGAACCGCAAAGCCTTATCCCATTATATCCTTGCCGGCCTTCTCATTCTTTCTGCCTGCAGGGAGTCTGTTAAACCAATACCTACTTCCGGAAAAGACACGGTGGCAACGGACACAGCCCGACAGCCGGAAATCAACACGCTGGCCGGTGGATTCAGTGATCAGAAAGCCCTGCATTTCGATAGCAGTCACCTTACCTCCTTCCTGGACCGGTATCCAGCCTTCGAAATGTTTAAGGCCGATCTTTATAAATTCTACCGCCAAAGAAACTACGCATATGCCTGGTACGACAACAATGGCATGATCGAACAGGCAGACGCGTTATACAACCGATTTATTCAAACCGAAAAAGACGGATTGACGCATGAATTTGTATATGCAAAGGATTTTCATTCCCTGATGGACGATAACGACAGCAGCCTGCTCCGCGAACCCGCCAACGCAGATGCGGAACTTATGCTTACCGCCCAATATTTCAACTATGCACACCGGGCCTGGCAGGGCCTGCCCGACAATGATATACAAAAGCTGCAGTGGTACGTACCCAGAAAGAAACTCAACCTGCCGCAACTCATGGATAGCCTGCTGGTAAACAATGAGCAATTGAAAGACAAAGAACCGGTATACCGTCAATATGCTTTGCTGAAAAAACACCTCGGAAAATATCGTCAAATTGAAAAAGACGGAGGCTGGCCTGTCATGAAAATTCCAAGGAAATCTTTGACATTGAAAGATTCCGGCATAGCAGTTCATCAACTCATACATCGGCTCTGGATCACCGGAGATTTTGTTGGAGATACCGGCAAATACCTGTTCGATCCTTCACTGGAAGCTGCCGTGAAACAATATCAATCACGCAATGGACTAACCGAAGATGGCATTGCCGGCCCCGCGCTCATCCGGGATCTGAATCAGCCCTGTTCAAAAGTGATAGAAAAAATTCTGGTTAATATGGAGCGATGCCGGTGGCTTCCGGACGAACCGGGCGAAGAGTATTTCGTGGTAAATATCCCGGCATATAAACTTTATCTGTACTACAAAGACAGCCTGCAATGGGATATGAATGTGGTAACAGGCGCACCAATACATAAGACAACTGTATTTAGCGGAAAACTAAATCAGGTAGTCTTCAGCCCATACTGGAATGTGCCCACCAGTATTTACAAAAAAGAGATTCTTCCGGGTATTCAGCGAGATCCTCAATATCTAAAAAAACACAACATGGAAAAGGTCGGTCAACTTGTTCGACAAAAGCCAGGGCCTAACAACTCACTTGGACTGGTGAAATTTCTTTTCCCAAACAGTTACAGCATTTATTTTCATGATACTCCTGCAAAGAGTTTATTCAATGAAACCGACCGGGCTTTCAGTCATGGTTGCATCCGACTGTCTGACCCCTACAAAATGGCGCGGTATCTTTTAAGGGATCAGCCTTCCTGGACAGCCGATAAAATTGACAAGGCCATGCATGCCGGCAAAGAACAGTTTGTTGCCGTAAAAAAACCGGTTCCGGTTTACATCGTTTATTTCACGGCCTGGTCTGACCGCAACGGACAATTGAACCTGCGTAAAGATATATATGGCAGAGACAGTCGCTTATCTTCCATGGTAATGTCTGGACAATGAACGCAACCCCTGCTGGTAAAAAGCAGTCTTTAGCGTAGTCAACATAATTCATGTTCATCAAAACATTTCCTGCCTAACTTTGTAAAAGAAAAAAACAGCGTATGAAAAAAATTTTGATCGCCTGTTTGTTGTTAACCGCTACTGTTGCAGTTAATCAATCTTACGGACAGGGGCTTTTAGATAAAGCCAAGAAAGCAGCCGGATTGAATGTATTGCCCATCTCTGATGTATCCGGAACCGCCAATAGCATATTGGGTGTATTAAAACCCAAACTGGCTTTGTCGGATGGTCAATTACCCAAAATCACTCCCCTTTTGACCGAATTCCTGACTTCAAAATCCGGGATTTTGGGCCTCGCAAAGTCAAACCCTACCGAATACACTAACAAATTCAGCGGAATAAAGACCAAGCTGTTTAATGGACTTAAGACCGCCCTGACCGCCGCCCAATACTCTAAACTATTGGGACTTAAGCCGAAAGCATCGGATGCCGGCAATGTGCTCAGCCATTTGTTCTTTTAAACACCGGTTTGGGGTGGCCTGTATTTCCGGGCTGAATTTATTGTTTTGAAGATATAATTCCCCTATCTTCACGATTGATATTGTACTTAGTTCTCGTGTTCTGAAGTGTCTTACCCTTATTTGGTTCCTCAGTTCATGTCAGTAACTATCGTCATTATCGGTTTTTCAGAACATTTAAATTTTTTATTGACAATGAACATCTATGTAGGGAACCTCTCCTGGCAAATGTCCGATGAGGATCTGAGAACCCTGTTTGAGCAGTATGGTTCTGTAACTTCTGCCAAAATCGTAAAAGACAAGGCTAGCGGACGCAGCAAAGGCTTCGGCTTTGTAGAAATGCCCGAAGATTCTGAAGCGCAGAATGCACTTAGCAGCCTTTACGAACAGGAAGTAATGGGTCGTAAAATCATCGTGAACGAAGCACAACCGAAACCTCAGGGTGGCGGCGGCGGCGGCTTCAAGAAAAGAAGCTTCGGCGGCGGCGGCGGTGGCGGCTATCGCAAAGGCGGTGGCGGCGGCGGCTTCAACCGTGATCGCGATCGCGGCGATCGTGGTGGATATAACAGAGATTTCTAATCATCCCGATATATCGACTTTTTAAATCCTTCCTTCGGGAAGGATTTTTTATTTGGTTGACGGTGCATTGCGTTTAACGTTTCAGGTTTATCGTTTCACGTTGGTTTGCGGTTTGCGGTTTGCAGTTTGCAGTTTGCTGTTTGCTGTTTATCGTTTCAGGTTTATTGTTTCACGTTGATTTTCTCACTGCAGTTTTGCCGATTGATAGGCCACTTAAGTGTTAAAGTTTTCTGTATCTTACAGGGTATTCAATTTTTTGACTTTTGACTTTTGACTTTTGTATCCCCCTCCTTTCTTAACGATCCAGGGTTTAATAGTATCCTAATACTGTTTTAAGCCACAGTTTATATTCGGCGGGTAACTTACCATCGTGCCGGGGAATTCTTTCCACACCTGAATAACTATTACAGGCTATCGAGTGATAGGCACAGCTTTTGAAACGAATGGTAGGCTTGAAGGAACTGAGCTAGGTTCTCCTTGATTTCTACATTTTTAAACAAAGGAGGGACGATGGTAAGCGTAATTATACCTGCACTGAACGAGGAAAAAACCATCCAGGCTGTGGTAAAATTCTGTTATCAAAATCCATTGGTAACAGAGGTCGTAGTAGTAGATGATAAATCCGAAGACCATACCGCATCACTGGCAGAGGCTGCCGGTGCAAAAGTCGTGATCAGTCAACAGCGGGGAAAAGGCATTTCGATGAAAGACGGTATAGATGAAGCCAGCAATGATATCATCGTCTTCCTCGATGCAGATATCGATCCTTATCCTCCGGAAACCATTACACATCTCGTGGAGCCGTTACTACTGGAAGAGGCAGATTTTGTAAAAGGAGCCTTCGCCCGAAATGCCGGCCGGGTAACCGAACTGGTGGCCAAACCATTACTGAAAATATTTTTCCCGGGCGTTGCCCATTTTATTCAACCTCTCAGCGGCATGATCGCCGGCAGAAAGAACCTCTTCGGCCAAATCAAATTCTTCAATGATTACGGAGTTGATATTGGCATATTGCTGGACATGTACCTGATGCAGGCCCGAATCAAGGAAGTAAACATTGGTTATATCGAAAACAAGAGTAAACCCTGGGAGGCACTGGGAAAAATGAGCAGTGAAGTATCCCGGGCCATTATTGCCAAGGCGAGAATATCCAATCCGCACGAAGTAACCGAAGATGAAATCAATTCGCTGGAAGCGATCAACCGCGAGATGAACAGAACCCTGCGGGAACAATTGTCCGGATTTCACAAGCTGATCATCTTTGATATGGATGATACTTTATGGAAGGGCCGATTCATAGATCGCTGCGCGCAGCAGTTTGGATTTACCGCTCAATTGGAAGATCTGCGCTATGCCGAAAAAGATCCTATCATTCTCAGCAAAAGAATCGCCCTCTTGCTGAAAGGCAAAACAATCGATGAACTGCTTCAGGTTGCCCGCAGCCTGGAGATTATTTCCGACGCACGCGACGTAATACAATCGCTCAAGCAAAAAGGTTACCTCGTAGGTATCATCAGTTACAGCTACACGCTTGTTACGAATTACCTGCGCCAGCACATCGGCGCGGACTTTTCCATCGCCAATCAGCTGGACTTTGTTGAAGGAAAGGCCACCGGTGAAGTGAATATGCCTTCCTGCTTCTTTGCTCCACCCGACAGTATCTGCGGTCATTCCTATTGCAAAACCAATGCCTTTCAGTTTGCCTGCGAAAAATACAACGTGCGACTGAGCAACACCATTGTTGTAGGTGACAGCCAGGATGACCGATGCATGGTCGGACATGCGGGAAAAGGCGTCAGCTTTTGTTCAAAAGATGAATTATTGAAAAACATTGCTACCAGAAAGATCGAATCGCCCAGTTTCCAGGAAATCCTGGCGCTGGCCTGACCGGTCTCTATTCCATCATACTGTAAAAACACTTGTTTATGCCCAACACACTTTATAACATCCTGGTACCGGTGAACTTCAGTTCACGAGACAAATGGGCAATCGCCAAAGCGGTTGAACTGGCCAATACCTTTCAATGTAACATTCACCTGGTCCATGTAGTGAGCTCACCTTTAAGATCATTGAAATCCCTCATTAATTATTTTCTTTATGAGGATACGGTGCACCTGAGCAATGCACGCAAACAACTTGAAAAGTTACGCGATGAGTATCGGCATCATTTGTGCGGATCGGGTAAAATGGAGATCAGTTTGCTCAAGGGAAACCCCTCGGAAGAACTGGTCGATTACATTGACCGCTTCGAAATGGACCTGGTGGTGATGGGTCTTTCGCGTTTCTCCCTTTTACATAGAATACTATCTTCCGTTTCCATTTCAAGGCTGGCCCGAAAGACGGCTGTGCCGGTACTGGCGATCAGGGCAAGTGGACTGGTTAGTCATTTTAAAAAGATTGTATTACCGGTTACCGGGGAAATTCCATTACGTCGACTGAAAATGGCGACTATGCTGGCAAGATCCTTCAAATCCACTGTATACCTGGTCGGATTAAGAGAACACGAAGGACTCGCTGCTCATATTCTTGATGAAACGCTGGATGTTTTGCAAAGTATTTCAACCATTCCGGTTCAGTGCTTCTGGCTGGAAGGAAAAAACCTGGCAAAAAGTACACTTGAGTTTTCCAAACGCATTAATGCAGATCTGATAATGGCCAATCCGCTTCACGAGTTTCATATGCCTGGCTGGTGGAGCCGGGTTACAAGGAGATTGATTTCATACGGTTCGCATATACCGGTGATTACCGTGGACAAACAGACCGATTCATCTAACTCTGTAACGGTGCAATCCTGAGAAAGCACTTCCTCTGTTATCATTTATTCTTCAACGAAGGGTGGAAATCGTTGACTGGCTATGCCGGCAATGCTTCCATCCTTTTTTTTGTATATGAAGTAAGCAGCGATGGCAGGATGTGATTCACAAAATGCCAGGGCTTTTTTTAATCCCATTGCCATAAGCGCATTGTCGTAGGCATCGGCGGTGAGGGCATCCCTGGCAAATACAGTAACACTCACCAGTTCATTTACAGCGGGGCGACCGGTTCTGGCATCCAGTATATGGGAGAGTTTCTTTCCTCCACTCTCCCTGAATTTCCTGTAATTGCCACTGCTGGTAATGGCTCCATCACCTGGCGCAATGATTTTCTGGTTCAGCGAAATATCCCAGGGATCTTCACCGGGTGTTTCAATGGCAATTCTCATCGGGTTGCCGTCTGGTCGCCTTCCTTTAACACGCATTTCTCCACCAATCTCCACCAGGTAATTTTGAACGCCCTGCATTTCCAGGAAAGCAGCCACCACATCGCAGCTATACCCCTGTGCGATGCCGTTAGGGTCTATCGCCACACATGATTTCGTTTTGATTAAACGGTCTCTTTCCCATTGAAGATAATGAGTACCCACACAGTTCATCTTTGCATTGATTAGGGAAGAAGACGGAATGGATTTTACTTTTGACAGACCAAAACCCCAGATATCGGTAATTGGATAAATAGTAATATCAAAAACACCCTTTGTTTCGCGAAAGGCCTCCATTCCTTTCAGGACCACTGCCCGTAAATGTTCATCCAAACTGATGCCATGAGCAGATTGATTGAACCGGTTTACCAGTGACCATGACTTATATAAAGAGAGCGAGCTGTCGAGTGAGCGAAAGATGCTGTCAATCTGTTCCGGTGCAACCGGATTTTTCAAAGAAAAATAAGTGATGTGAAAGGTAGTTCCCTGCGCGTGGCCGTTAATGGAAAATTTTTGTACACTATCGACCTGGGAAAAGGAGCATTGATAAATTCCCATCAGCAGGACTATCCAGATAAAACGACCTGTCATGGATCGAAGATAAATGAAAGTTCACAGCCTTTCTATCGTATAAAAACACAACCGGGCGGCATCACTGCCGCCCGGTACCATCCAGCCTCTGTCCTATTGTTTCTTTAACTTATACACGTCAACCCATCCGTTGGGATAGCTTTTGGCAAACTCCAGGCTATCCCCTTCCCTTTTCACTTCAATGTAGTCTCCGTCCAGGATCAATGTCCAGTCAAAGTCTGCCGTAAACAATGACTTGTTGGTAAACCGAAGTTTTGCTTCATTATCTGAATAATAAGTTCCCTGGCCGATTGCCGGATACTTGGGAATATCGCTGGTACCTGAATAATTCGGATATTCGAGCACAAGCGTCACATTAGCTGTTTGAGAGCCAGCCAGGTTATACCTTTTAAACGTTCCCTTGTAAGTTGCGTTGGGATATCCCGATCTATTGTCCGAATCCTTTCTGCAAGCCATTGCCGATGTCATAATTGCCAGTGCCAATACCAGGTATTTCATCATAATGCTTTTGCAATACCTGACAATAAATATGCCCCAACCCGTTGCCCGAATTTGTTAAAATTTTGCCAGCGCGCCGGTTTTATCAGATCCTGCTCTGAATCATCCAGCAATGGCCGAAGGGATCTTTTAATTGCGCCTGCCTGTAACCATAGTCGTAGTCCTGCGCGGGTGATAACAGGGTGGCTCCGGCAGCAATCGCCCTGGCAACGACCAGGTTAACATCCTGCACAAACAAGCCAATCAATACGGTTGTACCCAAATGGGCAGAGGGTGCAAAGAATTCCGTGCTGGCGGTTACTTCATGTAAGTGAAAAAGATTATCGCCAATGGCATATTCCAGTACATGAATGGTTCCATCGTCGTTATTAAACCGTCTTAATTCTACCGCATCGAACGCCTGCTCGTAGAAGTGAACCTGGCGAATGCCATTCGGAATGTACAATTCAGGTGCAAAGCTGGGAATATGCATACAATCGATATTTACTAGTCATGGTTGTCCGGGGAAAACGCTGAGGGCGCAATTTGTCAATTAGCCAATGAGCCAATCACTGTTGTCCGGGGAAAACTCCGAGAGCGCAATTGGTCAATGAGCCAATGGGCCAATTTGCCAATTAACTGCAACCCGCTAACTGTAAACAGCAAACTGAATTTCAACAACAGCCTGGCTTTATTCTATCGCTGTTCACCACCGAAAAACTAATTGAATTAGTCGCTCTCGCTCCCATTCCCACTCCCTAACCGGGGCTCATTTCTCAAAAAGTGACAAAAAGAAGATTGATTCAGGGTAGCATCAGGGGCTCCGTGACTTTTCCGGCACAACACAGATTTACCAATTATCAATCAAATTACTGCGGATAGTGGAAACAAAGCTGGTAGCCATCCGGATCTGTGATGTGGAGAGCCTGCCATCCATACCCGGTAATTACAGGTGGCTGTACCGGCAAACCTTTTTCAAGCAAATATTGGTATGCCGCAGTAATATCCGGGCAACCGAAATAGATCGTTATATCTCTATGCGCTGTTACCCGATCCGGCATCGGTTCATCCGGTCTGTGCTGTTTTTCATAGGCGGTATTGAGCATTATTTCAATACCATCCCTGGAGAGCAACACCCAGTCGCATTCATCTCCTTCGCCCGATGACATCTTCACTTCAAATCCTAACTGATCCCGATAAAACCGGAGGGAAACAGGCATATCAAATACCTGTAACAGCGGTGCCATCCCTTCCAGTTTCAGAGAGGCCAGGCTCGTTGCTCCCTTGATCATAAAGCGTGGTTTTAACGAATTTACTAAATTCTATCCGGCGGCTTCGTCCCGAATCATGAAAGAGGTAATACATTTCAGCATTAAAGAACCGGCGCTTTTGAATTGATAGATCTCACAAAATTGAAAAAACCTTCCGTCACGGGAAGACAGCTTACCACTAACGGCAGCCTCAGCACCGTGCGTGATTATTGATTCTATCCAGATCCCTTTTGCTTTCCAGGCAGGCGATGACACAATGGCCTGTAGGGTATGTTCCATCCCAATGACTGTTTGCTTTCCAACGGAAATGAATTGTACCGATTGGTCGACTGAGGCTTCTATCATTTCCTTTTTGCCACTGAGAATATTATCCCAGAAATGGATGAGCCATGTTTTACGAGGGGCATTGCCGCAATCTGGTTTAATATGAAGCTTTGCCATATCAAATGTTTACCTGTACTAGTGATACCTTTTCCGTATACCCTGCTTTCCCCATTCAATATTTCTACGATAGATGAGTAGTACATTGAGAACGACCATCACTATTGTACTTAGCAACCATAGCCAGTATCCGGGCTGATATGAAATGATGGTTCGTTTACCGCCGCCTTCATCATTCAGAATCTCATCAAACAATAAAAAAGACAGCGCCATCAACATGGCACCGATGCTAATGAACAGGGATGCGTTATTCACCTTTTTGGTGGTCATCCAGGAAGCAATCAACAGCGGGTTTGCCAGCCAGGCAATGGCTGCACCTCCGTTCAGCATTCCGATGCCACCCAGGGCCAGTGCCATAAATGAACTCGCACAGCTCTCCGTAGTGCAGTAGCATTTGAAGGGGAGGGAAAGTACGAATAGTCCGATGCTGAGGTAGGTGATCTTTTTCGCCAGAGGCGTATACAGGGGAGAATCATTTCGGAGTGGCGGAGGATTATTCATTAGTTCCCGGGTTGTTTGTTGACTGTTTCCCGAATCATGCCTTCCAATACTTTCAGATCAATATCACTCAGTTTATTGATATAAAGGCAGCCGCCCCCAATCTTATGCTTTCCAAGTTTTTTTAAGGCCTCTTTCTGACTGGCAATAGTTCCCGGCATATAAATGGTAAGGTTGGATTTTCGGGGGGCGAAACCAATCACGAACCAGGCTACTTCCCGACCGGTTCCCGGGCTTTTGAATATGACATTGCCAAACCCTATAATCGAACTGCCCCAAACGGCCGGTTTGAGTTTTGAAACTTTACTGATCAATTTCAGAAGTATTTCGCTGTCCTTTCGTTTTGTTTCGTCGGCGATTTGTGCGATGTACTCCTTTACAGAGACTTCGGTTGGTTTGGTTTTGATTTCGACCAGTTTAGATTTTGCCATACACTTATTTTTTAGAGATCAGGAAACATTTTCCCTACCCAGCTTACGCCGAAGCTGGATGAGCCTAAACTTCACGCTATCGTATATCAGTCCAAATGCCAGGGCACCTGCAGCAATATACAGAACCCAAAGATGCAGTCGCCCATAGAACACCCCTCCTGCCACACCTCCTATAAAAAAGAAACTGATGATGGTCAACCGCAACCGAATAGAGGAATGAAGCCGATGCTTTTGTTCCGGTGTTCTATAAAAAAACAGTTGAGACAATTCGATTCCCAGATCGGTGAAAAGCCCGGTGAGATGGGTTGTCCGAACAACAGAATTGGAAATACTGGTAACGAGTGAATTTTGCAATCCCATGGCAAACAACAATGCACAGGCCAGGATATTCGGATCAAACTGTATGAAATAATTACCAAAAAACGGAACAATGGCGAGGATAAGCAATTCAAGAATGGCCGGCACCACATAAATAAATCGTTCGTTTCTGCGGGATACCACTTCAACGATAAAATTGGAAAAGAAGGAGCCCAGGAAAAAGGAAAGAATGTACAGGAAAAAGACAATCGCCCCAATGAAATTCAACTTAAAAACTTCGTCAACCAGAAAAGCAAAATGGCCGGTCACATTCGTAGTCAATCTTTGAACCGACAGAAAGCCCGCCACATTGACAATACCCGCCACAAAGGAAAGCAGGGAGGCAATCCGTATATTATGCGAAAGTGTTCTGGTTTTACCCTGGTGGCGAAACATTTGACAGGCTGATTACGCGGATGGTGCAAATGGCGTTTTGGCAATTTACCAATAATCCTGAAACTATAATCGCGACCAGACCTGCTCGCATTCATTTTCCGGAAATTGCTTACGATTCGGCCAGCTCCCTGACCTTTTCCAGTGCTTTGGGAAAGGTTTCACTGAAATACTTCTCCCAATTTTCATGGGTGTCTAAAAGTACCGTTAATTCAGTACCTCCGTCGTTATCCTTCAAGAAATATCGCTCCTGTGCCCCACCCCAAACCTGGGTGATTTTTTGGCCACCCTTTATTTCACCCTGGTGCTCAAAACTCATTTCCTCGCCCTCAACCATTTTCTTAATGATACCAAACATACCATCACCTCCGGGCGAAAGGAATTTTATATCGCTGCCTTCCTTCCAATCGCTTTCCGCATGGGATCCTTCCATGAATACGGATGTCCAGTTCCGGTAATTCGCATCCTGCCACAAGCAATCCCACACTTTCGATCGGGGTGCATTGATAACAATCGTAAAAGTCAGCTTTTTCATAATAATGATTTGAGAAATAAAACTATCATTCTCTTTTCATCCTCAAAAGGTATGAAAACGACAATTTGGGGGTATTTGACGACAGTCTACCATTCTTTCAGCGAAAGACGGGTCAACCACCAAAACAATTCATTCCGTTAACAAATTGAACTCGGTCAGTCTTTTCCAGACCCCCGCATTTTCCTGTTCAATTAAGGTTATTGAAGAGAAGGTCAGTTTATCAGGGAAGCGTATTTTACTGGCGGCCTCGAAGATTTCATCGGTACAAACCGCATTTCGGGGATGAATAAGGGTGAGGTGCGGGTGCGGTTGATGAATTGGAACAGCCCAAAAAGGAAGTATCGATCTTCTCAGCTGGTGAAACCCCTGAAGGGGCTCCCGGGCTGGTAAGAACAAACCCCTTCCATTGTCAAATCTTTCCGGAGACTGAAAATATAAATTGAATACCCGAAGCGGCTGGTTCGAAAGTTGGTTCATTACGAAAGGCCAGTCAACCAGCTCCTCCTCCCGACAAAGTGTAACATGAGCAGCAATCAGGGCTTGCTGAATGGGATTAAATTCTCTTCTAAATGCTTCGATGCCTTCTGCCTCCCGGGCATCCGCAAATAAAGTCAATTGCCGACGAATAGTTTTTTCTCTTTCCATAACCGTCAGCGGGCAATTTCAGCAAAAAAATTCATTTCAACTGTTCACGGATCCAGTTTTCCAGTTCTCCTTTTGCTTCCAGTTCGATCAGCTTTTCCATGCTTTTATCCTTTTTCATATCAATTCCCGCCTGATAAACCTTCATTGCACATTTTATACCGGCCAGTGTACATTTCACATCGTCTCTGGAGTAATTATTCTGCAGGCAATAGCGAGCCCAGCCGCCCATAAAATAGATCATCAGGGAGTTGTTCTTTTTGAAAAACGGGGTTGTCTTCGAGCTCAGGTTAATGGTTACCGTTGGAGAGTTAATAATCCAGGCTGTCAGATTCATCGTTAACAGTTTTCTCTTCTCCGGGTCCCGATCCAACGGCGAATTTTCTAACCAGTTCACCGTATTGATCACCGCAGGTTCTGATTTGGCGAACTCTTCTTTGGTAGTTGGTACACTGGTTAGCAGTTCTTCTTGCTGGGCGATGGCAGGCAGGGCAAATACCAGGAGCATCAAAATACAGAATGGTCTTATCAGGTTGTTCATATTGGGAAAGTTTAGGCTGGCGGAATATCCGGCTTTTTCATTGATGACAAAACTGTTTTAATTACACATCAAGCCTATCATCAATTATACCACTACGTTAGTTCATTTTTTCCAGACCTGCAAATATGCCGGCCACTATTCCTGACGCCGGGGGCTCAGATCAGTGATCGGAAGATTCCAGCCTCGTTCGACCAGGTATTCTCTGCAGCTTTGGCAAAAAGATTTTTCCATCTGTAAGGGGTAACCGCCCTCGGCATCCCTCATATAGCAGGATTCATCCTTGCAGTGCGGTAACCCCTCGGCGTGACCCAGTTCATGAACTACCACTTTGAAGAGATCATCCAGCCGGTTAGATTTTTTAATTCGGTAGAGAGATACAACCGAAGCTTTCCCAGGACAAAGGCTCAGCCCCATCACCCCCCAATCGGGAATATTTCCATTGCGGGTGCTGATGTCAACATGAGTCAGCCCCAACCAGATATCCTTTCCATTACGTTCCAGCAGAAACTTCAGCAAGGAATCGGCTTTGTACCGATTCCTTGGAGGATAATAGGCGTTTTTTGGCAAATCAATCGCTCCGGCTACCTGAATATCTCCGATTACCAGTCTCAGTTTCGGCAACAGGCTATCGAGAAGTTTTGCAGGAAAGCCTGTAAAAGGTTGAATCACTATTCTTGCTTCTGAAAGCCTTCTTCCCTTCTCCTTGACAGGAGACCTGCAAGAAACAACCAGTAAAACAAGACCTATAAAGAAGAAAAAGCGAAACATATTACTGTCGGGTTAGCACCTGAATCTACCATTAATTGTGACGGGCAGGGCTTCCTGCCGGTTATTTATTCCTGACAGGTGCCCGCTGCGGTAAATCTTTGCTGATGATCTTCAACCATTCTGTTTGCGGTTGTTTCAGAATAACATCCGGTTTGAATCCAGTCTGGTCAATGGGATTTTTGTCTGTCCAGCTTGATTTGACGATCGGGATGACCAGCAAAAATCCATCATATGGAAGTGGGGTTGGCGTACTCATTCCTTCATAATCCATCATACCTACTGTATTGACACCATAAGTGATTGTTTTTTTACTCTGGCGGGAAAGGAAAATGAAATATTCCGAGGAGCTACCACAGAGATCGTCAACAACCAGGGCAATTTTTTCAGGCTTTCTCATCAAAGAATCAAGGGGAAAATTAACACCGGGAACCGGATAAAACGATTGCCTGGTTACCGGCAATTCCTGATAAGCTTTTTTATAAACAGCCAAAGTACTATCCGGAAAATACTTCTTGTATTCATCCGGAATGGGGTTAGAAACGAAGGGTTCGATATCTGCCAGTTTCAGGGGGATATTGTCTTTTGTAACCCGCACAAAGGATGGCGCCTGAACCATTGGATTGGTCATGAAATAAGGAAGGAAAGAAATCCAGCCACTGTTCCCTCCCCCGTTTCCGGTCAAATCGACGATCAGGTATTTTGTATTCCGTATCGTGGAATCGGCTGATGCGACCAGGTTTTGAATGTTCGCATCATTGTTGAAGAAAGTGGGAATCCTCAGATAGGCTATGTCTTTTTCAAGTTTCCGGAATGCCAGTCCGTTGTTGTTGTTCAGCCAGGTGGCCAATTCCGCTTCTTCCGTATCGGACATCTTTGCCGGGGAAACCCGCCCCCAGGCAGCATGATTCCAGAGGAACAGGAGATTTCCCTTCAGTTTCACCGGCACGTCTGTACTGATGAACGCATTGTATTCTTTCACATACCAGCGTGATCCTTTAGAGTGCAAGGTAAAATATACAAACCCCTTCGGGAAAGCATCGGTACTCCCTTCGAGTTTGATCGCCTCGTATCCACCGTCCTTTGTTTTCCTGATCTGGATTCGGGTAGTCTTCTCGGGGTTGGTCCAAACTCCTTCGAAGCTGCCGGTTGACTTTACAGGCAGCGCTGCAGAAGACAGGGCTCGTACAGTACTGTCAAAATCACGGGGATTGTTATAAGTGATGATGAAATGTTTATCCTTGAAAAAACGTACGTATTGACGAAGAAGATAATAACAGGCTTTGGTGTTGGTTTCGGCAGCGGCTTTTACCTGCAGGCTGCGGACCAGTTGCCGGTATGTCTGCTGTGTCAGTGCATTTACTTTAGCAGGATAACCCGCATAATTTTCTTCGGTTTTCTGAATGGTCCTGGCAAGGTTCTCGGCACAATTACAGGTGTTGGATTGGCCAAACATTGAAAAAACAAATAATACGGCTACAAGCGTGAGGATTGTTCTGATCATAGTCTGCTCTGGTTTTCCTGTTTTACGAATCAGTATTCCGAAAGTTACAAACACGGAACTGATCAATTCCAATTTACCCAATCACCGTGATTTTAAAAACCCGATGCAACAAAACGATCAGCATAACGTCCCCCGACAATTCTCCAAACCACTTCATAATAGCCAGCACCATCTCCGTTAGAGGCGGTAATATAAAGCGTATCGTCGGTCTCGCTGTAAAAAGCTTCTACAGAAGAAAGATTGGGTTCATAGAGCTGAATGAGTGCTTTTGCCGGAAGTACGCGGGACACGGACCCTGATCTTACAACAATGGAAGCATATTCATAGCCCGGTATTTCCCCATCTCGTCCGTAATATATTTTACCATCAATAAATTCTACAATACCCGGCGCCTCCTGATTGTACTTCAAAACATGCGCTGAGCGATTAAACACCCTGGTGGTAATCCTGACAGCAATTCTTGGAGACTTTAAGATCACATTGTCAGTTCCTGTGTTCGGCACCGTTGTCAACGCCTGAAATTTGTCTATTTGCTTCAATTGGCCTTCCGGCATCCAGCCTTCTGAATCCTTTCCATGTTTATGATAGATTATTTTCACCCATTTCTCTTGGGTTGCTACTATATAGAGAAGGGACCCGTTAAACAAGGTATCCTGGTTCTTTGTCCGTATTCCCTTTTCGCTTTTGCAAATCGTATAGCCTTGTTGGGACTTTACTACGGCAAACTGGGAATAACACCCCAGGTGAGTGGCAACAATCAGCAGGCATATGAAAAAGGCTTTATACAATCTATAATAGATATTTATCGGCATCTACTGTTTTGAATCGTCAGCTTTTCGGGGAAATACAACCAGTCGATTTTCCGGGATATGCCAAACGTTTATATACTTTTCGGAAACAACCATATGTTGCTGCCATTTGGTGAACTTGCCATAAAGCATCAACGTACAAATATCCGTAGCAGTCATAAAATCGCCCGTTTCGGGCTGGTGGTTATGCGTGGTACCGATTACCTGTCCTGAATCACGCTGATTTTGATCTGTATAAACAGGAATGATGTTTTGATGCAGTGATTTTCTTTCTTTTATTTCGCCATTATCATCAAATGTAAGCAGGTAATCATTTCCAAATATCACTACCCCGTTTACGGCCGGTCCCGTTAGCACATATACTTTTTTCACTCCCTCTGAGATCAGCGGCACCAGGTTCAGGCTTGTGTTTTTAAAAGTCTTGTAAAAAGACTTATCCGCGTTAATGTCTGCCAGCGCTTTTTGCCTGATATTGAACAATACGGCTTCCTCTTGAGACAGTTTGCGTGGCACCATATTCACTTTTGCTTTCCGGATATCATATGTACTGTCAAAACTGATCTCTCCGATCACGATCTGGTCTGCGCCCTTTGAAACAAAAATGCATCTGGCAGAATCGCCGTAACCATAGGAAAAATATCCCCCTATTTTTTCTTTATCCTGGTATTGCTCCATGAATAAATCAGTACCGTACCAGGAAGCCATTTCCGATCGATAAAGACGTTTTCCTTCAGCAACAACGGGTGCTGCTTTTTCAGCCAGGTTCTGTTGCGATTGTGCGGCGACCTGTATCAACAGGCACATGATCAGCATTAGCTTTCTCATATAAAGAGGACAAGTTTAGCTATTTGATTTGTTTACAGACTTCATTCTCGAGAGCTTCACCATCATTACAATAGTGGGGGCTGTGGCGCCTATGATCGCGAAAGGAAGAAACCATTTGCCAATGCCCTCCATTTGTCCCCGGGCTGTTTGAATAGTAGAATATATGATTATTCCGAAAATGATCACTATAAAAAGAGCTATCCACCTAACAGTTCGGCTACCCAACTGATAGAGCAATTTCAAATTCCCGGGTTCTACTGAAACCGGGTAATTATACAATCGCGGTTTGCGCGATATCAGCAACAGAACAAAATACAAGACGGTAGCAAGAACCGGAAGGATAAAAAGATTGATCTTCGTGCCAAAATCATCTGCTTCTCCACTCGCATTGAAATGAGTGGGGATCTTATCTGGCAGTTCCGGATAAAAATAGATGACCCAGACCCAAATAACGACCAGGAATGCGACTCCAATCGCTTCCATGATTCTGTCAAAACCCGATAGTTCTATCGGTATATGTGGTCGTTTATTCAACTCAGCTTTTTATTGATGAAAAGAAGAATTTCTAAAAGCGTCGAGTATTTCCTTCAGCCGTTCGTCCCTGACAGCTATACAATTGAAGGAGAATTCCTTGTTTCCAAACAGCCTGCTGTACAGGATCATTCGCATCATACGATCACCGGGCAATGGCACTTTCAGGGTAAAAACATAAAAGTCCAATCCGTCAATTTTCTCTTTGGAATATGAACTGTCAATTTTTGCCACGGGGATCTGCTGTTGCATGGCCTTGAAGATTGCATCGCCTATTACCGTCCGCGTTTCATCATAGTCCTCTATCATATCGTCGTCCATCGGCTGCCAGTTGGCTTCCAGGTAATCTACCTGGTCTTTCCGATATACAAATAAGGTTACTGTCTGGTTGTCGATTTGAACGTCATTCGCCTTCTCCAGCGCATCGAGCCCTCTTTTTTGCATTTTTCCCCATTCTTCCTCGCCCATCGGACGATACCCTTTCGGAATCACGATCTTCCATTTAAATTCTGTGCTGGTAAAAACCGTTTCTGTGCTGTCAGACTGGCTGAATGCACTAATGGCCAGGAAAAAAAGAAAGCAGGCAGATAATAGATGCTTTTTCATACCTGCAACATATCAGTTATTCCGTGAAAATACAAATTACAGATTAACGACTTTTGACCGGTTCTTTTTGCTGAAACAGACAACTATTTTTTCAGTGTCTCTTCATAAGGGAAAGAAAGCCGGGTAGTGACAAACTTTTCTTTATTGGAATACTTTTGCACGAGTTGGTCGTAAACCTGGCGAGCCATTTTTTCGTCCTTATAAGTGTTCAGATCGGATGTACATCCGAGTTTATTCATACACCTTTCGTTCACGAAATCACCCCAGGCATGCGCGAGTTTATTGAGGGTGATCGAATCGGTAGTGATTTCGTAAAAATCTGTATATAAAACATACTGCTGACCGTCTACCGAAGCGGGTTGCATAGATCGAGAATAACAGAAGAAATAATATTTTTGAGTGGCAGGGCTCTGACTACTTTGGTGTTTGCTTCGCGGATTGAGTGAAAGGAGGGAGATTCCGAGGAGTAGAAGAAGTTTCATAAGCAAAAATTTAGACCAATAAGTTAGCCATTCCCGAACGGATAACCGAAATATCGATCCTAAAATTTTGTTATCAGCTATATGCATGTAACAATTTTCCCGGAAATATCATGAATGTTTCACCTTCAAAAGCCCCTGCCTCTCAGACTTTTGGCATTAATTACCCGCTATTTTTACAACTGCATTTACAAACTTCTTTACGAACAGATCGAAAGCCTCGCGAGTGGCCGGATGAATGATGGCTCCCTCTGGGCTAACTTTCCCCTTCACCCCATTAATTAACAAGGTGGTATCCTCACTAAAGTTTGCCATTACTGTTTTCATGATCAACTGTAATTCCTCATGTCCTTTTTTGCCGTCGGCGGAAGCAGTGATAATACCGAGGGGTTTGTCGGTAAAAACGGTGGTGGCCACACACCACTCGATCGCGTTCTTTAATCCGCTGGGAATACTGAAAATATATTCAGGCGTGCTGATCAATACAGCATCCGAATCCTGGATGTCCTTTCGAAACTGTTCAATAATTGCAGGAGGGTTATTGATCGTTTGATCGGTATCGAAATGAGGAAGCACACTCAGATCGTTGTATATCTTGAAATCGAATATATCCAGCGTTTGATCGCGGAATCGATCTGCCAGTTTTTCATTGGAAGAATTTCTGCTGGCGCTTCCAATGATCACCAGTATGTTCTTTTTGGGAGGAATCACTTTATCAGATGTTTCAATTAATGATAATTATTCCAGGTTGTAGACTGCTATTTTACCCTGCCGTATTTTCTTAAAATTTCCAGGGTCCGTTTGTGAGGGAGTGCATAGGCTTTATTCCCGTTTATGCCCTCCATTGTTTCCGCACCCACCATGGCGTTGATGATCGCTTCTTCGGTTGCCTGTACGGTAGCATCGAAGACAGGGTTGATCAGGTCGTTGGGCAATAGCTCAACACTGGTAAAGCCTTCTCTTTTAAATGCCGCCGGGTTTGCGGTAGAGAATGCCAGG
The DNA here is from genome assembly GCA_044226045.1 of Chitinophagaceae bacterium. Taxonomy (GTDB): domain Bacteria; phylum Bacteroidota; class Bacteroidia; order Chitinophagales; family Chitinophagaceae; genus Endoryza. The sequence continues at coordinate 36,971 of JBGAHR010000031.1, forward strand.
AAGATATCTCCCGACCCGTTTTCGCCCCGGCCACCAACTATTCCTACTCCCAGGGGCACTCTCGCTGCCAATCGCTTTAGCTGGTGGGGCAATAGTGGAGCATCAGTAGCTACAATCACAATGATGGATCCGTCTCCTTCCTGCCTGTATGATGGCGCTGCCTTGAATTCGTAGTTAAGGGTGTCCGCCAGTTCTCTACCCACCGGCACCCCGGCAATGGTCAGGTTACGTTTGGCGCCAAAATTGGCCTGCACGAACACGCCGACTGTATAAGTTGAGTCTTTGATCCTGATCACGCGTGATGCGGTTCCTGAACCGCCTTTGAAACCCAGGCACATCATCCCGGTACCGCCTCCTACATTCCCTTCCTGTAAAACCCCTGAACGGGCATTATCCAGCGCCTCATATGCATGAGCCTCCTTCACATGGAATCCATAAATATCGTTGAGAAACCCATCGTAAGTTTCAGCCACCACCGGGTACGTATACCAAAAATCTTCCTTGTACCATCCGGTTTTTACAAACCATTTCAACACCGCATCCCTTACAACACCCACGCTGTTGGTGTTGGTAATCATGATCGGTGTTTCCAGGAACCCGGATTCTGTGATCCAGGTGGTTCCTGTCATCTCCCCATTGCCATTCAATGTATACCAGTTTGCGAAAACCGGATTGTTGTTTCTTCCCCTGGGCAAAATAGCTGTTACCCCTGTTCTCACGGGCCCCTTTCCTCTGATATTCTTTCCCTGTCCTTCGATGATGGTACTGTATCCAACCAGTACACCCGGTACATCAGTAATAGCATTGAATTTTCCCGGTTGCCCGAAAAAGGGAATGCCAATGTCACGCGCCCGGGGCTTCTGCGCGGAAAGGGACAGGGATAGGGAAAGAAGGGAGAGAAGGACGAGGATAGAGCGGCTTTCGGAGCGGGAGCGGGAGCGGCTTTCGGAGCGGGAGCGGGAGCGGGAGCGGCTTTCGGAGCGGGAGCGGGAGCGAGAGCGGAAAGGGAAAGGGAAACAGAAAGGTAAACGGAAAGAGAAAGATGGATTGGAGCTGAAGCGGGAAGAGCTGAACAGGTTCATCATGTTGGCAGGTTTGTAGGCTAAGATTAGGCTAAATTTCGGATTTATTCTGGCAATGGCCCTGTCTACTTGAATGAATCCTTATGAGCATCATGATCCAGGAACTCCCTGACTTTGGGATTACGTAAAAATAGCCATACTGTAAGGGATCCGCCAACTATTTTCAAGATGGTGGCGGCCAGCAGGGTTTCATCAGCCAATGCCTGATGGGTTATTTTCATAAATGTTCCGACGAAATCCAATAGAAATCCGGCAACGAATATCCAGATGAAAGTGGTGATTTTCATAATTGATAATTTCCGGCAATGTAACCATTTGGAGATTTACAGCAAGGGGCCCAGTTCTTCCCAGGCGTATCGACATATCATTTTCGGAACGCCCTCTTCATTTGGTTTTGCAATGGTTTCAATATTTCCAGCACCCATTTTTTTATAGGCCTCACGCGCATTCAGATTGGATTCGTACACCCACAGATACATTTTTTTCATCCGGGCAAATTCGCTCACTATTCGGGCAGCTTCTCTCAACAATTTACCTCCGATTCCTTTTCCCCTATATATTTCCGAGACATGCAAATTGTCTATCAGTGTTCCAAAGTCGGGGTCTTCATCGAGGATCAGGCAGCAAAACCCAACCAGCCTTCCCTCCTCCTCGGCTAACCAAACATGTTGGCCGTTCCCGGGGTTGGTAAGTCGCTGCTGCCATGTCTCCAGTCGGTCGGCCACCACGAGGTGATCAAGATAGTGATCACCGAGAATACCCCGATAAGTATTTCGCCAGTTCTCTGTATGCAAAGCGGCGATAGCAGTATAGTCAGAAATGCGTGCCGGACGATAGTTGATTGTTGTCTGCAGAAGATTTTTTGACATAATGACCCAAAATTAGGAAGCGACAGGGGTATAAATGTCCAAAACTGTACAGAATGAGCTTTAGGAAGGATGGAAAGCGTCTTTTAACCCGTGCAGTTAAGAAATGAGTTTGATTCTGGATTGAACGCGGAAATAGAGCGCGACCATCAGCATGGCCAGCGGGGCAGTTAACCCCCAGATGTAACCCAGCCTGAGAAGTTGCTCAGAATATACTGGGAAGAAATATACATACGATATCACCGGGGTTACCAGCGCATTTGCCAGCAGGCTGATTTTCACCCAACGTTGAAAGCCATTACTCTCAAGAGCAAACGAAGCCATCAACATCGAAAACCCCATAAAAATATAACCCAGTGCATCGAAGTCCCAAAACAGGGAATGTGGAGTCTGATCCAGTATCCTCACAGATTCGTATTCATCATCGAGTTTTGCGGGTATGACAGTTGCCAGTTGCACAACATAATTGGTTACTACAAAGAAACAATAGAGGGTTGCAAACAATAAAGCGGCATGTGTCCAAATACGATGCCGGGCAGTAACCGAGTAATGCAAGCTTAACATCTCCAGCAGAAAGGGTATGGCAATGCAAAGCGAAATGCTGTATATAGCTATTTCATCGGCGGGAAAACCAATCAAATCCTTTACCTGCATAATTTGAATGACACAATAACCCACTGTCGCAGTGAAGGCAATCATGCCTGACCAGAAACCTAATTTACAAACCTGGTTCATCCAATCAAGGTAGCCTTGTTGACTGAACAGAATTATGACAGCTGCCAGACAGGAACATGAGAAAAATCAAGTAGAGTATTGGCTATTCCCGGAGTCTTATTGTAATATCTTCTAATTGCCTATTTGTTCCTTTTCTTCCGGGATGTTCCTGATAGTGTAGGGCTAACAGTTTCCATTGAAATCAACAGCATTTCTTTCAGCATAGATTTTGTCACTTTCTTCAGTTCTATATGTGTCCAGCCCTGTTTGCCCCATTTATTAGGCACTGGGAAAACGATACCCTCAGCAGCCTTCGAATACACCTCCTGTAATTCCGGGGGGAGTTTGCAGGAGGCGAGCATGGATTCATTGTCTACCGTCAGAAAAATCTTTCCTCTCACCCTGAAGGAAGTCTTGTGAAAGTGAGGCGCTTCCACCACCTCCCCTAATGACATAGCCAACTGTTTTATTTGTGCAGGATCTTTCACCAGCTTAATTTATGAAGTGAAAAAAGATAAGATTTATTCACACTAGTCCTTGTCAAATAGTAGCAATTCCTCATCGAGCGCCTGACTGATTTTTGAAACATTGACTGAATGATACCAGGCGGTCAGTAGGATCGTGACACTGCCAACAATTATCCGAAGGATATTCAAATCTGCTCGAACAATAAACAAGTCGAACAATGTTAGAAAAACGGTTACACCAACCGCCACAAATATAAAAGGGGGTGAAAGTGTCTTCCTGGTAATTTTTACTCCAGCGCCCTCTTTCTCCAGGGTAACCCGAATACCTGTCCGATAATGATGCGAAAAACCCAGAGGTAACAATGGCTTCTTCAGAAAGAAATCATAGGTGGGAGGATCTTTTCTTTCTATCCGGCCCATTAAGACCTCGGAATGACCAGATATCAGTTCATCCTGTATCCAATTTTTAAGTTTATCCATGTCTCGCACAAAAAAACGCTTTTGCTGTAAATGTCAGGATATTTCCTTGTACAGTCAAAAGCGCTTTTTGTATTTGCTGGCACTACAAACTATTTCGAGGGTTTGCTCACTTTCTTCAATTCCTGCTCCCAAACCAGTTTACCCTTCGTGTCAAAAAACTTTATTCCGGTAAAAGCCGCTTTGTTTTCAAACCATTGCCCATCCTTGGGTGACATGCCGATCATCAATCGACCATTTTCTCCTCCGATGATCACCCCTTTTGTACCATCTTCGAGAGCTACGAGGTGAACCGCTTCTCCGCCTTTGTCATCCAATCCGACAACACTGCGCGACTGACCATCTTCGGTCGTATTCACACCGGCGCCTCCACGCTCCCATCCTTCCTTATCGTTCCAAAGCATGCCAGCGGGTTCGAACATTCTCTTACCGATATTAGGATCCGCCAGCTTATCCCCCAGCAACACCCTGTCGAAACCCAGTTCATTCATGATTACGATGCCTTCGGCGCTGTTACGATACCCTTGATACCATTTCATATACTGGTTGGGATTACCAAAGTTTTTCGCCCAGTATTTTCGAACCAGTGCCGTGTCAGTCCGAACCCGGTTCGGAGAAAAAGGAATGGGGGAACCAATAAGGATTCGATCGCGGCCCAGGCTATCCTCGATGATAATGCCCTTAGCCCGGATTATGCCAAAGGTCTCTGTTACGCGGAAACTGAAAGCCAGTCCTGCCACTATTAGCAAGGCTACTACCGTTCCAAACATTTTTCTTAAGCGGAGATATCGCTTCTCCATTTGTTCCATTCTTTCCAATAATTGTTTTTCCATGTCTATCTGTTTGTAGTTATACGGATGACAAAGAGAAAAGTTACAGGCGAGCAATTGGACAATTCGTCAATTGGTCAATTTGCCAATACTATTACGGATGACGAATACAATTACGGATTACGGATGACGAATGACGAATGACGGATGAAAACAATTAGTCATTGAGCTAATTGGTCAATTAGCCAAGAAAATGACGAATGGCGAATTAAAAACTCCAAAAAGCAAAATTCAAAAGCACAAATAGATTCCCTTTCTATGCGAGAGCGGGAGCGAGAGCGAGAGCGGGAGTGGGAGCGGGAGCGGGAGCGAGAGCGAGAGCGGGAGTGGGAGCGGGAGCGGGAGCGAGAGCGGGAGCGGAAGGGGAATGAGAAACGGAAACAATGATCTCTACAGATAATCAGAACTGCATACAGCAAACCGTTAACCGCAAACCCTAAGCCGTAATCGCATTGGCAAATTGACCAATCAGTGTTGTCCGGGGAAGTGTCGAAGTCCATCCTATTAAACTGAAATAATCATCTTTTTGCCACTTTTTGAGAAATGAGCCCCCTTTATGTGAGCGGGAGCGAGAGCGAGAGAGGAAATATACAAGAAAGGTCTTTTCCGGTGAGTCTCTGACGGGACTTTTTTTGTTTCGCCAAAAAAAGTCCCACAAAAAAAGGCGCCCAAGGCCGATATACAGCCCGGCTACTTTAGGTGAGCGGGAGTGAGAGCGGGAGCGACTAATTCAATTAGTTCTTCGGTGGTGAACAGCGGTAGAATAAAGCCCGGCTATTGTTGTGATTCAGCTATTGAATTCTTTTTCGTTATCTCGGGATTTGCAGTTGGAAGTATTCGGTGTCCTGTCAATTGGCAAATTGGCCCATTGGCTCATTGACCAATTGCCCCCTCAGCGTTTTCCCCGGACAACAGTGATTGACCAATTGACAAATTGACTAATTGTATTCCATTCGTCATCCGTCATCCGTAATCCGTAATTGCATGGCAAATTGTCTCACCTCCCTCGCTCTCCGAGCATCACTTTCCCCACCTGTTTCATTCCAGCTTTTAAGAGGGTGTTTTTGGAGGCCAGGTTTTGGGGGTTACACCTTGCTGCAGGAATTCTTCCCTGGTGAATAGCTTCTTTCATGATCTCCTGAACCAGGTAAGTTCCGAAACCCATCCGCCGATGCCGGGAAGAGACTTCCATGAACAGGTCTACAAAGGGGAAATTATAATGGCTGAGAAACCCTCCTGTAGCCACCACTTCGCCCTGCAATTCGAGAATATACGCTCCAACCGGTTCATCGTGATGTGCGAAAATCTGGTCTTCTTCCCGGCGCAACCTAAACTTTACTCCGGGAGAAACCTGGTTTGCAGGAATCGCCTGGCCAAATAATATGGCTTCTTCGGTGATAGGTGAGCAAACCGCAATCGAAAGCCCGTCAATTAACCGATCATTGGTTTGCCATTGTATAAATCGTACTCCTGTTTTATCGATCAGCTCCTGAAAATACCGACCGGCTTCTGCTCTGAAATCCGGCAGTATAAAGAATTCAAACAAACGGTCTTTCCGATCTCCCGGAGAGTCCCCTTTTACCAAAGCATAGCCAACGATCTGATCGTTCTGTTTAATCAGGTAATTGTCCGACCAACCCCTTTCAAAAACAGCATGGAATCTGAGCTGGAAATTGATTTCCGACAAAAATTGTTGCCGGTACTCAAGTACCTGTTGCTTTGACGCGGACACTATCATTCTCCTAAATTAGTGTTTCCGCTAAACTTGCAGGTGTTACAGGGAACTTGTCTGCATTTGAAAAACCTGGTCCAAACTCAATCTTCCCCCTCCTGTAAACATCAGTGCAATACAAATACCGATCATGAGCAGATGATATTCATACCCTTCGCCTTTCTGATTTCCGAACCAGTTCATGAAAAAACCATGCTGAAAATTGGTAGTACTGATAGCGGCGATCATCACTATCAAGAAGAGCATGGCCCAAAGCCGACTGGCGATGCCAATGACGAGACCAACAGGTCCGACAAACTCGATCAATATCACCAGAAAGGATAGCAGCCAGGGCAGTTTCATGGTTTCGGTGAAATATTTCATCGTAGTCTGAAAGCCAAATCCGCCAAAAAGGCCCAGCAGTTTTTGTGCGCCATGGGGAAACATAATAAGTGCAAGGGTGATTCTTAATATCATTCCTGTCCAACTGTTGTCTGTAGCAAATAATAACTGTTGCATATTTTTTTGCTGTAAAAAGACAAATCCCCGGATTCATTTTACTTAAACTACTTTAAGAAAAGCGGGTGGCTCGCTTTTTTCTAAGCATACTTAGAAATTCGGGAGTAATGCCGAGATAGGCTGCAATAAGCTTTTGAGGTATTCTTTGATCGAGGCCCGGGTATTTCTGACAAAATTGTTCGTAACGTTCATCTGCTGTCATTGATTGAGACTGCAACACTCTTTGTTGCAATGCGATAAAACCCTGTTGCCATCTTTCATTTGAAAATTGTTGAAAGGCAGGAATCTTTACATGTAAATGATCATAATCACTTTTATGGAGCTGCAGAACTTCGCTGTCTTCAAGGGCTTGAATATAATAGAAACTGGGCTTCGCATGGAGAAAGCTATCCAGATCGACTACCCACCAGTTTTCAGGGGTAAACTTTATTATTCTTTCAACCCCTTTCTCGTCATTGTAGCAAACCTTGAAACATCCTTTCACAATAAAACTATCATGACGGCAAATCTCTCCAATCCTCAGAAGATAGTCTTTTTTGCGAATGCTCTTCTGCCGAAGCAAGGACGTGAAAAATTGCTGCTCCTCCACTGTGAGCGTAAGACTCTTTTGAATATTCTTGATTATTTCAGGATATAGCATCGGCTTACTATTCGATCGAAAGAAAAGTAAAGTTATTCTTTTGAGATCATTTATCGATTGTCTCCGCTATGATAATAGGCTAACCAGTTGGTTTAATTCCGGTAAGGCCTTAAAGATCCGGATAAACATATCGATGAATAGTCTGTTTTGCTAAACAATATACTCATTACCTGATCATTGATTTTTCGAGATTGTTTCCGAAAGCTTTCTGTTTCTGTTTCGAAAAAAGCCAATTGATCAGACTAAACATTCACCCTGGTACGATCCACCCAGACGGCCAATAAAACAAACAACCATTGAAGTTGTCCCGCCCAGGCAATGGCAGACACAGCCGGTGGCGGTGGTCCGAAAATATTAGTGAGCTGAATGCCCAGTAACAAAATAGCCAGTATCCAAAGGCTGATAGTACCCCATTTGTTCTTAGGTGTGGTTGATTTCAGATAAAGCGCCAGTCCGCCAAAAAAGATCAGCAATTCAATGATCAGCTCAAGGATCTTGTAATTCCACAAACTGAATCCAAACAGGGGAGAATTACCGGGGTAGAGTGGCAGATCCGGCATATGCACAAGCAGGTCCAGGAACCAGTGACTGATCACACACAAGGCAATGATCAGTGAGGACCGGATGTCCCTTTTCAGTGCCCAGTAGAGTAACCCAAACAATGCCCCCCAAAGTGTCACCATCGCCAGGCTATGAGATACGGGATAGTCTGTGAAGTCGAGCGGTTGGGCATGACCTGAGCCTGGCTTAATGACCACATGTTCAACATCCAGGAGCAGCAGGGTTGGCCAAAGCAAATCCAGGAACTGAACAGCGATAAATAAAACGGCGAGAGAAAGTTTAGGTGCTGCTTTTTTTGCGGCGAATCCTGTTCCAAAATGACCGATAAACATAGCAAATCGATTTGGGGGGTTATCAATAGTAGCGCCTGCCGGCCAGGCAGATACAGGACTAAGGTTTTATAAAAATAGAAAAAAATCTATGTCATTATTCTTTCTTCTTTTGAGTGGCGGCGATAAGGTTGACATCGATCAGTTCCAATGATTTAACCATATCTTTTACGGTGTCTTTATATTTCTTGAAATGGGAGGTGGTAATGTGCTTTTTATAAGCATCTTCGCTCGCGTATACTTCCAGTATGGTTATTCTTGAAGAGTCATTTTTATCTGCCATCGCATAATAGGATAAAACACCCGGCTCGTTTTGAATAGCGGCATTCATCTGCTCTTTCAACGCGGCATAATACTGATCAATTTTTGAAGGATCAATCCGTATGTTTGCGATCCTGGTGAGCTGTTGGTCTTTTTGAGCGGACGCGTTAAAGTTTGCAGCTGCTATAAGCGTAAGAATAATCAGGCTGAATCTCATAAGGCGATCTGTATTTTCGGAAATAATTTAATCACTGTTGTCCGGGGAAAACGCTGAGGGTGCAATTGGTCAATGCGCCAATGAGCCAATTTGCCAATGAACAGCAAACGGCCAACAATTAATTGCAAACTGAATCACAACAATTGCCCGGCTTTATTCTATCGCTGTTCACCACCGAAGAACTAATTGAATTAGTCGCTCCCGCTCTCACTCCCGCTCACCTAAAGTAGCCGGGCTGTATATCGGCCTTAGGCGCCTTTTTTTGTGGGACTTTTTTTGGCGAAACAAAAAAAGTCCCGTCAGAGACTCACCGGAAAAGACCTTTCTTGTATATTTCCTCTCTCGCTCCCGCTCACATAAAGGGGGCTCATTTCTCAAAATGCGGCAAAAAGATGATTATTTCAGCATAGCATCAGGGACTCCGTGACTTTCCTCGGACAACAATGATAATTTAATAGTCAAATGTGAGCAATCTCATTGTGGCAGCATGGATTTAATAAGAGAATCTTCAATCGGTGTCTTAATCTTAATTGCTTCATCGAGGGTTTCATTAGGCATGGTGATCGACAGTACATATTGGCTTATTCTCCAGTTGCCGTCTTTTTGAATTAATACACCAGATCCCCTGCATATTTTCATTTGGGTATTTAGCCGTTCATCAAACCAGGCAATATTTCCTTCGGGAGCCAGCGTAATATTCCTATTTAATGAAGTGAAGTTCCAGGTTGCCTTCTTGTCGAAATGCGGTTTAGCCCACTTCATGAATTCATTCCGGTTCCATACTTCAGTGGCATCTGTGCCAATAAATGTTGAGTTGCTATCGGCAAAGAAGGAGAAGTAACGGTCAAAGTCGGCATTGGCCGCAGCTACATTAAATGAATCCAATACAGCAGCGATTCTGCTTTTTTCCTGCAACTCATTAGGGGAAGAGGGGGATGATGATGGAGATGGCTTACAGGCCAGGAAAGTCGACCAAACCAGAAAAGCGGAAAAATGCCTGAGCATAGAGTTTTACATTTGAATAGAGAAGGTACGATTTAATGGAAATTCAAAAGGCAAAATTCAAAAGTCAAAATTCAAAAGTCAAAATTCAAAAGTCAGAATTCAAAAATTTATAGGGTCCTCAAGAAGTGCAGAACTCAGGACTTTGGTTGACATTTCGCGGTTAAAGCGTGTAACATTTGCCCTTTTCCTTCACTCTCTCCGCGTTCCCTTTACGGCCCGGGAACTATTAATGGCTAATTACTTTTGACTTTTAATTTTGACTTTTGAATTCTGACTTTTGCCTTTTGCCTTCACATATGCGCATAAAAAAACCCTGAATCAAATAAATGATTCAGGGTTCAATGAATATGGCAGCTACCTACTCTCCCGTATTGTGGTACAGTACCATCGGCCATAAGGGGCTTAACTTCTCTGTTCGGTATGGGAAGAGGTGAACACCCTTGGAAAAACCACCATAAGAACTTAATCCGCTTTTGCTGTGCTACAGCGGATGAAATAAGGTGACATATTGGTGTTGTAAATGAGATTAACGTAACAATACAAGTTATTTGAAATAAGATTGTATAAAAAAAATTAAAGCGTACGGGTAATTAGTACTACTCGGCTTTAGTGTTACCACTTTTACACCTGTAGCCTATCAACGTCATAGTCTTTGACGACCCTTAAAAGAATACTCATCTTGTGGAAGGTTTCACGCTTAGATGCTTTCAGCGTTTATCCTGGCCGGACGTAGCTACTCTGCACTGCACCTGGCGGCACAACAGATACACCAGCGGTCCGTACGACCCGGTCCTCTCGTACTAAGGTCATGTCCACGCAATATTCTAACGCCCATCACAGATAGGGACCGAACTGTCTTGCGACGTTCTGAACCCAGTTCACGTGCCACTTTAATCGGCGAACAGCCGAACCCTTGGGACCTTCTCCAGCCCCAGGATGTGACGAACCGACATCGAGGTGCCCTCCGTGATATAGGCTCAGGAGATCAACCTGTTATCCCAGGTACCTTTTTATCCTTTGAGCGATGGCCCTTCCATGCAGAACCGCAGTCATGCAATGGCACAAATTTCTCGACTTGTCTGTCTCACAGTCAAGCTCCTTATACTGATGCGCTCTACGTACGATTGCAACCGTACTGAGGACGCGGCCTCCGTTTACTTTTTGGAGGCGTACAGTCAAGCTACCCCTTTTCATGCACTGTTTCCCGCAAGGAATTAGACTCCTAAACAAACAAGGTTTGGTATTTCAACGACCGCTCCACAATGCGGCAACGCCGCCGTAAAAGCGTCCCCTTCATTCTCCCACAGCATCGGTTGTTCCGTCAGGCCAAAGGTTGTAAAAGCCATTGAAGATTTTGCGAGTGCTCGCGTCCCGTGACGGGTAAACAGCATATTGCCGATAACAATTTGCCGAATGCCGGAGACCAGTGTTCAGCTCAATCAGACCGACATGTTGCAGGTCGGGACTTACCGACAGGAATTTCCTTTACCTTAGGACCGTTGGTGCAGGCCGCCTGACACCAGGGCTTCAGTCAGAAGCTTTGGTTATCAGGTATCCAGCCATGCCTTCCCGCTTTGGGCGGGTATCGAACCATGCGTATCCTGCGGTTTGCAGGGCCCTGTGTTTTTGTTAAACAGTTGGTTGAACCGTTTACTGAGACCACCGAAGTGGGTACGCTTTATCCCGAAGTTACAGCGTCAATTTGCCTAGTTCCTTCTCCGCGTACCAGGCGCCAGAATGGCAAATCTCGTCTACCTGTGTCGGTTTTGCGGTACGGGCCATATAGCTAACCTTAGAGGTTTTCTCGGCAGTTTGATTTGGATATATCCCTTGGCTTTTTATTAGTACTATCGTTCAATTTATTCTTTCCGGATTTGCCTGGAAAAACAAATCTACGCCTTTAGGTGGGGTCCCGTATCCGGATGCTGCAAAAATCCTTGCATCGAAACCTTAACGGGTACTGGAATATTGACAGTTTTCCCATCAATACCCGCACCGGGTTGCCTAAGGACCCGACCTTCCAGTCCGATTAGTTGATCAGGAAACCTTGAACTTGGCAAGTAGTTTTCACTGCGCTTTATCGCTACTCATGCCTACATTTTCTTTTCCCAACGCTCCAACGCCGATCGCCATACGGCTACTGGCAGGTGGAGTTAATACTGCAATAATCCTGAAGTGGATGTTGCGAACTTCGGTTCACTCGGTTTGATGCCCAATTATTTTCCGTGCCGGACCTCTCGACCAGTGAGCTGTTACGCACTCTTTAATGAATGGCTGCTTCCGGCCCCAGCATCCGCAATGGTATAGAAGTCACCTCCGTTGATCAACTCCTTTGTATTGGGACCTTAGTTTGCTAATCTGGGTTATTTCCCCTCCTCGGCCACGGATCTTAGCACCCGCAGCCTCACTCCCGGAGATATTTACTAGCATTCGGAGTTTGTCAGGGTTTGGTAGGCGGTGAAGCCCTCAGCCCAATCAGTAGCTCTACCTCTAGTAAACGTCTATATCCGAGGCTGTTCCTAAAAACATTTCGGGGAGAACGAGCTATCTCTCAGTTTGATTGGCCTTTCACCCCTATCCACAAGTCATCCATAACTTTTCAACGTTAGCGAGTTCGGTCCTCCAGTGTGTTACCACACCTTCAACCTGCTCATGGATAGATCACAAAGTTTCGCGTCTGCCTCACTAACTAAACGCCCTATTTGGACTCGCTTTCGCTACGGCTCCGTTACTTAAGAACTTAACCTCGCTAGTGAGGAGCAACTCGTAGGCTCATTATGCAAAAGGCACGCCGTCATTCGCCGAGGCGAACTCCGACCGCTTGTAGGCGCACGGTTTCAGGTACTATTTCATCCCCTGTTCGGGGTGCTTTTTCACCTTTCCCTTACGGTACTGGTTCACTATCGGTCTCTGAGGAGTATTTAGCCTTACCAGATGGTGCTGGCAGATTCAGGCAGATTCCTCCGGTCCTGCCGTACTCAGGATACCACTCGTCCTCAATCATTTGTGCTTACAGGACTATCACCTGCTATGGTTCAACTTTCCAGAAGATTCAGCTTGAGATTGGTTTCTAAATGTGGTCCTACAACCTCCCGGCAGCACGCTGCCGAGATTTGGGCTTTTTCTTTTCGCTCGCCACTACTCAGGGAATCATTATTTATTTTCTTTTCCTCCTCCTACTTAGATGTTTCAGTTCAGAGGGTTGACTTCCCGGCTTGCGCCGGGATGATACCACTTCATGGTACCAGGTTGTCCCATTCGGAAATCTGCGGATATTACGCTTGTGTGCAGCTCCCGCAGCTTATCGCAGCTTACCACGTCCTTCGTCGTCTCTCAGAGCCAAGGCATCCACCATGCGCCCTTTAAGTGCTTTAAAAGAGTTATTGCCGTTACTTCGTCATTTACAACTTTAGAAATAACAATTTCACCAATATGTCAAAGAACTTTACTTAAAAGATTAATTAGCAAAATATGCCAATTAATCGATTAAAGAAGCTGGATGTTTGGAATTCGATTCCGGATCGATCATTTGCTGATCATCAACATCAAAGTTTGAAAGAACTATAGAATTCGACATTTGCGATAAACGAATCCGCCAATGTTTGGTGGAGGATATCGGAGTCGAACCGATGACCCTTAGCTTGCAAAGCTAATGCTCTAGCCAACTGAGCTAATCCCTTCGACCGCCGAAGCCTTCGCGGAGGCGGTTAGCTTAATCGCTAAAATCAATGATCTGGTATCCATTGCTGAAGCTATGGTAACCACTGTAGACCCGAGCAGATTTGAACTGCTGACCCCTACATTATCAGTGTAGGGGCGCTCTAACCAGGCTGAGCTACGGATCTGTTTCGTAGCCCACTCCCCCAGTTTGTCGGGCGGGTTTACATTTTTCATTTAAAAGAGCTAGGTAATGAAAGGTTGAAAAGCGCAATTAAAAGGGTTTTATAATCTCTAAAAGAGTATTCCAGCCACCTTCACCTTGTTACGACAGCCCCAGTCACTGTACACCTGAGCGTACGGTTACCGACTTTGCGTTACCAGCTTCATAAACGACTGGGCGGTGGTAAAGGTCGGGAACGTATTCACCCGTATCGTTGCTGATAACCCAAGTTACACAGCGATTTCCGGCTTCGTAGGTCAGGGTTACGCAGACTCCAGTCTGAATGAGAAGGTTTTTGGGATTAAACCATTGTCTCCAGTGGCGGCCTTTATCCTCTACATTGCTGGCGATGACAGCGGCCCTGGCATAAAGGCCATGATGACTTGACATCATCCCTACTCCGCGTCCGGTAGCGGTTTCGCCAGTTCCCAGCGCCTGATGGCAACTAATGATGGGGGTTGCGCTCGTTGCGGGACTTAACCCAACACCTCACGGCACGAGCTGACGACAGCCATGCAGCACTGCCCTTGGCGGTGTATTGCTACAAAGAGAGCTTTCACCCTCGGTCTCCCAGCATTCTAGCCCAGGTAAGGTTCCTCGCGTATCATCGAATTAAACCACATGCTCCACCGCTTGTGCGGACCCCTGCCAATTCCTTGAGTTTCAACCTTGCGGTCGTACTTCCCAGGTGGGATACTTAATGCTTTCGCTCAGACACCAACAGTGTATCGCTGATGTCGAGTATCCATCGTTTAGGGCGTGGACTACCAGGGTATCTAATCCTGTTTGATCCCACATTTTCATTTGCCTCAGCGTCAATGACCGTGTAGCAAGCTGCTCTCTGCAATAGGTGTTCTATGTCATATCTAAGCATTTCACCGCTACGCTGACCATATTCAACCTCCACAGTTTGTTAAGACAGATAGTATCAGCGGCAGTTTCCCCCAAGTTAGCTCGAGGATTTCACCACTGGCTGCCACCTGCCCGCCTACACTGCCGCTAAACCCGATGAATCCCGGATAACGCTTACTGCCACCGTATTACAACAACGGCACAGGGTTAGCCGGTGCTTATTCATCTGGTACCGTCAGCACTTCCACAATAGAAATCGTGGGTTTCTTCCCAGAATAAAGAAGTTTACAATCAGAGGACCTTCATCCTCCACACGCAGCATGGCTGAACAGACTTGCGTCCATTGATAATATTCGCCTGCTTTGCCTCCATGAGAGTCAGGCTGTCTGGTGCCCGTGTGACTGGTCGTGCTCTCACTGATTGCTGATCGTAGGCACCGGTGGGCCGTTACCCGCTTCTTCTCAGTCGCACGCGCCATCTTCAAACGCAGCTATAATCAAAATGATGCCATTCAATAATGTTGAGGTAATAATCAACCCTGGGCTATTCCCCTTGAAGGGGGAAGGTTGTGCCGATGTTTCCGCACCCGTTTGCCGGTCGCCGCCCATGTATTGCTACACTGCGCTGCCCCACGACTTGCATGTATTAAGCCTGCCGCTAGCGTTCATCCTGAGCCAGGATCAAACTCTCCATTGTAAATGAGTTTTGATCTTTGGCGAAAATTTTCTCTCGGAAAATTAACGTTGTGATCGTTTTAATAATGTCGCTAGACCTTACCGTAAATGATTAGTTTACGTACTGTTGCTTCCAAACTTTCAAAGATCTTTCGGCTTTTTTTGCCGCCCCATTTTCGCTTGTTTTCGATTGGGGTTGCAAAGGTAAGAGCCTTATTTATTTCACCAAAATTTTTCTTGATTTTTTTCGAAGTTTTTTTCCTCGATTCGAACCAGAAATTATTTGAAGAACTTCCGTTTTTTTAGAGCGGACGGCAAAGATACGATTGTATTACTTTACCACCAATTTTTTGTTTGTGTTTTTTATTCACAACCTCTTCACTCTGAATCCACACTGAAAGAACTAATCGCTTTTTTGTAAAGCGGGCCGCAAAGATAGGAACGTTTCAATTACCACCAAACTTTTTGTGAATTTTATTTTCACAACCTCTTCACTCTGAACCTACACTGAAAGAACTGATCCCTTTTTTTCTAAAGCGGGCCGCAAAGATAGGACTGAACAGATTACCACCAAATCTTTTTTGCTAAAATAAATTGCCAAAATCCTGGAATGTAGTGCTGTATTGGGTTTCATCACAAAAAAAAGAAATGCGAATTATGCGAATTACGCGAATTACGCGAATGACACGAATTTGGGGACGCTGAAAGACGCGAATTATGCGAATTATGCGAAACGCAGAGAACGCTGAATAATCTCTCAATTTCGCTCCCGGTCCCGCTTTCGCTCCGTTTCCGTTTCTCTTTCTGTTTCCGTTTCTCTTTCTGTTTCCGCTCTCGCTCCCGCTCCCGCTTGCGCTCTTGCGCCACCGCTCCCGCTCTCACTCCCGCTCTCACTCCCGCTCCCAATACCCTTCCGGGTACATCACCCGCATCAAACTCAATCCCTGACCAGGTACGGCAAAATCGGCATTGCGATTATCTCCCGCCCTGATTACTTCCTCGAATTCCTTAACCGTCATTTTTCCTCTGCCGACCTGTAACATGGTGCCTACCAGTCCCCTGACCATGCCTCTAAGAAATCTATTAGCGATCACATGATACACCCAGCAGTCGCCTTCCTGCACCCATTCGCTAACCTGGATCCTGCACTGAAAGGTTTTCACCTGCGTATTTCGTTTTGAAAAACTTCTGAAATCGGTATATCGCATCAACACCGAAGCGGCTTCCTGCATATCCGCCCTGTTCAAGGTATATGGGTAGAAAAAAGCGGTAGGCTCTATAAAAGGGTTCTTTTCGTTGTAAAGAAAATACTTGTACTCCCTTGCTGTGGCGTCGAATCGGCAATGGGCTCCTTCATGCATCCGACGAATAGAACGGACCACGATTGCTGATGGCAACAGAGCATTCAGGTTATATATCGATCTGGCAGGTATATCCCCTTCAAAGTCAAAATGAAAAAAATTCTGGCGGGCATGAACACCGGCGTCTGTTCGGGAAGACCCGGTAAGCGGAATCTGCCGCCGGAAATAAACGGCCAGGGCTTTCTCTACTTCCGACTGAACGGTTACCGCATTCTGTTGTACCTGGAATCCGGCATACTGTGTTCCCAGGTAGGCCACCTCAATAAAAAAACGATTCATCCAGCGAATGTAAGGAAGGTGTTTTTATCACATCCTAACCATTGCCCGGAAACGACCTAAATAATATTCATCGGTGAGTAATTCAGCGAGCTCTTTGAAATTGTAAGAATCTGACACAAAAGGATAAGCAGCATCAAAAAATTCATACCGTGTTTTATCTGAGGGGAACAGCTCGGTCAATGCACGTATCTGCCTGGTTGTAAAACATCGTGTCTTAAAAAACTTTTTAGCCACAAGCACCCTCTCCTCGAGGTTGTTTTCCGAAAGCATCTTCACCCGCAACTTGTCTACATCGGCCTCGGTGGCAAAATTGCGACAGTCGGAGTTGACAAGCTGGAGCTTCCGCGTACTGTCAGACGGGGCCGGTTTACCCGATAGTGTATCCGAAGGTGGAATTACCAACTCCTTCCCGGGTTTTGCCACACTAGTATCTGGTGTATGCTGCACCGTTATACTGTCTGCCACCGGCTTTTCTTCGGGTTTTATCTTTACACTGCCGGTTATGATTTCGGGAGTCCTTGTTTTTATATCCGGACTATCCTGAGCGGGTGGAGGCGCCACCGAATCGAGCGGTATCAACACCTGGATGGTATCCGCTTTCTGATGATCGGCGTCTTTGTCGACGTACACGATCTTCCTGCTACTGTCGGTCAACTGTTCCTCGATCCTGGTTATGACTGTCGCTTTGTGATTTTTTACGATGCTGTCATTTTTGACCGTTATCCTGGCGGATGAATCCAGTTTAGCGGCTGGACTATCTTTCTGCACTTT
This sequence comes from Chitinophagaceae bacterium, assembly GCA_044226045.1. Lineage (GTDB taxonomy): Bacteria > Bacteroidota > Bacteroidia > Chitinophagales > Chitinophagaceae > Endoryza. The sequence continues at coordinate 54,467 of JBGAHR010000031.1, forward strand.
CACTACCGGTGAGTCTATAGGCTCCTTCGGCTTATCAGGTTTATCAGACGACAGAAGCGGCTTGTTGGCGGCAGTTTGCTGTTTGCTGTTTACCGTTTGCGGTTTGGGGGATTCAGCCAAATATTCCACGGGTGCATTGAGTACAGAAGTATCATTTACGACGGCCGCCATCAGTTGGGCAAATGCCTGCCTCGTTTTACGGGCATCGGCTTCGTTGGAAAAACTGGCGGCGACGATGGTGTTTCCGGAGGAAATTGTTACTCTTGTTGCGACATCGAAGAGGCTCCAGGTTTTGTCTGCATTCTTTTTCAACTGGAGCACATGATCTCTGTTCTCGATATCGATCGTAAATATTTCGGGACCAAAAGTACTTCGTGGAAAACTGACCGTCAGTTTGTAAACGCTGTCTTTGAAACCCGGTATCGCCAGGTGCCCGATAGAAGAGGATGGATAATTTTTCTTCCCGATGGCCACCGAAAAGAACTGATCATCGTCTGAATCTATAGTAATGGAAAAAGTTTTTTGCGCCCACGACTCCAAGCTGACAAACACAAAAACAATAAAGATTACATACTTCATGAACCTATTGGGTTTCAGATTTGTACAAATCTACTTATTTGCCCGCGGACCGGGCACCACTTATACCTTTTTTTACAAATATTAAAGAACATACCGCTTATCTTTACCCCCTATAATTCAATTAGAAATATGAAGAAGATTTCACTGTTTCTCTCAGCATTAATGCTTGCAGGTGTTACGATGGCCCAGGTGGAAGATCAGGAAGCACCGGATACCTCGTGGAAAAAGATTTACCGCGAGTCTGCTCCAATGATTAATGACCTGGTTCACACAAAACTGGACATCCGGTTCGATTATTCCAAATCCTACGCCAACGGCAAGGTTTGGATTACGCTTAAACCCCACTTTTACACAACCGATTCCCTGACGCTCGATGCGAAAGGAATGGATATCCATTCGGTTGCAATAGTACAGGGTAATAAAAACAAAGCCCTCAAGTACGATTATGATGGCAACTATCTCAGAATTACCCTCGACAAACTGTACAAGGGTGGAGAAAAATACACAGTTTATATAGACTATACTGCCAAACCCAACGAATACAAGGCAAAAGGCAGCCAGGCTATCACCGATGCGAAAGGTCTTTATTTCATTAACCCGAAGGGGGAAGAAAAAGACAAACCCACTCAAATATGGACGCAGGGTGAAACGGAAGCCACTTCCGTTTGGGTGCCCACCATCGACAAACCGAACCAGAAAACCACCAATGAGTTTTCAATGACGGTTCCGGATAAATATGTGACCCTCTCCAATGGCAAACTGACTTCCCAGAAGAAAAACAGCGACGGCACACGTACGGATACCTGGGTAATGGATCTTCCCCACGCGCCCTATTTGTTTTTCATGGGGGTTGGCGACTATGCCGTTGTCAAGGACACTTATAAGGGCAAGGAAGTAAATTACTATGTAGAGAAAGAATATGCATCTGTGGCGAAAAAGATCTTCGGGCATACGCCTGAAATGATGGGATTCTTCTCAAGGATTCTGGGTGTAGAATACCCCTGGGTGAAGTACTCACAGATCGTTGGACGCGACTATGTGAGCGGCGCGATGGAAAACACCACTGCCACGCTTCACCAGGAAAGTGCGCAACAGGATGCCCGCCAGTTGATCGACGGAAACGGATGGGAATCAACCATCGCACATGAATTGTTTCACCAGTGGTTCGGAGATTATGTGACTACCGAAAGCTGGAGCAATATCACCGTGAACGAATCCTTCGCGAACTACAGTGAAACACTTTGGGATGAATACAAATATGGAAAAGATGCAGGCGACGCACAGAACTACTCTGACATGCAGGGTTATCTGCAAAGCGGAAGCGACAAGAAAGACCTGGTTCGTTTCCACTACAGCGACAAAGAAGATGTATTTGATGCTGTGAGCTATAACAAAGGAGGCCGCATTCTTCACATGCTGCGCAATTATGTTGGTGACAGCGCTTTCTTTAAAGCACTGAATCTTTATTTGACTACGAATAAATTCAAAGCCGGAGAAGCACAACAACTGAGGCTGGCCTTTGAAGAGGTAACCGGCCGCGACCTGAACTGGTACTGGAATCAGTGGTATTACGGTTCCGGACATCCGAAGCTCACGATCGACTACATTTATGATGACAATGCCAAAAAAGTACAGGTAATTGTCAAGCAAACACAAACAGGTGACAAGGTATTCAAACTTCCGATTGCCATAGATATTTACAACGGCGCTAACAAAGTCCGCGAAAAAGTATGGGTGGAGAACAGAACTGACACTTTCACCTTTGCCTACAACGGATCCAGACCTGACCTGGTGAACGTAGATGCCGACAAAGTGTTGCTCGCGGAAAAGAAGGACAACAAGACTCTTGACAATTACGCGCATCAATATAAATATGCGCCTAATTATATGGATCGCCGGGAAGCGATTGAATTTGCCTCCCGTCAGCAGGATAATCCCAAAGCCTGGGAAATCCTGAAAGCGGCGCTGAAAGATAAATACGCCGGTTTGCGTATTCTGACGCTCAATCGCATCAACCTGAAAAGAGATAATATCAAAACTGAGGCTGAGTCGATCATTGTGGACATAGCCAAGTCTGATCCCAAGTCTACCGTCCGGGGTGCTGCGATCGCTTTGTTGTCTAACTACAACAAGCCGGAATATATGTCTCTGCTGCAAAAAGCGGTTAGCGATTCATCTTATACTGTTGCGGGTAACGCCCTCGACGCTTTAACCAAACTGGATAAAAACAAAGGATTGGAAGAAGCGAAGAAACTGACTGGCCAAAAAGTAAAAGGCAAACTGGCTGACGTGTATGTTAGCACCCTCGTTAAATCGGGCGATGTTTCTTCTTTTGATGCCATCGAGAAAGCCTATTCAGACATGCCCCTTTCTCAGGAGAAATTAAATATCACCCCCACTTTTGCCGACTTACTGGGAATTGTAACCAATACGGACCAGTTTAAAAGAGGTGTAGATGCCATTGTCAGTTTCCGCGACCAGATTCCGGAACAGTATGGCATTACGCCTGTCATCAATAACATGCTCAAGTCTGTTATCAAGAAAAAAGAAACAGCCATGAGCACGGCAGAGAACAAATCGCCTTTACAAGATCAGATCAACTATATCAAATCGAAGACCGGAGAGGATAGGAAGGGATTCTAAGGAACGCTGAGGACGCGGAGAACGCAGAAAACGCGGAGGTCACGTAGTTAGCAGTTGAAAACAACTCAAAAGCCAACAGGTAATAT
>JBGAHR010000108.1:0-5946 GCA_044226045.1 Chitinophagaceae bacterium
ATGCGGAAAACAGCTCATAAGCATTAGTACCGGCATCAACGGCAGTGACTATGAGTTCAATCCCAACTACCTTTCATTCCAGCCTGGCCGATTTCAAGGATCTGAATGGCTTAAACAGGGCTCCTCATACACCCATTTACCTTCTTTCTCTCCCCTCTCCAGAAATTCCTTTATGGGTGCGTAATCGACTTCTTTGGGCACATTAACAGTCAACAGATTTCTGGTATCCAACACCTCAGACTCGCATCCCAGCCCGTTCAGGTAATTACGCGTTGGGGCAATAAGATCGGCATCTTCAAAATACAATCTGATTGTAGAATTTCCGGATACGGCAATAAAATCATCGAAATAATATAACTTATCTTCACGGTCAAATTCCGCTGTTATCGTATCCCCCAATGCCAGCCGTTTGGCAACAAAAGGAATATTGTCGACTATATACACATTGTCTCGTTTGATGCACCATATCCCTTCAGATTCAAACTCGTCTTCTTCTTCCTTTATCATAAAATAAACCTTTACAAGATTGTCCATGCTGGTTAACTTTTAACTTGAACCGTAAACTTCACAACAGATCTGGTTATTGCCTGCCATTCAGCCGGACTTTTCAGTAGGTTCTCACTGACCCCGGCTTATTGAAAAGGGCAACTATCTATCTGTAGTCTGGGTTCTTCTTTAAGGCTTGCGTTGCTTCGCCAAATGAGTCGACAACCACGCTTAGTCGGGCATTCGCTTTATACTGAAATTGGTTCTACCCAGGAGCCGTTTTACTGCATAAATAAACTCGTCTATTTCCTGTGGACTAAACCATGTTTCAATAACTTCCGTACTGCCATCTTTCTTGTACACTTCAATAAAGCAACTGCGTCTATTTCTGGTTCCCTGAAAATTCAGCATTGAGCTCATAAAAACTGCAATTGTTATACCGGCAAAATCGGGCTTTCTTTGAAAACTAATTTCGATATTGTGTATATCCGTCATCATCATCTTACATCCGCGGAAGCGTAAAATAAGGCCAGCTAAAGACGCACTCTTAGTAATAATAATGTCTTTCGTTACCTTGACAGTAAGTTCGCCGGAAAAAAGCAAGACAACTAATGAAACAGCTGCTACGACCGAAAAAAATACCGGGTTCCTTCTAAACATCAACAACGAAAAAATGATGGCAAGGCAGCAGACCACTTTTACTATCCAATCACTTATAAGTTCCCGAAAGGAATATAATTCAACGGAATCAGGCCCTGACTTTATCATAAATCACCCTTTGACTCTTTTATTTATAAAAAACTGTACCCCAACCCGGACTTTATTGCTTTTGATATCCTGTTTTTTTAAACAGGCTCTCCATATATCGGCGGTCGGTTCAACCGGTTAATACATATCTGCGAAATAAAATACTTATGCAATCTAAGTAATAACTGCCAGCAGTAAACTATATATTTGGTGATCGCAAAGAAGGATTTATTGAATACCCGATTTATGAAGTACATCTTTACGCTGGCATTAATCAGTCTTAGCCTCTTTGCAGCGGCCAAAAGCAGCATTGACACCCTGCCCGCCGCCCTGCCAGCCCAATTTATCGACGATTACGGCTCCCAACATACGATTTCCAAGACGCTCTGGATTCAACAACCCTCCACCCGATACCATATCATACGCTGGAACCTGAAAGAACAATACCTGGTGGCCAGGAATGATGAAAACAACCCGTCAGAAAAAGGCTTGTACACCCGCATCGATTATATGCGGTTCTCCGGAATGGAGCCCTATACCTGGGGTTATTGCCTGACAACCTACAACGCCCCCTCCGATTCGCTGGCTGAACACAGCCAGGTTAAAGCAGACCGGCAAAATCCCCGCAAAGGTTGTAATGGATTCCCCTTCACGAGAATGAAAAAAAAGGAATAAACTAATCACCATCGGGCAACCTTTGCTACCACAGTGTTCCGAAACAACCGCTTTACCCTTGATCCCAGGGGTAAACCCTCTCAACCATACCCATCAGGCATCCGGCCGTAGATCATTCACCGAATGCCCAATATTCATCTTCTGTCAACGAACGACCAGCATCGGGGTCATTAGACGGCAACAGTTATCTACAGACTTCACCAATCAGCCCACAGACAGCAAGAGATACCAGGGATGCCGGAAATAATTTTGTTACTCCTGTAATAAAAGACTTTTCAACTCCCAATGATGAAAAAATTACTCCTTCTGTCTGTTTCGCTTATTGCCTTTCTCCCGGTATTCACGCAAACCACTTACTATGTTGACGCATCAAGGCCCGATAATGCCGGCGCTGGTACCAGCTGGGCTACGGCAAAAAAAGACCTGCAAAATGCGATCGCTTTAGCGGCCAGTGGCGACCAGGTCTGGGTGAAAGCAGGCACCTATCTTCCCACGCAGGATCCTTTTGGAAATACCAGTCCGGCCAATAGCCGGGACAAAACCTTCACCCTGAAAAGCGGGGTAAAACTGTACGGTGGCTTCGCCGGCACCGAAACACAATTAATACAGCGGAATGTAAAAACCAATATAACCACCCTGAGTGGTGATCTTGGGGTAACCAATACAGTTACCGACAACGCCTACCACGTGGTACTGTCGGTCAATTGCAGCAATGCCACGAGGCTGGATGGATTCACTATTACAAAAGGATATGCTGTTGCCATCGGAGGCTCGTCCATTACGGTTAGTACCCGCGTGATTGAACGCTTTAAAGGCGGGGGCATCAGTAATTATTATTCGGCCACCACCTTTTCCAATTGCACCATTACCGCCAATAATTCCGATTGTTCAGACAGCAATGACGATTCCTGGGGCGCCGGGATGGACTGCTTTCTCTCGACTTCCCTCATCGAGAATTGCTCCTTTGCTGCCAACAGCTTTCTGACAGGCGGCGGAAGCTTTGGCGTATTCGGATCTGCCATGAACATCATTGGCGACGGAATAACCATCAACAAATGTTTCTTCTACAACAATACCAGCGGATCAGGATTCCTGGACGGTTCGAGAGGAGGCGCTATCAACCTCACGGGAACTATCACGGTGACCAATACCGTATTCTATAACAATTCCGCCATGAACGGCGCTGCGTTGGCCGTGGGTGGCTCGGCCTCCAATACTTCTACATTTACCAATTGCAGTTTTGTCAATAATACTTCATCTTATGCCGGCACGGCCTATTCCGGGTTTTCCAAAGGCGTGTTTCGCAATTGCATCTTCTGGGATAATACGCCTACTGTTTCCTCGGTTCCGGGGAGAAATGAAATCTTTAGCCAGGAAACCAACACCGCCAATCAACCTACTTTCAACAACTGCATCATTCGGGATGCGACCGGCTCTCCCCTGGCGATCACCAACTCCTTTGTATCGGCATCCCTCACGGGCAATCCGCTATTCCTGGCACAGGCAGATGGCGACGGTGCAGACAATATCTGGGGAACAGCCGACGACGGATTGCGATTGCTCTGCAGTTCACCGGCCGTCAATACAGGTACGGGATCAACACCTTCCACCGACATCCTCGATTTAACCCGAACGACCAACCTCGATATGGGCGCCTACGAAGGCAATCATGTTAACTCAACCTTCAATGCTATCCCGACTTCCTTTAGTTCAGTGACCATTTCTCAATCATCGAGTGGCGTGAGTAATTACTCAAATTGTACCAGCCAGCTGCTGGCGATTCAAAGCGGTGGCAGCTATACCCTCAATGGTCAGACAACAGCCAGCGTGTGGATTGAAGGGACCCAGCCCTCCAGCCCCGGAAAAATTTATGTCAGGAGACACTATGAAATTGCGCCCACTATTAACGCTGCCGCTGCAACGGCCAGGGTTACCCTGTATTTTAGCCAGCAGGAGTTTAATGATTTCAATGCTGTAAGCACGGTAGATCTCCCAACAGGACCGGCAGATGCCACGGGCAAGGCCAACCTGCTTATTGAAAAAAAATCGGGAACCAGCAATAATGGAACAGGTCTACCAGGTACCTATACCGGAACATCCGGCAATATCAATCCGGCAGATGCGGATATTGTATGGAACAGCACTGCCTCCAGGTGGGAGGTCAGCTTTGATGTTACCGGATTTAGCGGGTTCTTTGTGAAAACCAACAGTTCCATACTTCCCTTGCAACTGATCAGCTTTACCGCAACTAAAACCGGATCCTGCACTCAGCTCGATTGGGAAACAGCAAATGAATTCGCTGTAAGAGAAATTCAGGTGGAAAGAAGCTTCAATCATTCGTTTACCCCCGTGTACACCATAAAGGCCAAAAATTCCTCTGTCAACAGGTATCAGTGGAAAGACTGCGACATGAACTATAGTGTGGTATTCTACCGGCTTAAAATGATTGATGAAAATGGCACTTTCAAATACAGCCCGGTTGTATCGGTTCGACAGTCCCCTTCTTTAGCGGCATTTGCACCGAATCCGGCACATACCTATACTATTCTTTCCATAAAACAAGCCAGCCTGTTGAATACAACCGCTCTATTGAAAAACAGTCTTGGGCAACCCATTCGTGTGATTCCAATAGCAGGCTATCAAACAAGAATTGATATTCAAAATCTGAAGAAAGCTGTCTACTATATAGTGTTTGCTAACGGCCTCAGCGAAAAACTGGTTGTCAATTAATCTGGTTAGCAGCGACATACCCGCCGGCTCATGAGGAAAGCCCGGCTTCCCTACGGCCTGTCGATTTACATCGGCAGGTTTTTTCTTTTATTGTGCCAACAGGCACTGACCAATTAGTCACTTCCATCTGTTATTCTTTAAACCACCAATACATTCTATCCCCGGGATTCTGCAATTCACCCGGAAGAATCCTTGTTTGTAAAATGTTCTCGCTAAACTTGCCAAAAAAAGCTCATGAACCAGGTTCAGCTGATCCGGCATGCTACGCTACTGATAGAAATCAATCATAAAAGGATATTGTTGGATCCGATGTTGTCGGAGAAAGAAGCCATGGATCCGGTTCAACAGGCGGGCAATCAGTTTCGGATTCCGATGACAGACCTGCCCTTCGATGCCGATACCCTTTCGTCGATACTGGATACGCTGGACGCTGTCTTTGTTACCCATCTTCACCGCGATCACTGGGATACAAAAGCGATCGCAGTACTGGATAAATCTATACCATTGTTCTGCCAGCCGGGTGATGAGATCACCCTGTCCGGGCAGGGGTTTACCAACGTTACACCCATTCATACCTCCATCGAATGGGAAGGTATCAGGATTTTCAGAACAGATGGCCAGCATGGTACTGGAGAGATCGGGAAAAAAATGGGGAAAGTGTCTGGCTTTGTTTTTCGTTACAACGAGAATAGCCTTTACGTCGCCGGAGATACGATATTTTGCGAGGAAGTCCGGCACGCACTGGAAACCTGGCATCCCCCAACAATCGTGCTCAATGCAGGCGGCGCCCAATTCCTGACGGGCGGCCCGATTACCATGACACCGGCGGATGTTGAACAGATCAGGCAGTTGGCGCCTGAATCACAGATCCTCTGTGTACACATGGATTCGATCAACCATTGTTTGGTTACCCGCGAACAGCTCTCTGCCGAACTGCGACAAAAAAACATACACAGCATTCAGTTGCCAGCCGACGGCGAGATCATTCCATTGGAAAATCAGTGAGGCATGATGTATGAGGAAAACGCTGAGAGCGCAATTGGTCAATTAGCCAATGGGCCAATTAGCCAATGAACAGCAAACCGCTAACTATAAACAGCAAACTAAATTTCAACAATAGCCGGGCTTTATTCTACCGCTGTTCACCACCGAAGAACCGAAGCTGGGCGATAGACAACGGTAACCGGGCTGTATTTCGGTTACCGTCGCCTTTTTTTGTGGGACTTTTTTTGGCGAAACAAAAAAAGTCCCGTCAGAGACTCGCTGGAATAAAATCTCCCTCAAATTACGTCCGCTCTCGATCTCGCT
>JBGAHR010000032.1:0-51513 GCA_044226045.1 Chitinophagaceae bacterium
CGCTCACCTAAAAAGGGGTCTCGTTTCTCAAAATGAGGCAAACGATGATTATCTCAGCGTAATTGAATAGACTCCGTGGCTTTCTCCGGACAATAGTAATTTTAAATTTGAAACCATTTAATTTGTGCTTAGTTATGTTATTTCATTAGTATGATAAGGTATTTGGAAAAAGTAAACAGGAAAACAACAGACTTTGTCAAGCTGGAAGTAAAAGATCATTTTCTAATGACTGCGACCGGAAAGGTTGGTAAAAATGCCGCGGGTAATATGACCTTGCATTGTGGAACCAATGAGACAGCATTGTTGACCTTGGAAAAAACAGTGCAGGAATACCAGCAAAAAGGATATGTTTTAGTGGAGGGAAAGAAGGTCGGAGAGTTGGTAGTATTTGATAAAGCAAAATGGCATTTCCAGGGAGACTTTCCTCAGGATTTAGATATTTTTCAAGCGTATGTGCCAACCGGGTTTTATATTGGTTGGTTAATTGAAAACAACCTGGTAGACGAAGAGGAAGCAAGTGAGCTCGAAAAAGAGATCCAACAATTCAAATCCGGAGAGATTACCGGGCCACAATTTTATGAGTTTTATCTCGATGGAGTATTTGACAGCGGGTTTGTCAATCAGGCAGGCCTAAGCTTTACAAAGAATTATTTTGATTTCGAAATGGGCATGTATTTGTCCGATCTGGAGCGTTGTTTCCCTCACACGCTACTGTCTTTGTACCACATAGAGGACAATTTCCAAAATTATGACCAGGTTTCAAAGATAATAAAATCACGTTTCGTGGAATGGTTGGGGTGAGATGCAGCGGTGCTTGCCTGCTGCCGACACCATGGCAAATGTGCGAGGAGAATCCTTTTGAAGATTCTGAATGACATAGTTTCGGCTGTTCAGGGGAACCCGCTACTTTTTCTGATAGGTAAACCTCACCACGGCGCTTTTTTGTTCGGTGGCGGTAATGCGTAACTCGTATCTTTTCTTGCCGGCCGTGATGATCATGAGCGAGGTATTGGGCGGGATGCGTCCAAGATTATCGGCATACATCATCAGTTCATATTCTGTATTGGGGAAAGCGGTTACATTGAGCGTGAGTGGCCGGTCTGTCAATTGCTTTTTGTAGAGGAGAAGCGTATTGTTCATGAATACGGTCACCGTATCCCCATCTATTTCTCCATTATCGTAAAGCTCGATCTTTATTTCGCTGGTGTCGATGGTGATGGTTTCCACCACATCTTTTTCCCGGTTCTGTATTTTCATGCCTTTTTGCAAACGGGCCAGGGTGTCGTTCTGAAATACATCTACCGGGAAGACCGGTACGGTTTCCTTTTCCAGGTGAATTTTTCCGGGAGGACACATATTGTTATTACCCATCTCATGTCCCTTCCAGTCGCCATCCAGCGATTGTTTGCCCGCTTCGCTCCAGTTCAGGTCGTAGGTTTTGATGCAGGGGATGCAATTATTGGGAACATTAAACTGCGTGACGGCATTTTCAATGATCACCAGTCTTTTGGTAGTCGGATTGTAACGGCCAGTAAAATTAATCTTGGTATAGCGCTCCTTATCGTAGTAATTGTAGGCATTTCCCATGATGGAATTATCCTTGGAATAGTACACATGTAATTCCAGGGAGTATTCGGGGAAACAACCGCCATTAACCTGCGTACGTTTTCCCCTCCAGATCCCGGTGAGATTTTGAGCCTGGGGAGTAAAATAGCCCAGCAGCAGGAGGGTGATTAAAAGAATGCGCATAAAACGAATATCCGGGAAAATACCGGATTGTATGACTTGCCCGGATTTTTTTTATGTGAGCGGTAAGCCTATTTGTCTTTTTCGTACTTGAATATAACCACAGCATTTTTCTGCTCGGTGGAAGTAATCCTCACCTCGTATTGTTTACTGCCGGCGGTAACAATCATCAGGGAGGTATTTGGCGGAATTTCCCCCAGGTTTTCGGCCACCATCACGAGCTCATGGTAGTCGTTGTCGTTATCGAGGTTAAATTTGACATTAATAGGCTTGTCAGTCAGTCTTTGTTTAGACACCACCAGTTTTTTATCGATATATACCGAAATAGTATCGTTGTCGATGCTGCCGTTATCATAAACCCGGATGGAAATTTCGTTGGCGCTGGTGGTGATGGTTTTAACCACTTCATTTTCCCGGCTGGCCAGGATCTTGGGGGTTGGTATGGCCTCCACTTTCCTGTCAATTTTTTTCACCGAATCAATCAATACCGGCTTTATACTGGCGCTGGTATTCGGGGGCGGGGCTGGCGGTTTGGTGCCTGCAGCAGGTTGACCGGAGGGGTTGGTTTTTGGCCGGGTGGTCGCCGTTGAATTATTGCCGGCCGGTTTTTTAGGAGTGGTGGAACTCGTACTGCCCGTTTTTGGCTTGGTGATAGTTGGCGTGGTGGTCTTAACCGTACTATTAGTGGCTTTGGGTTGGGTGGTTGACGGAGCGGGTTTTTTCACCACCGGCGGATTCCCTTTTTCTTTCGCAATTTCTTTTTCACGGGTAGTTACAAATGGTTCCTTATAGAAATCAGAGTTGGTTACTTTCTGCAAAAAGATCTTTCCCTTTCCACAACTGCTCGAATCACGGGTATTGGTGCTAAAGTAGGTCCCCTCCAGGAATTCATTTTCCCCGGACTTTGAATATTGAAGAAAGCAGGTCATGATACAGGCAGAACTCTCGCCAGCCATTCTTACTTCCAGAATCTTCAGCTCATCCAGCAATACTTTTTGTGTTTTTGGATTAACCGTTCCTTTTGCGCTGGCTTTTCCGTAAAAAACAGTGGAGCGGTAGGAATAAGTAACGCCATCAAACTGGTTTTGGCGTTGGGCCAGTTGGACCTCAAATTTATAGCGATCGTCAAAAAGTGTGCCTTCGAAAGCTTTGTTATAGGCATTATCATTAAAATAGCCTCTCCATATCCCTGTCACATCCTGTGCAAGACCGGGGTAGGTTAAAAAAAGTAAAATGGTTGCTAAAAAGGTCTTCATGATCGTATTAACACGTGGGCAAATTAGTTATTTCCGGCTTTTTTACGAGAATAATCGTAAATCGCTGTTGGCAAAACTTCGTTAAATTTGCGGTTCTTTAAATATTGTGGACACAAAGTTATGATGAAGATCACTTTTCCAGATGGCGCTATCAGAGAATATCCTGAGGGAAGCTCGGCGCTGGACATTGCGAAATCAATAAGCGAAGGCCTGGCCCGGAAAGTCCTGGCAGCAGGCGTCAATGGCGAAGTATGGGACCTGAGCCGACCGATCACCAAAGACAGTTCGCTCAAACTGTTTACCTGGGATGATAAAGAAGGAAAATCTACCTTCTGGCATTCTTCTGCCCACCTGATGGCGGAGGCCGTTGAGTCATTGTTTCCCGGCGTTAAATTCTGGGTGGGCCCACCGATTGAAAATCCTAAGGGGTTTTATTATGATATGGACCTGGGCGACCGCAAACTGACGGAAGAAGACCTGCAGAAGCTGGAAAAGAAAATGAATGAACTGGCGAAGCAGAACAATACCTACCTGCGAAAAGAAATGCCCAAGGCCGATGCGGTAAAATACTTTACAGACAAAGGCGATGAGTACAAACTGGATCTCCTGCAAAACCTCAACGATGGAGAAATCACGTTTTACTCGCAGGGAGCCTTCACAGATCTTTGTCGCGGTCCGCATATTCCCAGTACAGGCCTTATCAAAGCCATCAAACTGACCAATATTGCCGGCGCCTACTGGAAGGGCGACGAAAAGAACAAACAGTTGACCCGCGTTTATGGCGTTACTTTCCCCTCTCAGAAAGAACTGGATGAATACCTGCAGTTACTGGAAGAAGCGAAAAAAAGAGATCACCGTAAACTCGGAAAGGAACTGGGTATCTATACCATGGATGATGATGTGGGCCCGGGCCTGATCATGTGGCTTCCAAACGGAACGATCATCATTGAAGAACTGGAAAAGCTGGCAAAGGAAACAGAACAGGCAGCAGGATACAAACGGGTGGTCACTCCGCACATCGCAAAAGAGAGCATGTATCTCACCAGCGGTCACCTGCCGTATTATGCAGACAGCATGTATCCGCCGATGGAGATGGATGGAGAGAAGTATTATCTCAAATCCATGAATTGCCCCCATCACCATAAGATTTTTGCAGCTGAACCAAAGAGCTATCGTGATCTGCCATATCGTATTGCCGAGTATGGCACCGTATACCGCTATGAGCAATCTGGCGAGTTGTTTGGCCTGATGAGGGTTCGCTGCCTGCACATGAACGATGCCCATATTTACTGCACCGAAGCCCAATTCGAAGAGGAATTCCGGGCGGTGAATGAAATGTATCAGAAGTATTTTCGCATTTTCGGCATCGACCGCTATGTGATGCGACTCAGCCTGCATTCGCCGGATAAACTGGGTAAGAAATACGTCAATGAACCCGAACTCTGGAAAAAAACAGAGGCCATGGTTCGCAAAGTGCTGATCGATTCAAATATTCCTTTTGTGGAAGTTCAGGATGAAGCGGCATTTTATGGCCCCAAGATCGACGTGCAGATTTTCAGCGTAATTGGCCGGGAATTTACATTGGCTACCAACCAGGTAGACTTCTCACAGGGAAGAAGCTTCAAACTGCAGTACACCAACCCCGATAACAGCTCCGAAACACCTTTGATCATTCACCGGGCTCCGCTGGGTACCCATGAAAGATTTATCGGCTTTCTGCTGGAGCACTATGCAGGCAAATTACCCCTTTGGCTGGCACCTTTACAGGTGAAAATTCTGCCCATCAGCGACAAGTTTCTTCCCTATGCACAAAGTATTTTGCAGAAGCTGAAAAATGCTGATATTCGTGCAGAGGTTGATGACCGGAACGAAAAGATAGGAAAGAAGATACGGGATACCGAGATGCAGAAAGTGCCCTATATGCTGGTTGTGGGAGAGAAAGAAATGAATGAGGGGAAAGTTGCAGTCAGGAGACAGGGAAAAGGCGATCTTGGGGTGAACACACCGGAAGAATTTATTCAATCTGCCCAGGCTGAAATCAAGGAACGCAGGGGCGATGCATAACAAATCCTCAATCCTGGTTGAGGGTGTCAAAATCAGAAAACTAAAAAATGTCCGCCAGGAAGGACTTCATCTAAAAATTGTAAATGGCATTACCAGAAAGACCTTTTAACAGGCCCCCAGGCGGAGGACCCCCTCCGGGCGGTGGCAGAGGTAATTTTAACAGGGGAAAATTTATACCCCGTAAAGAAGCAGAACACAGAATCAATCATTATATCCGCGTACCAGAGGTTCGCCTGGTAGGTGAAAACGTGGAAGTTGGGGTGTATCCTACACAGGAAGCTTTGAAAATGGCACAACAGCAACAGCTGGACCTGGTGGAGATTTCACCAAATGCAAACCCACCTGTTTGCAAGATCATCGATTACAATAAGTTTCTCTACGATAAGAAGAAGAAGGAAAAGGAAATGAAAGCGAAAGCTAAAGTTTCCGAAGTGAAAGAAATCAGGTTTACACCCAATACAGACGATCATGATTTTGATTTTAAATCACGTCACGCAGAGGGATTCCTGAAAGATGGCAACAAGGTAAAAGCTTATGTTCAGTTCAAAGGCCGTGCGATCCAGTTCAAAGAAAGAGGAGAACTGTTGTTGTTGAAATTCGCTGAACGTCTGCAGGAAATCGGGCAACCGGAAGCGCTTCCAAAACTCGAGGGTAAAAGAATGTTCATCATGATGGCCCCCAAGAGCAGCAAGAAGAAAAAAGAAAAAGAAGCCGAATAAAATAATTGAATCGTTACCTCTTGATAAAAGCAGCCACTGGCTGCTTTTTTTATTTGAATCGGGAAACAGGCATACCCAACCCCTAAAAATGATTTTCGGATTACCAATATTTTCAACGAGCTTTCTTCGGATATTTACCTTGCCGGTGTTTATATGCTGAGGATTCACCAGCCCGGTGAAATCCATTCTAAAGACCGGTAAAAAAGTAAACTGGTTAAATGCTGATGTAGCTATGCGTATATTCAATCTTGTATTTGTTGTCATTTTCGTATTGTTTGCTGCTTTGCAATACAATGACCCGGATCCGTACATCTGGATCCCTATTTATTTGTATGCTGCCTGGTTATGCTGGAAGGCTTCCAAAGGGCAATATTTTCCCCGTGCTTATTTACTGGGTATCGCTGTTTATTTGGGATATGCCGCGTATCTTTTTTTCACAAAAGATGGGGTGTTGGACTGGGCAGAGGAACACCATGCTGAAAACCTGGTTCAAACCATGAAGGCGGAAAAGCCCTGGATAGAAGATACCAGGGAATTTGGAGGATTGCTTATACTGATCTTCGTACTGCTGGTTGACTATCTATACGTTTTCAGGAAGAAAAAAAAGCAGGCATAATTTCGTGGTTAGTGATTTGACAGCTTCCGGGAAATTTATTTCAATCCGGATGCGGAAGGGATTGGATGAAGTTCAAACCTAGTTATCCGGTTCCCGATAATTTTCATTGATAACGCTACAAAAAAAGACCGTAAGCGATTACTTACGGTCTTTTCATTTATTCATTGATCGTCATTGATTCAACTGCAGGAACTGCAGCCCGATCTGGGCAGATTCCTTATCAACCGGTTTACTTACAATGTAGACATTGTGCAGCTTACCGTCTGTTACCGGATCAATCTTGAAACTAAGCGCGGCGCCACCCATGGCAGCTTTGGAAGCAGGCTGAGGTCCGAGTTTGGCCGATCCCAGCAGCTTGCCATCGGGTGCATCCAGTCGCAGTTCAAATTCATAACCGATAGCAGGAGGTTGTTGCCAGCCGGCAGCCATTACGGCTGAATTGATACCGGACAGGTCGAGATTGTCCATGCTGAACCAACCCTGGGCAGCCGGCGTGATCATGAAGCGCATACCATTGAAATCTACAAAGGTGTAGCCTTTCAGGTTGTTGGCTCCATAAAAGGCCATCTTGTTATTTCTGAGCGCCACCGTATTGGTGCCGGTCATGGGTTTGATATTGTTACCACCTTTATCGGTATAGGTCGCCGTGATCACCAGCAGCCCGTTGTCTTTGGCTGGCTTGTTGGCAGTAGGCGGAACAGTACCGACGGGAGGCAGGGACTTTCTTTTCTCCTGGCTTCCGAGGCTCAATATCCAGGCAACGATCTGTCTCGAATCTTCGGGTTTGAGGTTTGGATGCGCAGCCATGGCAACTTCACCCCAAACACCTCCACCGCCTTTGATGATTTTTTCGGAGAGATAAGTGATCGCATTGGGGTCTTTCACATATTTGCGAGCCACATCAGTGAAAGAGGGTCCAATGGATTTGCTATCTACCTGGTGACAGTTCTTGCAATCAAGCGACATCATCA
This sequence comes from Chitinophagaceae bacterium, assembly GCA_044226045.1. GTDB lineage: Bacteria > Bacteroidota > Bacteroidia > Chitinophagales > Chitinophagaceae > Endoryza. Next base: position 7,373 of record JBGAHR010000032.1, read on the forward strand.
GGTTACGGCCCATGATGGCTGCACTCAGAATCTGGTGGCCCTGCGGAGAGGCTGCGCGATCACTGCCTTCAATATAATCCGCAGAAACGATCAGGTTATTCAGGTCCTTGTTTTGCGCAGTATCATCTTTGTCGGCGATGTTCACCGCATATTTAACAGGTTTACCCGGGAAATAGAAGGATTTGTTTCCTTCCAGCGCGATGCTGACGACCGGTGTTTCATTTCCTGCATATACACTGGCAGCAGAAGCTGAGGCGCTGGCTTTTTTATCATCCGATACCTGTACGGAGATCGTGTAGTCGCCCGCTTTGTTATACGTGTACTCGATGGAAGGCTCTGTTGTTTCTTTCTTCTCTCCGTTTCCAAGATCCCATACATAGGTCATTTTATCTTTCTCCGGATCTTTGGCCTCCACAGTGGCCTTGATGGTGAAGGGTAACGCACCGGAAGACTTGTCGGTAGTAACCGATGCTATCTTGGGCGCCCTGTTTCCAGCTGTAAAATCGATGCGTGATAAACCGGCATCGGGGTTCTTGCTGAACCAGCCGCTTCCGTATTCCAGCAAATACAATTTTCCGTCCGGCCCCACTTCCATATCGATCACTGCATGCAGTTTCGTGTTGGGCATAAAGGGTTCCATCTTGTCAAAATCACCTTTTGAATCCAGTGTTACTACCTTAATGAAGTTTCTCATCCATTCATAGATAAACACTTTATTGTTGTAGTAATCCGGCAGACGGGTTTCCTTGGGGAACATGTCTGTATAGTATGCTGGTCCGGCCATGGCGTTTCTTCCGCCGGTTCCCATTTGCGGGAAATCAGGCGATGGCGCATAAGGATACCATATAAAGGCAGGAGATACCGCCGGCAATTCTTTCAGACCGGTATTGTTGCGTGAATTGTTGACGGGCTTAGCCGGATCGAACAGCGGTCCGGTGGTTCCTGTCGTATAATCATACTCGTGATAAGGATAGTTGTTTCCTACAAACAGCGGCCATCCGAAGAAACCGGCTTTCTTAGCCTGGTTCAGTTCATCATAACCACGGGGGCCGCGGGTATCGAGACTGTCGTTTCCGGCATCGGGTCCCACTTCACCCCAATATAAATAGCCGTTTTTCTTATCAACAGAAATGCGATAGGGGTTACGGTTACCCATTACATAGATCTCCGGCCTGGTATTGGGTGTTCCCTTGGCAAACAGGTTGCCATCCGGAATACTGTAACTGCCATCTTCGTTCAGTTTGATCCGAAGAATCTTGCCGCGGAGATCATTTGAGTTGCCACTGGTTCTGCGGGCGTCGTATTGTTCAAATCCAGGTCGCTGATCGAGCGGCGCGAATCCATGGTTTTGAAATTTCGTGGGCTGATCGAAAGGAGTGGAGTTGTCTCCGGTAGACAGGTACATCATGTGATCTGCTCCGAATGCAATGGATCCACCCGTATGACAGCATATCTCCCGCTGGGAATAGAATTGCAAAATGATCTTTTCCGATTTCATATCGAGCGTATCGTTCTCGAACTTGAAACGCGAGAGCCGGTTGACCGAAGTATCGATGGGGCTGTAAAAAAGATAGACGTAATGATTATTGGCAAAATCCGGGTCGGCCTGCAATCCCAGCAAGCCTTCCTCGGCGTTGACACCGGGGGTATGTGTTTTCCAATATACATTCAGGGCACCCACCTGTTTTACTTCTTTGGTGCTGTTGTTGTACATCATCAACTCACCCCTTCTCTGGGCGATGAGCACGTTCAGGTTGGGTAGGATAGCCATTTCCGTTGGTTCGAACAAGGTTCCCTCTGTTAACTGTGTCTTTGCAAAACGATCTTCTTCCGGTACTCTGAGCGTTTTGGCTTTGGAATAATCCAATTCTTTGTTTTTTCCAATGGCATATTGAATACCACCCAACAGGTGTTTCAGGTAATTTTCTTCTTTGTAAGAATCCTCTGTATGTCCCAGTTCCGTGTACCAGGCTCTACCGCCATCATAGTCGTGGTACCAGGCCATCGGATGGTTGTCTCCGTTCTTTCCGCCCTTGTAAGATTTCTCATCGATCTTCAGGAGCACTTTCACATCCGGATTCAGTTTTTTGAAATTATACCACTCATCTTTGCGCTTCCATTCCTTGGGAAGGTGTTTGGTAGAAGGATCGTTCGCGTCTACCACCTGGATCACTGCTTCCTGCTGTTCGGGATGGCTTTCGAAATAACCACCTACCAGCCGGCCGTACCAGCCCCAGTCGTACTCGGCATCGGATGCAGCATGAATACCCACGTATCCGCCACCTGCCTGGATATATCTTTCAAAATCGGCTTCCTGGTAATTGTCCAGCATATTGCCGGTCGTATGCAGGAAAACAACTGCTGAATAGTTTTTCAGGGAGTCTTCCGAAATGTAGGAAGCGTCCTCTGTAGTGTCTACCAGGAATCCGTTTTCCTGGCCAAGTTTCATGATAGCTTCCTTTCCGTTGGGAATAGACGAATGTCTGAATGCCGCTGTTTTGGCAAAAACCAGGATCCTGGGTTTACCGGAGCGGGAGCCACAACCAACAGAAATGATAATCAGGAATGCAAGTGAGCAAAGGAGTGCTTGTCTTTTCATATGTAAGTAGAATGTCTTGGTTTGTGAAGTTCTAAAGATAATGTTTTCAATAGTATAGAAGCGAAGTTGTAGATGAGCGGCCAAAAAGTTGCGACGAAATCTGAAGCAGGAAAATGGCGGGATTGAGGGTTTGCGGTTTGACGGTTTGCGATTTGCGGTTGACAGTTTGCGGTTTAACGGTTTGCGGTTTGTCAGTTTCGCGTTTCAGGTTTATCGTTTCACGTTTGTTGCAGGCAGTATAATTGAGTATAAGCTATATAAATTTAAGTTATTGATAGTGAGTGTGATAGATGTACATTGATTGATTCTTGCCATTCAAGAGGTTTTTTGCTTTTGACTTTTGAATTTTGATTTTTCACTTTGAATGGCTCCAAAACTTTCTCTCCTTTTCCTTCCTCCTTATCTGCCAATTCCTTATCTTTGCGCTCCGTTTTCAAAGAACGGGATATTCCTGAAGAGGTCCAATAAGGGTTCCGCCGGTGCGGAGACACCTCAAGGGTGAACACTAAAGCAGGTAAAAATGCCTAAAGTTAAAACGAACTCCAGCGCCAAGAAGCGCTTCAAAGTGACTGCTACCGGCAAGATCACTTTCCAGAAACCTTTCAAACGTCACATCTTAACCAAGAAGTCTAAGGCTCGCAAACGCAAAATGCGTATCGACGGCGTGGTACACGACAGCAACATGAACTTCGTAAAGCGTCTGTTGAGATTAAAGTAAACAAACAGGGATATCATCCCGGTTATTATTCCTAAAACTTCAAAAAAATTAAGATATGCCTCGTTCAGTAAACGCCGTTGCCTCCAGAGCACGCCGTAAAAGAATTTTAAAGAAAGCCAAAGGTTTCTACGGTAAGCGTAAAAACGTATATACCGTTGCCAAGAATATTGTTGAGAAAGGTCAAACCTACGCCTATGTAGGTCGTAAGCTCAAGAAAAGAGAATACCGCAGCCTCTGGATCGCCCGTATCAACGCAGCGGTTCGCGAAGAAGGTCTGACTTATTCTGAATTCATCCATAAGCTTAACCAGAAAGGAGTAGGCCTTGATCGTAAGATCCTGGCTGATCTGGCCATGAATGAGCCGGAAACCTTCAAGAGCCTGGTAGCTTCTGTCAAGTAAGAACCAATTTACTGGTCAATAACAAAACCGGAGGGACATCTTCCGGTTTTTTTTGTTTGCAGATCTGAGCAAAAAATTACATTTGTGCTCACTAATTCAAGTGTTCATCTAACAACCCTTTTCACTTAAATGAACAATACCTACACCGATCTGGTGAAGCAAACATTCAACTTCCCTCAGGAAGGATTCGAAACCCACGATGGCAACCTCTATTTTAATGGACTGGATCTGCGAGAACTGATCGCCAAGTATGGTACGCCGATGAAGCTGACCTACCTGCCCAAGATCGGTACCCAGATCAAAAAGGCGAAGAAGATGTTCGCCAACGCGATGAAGAAACATCGTTACGAAGGGGAATACAATTACTGTTACTGCACCAAGAGTTCCCATTTTTCCTTCGTGGTGGAAGAAGCGCTCAAACACGATATCCACCTGGAAACCTCCTATGCCTATGATATAGAAATCATCAAGAAGCTGTACGACAAGAAAAAGATCAACAAGGACACTTTTATTATCTGCAATGGCTTCAAACAGAAAACCTATACCAGTCGTATCGCCGGACTGCTCAACAGTGGGTTTAAAAATGTGATTCCCATCCTCGATAATAAGGACGAGCTGCTTCAATACAAGAAATCTGTAAAGGTCCCCTTTAAACTGGGTATCAGGGTTGCTGCGGAAGAAGAACCTACTTTCCCCTTTTATACCTCCAGGCTGGGATTCAGGGCCCGTGATGTGCTCGAATTCTATGTAGACAAGATCGAAGGCAATGAAGACCGTTTCCAGCTCAAGATGCTCCATATCTTCCTCAACAAAGGCATCAAGGATGATATCTATTACTGGAGCGAGCTGAATAAGGTCATAAACCTCTACTGTCAGCTGAAAAAGATCTGTCCCGAACTCGACTCCATCAACATAGGCGGCGGTTTCCCCATTAAACACTCACTGGGCTTTGAATACGATTACCAGTTCATGATCAATGAAATTGTGGGAAATATCAAGAAGACCTGCAAAAAGAACAATGTTCCCATGCCGCATATCTTCACCGAATTCGGAAGCTATACGGTGGGAGAGAGCATGGCGCATATTTATAGCGTAATCGGTCAAAAAACACAGAACGATCGCGAAATCTGGTACATGATCGATTCATCCTTTATCACCACACTTCCCGATACCTGGGGAATTGGAGAGAAATTCCTGATGTTGCCGATCAATAAATGGGATCAGGACTATCAACGGGTGGTGTTGGGCGGGATTACCTGCGACAGCCATGATTACTATGATTCAGAAGAACACGTTAATGAAGTGTTTCTTCCAAAAATTTCGAATGGCGACCCACTGTATGTCGGATTCTTCCACACCGGGGCTTACCAGGACCAGATCAGCGGCTACGGCGGCATCAAGCACTGCCTGATCCCCTCACCCAAGCATGTGATCGTGGGACACGATAAGAACGGAAAACTGACCGACTGGCTGTATGCGAAAGAACAAACTGCGCAGAGCATGTTGAAGATTCTCGGTTATATGAAATGATGTTAAGTTAAAATAGAAAAACCCCGCCTTACCAAAGCGGGGTTTTTTATTGTAAAAAGAATTGTTTCTTCCTAAAATTTCATCCGGGTAAGCCATTCGTGCAAATGGTCCATCCACTTGTCTGTGGAGGTTGGATTATTCATTCCAAATCCGTGACCGCCCTTTTCGTAAACGATCAGTTCGTTAGGGATTTTTCTTTTGTTCAAAGCGGCCTGGAACACGGTAGCATTGCCAAATTTTACGACGTCATCGTCTTTGGCATGAACGAGGAAAGAAGGCGGTGTTTTTTTCGTCACCTGCAGTTCGTTTGAATACAGCCTGATCTTTTTGGGAGACGCGGGATTGCCGATCAGCCGGTAACGTGACCAGGTATGTGTCAGGCTATCGGTAAAACTGATAACGGGGTACACTAAAACCATAAAATCGGGTCTCACGGATGGTCTGTTTTTTGTGGAGATCACCGGATGATTGAAATGAGTTCCTGCTGTAGATGCCAGGTGTCCTCCTGCCGAAAATCCCATGATGCCGATCTTGTTGGGGTCAATATGCCATTCGCCTGCTTTTTCTCTTACCAGTTGAATGGCTCTTTGTGCGTCCTGCAGCGGGCCAATAGACCGATCGATCATAATAGTAGAATCGGGTAAACGATATTTCAACACAAAGGCCGCAATACCCCATTCATTGAGCTGGCGGGCCACGTCGGTTCCTTCGTGGGTGGAGGCCAGTACGCTGTATCCGCCACCCGGGCAAATCACCACAGCCGTTCCGGTTGCTTTCTCGGCAGGTGGAAGATAAACACGAATGGTGGGGACAGAGGTTTTGGAAATGATGACCCACCCGTTATTTGTCTTTTCCTGCTTTTCCTGATTGGGTCCGGGAATGGCATTCGGAATCTTTTCATACAGGGCTATTTCTTCCTGGCACCAGGTTACTGTACTGGTAAGAAGGAAGATAGCAGCAAAGAACAATCTCATAATGGTGATTTTGCTTCTAAGTTAAGCCATCCGGTTCATTGGTTTTTCTGTGCCGCACATGTAATTATCGGCGAAGTACAGCAAGGGAACCCTATTTTTAGCACTACAAAAAAATATCATCATGAAGAAAGTTATGCCTCTTCTTTTTATTCTATTGTTGAGCTCTGTGGCCGGCTTTTCGCAAACGGCCGAAGATTCGGTAAAGGCTACGGTGAACCTGATGTTTGAAGGAATGAAGAATTCTGATGGAACCAAGATCGCCGCCGCCTTTGGTGACAGTGCCATCCTGCAAACCATTATGCAAACCAAAGACGGGAAAACCATCGTGCGCAATGAAAAGGTGAGCGACTTTGTTGAATCTATAGGTAAAATAGGCAAGGGTGATGCCGATGAGCGAATTGAATTCGGAACCATTCGAATCGATGGACCGCTGGCGATCGTCTGGACACCGTATAAATTTTATTATAAAGGGAACTTCAGCCATTGCGGGGTAAACTCTTTCCAACTGGTTCGTTTCAATGGAGCCTGGAAGATCCAGTATCTCATCGACACACGCCGCCGCCAGGGATGTGAATAGTATTGGCTGATGCTATCTATCGCTTGATCCGGTATTTCTTGGCAACCTTGGGGCTATTGAAATACCGGTTCAATTCTTCTTCTGTCCAGTTACCTGTATCAATAGCAAGCGGAATATCGATCAGTTGCACCTGCATCTGTTTCAACTCTTCTTTGAGTTTGTTGGTCTTTTTCATGATGTCAGGATCCTTGTCGCCCACCAGCGTATTATCTCCCAGCATATACGAAAGACGCTTGATAGCGGTGCGTATCAGGGAAGCCTGGTTTTGATCGAAAACTTTTTGCGGCGCCACCGCTTCTTTAATGGGTACCAGCGAAACTCCCACGCTTGGTAAAATCTGACCAGTCTTCTTGGTGTTTTCATTGGCAGAAAGAATACTGCCTGTCAGGGCCGTAGTGGAACTGGTGATATCGAAAGTAGTTCGGGTGCCTTTGGTACGTTTTACGCTTTTGTCGAGCTGGATGAAATTCACTTTCAACTGCATGATGTAGCTGTTGATATTTTTCACTGCCAGCTGGTAGTCCTGGAATGCGATCGGATAGTTCAGGGCGTCACGAATGATCAGCTTTACGACGGCTGTGTCTTTTGACATGAATTTATTGGCGCCGATGAAACTGAGTAACACCACTTTTACTTTAGCCGAGTCGGTTTCCTTTACAAAATCAAACTGCGGAACCCAGGTAAATTCATCGTCGCAATGCCGTACGATCGTTACATTTTTCAGGGGCGTATTCGCAAAGAAGGTAATGTTTTCAATGGGGAAACTACCATTCTCGCACTGCACTTTGAAGGAAACGGTGTCGCCTTCATCCACCACCAGCGTGGAACTGACAGTAGGTTTTACTCTTGAGGGAATTATTTCTGTGTTGTAGAAAACGATCGAAAAGAAAGTGTCGACTTTGTCTTTTGGATTGTCCAGGCTCTGGACTCCCACCAGCACCCTGTATTCATTATCATATTTCAATTTTCCCGAGAGAAAGAAAGATTTGTCGGCTTTGAAGGTGAGCTGACCATTGTCTTTGTTAATTTTCAATCCAACCGGGGAATTCCGGAGGTACCAGTAGTATTTGGACATGTCCCTGTTGATCTCCAGGTTGTATGTCAGTGTGGAGTCGACATGAAGGGTAAAGTAAGGATTGAGGTTTTTGATCCGGAGAACCGTATCGGTATTGATCGGGAGCGTGTCTACATGCCTTGGCAAGGTGTCAACCGGTGTCTGGGCTTTAGCGGCCAGGGGTCCGGCTGATACCAATAAGATCAACAAAATAATTCGAGGGATACGAGGATTTTGTCTTCTCATGTTGGAAAGTAAAAAAATTGTGGCCGAAGTTACTATTAAATAAACAAAAAACCGCCCGGATAGACATCCAGGCGGTACTTAAACCAAAACCAACTGTAATCCTGCCGCTGTTATACAGCTTGATGGCAGAATCTATGAAAGCTATTTTAACAAGTTATTTACTGAATAGTGATCTGGCGATTGCCTGATTTCACTTCTTCTTTTTTCGGAAGCAGGAGCTTCAGAATTCCATTTTCATAGCGAGCCTGGATTTGATCCACATTCACGGAATCATCAACCTGGAAGCTGCGTTTGAAACTGCGGAAGGCGAATTCACGACGGATCGTCTTGTAATCTTCCTGCTTGTTCTCGGATTTGTGTTCGTAGCCGATGCTAAGCATTCCATTTTCTACATTGATCACAAAATCTTCTTTTGCTCTTCCCGGCGCATTCAACTCAATGTGATAAGCTTCTTTGGTCTCATGCACATTTACGGCAGGAGAAAAGAACTCTTCATTCAAAGATTGACCCCAGTTTGCAGGGAAATTGTTGAAGAAATCGCTGAACAGGTTGTCGATGGATTTGCCTGCCGGTCTGTTGTTGAATTTTACGAGTGTCATAGTTATCAATTTTTTTAGATTCTTAAAGTTTGTTGTACGACTGGCATTGGATCAAACCCCATACCACCCGTCTTTTTTCTGCCGAACCCGACAGTTTCCACCTGTTTTTAGGCGACATTTTTTCATGTTTGTACGAGATTGGCTGTCAATTATTCTTATTTCTCAATTCGAAAATGCCGTGAAAACTTTTTCAATAGTTTTGTGTTCATTCATTTACTAAAAAAACAAGGAATAAAATGTATCCCGAACAAATAGTGATCCCGATGAAGGAAGAGCTGACGGAAAACGGATTTAATGAAATGCTGACTCCGTCAGAGGTGGACAACCAGCTCAAACAGCCTGGTACCACACTGGTGATGATCAACTCTGTATGTGGTTGCTCCGCCGGCAGTGCCCGTCCGGGCGTTCTGATGGCAGTAGCCAACAGCCCCAAAAAGCCAGATCATCTTACTACCACATTCGCCGGATTCGATGTGGCAGCGGTACAAAGACTGAGAGAACATTTATTACCGTATCCTCCCTCATCGCCCTCTATTGCCCTTTTTAAAGACGGCCAACTGGTTCATTTCATCGAACGCCACCAGATCGAAGGCCGTCCGGCACAGATGATCGCTCATAATTTGCTGTCGGCATTTGAACAACACTGTTAAATAGCTGATGATAGAAGTCATTAAGCAATAACCCCGGTCTGACCGGGGTTATTTGCTGTTTGTCACCTGCAATGATTTTTTGCCTATCATTGCATGTCTAAAAACTGTATACACCAATTTTTTTGCATGTATCCTAACCTGTACTACGCCTTCAAAGATCTTTTCGGAATAGAAATCGAAACACTCAATTTCATAAACTCCTTTGGGTTCATTGTAGCCATCTCTTTTTTGCTGGCTGCCTGGATACTCGTAAAAGAATTGAAGAGAAAAGAGCGGGCCGGCCTGCTGGTATATACAGAAACCAAAATGACGATTGGTAAACCCGCCACGCCAGGCGATTTGTTACTCAATGCCCTCCTCGGGTTTACGCTCGGTTATAAATTTGTTGGATTGCTGATGTCTGGCAAGGACGCCATGGCCGATCCGCAGGGATATATTTTCTCATTGGATGGAAACTGGCTCGCGGGTATTGTACTGGCCGTATTTTTCGCAGGCTTGAAATGGTGGGAAAAGAATAAAAGCAAACAGGACAAACCCGAGGAAAGAACGGTTAGAATCTGGCCAAGCGATCGGGTAGGAGACCTGGTTATTTACGCGGCCCTCTTCGGATTCCTGGGAGCCAAGCTTTTTCATAACCTCGAAAATCTTGATGAATTTGTAAAAGATCCGATCGGATCCTTGCTGTCTTTTAGTGGTCTTACCTTCTATGGAGGACTTATCTGCGCAGGTATTGCCATCTATTTTTATTCCCGCAAACATAAAATCGGCTTCAGACATCTTTGCGATGCTATAGCACCCGCTCTGATGATCGCCTATGCCGTTGGAAGAATCGGTTGCCAGGTGGCCGGTGATGGCGACTGGGGCGTACTGAACAGCGCCTATACCTATTCTTCACAAATGGATAAAGTTGTTCTGGCAACGCCGGAACAATACCAGATGAACCTGGAAGCCAACCGCGACTACTATAAAAAGGAGTTCCGGGTTGACGACGTTTCCAAAGTACCGCATCGGTCTTTCAAAGCGCCCTCCTGGCTCCCTACCTGGATGGTGGCCTATAATTACCCGCACAATGTTTTGCGCGAGGGAATCGCCATCCGGGGCTGCGAAGACCGCGACGATGGCTATTGCCGTCAACTGCCTTCTCCTGTTTTCCCGACTCCTTTTTATGAGACCGTGATGGGGTTGTTGCTAACAGCTTTTCTATGGTCTATTCGTAAAAAGATGGCTATTCCGGGAACCCTGTTTGCCGTTTATCTTGTCGTCAATGGCATTGAAAGATTCCTGATAGAACGGATCAGGGTGAACACAACCTATAATTTCTGGCCACACCCCACTCAGGCTCAAATCATCTCACTGTTGCTGATCCTCGGCGGAATCGGCCTTTATTTCTACCTGCGTTCAAAGGCCACTAAAAAAGCCTGATTTCAAGTTTACCGGTAATTTTTTGAGGCCCACAGCGGCCAGGCACACTGTTGCCTTTTAACCCCCTATTTCAACCTCCTGTCATGTTTGACCAGGCAGGCTGTAACTCTTTGTACACTCCTGCGTCACACCCTTGTCTCCAATTTTTTCCAACTATCAGTAAAATCAACCATCCGGCACAAAGCAATGTACTATGTTATATATAGTACCTATTTTTGGACTGTAATAGTAAAAACAAAGTATAAATTAAATAAAGGTTCTTTAAAAATGAGAAAACTCAAGACTCTGCTGACGGTCGCACTAGTATTAGCCATTACTACAGTCAGCCAGGCGCAAACAAAATTGACCAGTATTCGAGGAAAGATGGAAGACAAGTCGAAGACCCCCATCGCCGGAGCCTCCGTTTCATTATTGAAGGCAAAGGACAGTTCACTGGTTAAACTCATGGCCAGCCAGAAAACAGGTGAATTTCAATTTTCAAACATTTCGGAAGGGCAGTACCTGGTGATGGTTTCGGCCATTGGCTTCGGTACTTATTACAGCCCGGCATTCCAGGCGACTGGTGAACTGGATCTGGGCGCGATTGCCATGGAAAACCGTTCACAGGAATTAAAAGGCGCTGTGGTTACTGCCCGCAAGCAATTGGTGGAGCAAAAGATCGACCGGATGGTGGTGAATGTAGAAGCCGCTGTTTCCAATGTCGGTGCTACTGCCATGGAAGTATTGGAAAAATCACCGGGTGTAAACGTAGACAAGGATGGAAACATCAGCCTGAAAGGAAAAGAAGGTGTGCAGATTTTTGTTGACGGCAGACCTACCTACCTGTCTGGCACCGATCTGGCCAACCTGCTTCGCAGCATGAATGCCAACCAGCTTGAGCAGATCGAGATCATGACCAACCCTCCTGCCAAATATGATGCAGCCGGTAACAGCGGTATCATTAACATTAAAACAAAAAAGAACAAACAGGTTGGATACAATGGAAGTATCTCATTGAGTTATGGACAGGGAAAATATCCCAAACTGAATGAGTCAGCCAATTTCAACTACCGCAAGAACAAGGTTAACCTCTTTGCCAATATCGGATACAACAAGAGAGACAACTTCAACGATCTGTCTATACAGCGCAAGTTTATAGATGCCAATACCAAGCAAACGGTTTCTCATTTCGAGCAAACCTCTAATATGAGAGATAAGGGAGAGGGGCTGAATGGTAAAGTGGGTCTCGATTTCTTTGCAACGAAGAAAACCACCTTTGGAATTGTTGTTGGCGGATTTAACAGCCCGGGCAGTTTTTCCAACACCAGCAATGTATTTATTTCCGATGCAGCCCGCAACCTGCAGGGCATTACCCGTGCGTTCACTTCTAATGACCGCAAATGGAAAAATTACAGCACCAACCTTAATTTCCGTCATGTATTTGATTCAACCGGTAAGGAATTGTCGATCGATGCCGATGTACTGGGTTACCGCAGCAAGAATAACCAGATACTGGTGAATTCGTACTTCGATCCCAATTACAATCCTTCTTTTACGCCTGATACCTTGCTTGGATACCTGCCGCAGAATATCAATATCTACACAGCGAAAGCGGATTATGTTCATCCTTTGAAAAAGGGTGCGAAACTGGAAGCCGGTGTAAAGACTGCCTTTGTTAATACAGATAACAATGCGGTATACGACAGCCTGCAGAACGGAATCAAAGTGCCTGATATCGGAAGATCCAATCATTTCAAATACCAGGAGAATGTAAATGCAGCCTACGTAAACTACAGCCGTCCGTTTGGCAAAACGATCACTGCCCAACTCGGGTTGCGTCTGGAGCATACCCATTCAAAGGGAAGACAGATTACAACAGGGGAGACCTTTGACCGCAATTACGTGCAATTGTTCCCCACCTTGTTCTTTCAATATACTGTTGATAAGAACAACACCCTTGGTTTGAACTACGGCAGAAGAATTCAGCGCCCTGACTATGAAGACCTGAATCCTTTCATCCTGTTCCTCGACAAGTATACAGCCGAGCAGGGTAATCCGAATCTGCAACCTCAGTTCAGCCACAACGTGGAATTGAGCCATACATTCAAAGGATTCCTGACTACCACGGCCAATTATACGAAAACAACAGATATCATTACACAGGTACTCGAGCAGAATGCCAATACCAATGAGACTTTTGTAAAAACAGCCAATATCGCAACCCTGCGCCAGTATGGCCTGTCTGTATCCGCCGGCGTTCCGGTGGCAAAATGGTGGAATGCCAACCTGTATGCGAACGTGTATAATAACCTTTACAAAGGAATTGTTAACGGAGAGTATACCGAACTGGGTGCAACGACTGCTATGTTTAACCTGTCAAACCAGATTAAATTGGGGAAAAAGACCAGTGCAGAGTTGAGTGGCTTCTACAGAAGCAAAGGAGTGGATGGTGTGTTTACGATCTATGGATTTGGCGCGATAAATGCAGGGATCAGTCAGCAGGTGTTGAAAGGAAAAGGGTCGGTGAGACTGAGTGTAAGGGATATTTTTTATACCCAGAAGATCAAAGGAGAGAGCCGGTTCAGCAATATAGACGCGGCCTTCCAGCAAACACGCGATTCAAGAGTAGTAACCCTCAACTTCACTTATCGCTTCAGCAAGGGCAAGGCCGGTGGACAGAGCAAGAGATCCAGCGCCAGCGATGAACAAAGCAGGGTAAAAGTTGATTCAGGAAACTAACCAACCAAATAGTAAAGCCATGAAAGACAAAATCAACGAGGTAATCCAGGATATTCTCGATGCCTTATTTGAAAATTTTTAACAAAGTTTCGATTAACCTTTTGCTGAATTGAGCGTCTTATATATGTAACCGCAACAGTGAAAACAATGAAAAAGATAATTCTCATAGCGATATTGCTGATGTACCTGGTGAGTTGCGGAATATCATACATGTAAAAGAGTTCTTATTAAATAGTCATACAGTTTTTCTCATAAGCAGTTAGTTTTGGTTAACGGCCCCCGTTTCTACGGGGGCTTTTTATTTTTATTAACGATTGAATGCTCGGAATGGAAAAAAGACAATTGATTCTTTTTTCATCCTTTTTAACAACCGCTTTACTTTCTTTTTATCCGCTGGTGTATCCATAAAGGATAGTTACCCTTCGCAATTAATACCAGCAGGTTATCATAATTACAAAGGAATCGGCAGTAAAATGTCGGATGTTTGTTGTGGATCATTTTCACTTTCAAACATTAGCCATGAAACAATTCTTCACAGTATTGTCACTGTTCCTCATTTCTATTTCCCAAAGTATTGCCCAGGATCGGTCGGCAGGCCTCAAAGGTTCTGTTACCGATGAACAGGGTAAGCCCATTGAATCGGTTACGGTTTCGCTTTTGCGGGCCAAAGATTCTGCACTGGTGAAAGTTGCAGTTTCCTCCAGACAGGGACTATTTGAGTTCGAAAAGCTGATGCAGGGAAAATACCTGCTTCGCCTAAGTGCGGTAGGTTTTCAACCATTTCAAAGTTCTATAGTAGAACTCGCTTCTGCAACCAATACGCATGAGTTGCCGGCATATACGCTGAAGACCGCCAGTAAATCTTTGTCGGAAGTAACCGTTGTAGCCCGGAAGCCACTGATAGAAAACAAAATCGACCGGACTGTGGTGAATGTGGATGCTGCACCGACAAACGCCGGCTCGACAGCCATGGAAGTGCTGGAAAAATCGCCGGGTATCAGTGTGAACAATGATGGAGTGGTGAGTCTGAAAGGAAAGCAGGGTGTGATCGTTATGATGGATGGGAAACCGACTTACCTGTCTCCCGCAGACCTGGCCAACCTGTTGAGAAACCTGCCGGCTTCCGCAGTGGATCAGATCGAGATCATGCCCAACCCACCGGCTAAATTCGACGCTTCAGGTAATTCGGGTGTGATCAATATCAAAACCAAGAAAAGCCGCTCCGATGGATTCAATGGAAGCATCAGCACAGGCGGAACAATTGGATGGTACAAACGTAATGACAGCTATCTTGCTCCGTTCAAACAGACGACCAGCGTGAATGTCAATTACCGCAAGGGAAAGGTGAATCTTTTTGGAAACTTCAATTATAATTATCGTGAAGGAAAGAATGAATTGTCGCTGGTTCGCAATTTTTACGAAAAGAATGGGAACCTGAATTCCGTTTCGAACTCCAGGAACGAATCTAACTTCATGAATAATAACTATACGCTGAAGATCGGTTTGGATTATTATATAGACAAGAAAAACGTGATTGGCATTGTGGCCAATGGCTTTGCCTTTTTTGGCTTTCCCAGGACCCATGGCACCCAGTCGATTCTTGATGCAAATGGCGATCCGCTCTCTGTGTTGAAATCGACTTCCGACAGCCGTCTTCGCTTTTTCAATTATTCTACCAACCTGAATTACAAACACAGCTTTGACAGTGCCGGACGTGAACTGACCATGGATTTCGATTATCTCGGTTACAATAATACCAACAGTTCGCTGCTCATTACAGACGTATATAATAATGGAGGTACCAAGGTCGGCGGCCTGACTTTGAGGGGCGATATTCCCGGGGTGATTGATATTTATTCTTTCAAGAGTGATTATGTGCATCCGCTGAAAAATAACATGCGCTTCGAAGCCGGCGTGAAAGCAAGTTTTGTGTCCAACGACAATGAGATTGTGTACGACCGCGACAATAACGGAACCTGGATCCGCGATGATCGCTCGAATCATTTTATTTACAAGGAAAATATCAATGCCGCTTACGCCAGCATCAATAAGAAATGGAGCAAATGGAGCGCCCAGGCAGGCTTGCGACTGGAGAACACCATTGCCAAGGGTAACCAGGTGACCACTGACTCAACCTTTAAAAGAAATTATACCAGCCTTTTCCCTACGGCTTTCATTAATTATGATCTCAGTAAGGCACATGCGCTGACTTTGTCTTACGGACGCCGCATCGACCGGCCGAATTACCAGGACCTGAATCCGTTCATCTGGTTCCTGGATTCACTGACATTCCGCAAGGGAAATCCTTTTATTTTGCCACAATACTCGCACAATATCGAATTGCGCCATACTTTGCTTGGCAAGTTCACCACCACGATTAATTATACGCTTACCAATGATGTAATTTCCCAGATCATCAAGCAGAATACCGATAAGCGGGAAACATTCCTTACAGTGGATAATGTAGCACAGTCGAGGAACATGGGTATAGCCATCAATGCTCCTGTCAATCCTGCCAAATGGTGGAACCTGAATGTATTTTTCAATCTCTATAATAACCAGTTTACCGGTACATACTACAATTCATTTACCGGCAAGAATGATCCGATTAACCTGAATTATAATTCATACATGGTGAATGTAACCAACATATTCACCTTTCAAAAAGGATGGACAGGCGAGGTCAGTGGATTTTACCGGGCGAGAGGGCTTGATCAGCTGGGTATATCCGAGCCTATGTATTTCCTGAACCTCGGTGCCCAGAAGCAGGTGTTGAAAGGGAAGGGTACCCTTCGGATGAATCTGCGGGATCCTTTCCACTGGCAACGCTTTAAGGGAAGCACCCGGTATAGTGATATCGATGTACGGGTAGCCAGTACCTGGGACAATCGCAGTCTCACCCTGACCTTCAGTTACCGGTTTGGAAAGAATACTGTGGCGCAGGCCAGGAAGCGGAATTCTTCTGTGGAAGAACAGAACAGGGTAGGGCAGAGCCAGTAATCTGCATAATTTTTTTCGGGAAACCCTGAAGGATACCGGACCGGACCAGGTTTGTATTCCTTCAGGGTTCCCTAATTTTGCGGTTAAATCAAATTAACCGTTATGCCCTCATTTGATATCGTCAGCAAGGTCGATGCACAGGCACTCGACAATGCCGTGAATGTAACTACCAAGGAGATTACCAATCGCTTTGATTTTAAAGGGTCGCATGTGGTGATCAATCTCAACAGAAAGGATTTTACCATCAATATCGAAACAGAGGACGATATGAAAATGCGCCAGTTGATTGATGTATTGATCAGCCGGGCGCACAAGCAGGGCATTGCACCGGAGGCGTTCGACCTGTCGAAAGATTCCTATCCGAGCGGAAAGCTTTGGAAAAAGGAAGTGATCGTAAGAAACGGATTGAAACAGGAAGACGCGAAGAAGATCGTAAAGCAGATCAAAGACGCCGGATTGAAAGTTCAGGCCGCCATTATGGACGATATGGTTCGGGTTACCGGTAAAAAAATTGATGACCTGCAAGTGGTGATTCAGCAATCGAAGACCTGGGAATTAGGTATTCCTTTGCAATATGAGAATATGCGCAGCTAGAAGGGATGTGGATATCCGGGTGCATAAGTGGTGCGTAACCACAAGGCTGAAAATTTGGAACCGGGTGTATCGGTAAAGTATCTTCAGCATACAAACAGGTTACAGGAAATCTGGAAACAGAAAGTAGGGTAACCGGGGTTGCTGAAATCCCTAAACAGGAAATAAGCAACTCGGAAACCATCGGGTTCTCCGTTACAGGAACGAAAGTGAATGTAAGGGTCAAACTTGGTGGTTTCTTTTTTATTACCCATCGTAGCTTTAGCGAAGATGGGTTCTTCCGGATTTCGGAGAGTCCGGCTTAGCCTTTGGCTACGGCAGACAGGCCCACCTTCGCCTTTGGCTACGGTGGACAAGCCTGACAAAATTCATTTTGGCTAACCGCCTTTTTGACCTACATTTGCGCCTCAAATTATTTTATCATTCATACGGCAAAATCCGTGTGACCTTTTAAATCAAAGAATTATGAAAAAAGGAATCCACCCCGAGGCATATCGGTTTGTTGTTTTTAAAGACATGAGTAACGGTCATGCTTTCCTGAGCCGTTCAGCTGCACAGAGCAAAGAGACCACCAAATGGGAAGACGGAAACGAGTATCCCCTGATCAAATTGGAGATCTCCAACACCTCACACCCCTTCTTTACCGGTCAGAAAGTACTGGTAGACACCGCAGGCCGTATCGATAAATTCAAAAAACGATACGAAAAGAAAAAGTAAAAAGTTGTAACTTCAACATAACATTTTTGTTTTTCATGGCTATACTATCCCCCTCCTGTTCTCAGGAAGGGGATTTTTATTTAGATTTAGTTTATGATACAGGTACTTGCAGATGAAACACATAGCAAAGATTTATTGTATCCTTTTGCCCAGGTAGGACAGGCGGTCGACATACGCGTGGGCATAATGACCATACGTGAAAAATGGCAGTTGTTAGCTCCCGATGAGGTCCGTTTTATTACCGAAGAGCGGCCAGCCTCTATATCGTCCCGGTTGATTCCCTCGCCAGACATTATACAGCGGCTTTCGCAGGGGCTCTCGCCCGAAAGGCTGCCAGCCGAATATCCCAGCCGCCTGATAGAATTCCCCTGGCAAATCGTCCCGATGAATGAGTCATTTATCCGTGAGGATTTTGCCTGGCTTACACATGGTCGTGAGTCTGCCCCGGTTCCGGCGGGTGTTACGGTTATTGGAGGGGGGGCGTTATTCATAGAAGAAGGAGCGCAACTTTTACATTGCTGCATCAATACCCAATCCGGACCCGTTTACATTGGAAAGAATACGCTGGTAATGGAAGGAACGACTATTCGCGGACCGATGGCGCTTTGCGAAGGAGCCGTTTTGAAAATGGGCGCAAGAATTTATGGTGGTACTACTATTGGCCCCTTTTGCGTGGTTGGAGGGGAAGTAAAAAACTCAGTGATCTTCGGCTATTCCAATAAAGCCCATGATGGCTACCTGGGTGATGCCGTTATTGGCGAATGGTGTAACCTGGGAGCGGGTACCTCCTGTTCGAACATAAAGAATACTGCTTCCATGGTAAAAGTATGGAGCCATCATACCCGGAGTTTTCTGGCGGCAGATGTGAAATGCGGATTACTAATGGGCGATTATTCTCGGAGCGCCATTAATACATCCTTTAATACCGGCACCGTGGTTGGTGTGGCTGCAAATGTTTTCGGCGCAGGACTGACCCCTAAATTCATCCCCAGTTTTGCCTGGGGAAGTGAATCGGAAAAGAAGTACGATCTGGAACGGGCTCTTGAACATATTGCTAACTGGAAAAAATTCAAGAATAAAGAACTCAGCAAACAGGAAATTCAACGACTGAAAACTATTTTTGCCCTCACTTAAAAACAACCTATGCGTAAACAAATCGCCGCAGCTAACTGGAAAATGAACACCAGCTTCGAGCAAGGGCAGAAATTACTCGATGATATCCTGGCAGAAAACATTGCTGTTAACACCGATCAACAGGTACTTTTTGCCGTGCCCTTTCCGTACCTGCTGATGGCAGGCGATAAAGTGAAGGGAAGGTCCGGTTATGCGATATCGGCTCAAAACTGTTACCATAAAAAATCAGGCGCGTATACAGGTGAGGTGTCTGTAGAAATGCTTCATTCTATTGGTATTCGTTATTGCCTGGTAGGCCATAGCGAACGTCGCGAATATTTCAACGAAAGCAATAGTGTTCTTGCCGAGAAAATCAATCTATGTCTCGAAGCCGGCATCACACCGGTTTTCTGTTGTGGCGAACCGCTTCAGATCCGTGAAGCGGGCACGCAAAACAGGTTTGTAGAAACACAATTACAGGAATCGCTTTTTCATCTGACGGCAGAACAATTGAAAAGCATCATCATTGCCTATGAGCCTATCTGGGCTATCGGAACCGGCAAAACAGCCAGTTCGGCACAGGCACAGGAGATGCACGCACATTTAAGAAAAGTGCTAGCCAATCAATATGGATCAGCTGTTGCCGACGAAGTGTCCATTTTGTACGGTGGCTCCGTAAAAGGTAATAATGCACAGGAGTTATTTTCTCAACCCGATGTTGATGGCGGACTGGTAGGCGGCGCCTCCCTCAATGCCACTGAATTTGCCACGATCATCCGAAGCCTGAAATGAAAAGGCACCCTCACTTGCAACCACTCTCGCGGCAGCATCACAACGGATTGCTGATCGCCTTGTTGTTAAGCAAAGGGCTGAAAAAAGGGAGTTCTCCGGAAGTGATGATGGATTTCATTGCCGACAACTGGAAAGAAGATCTCCGGGAGCATTTCGAACTGGAAGAAAAAGTATTGATACCGGCTCTCGGGCATACTTCCTTTGATAGAAAATTAACGGATCAATTGCTGGCCGAGCATCAGGAAATTCGAGTGCTCGTAGAAAAGGCAGAAAACCATCAATTGACCCGGGAAGAAATAACCCGCTTTTCAACGCTGCTGGACCAGCATATTCGCTTTGAGGAACGAATATATTTTCCGGCAGCAGAAGAAATGCTGGGAGAATCCGAATTAAACAAGATTGGCCAGCAACTGGGAGAAGAACATTCCCGGAATTGCATCAACTACCCGATTAAGTTCTGGGAGTAAACCTCCGGCCAGCTAAACGATTCCATGGGTGATATCCTGATCATAAAACTGGGAGCAACGGGTGATGTGATCCGAACGACTCCTTTGTTAAGGGCTTTTCCTGACAGATTTTTCTGGATCAGCAGCCCTTACAATCTTCCGGTGGTACCGCTTCACGTAGATAGAAAATTTTCCGTCGAACAATTACCTTCCTGGATATTTACCCACTCATTCGACTGTATCATTAACCTCGAAGAAAGCCTGGAAATGGCTGAACTGACGCAGCGATTAAATGCCGGAAAAAAAATCGGCGTTTGTCTCGATAATGCAGGCAGGTTGGTGTATTCTTCCTCATCCAAATCCTGGTTCGATATGAGCCTGATTTCCGTATTGGGGAGAGAAAGGGCGAATCAATTGAAATGGACCAATCGAAGAACATATCAGTCTTTCCTTTTTGAGATGGTTGGAAAAAGTTTCGCAGGGGAAGAATATGTATTGCCGGAGTTTCTGCCTTCTGGCGTTAGAAATACCTTGACGGTTGGCCTGGAAGAAAGGGTAGGAAAGCAATGGCCCAATAAAGCATGGAACGGATACACCGAATTAAAAGAAAGACTGGAAGCGGATGGTATTACCGTGAAAACTTTTGAAGACCGCCCCAGTATACTCGACTATATCCGGGAGATCGCTTCCTGTCGATTGCTGGTAACCGGTGATACCCTGGCCATGCACCTGGGCCTGGGTTTGCGGATTCCCTGCGTAACTCTATTTAATTGCACCGCTCCCTGGGAAATCGAGGGGTATCATCGTATGGCCAAGCATGTGAGCCCCCTGCTGGAAAAATATTTCTACAAAACAGATTCCAATATCGAAGCACGATCGGCTATCCCTGTAAGTGAAGTGTATGAGTCGGTCAAAATGCTGTTGCCGGCGGGTTAAGATTTGAACAGGGAGGGGTTTCGTTCCCGAATGGCATCCATGGTGTAACTCATCGAGTTCAGGTAAGCCTGTTCTGCCAGGCGTTGGTAATTCTCACTGATCAGTAATTCTTTCAACCGTCCGATCATCTCCTCCGTGTTCTCGTAACGGAGGCAACTGCTTTCCAGTACGGAGTCGACCTGTAATGCTTGCGGAGCCATAAAGGGTCGCGCATGTTTGATGATGTCGAACATGTTTCCGGATGATTTCGTCAATCCGTATACTTCCGGAATATCGTCGGATATAACGGTATCAATTACCGAGGGCACGAAAACCAGGTGAGCTTCGTTCATTACCCGGTCAAATTCCGGTTGGTCGACTACTTCTTCGGTATAGATTTTAATATTGTCGAAATCCTTGCAACGCATTAATATGTTTTGGCCATAGCTGTCCTGTGCTCCTCCCAACAAAGTGAATTGAACAGAAAGGTTTAGCCGATTGCATTCTTTTGCCAGCTCCAGGACCGTTTCATAATTGCGCCTCTTGCCATCGATGCTGCCCGGCACCACCAGTCGCAGATTCTTAACAGGCAGGGCAGGGTGTATATACAGGTTGGGGTCGAAATAGGCGCCGGGTACGCAATGAACGGGCTTGCTATTGTGCAAAATATCTTTCAGATAAGGTTGCATGGGCTGGGCAACCACATTGAACTCTCCGGCAACTTTGATCAGTCTTTTTTTCCCGAGGATGCGTACTAATCTTCTGAGCTGAAATTTGAAACGAAAACGAAAATGAGTATTGATGTCATGTAAGGTCAGAACGGTTCTTGTTTTGCCCAGCGCAGACAGTGCCTGTGCGAAGAAAAGATGGTTATTATCGACGGTATTTACATAAAATATATCCATCTGTTGTGCGCGGACCTGCTCAGCTGCCCGCCCGATAAATTTTCGAAGCGACTCATTTTCTCCCTGTATGACCCATTGATACCGATCGATATCCTTTCCAAACAGGAACCGGAATTGCCGATAGCAGTAATCATTGGTGAAAATCGTCAACCGGTTGTCCTGGAAATCGAACAGCCGGATGACAGGGTAGCTTCCTTCAAAATGGGTTGTTTCAAAAATGCCTACCTGCTGGCTCATGTGGCTAAAATAAACAAGATAATCGGTTGTAGTACGTTTCTTCCTCAACAAACAGGGACATTGTTTTATCTTTAAACCCGATGAGTTTAAAAAAGAACCTGGGATATAACTTTCTGCTTTCGGTCAGCCAGTTACTGATCCCGCTCATTACCATTCCATATATTTCCCGGGTACTCACACCAGGTGGAGTAGGGCGTGTGGCGTTTATCGATTCCTTTACCTATTATTTTACAGTAGTAGCGGAATTCGGGATCGTGGCCTATGGCATCCGTGAAATTGGTAAAGTGAAGGATGATCCCAGGCTGCTCAGCAAGCTTGTTTCGGAACTGTTGTTTATCCGTTTTATTACTTCGGCTGTCTCGTTTATTCTTTATGGAATAATGATGTGGGTACTATGGGAGAAGGTTGAGAACATACAGCTCGCCGTGTACTCTGCCTCTTTTCTGTTGAGCTATTTTTTATATTGCGAGTGGTATTTCTGGGGCACACAACAATTTCAGTTCATCTCAATCCGATCCATACTCATTCGTTTGGCGGGTGTGGCAGGTATTTTTCTGCTGATCCGGACGAGTGAAGACTATCCGGCCTATTATTTTGTGATTGCATTCAGTGCCATTGCCACGGTACTGTTGAGTTATTTCCGGATGAGCCGGCAATTGACGATTTCCTTTCGGGAGCTGAACTGGAAAAGACATCTTCCCTTCCTGTTCACCAATTACGGTATCAGTTTGTTGTATAGTGTATTCATCATGCTGGACACTCCGATGCTCAGGCTTCGCAATACCGCGGAATCGGCCGGGATCTATATGGTCGCTATCAAGATCATCCGGATTTCGTCCACTTTTATTTCTGATTCAATGCTGGTTTTGTATCCTCATACGGTAGCCGTAAGACAAACCCAGAAGATAGAATACGAGCGAAAGAATTTTCTTCGTTCCTCACAATTGATACTGTTATTGAGCTGGCCACTGGCTCTCGGAACTTTTCTGCTGGCCGATGACCTGACAGCTGTTTACCTGGGACCTTCTTTTTCGGAAGTGGCCTGGTTGTTAAAACTGTTATCGATCTACCCGGTGCTCAGCACCTTTAATATGTTTGTCAGCAAACAGCTTCTCCAGGCTTATGACGGTGAACGCTTCAATTTAAGAAGCCTGTTGTTGGGAGCAACCGTGCTGGTGAGCGTCACCTGGGTTTTGTCAGCAAAATACGGAGCAGCGGGGGCCGCTATCGCTTTACTGGTCGCCGAAGCCGTTACGCTGGCATTGAACCTCGTATTTGCCTACCGGTTGCATTCCTCCTTACAGATTATTGATTGGCGTACCCTTGGACATATCCTGTTAGCCGCGGCGCTTTTTATTCCCCTGATTGGCGGATTGCGCTGGCTTGGATTCGATCAATTATGGCTGTTGATTACGGCAATTGGTGGTTGTGTGACGCTCTATTTTTTATGGATGATATTTGTGGCGAGGACGCCATTGATCAATCAACTATTCAATGACCTGAAAGGTCTTGTTCTTTCCAAAATAAAATAATGACCTCTATACCGGCCCATATTTATTTCATACAGGAACACCTGCATCGCCAACCCAGGCATGGGGGTATCGGTAATACCGATATGGAGAAAATATTTGTGCAATGGGGATACCAGCCAATTGTTTTTCCAGGCTTGCATTCGCATTCTGTTGTCACCAAATTGACGCGGGTTTTCTTCCTGGTAAGGATACTGTTTTCGATTCCATCGGGCTCCGTCGTACTGTTTCAACATCCTATGTATGCAGGTGTTCACCGGTTGCTGATCAAATGGCTGCTGTCTGTTCGCAAAGTGACCATTATTTGTATTGTGCTGGATATTGACGGCGTGCGTGATGAAGATGCCGCCTTGATGAAAAAGGAGCTGGCGTTATTCAACAGGATGAACGGACTGATTGTACACAATGAATCCATGGCAGAATGGCTTTCTAAAAATGGGGTGAACCGTCCTTATGCCTGCCTTGATTTTTTTGACTTCCTGTCACCGGAGGTCGCTGTAAAAAGAGTGAAAGCCCCTTTGATCGCCTATGCAGGAAACCTGGAAAGAGCAGGATTCATTCATTCTCTTCACGAACTGGGTTCTCTCCGGTTTAACATATATGGAGAACCTGCAGTCAATCTGCCTGGGAATACCAGTTATAAAGGGTCTTTCGAGCCTTATGAAATGGCGGGAAGATTAGAAGGAGCCTTTGGCCTGGTTTGGAACGGAGATCGAATTGACTCGCTTAAAGGCGACTACCAGGATTACTTATCGCTGATCAGTCCGCATAAATTGTCGCAGTATATTGTGGCCGGTATGCCTGTTATTGTTCCTGAGCACAGCGCAGCGGCAAGGCTGGTACAACAATTGAATATTGGTTTTACGATTCGTTCCCTAACGGAGATCCCCGAAAAGCTGGCAACTTTATCAGACCGGGATTACGGGCAATTTGTAGAAAACTGCCAACGGATTGCCGGGCGGATACGTAAAGGCGATTGCATTTCAACAGCCATCAATACCTTATTATCAAAGGACATTTATGAATAAAGGGTATACTGTTTTACTGGCACTGTGGCTGCTGCCGCTGTTTTTTGTACTAAACGGGGTGAACCAGAATTTTGGCCTCGTTCCTTATTCTGTTGCCCTTTCGTTGATCGGAAAATACAGCCTTATTACAGCAGCCATTGTGTTGTGTTGTTTGATCTTGTTCAGAAAGGCAGATCGCGTTTTTATTTCTTCCGCTTTATTGTTGTCTCTTTATTTTTTCTTTGGTGCCATACGTGATGCCTTGTTGGGTATTTCTGCATTGACTTTTTTGGCTTCGTATAAAGTGCTCGGTATCCTGATCGGTGTATTGATCCTGGTTCTTTTTGTTCTTTTGTGGAGGAGTAAAAAGGCGTACTGGGCGGTGGCAGATTATATTCGTTATTGCATCGTTATTCTGGCTTTTATTTCGATCGGCGTTTTTATGTACAAAACCCTTCGGGTTGACCTGGCAGGGCTCGATTTTGGCGACAGCAACAATGAGATCACCAAAAAGATTGCTTATACCCGGCCTTCTTCTGCTGACCCCAATGTGTATTGGGTAGTTTTTGATATGTATCCTTCTTCCGCCACCTTGAAAGAGAAATGGGGATTCGATAACCCGATCGATACGCTTTTGACGCAAAGAGGATTTTATGTAGCTCCATGGGCTACCAGCAATTACAACTTCACGCATTATTCGTTTACCTCCACGCTTGATATGTGTTACCTGCCCGCTTTTACCCAAAACGCTGTAGTGACAGCGCGGGACCAGGTAAGAGGCGATTATTCGATTAATACCAATAATGTGGTAAGGATATTTGAAAGCAGGGGATATGATATTGTAAACTGTTCCATTTTTGATTTGAAGGGTCATCCAACCAAAAGTTTCAAGGCATTTGCTCATTTACCCTGTAACCTGATCGATTTTCAAACCATGTACAGCAGGGTGAAATCGGATATCGGATGGCTGTGGTATCCCGGGCGAAATCCTGGAAACGTTGAGAAATACAATAAGGCGGTCACCCGATTAGAGGATAGCCTCCACCAAAAAAATATCAATACCTGTTTGTCTGCCATCAGCGCCAATCGACAGTCGACCCGTCCGGTGTTTACCATCCTTCATGTGTTGCTCCCGCATGAACCTTATATATACAAGGCAGATGGTTCCCTGGTGAACCTGGGGTTTAATTCGCGAAAAGAATATTTCATTCCGCAGTTGCAGTATACCAACCAGGTACTGTTGAGAATGGTAGATTCCATTCTTTCTGTTAATGCCGGCCGAAATGTGCAGATCATTGTGCAGGGCGATCACGGTTATCGCTACAATGAATCCGATCCCGAATACAAGACGGAGAGCAATAAGATTCTCTATGCCATTTATAACAATCGGGGAGATTACACCGGTTGGTATGATGATATCTCCAGCGTAAATGGATTCAGAATATTATTTAACCAGGCATTCAGAACCAGCTACCCTCGTTTAAAAGACAGCAGTTTTTTGTTGTATTATCGCCAGCAATAAAGAAAATCAGGATTTCAGTTTGTTGACCAGGTCTACGTATTCCTGCATGGCGGCTTCTTTGGTTTTGCCTTTCAAACCAGACCAGGCTTCAAACTTGGCCTTGCTCACAAAGTCAAAGGGATTGGAAGGAGGGTCGACATTCACATCTCCTTCTGTTGATTGTTTATAGAGAGAGTATAGTTGCAATAACGTATCATTACTCGGTTTCTCGGAAAGTTCCTTGCTATCTGCGGCTGCTTTTTCAAAAAGTTCTTTAAGGTCCATGAGAGGGGAATTTGTGCGAATGTAATAAAGTTCGAATAATGAGCCAGCAGCGGTTTAGCCCGATACCTTTTTTTCCAGTACAATAAATTCGAGTGTCTGCCTGGGGATACCAAATCGGGGGTCGTTGGAGGGGAAAGGTTTTTTCTCGCCAGTTTCCTGGTAACCATGACGCTTATACCAGTTTATCAGTTCTTCCCGAACGGAAATAACGGTCATTTCAATGAGAGGGACATTTTGCTGACGGGCAAATTCATCGGCGGCGTACAAGAGTTTTTTCCCAATTCCGCCTCCCTGTAATAATGGCGAAACGGTCAGCATTCCCAGGTAAAGTTTACCAGGTTTTGATTGAAGATTGACGCAACCTACTATTTTGCCATTTTCATCTTCCTGCACCAGCATCACTGAACCTTTTGTTGAAATAAGGTCGTTAAGCGCCTGCTCGTCTGTGCGAATGCCGTCCAGCAGATCCGCTTCTGTCGTCCAGCCTTTTTTAGATGATTCGCCCCTGTAAGCAGAGTTAACCAGTTCCACGAGGGCGGGAATGTCTTCGCGGGATGCTTGCCTGTAATTACTCATGCAGCAAATATAGGGAGGGGGCATAATTGTTCAATGAGCCAATACGATTACGGATTACGGATGACGGATGGAATGCAATTAGTGAATTTGCCAATTCGTCAATGAGCCAATACGATTACGGATTACGGATGACGGATGGAATACAATTAGTGAATTTGCCAATTGGTCAATGAGTCAATACAATTAAGGATTACGGAAACCGGATGACGGATGGAATACAATTAGTCAATTTGCCAATTAGTCAATGAGCCAATACAATTAAGGATTACAGAGGACGAAAGAAATGAGTTGATGCAATGACGGTGAATCGCTTCCGCACCCGCTCCCGCTCTCGCTCCCGCACCCGCACCCGCACCCGCTCCCTTTGCCGGGCCGGGCTGTATATCGGCCTAGGGCGCCTTTTTGGGGCGAAACAAAAAAGTCCCGTCGGCGACTCGCCGGGGACTCTGTAAACCTTTGGGCAATATTTTACCCAAAGGTTTTTACTCAGGCATCAAAAGTATTTTCATCGGCACTTGGTCCGTAGCTGCCCGGAATCGGTATATCCAGTAAGCGGAGATAAACACCCAATTGTGCCCGGTGATGAATGATCTGGCTCAAAGCCATCCGGATGACGTCTTCTTTGGGATCTGTCATATAAACGGTGCTTCCATTACGAAGGGACCAGGAATCGCTGAGCTGTTCTTCCCTGGCTGTTTTGAGGTGTGCCCGCGCATCTTCCACATTTTTTTCAAAGTAATCCATCAGTTCCCTGTTGTTGTGGATGGGCACGGGTACATCGGGATTTTGAGCAAAATCGAGTTCGGAAGTATCCAATACCATTCCGATCCAGGATGGCAGTTCTGCTACGTGGGTTGCCAGTCGAAGGAGCGTCATGCTCTTTGGGTGTGGCTGCCAGTTGTATTTGTCGTCGGGCACTCTCGACAACATTGTACGCGTTGTGATGACTTCTTCCTCCAGTTGTTTGCTGATGCGGTTGATCTGTGACATAGTGGGTGTTTTTTGTTGAAACAAAGAAACTCCCGGGTTGTGACAGCCCTATGTCAGCAGCATCTGAAAAAAAATTTAAATTTTTTCCGTGGAGTTTTTAGCAATGTCCCAGCAGCCAGTAAAAGAAGACAAAAAGAATGATGGTGCCGAAGCAACCGCCTCCCAGTTTCCAGGCTCCCCAGCCTGCGAGCAGTGTTCTTAGCCAGTTCTGCATAAAAATATTTTTAGATAGCTGTTAAAAAATGATACTATGATTATTTCCCCAGCGGATGGCGAAGTACTCCTTCACGGGTGATCACCACCGGTTTGATGGTTCCATCCTCATTAAAATAAAGATGTTCGATACAGGTTTCACGGGAGTTTCCATCGGTTTCCGTGAGCGGGCGTCGATGGTAAACGATATACCATTGTTCTTTTCCGGGCACCTTCATTACAGAATGGTGGCCTGCGCCGGTAGCAATGGCAGGATCCTGTTGCAGAATCTTACCAATTCTCCTGAACGGACCAAAGGGTGAATCACTCATCGCATAGGCGACGCTGTAATCGGGTCCTGTCCAGCCACCTTCCGACCACATGAAATAGTATTTTCCGTTCCGGAAAAACATAAAAGGCCCTTCCACATATCCCTCGGGAGTGATCTCCTGAAACGTCTTGCCGTTTTCAAAAGGGATAAAGCCTGTAAATGACTGGTTGAGCCGGGCAATATTGCAATGTCTCCAGCCTCCATAAATAAGATAGTACTGACCATCCTGGTCTTTGAACACAAACTGATCAATGGGTTGAGCGCCGTTGTGAAATTTATCTACGAGCGGTTTTCCCAGGTAATCTTTATACGGCCCTCCCGGATTGTTGGATACCGCTACGCCAATACCGCCTTTTTCCTGGTCGCTCTGAATATCGTTGGCGCCAAAAAAGAAATAGTATTTTCCGCCCTTTTCAACAACAGCAGGCGCCCACATGGCACGACGAGCCCATTTAATCGCTGCCGTGTCGAGTATATGCGAATGTTTCTTCCAGTTGACAAGGTCGGGGGAGGAGAACGCATCAAAAAAAACCTGCTTTTCATATTTGTCTGAATAAGTGGGAAAGATCCAGTATTGATTTTTGAAGATGGCCGCTTCCGGATCTGCGTACCAGCCTGGAAATACCGGATTGCCGGAATTTTGAGCATAGGAGAATGAGAAAAGGAACAATAGAGGCAGGAAGGAGATAAGAGAGCGGGAGCGGGAGCGGGAGCGATGAAGGGAGTGGGAGTGGGAGGTCCATATTATATTTCATGATTGGTATGGTTGAAATGGAAAGTTAGGGAAATGTTGCCTGTTGAATGAATGATATACACTGAATAAACAGTATGAAATTTATGGCAGCTTCAGCATTTTTTAAATGGTCTCATTAGTTTCTGTAAATTGAACACATGATGCAGGAGAATCTATTGCTGGTCCTTTCTTTATTGTTTACCATTTCCATGTTGACCATTCTGAGTGGCAAGCTCAAAATTTCCTATCCGATCTTCCTCGTATTGGGGGGGCTTATCATCAGTATGATTCCCGGGATTCCCCGGATATCACTTGATCCTGAACTGGTATTTCTTATTTTTCTTCCACCCCTGTTGTATGCGGCTGCCTGGAATACATCCTGGAATGATTTCTGGCGAAACAAAAGACCCATCTCCCTGCTGGCTTTCGGGCTGGTGATTTTTACCTCCACCGCAATCGCCTACTTCAGCCACTGGCTGATACCCGATTTCCCTTTAGCGTATGGGTTTTTATTAGGCGGTATCATTTCACCTCCCGATGCGGTTGCCGCGACCTCAGTATTACAAGGGTTGAAAATTCCCAAACGGATTGTTACTATTCTTGAAGGAGAGAGCCTGGTAAATGATGCATCGAGTTTGATCGTTTTCCGTTTTGCTTTGGCGGCTATCATTACCGGTCAGTTTCATGTGGGGGATGCTGCCAAAAGCTTCCTGCTGGTAGTGCTGATGGGAATATTAATTGGTCTCGCTATCGCTCATATTGTTTATGCCATTCACCGGTTTCTTCCCACTTCACCGGAAGTGGATATGTCCATTACTTTGATTACACCCTATATCATGTACATCACGGCGGAACATTTTCATTATTCCGGGGTTTTGTCGGTGGTAAGCGGTGGACTTTTTCTAACCTATCGCTCTACTGAGATTTTCAGTTATGAGTCGCGGATCAGTTCTGCGGGTCTGTGGAATACGCTTATTTTCCTGCTCAATGGTCTCGTGTTTATCCTGATTGGACTTCAGCTTCCTACGATTCTTCGGGAGTTGGGAGATTATTCCATATCGGAAGCGATTCTTTATGCTGTTTTGATCAGCGTCCTCACAATTGTTATCCGGGTTGTTTGGGTATATCCGGGGGCATACATTCCCCGTATTTTATTTCGCAGTATTCGAGAGGTGGAAGTGAGGCCCAGCTGGCAAACTGTTTTCGTAGTGGCCTGGAGTGGCATGAGGGGGGTGGTTTCTCTTGCCTCCGCTCTCGCCATTCCGTTGACATTGTCCGACGGCAAAGCCTTTCCTTACCGAAATCTGATCCTCTTCATCACTTTTGTGGTGATTCTGGTTACCCTGGTTTTGCAGGGGTTGAGCCTGGGTCCGCTGATCCGCTTTTTGAAAGTGCAGGAACAAGATAACAGTCCCGCACAAACGCTGGCTTTACGAATACACCTGGCCGAGTCAGTCCTTTCTTATATCGATACCAATTATGGCGAGCAGGTAGACAAGATAGATGCTTATCGGCGGGTCAGGGACCGGTACGAGCGGATGATCGAAATTGCCAAGCAGCGGCTCGATGCTGAAGAAGACGAGGATCGAAAAGCCTCTTTTCTTCCCCGCTACCGCGAAATGCTGCTGGAACTGATACATATCCGGCGTCTTGAACTCAGGCGCTTCCGGTATACCGGCGAGTATTCGGAAGAAATTATCCGGGAAAGAGAGTGGGAACTGGACCTTGAAGAGGCGCGCCTGAAAAACTGATCTTGCCCCTTTTTTTGTGGATGTTTCAGCTTTTCTGCAAAGGAGCCTGCCATCCTTAAAAACTAGGGAGGAAAAGCACCAAATATCGTACCTTCGCCGCCTCGAAAACCGGGAGTTAAAGTCAATGAAGAATATTCGAAATTTTTGCATCATCGCCCATATCGATCATGGTAAATCCACCCTGGCAGACAGGCTGTTACAAGTTACCAACACCATCAGCGAAAGAGAGATGATGGACCAGGTGCTGGATGATATGGACCTCGAAAGAGAAAAGGGTATTACCATCAAGAGTCACGCGATCCAGATCAATTACAAACACAAAAATGGTCAGGAGTATATCCTGAACCTGATCGATACACCCGGTCACGTAGACTTCAGTTATGAAGTGAGCCGTGCGCTGGCTGCCTGCGAAGGCGCTTTGTTGCTGGTAGACGCGACCCAGGGTATACAGGCACAAACTATTTCCAATCTTTACCTGGCTATCGACAATAATCTTGAAATCATTCCGGTGATCAACAAGATCGACATGGACGGAGCCATGATCGAAGAGGTGGAAGACCAGATTGTAGACCTTATCGGATGCAAGAGAGAAGAGATTCTTCATGCCAGTGGCCGAACCGGCATTGGTGTGGAAGCGATTCTGGAAGCGATCGTGGAGAGAATTCCCTCACCACAAGGAGATATTGACGCACCTCTGCAGGCCCTGATCTTCGACAGCGTATTCAATTCATTTCGCGGTATCATCGTTTATTATCGAATCCTTAATGGAAAGATCCGCAAAGGCGATGTGGTAAAATTTGTTTCCACCGATAAAGAGTATGAAGCAGACGAGGTTGGTATCCTGAAACTCAAGATGACCGAGAAGCAGGAAGTGGGCGCCGGTGACGTAGGTTATATCATTACGGGTATCAAGAACGCCAAGGAAGTGAAAGTGGGTGATACCATTACCCTGCGCGATAATCCTACCAGGGAGATCATCAAAGGATTCCAGGAAGTAAAACCAATGGTGTTTGCAGGAATCTTCCCGGTGGTAACAGAAGATTTTGAAGAGTTGAGAGAATGCATGGACAAGCTTCAATTGAATGATGCCTCTCTCACCTATGAGCTCGAAACTTCACAGGCACTCGGATTTGGTTTCCGATGTGGATTCCTCGGTTTGCTGCACATGGAGATTATCCAGGAAAGGCTTGAGCGGGAGTTCAATCAAACGGTTATTACAACTGTTCCCAACGTGAGCTTTATCGCTTACAGCGTAAAAGGGGAGAAGATCATTGTGAACAATCCCACCGAGATGCCCGAGCCAACCTATATGGATCGGATCGAAGAGCCATTTATCAAAGCACAGATCATTACCAAGCCAGATTATATCGGCAATATCATGACCCTTTGCCTGGGCAAGAGAGGTATCCTCGTGAACCAGAGTTACCTGACCCAGACCCGTGTGGAGTTGATTTTTGAAATGCCATTAACAGAAATCGTGTTTGACTTCTACGATAAGTTGAAAAGCCAGACCCGTGGTTATGCGTCTTTCGACTATCATCCGATCGGATACCGCGAGGCTGATATCGTTAAAATGGACATCCTGTTAAACGCAGAAAAAGTGGATGCGCTCAGCGCCCTTATTCACCGGAGCCGCGCGCAGGATTTTGGTCGTAAACTCTGCGAAAAACTCAAGGAATTACTGCCACGCCAGCAATTCCAGATTGCCATCCAGGCTGCTATCGGCGCCAAAGTGATCGCCCGGGAAAATATCAGTGCGATGCGAAAAGATGTTACAGCCAAATGTTATGGTGGTGACATCAGCCGTAAGCGTAAACTGCTGGAAAAGCAGAAAGAAGGTAAGAAGCGAATGAGACAAATTGGAACCGTGGAAGTGCCGCAGGAAGCATTCCTGGCTGTGTTGAAACTGGATGATTAAGCTACTTTATATTTTGGTTTACTGTATGAGCGCCCGGTTTTGATCAAAAAGCCGGGCTTTTTCGGGCCTAAGAATTTTTTAATCCCAAGCATCTTTTTTTAACTACCGTTTGTCTTTTTTATGTTCGTGCCCTCGTTCCTGATCTCATTAAATGATTTTACCGTTCTCTACTGCTTACCTTATTTCTGTTATTATCAAAACTCAAAAGAGCGGTAAATAACCAAGACTACTTGCTTATTGCTTAGATGCCGGACTTGTCCGGCATTTTTTGTCGGTTTGGCCCTCAAATTCACCTTGATATTTATTGTTTCCACCGGAATTGAATTTTATATTTGACCTCTAACAGGTTAAACCCTTATTCCATGGCTGAGAAAAAACCGGTTTCCGCGGGTAAAAGACTAGTTTTTATCCTTGTAAGCTTTCTGTTCCTGTTCATTATAGTGGAGGTTCTGCTGAGCCTGTATTATTATCACCAGTATGGTAACAGCAAGCTGGCCACTGTTGAATTTTTAAGAAGTGTCAGGAACCGGTTTCGCCCCAAGCTGACCCCTTATAGTCCGCAGAACCAGAAACTGGTCAGACCTGATTCGTCGGAGGCGTTTAACGACCTGGTTACCAAGGAAACAGCGCTCAGTAATCAATATGAATATTCCGCATTCCTGGATTTCAAGAATATCGATTACAAAGGAACCTGGATGAACATCGAAAAAGGGGTCAGGAAATCTATCCCGGATTCTTATATCAATCCGTCTTCCACAGACACGCTGCTTGTTTATTTTTTTGGGGGCTCAACCACATTTGGCTTTAACGTGGCCGATTTTGAGACCATCCCGTCTCTTTTTGTCGATGCGTATAAGGCAAAATATCCCAATGCAAAATCAATCAAGGTAGTCAACTGGGGTTGTCCGAATTATTATAGTTACCAGGAATTGATGTTGTTTTCGAAACTGCTCGCCGACGGGCATAAACCCGACATTGCCATCTTCTTTGATGGATTGAATGATTTCTGGTTTGGAAAGATGAATTATTCCAGCGAGTCATTTTATTCCTTCTACTTCCGTAAATCCTATTTTGCTGCCAGACCTCCCTCTACCAGCGATAAATGGTTTACGGATTCCCTGCAGAACCTGTTCAAGACGCCTGCCGGCGTTTCTGAGAAAGATTTCAGTGATCGCCTGATCACCAATTACTTTAATAATATCGAAGGGGCGAAGAGAATGTCCAGGGTGGCCGATACGAAGGTTTACTTTTTCTGTCAGCCCACACCATTTTATAAGTATCCTAACCAGATGAAGGATCCCATGGTGTTCAAGGATACCAATACCCGATTCAATTACATCTATCCAATTATTGAGAAGAGAGCCGACAGTATTGAAAACTTCAGTTTCCTGGGAGGCATGCTTCAGAACGAACCGTTGTATCCGTTTGTAGACGGGTTCCACTATGCGCCGCACATACATCGCAAGATTGCGGAGGCCATGCTGGCAAAAGTGGAGAAGGATCTCCAATAGATTTAATGCAATGAATAGTCAGGAAAAAAGTGGTTTGATTGCTGCTGCTTAATCAAGCCAACGATCAGTTTCCGGTTTAATTTCCTCCCTTTTTCTTTGGGGGAGCAGGTGGGGGTGTAGTCTTTTTGGCCGGTTCCTGTTTTTTATCGAGGTTCTTTTTGGAGGCCTCTTCGAGGGCTTTCTCATCCGGTTTGCCATTGTCGTCATAGATCAATGCTTCTTTCGGGAAATCGCCGTCTTTCAATGCCTGGTTGAATAGTTTGTTGATATGAACCCATTGGCCGTTTTCCCAGCGAAATGCTTCATAGTCTCCGTCGGGTACGTACGTAAATTTCTTTTCAGGCTCATCAGTTTCGGATATCAGGTGGTCAATAATGATAAGATCCAGTTCAGGGTCGTAGTTGGCAAAGGCTTTAGCTTCCTTTTTGTACTCTAATGAAATCCTTGCCTGAGTTGGCTTTTTATCCGTGCCTGTATCGTTTTTGTAAGAGAAAAATGGTCCGCCAAATACCGGCTCTCCCATATTGTTAAAGCTCAATACTTCCACCCATTTTTTGTTACTGTTCACACTGAAGTCATCGAATCCGAAGAGGGTATAGTATTTTCTGCCCTGCCATTCTTTTTGAATGATCTTATAGTAAATAGCGCCGATCCAGTTCAGGTTGCTGCGGGCCGAGTCCTGTGGGCGGCGGGTGAACATCGAGATGTCCTGCAAGCGAAAAAGTTTCAGGGAACCATCGGATGTGCGCATTTGTATGGCGCCTTTTTGAAGAATCACATATTCGTCTTTTTTCAATTCCCAGGTAAAGATCCGGAAGCTGCTGTCGGGCGCATATAGCTTTGAAATATTGACCGAGTCGAAAGGATAGTAGAATGAATTGGGCAGCTGAAGCGCTCTCACAAATGTGCGGACAAAGTTGCTGTCGCTTCTGAAACGTTCTGCCGGGTTTTCGCTGAAAACCATTTTCAGGGCAAAATTTTTGAGGGTATCCTCTTTTTTCTCCAGTTCTTTGGAAACCTGTTTAGGGGATGGCTGAGCGAAGGCCACCTGGCCGGCTAATAACAGAAGAAAAATCGTGATTTTACCTTTCATGAATATGGTTTGTCGTTGGAGCAAATGTACGTATGACATTGGGAGATTGATTAACGTCAACTACCCCCTTAAAATTTTAACCTTACTGTAAAGCTTTTGCAAAATCAGGCAGGCTTTGAAAATCCCGGTCGATCCAGGGATGCGGGGTAATCTGCTGTGGGTGAGTCGTTCTCACAAAGACCGTATGAATGCCCGCGTTTCGACCGAATTCCATGTCGCTCAGGTTGTTTCCAACTATGAGGGATTTTGACAGGTCAATATCGGGGAAAGCCGCCCTGGCCTGGAAAACCATGCCGGGGTTGGGTTTACGGTTGGGGTGATTGTTGTCCATGGCAGTACAGTAATAAATCGCATCGATCCTTCCTCCGGCTTTTTCTACATCCTTTTGCATGTTCTGGTGAATGTCGATCAGGGCCGCTTCTGTCATGATTCCCCTGCCCACCCCTCGCTGGTTGGTAGTAACGATGATGTATTTGACTTTTTCAGACAAAAGACGAATAGCTTCCGGCACTCCTTTATAAAATTCGAACTCGTCGTAAGTGTATACATAGTCCATGTGTTTTTCATGGTTGATCACACCGTCGCGGTCGAGGAAAATTGTCCAGTCCTTATTGATGGATGTCAGGTTGAGCATAGCTAATGAGTTAGGAAGAAAGTTCTGACTGAGCCCGCCGGTAATCCTCCGGAATTCCGATATCTATAAAATACCGGTCGAATGAGACCCCCGTAAATCGTTTTTCAGTGTAAAAAGCTTCGAGATAATCCTTTTCAAAAGAAAATCTCTCCGGGAGTTTTCTATGGAGGAAGGAAGACACCTGCAAAGCATACACGCCACCATTGATAAGTCCCTGCGTGTAGTGTTTTTTTTCTTTAAAGGCCGTTATTACCTGTTCGCTGTTCATTTCCACCACACCGTACCGGTCGAAATCGGTCATGGGTTTCAGTGACAGCGTACATTCCGCTTTGGCGTTTTTGTGCTGACTAATTAATTGTAGCAAATCTATCTTGAAAAGGGTATCTCCGTTTAATACGATCACCTCTTCATTTGTTGCCTGATGACAGGCCAGCTGAATGGCTCCACCGGTACCCAGGGGTTCCCTTTCTATCACACTGGAATAGTTCAATGAGCCATAATTCTCTTTGAGATAGGATTCAATCAACTCATGCAAATACCCCAGGGAAAAAATAAAGCGTTCAACACCCTGTTGCCTGTAATAGTCGATCACATGCGAGAGGAAGGGTCTGCCGGCTACCTGTGCCATGCATTTGGGAAGATCGGGTACAGCTGAGCGTAAGCGGGTACCCAGACCGCCAGCCAATATGATTGCTTCTTTGAGTTTTCCCATTCGGTATACGACTATGCAGAAAAATATTGTTCTTCTACGAGTTGGCAGATGATGTGTCCCAGGGTGATATGACTTTCCTGTATTCGAGGCGTATCGGTAGAGGGCACATTCAGCAGGTAATCGCTGAGTGGTTTCATTTTTCCGCCGGTTTCGCCCGTGAATCCGACGGTATGGATTCCTTTTTCCCTGGCCACTTCAAAGGCCTTGATGATATTGCCGGAATTACCCGAAGTGGACAAGCCTACGAGAAAATCGCCTTTGACACCGATTCCCTTTATCAGACGGGCATAGACCACATCATAACTATAATCGTTTGCCACGGCAGTAAGATAGGAGGTGTTGCAGTGCAGCGCTTCTGCGGGAAGTGCATCGCGGTCGGTGTAGAAGCGACCACTGAATTCTGCAGCGAGGTGTTGTGCGTCTGCCGCACTTCCGCCGTTACCACAGAAATAAATACGGTTGCCGGCTTTCAGGGCAGCCACCATTCCGGCAGCCACTTCTTCCACGGTTTTAAGCAGGGGCTCATTGCTGAGGATACGTTGCTTGACCTGGATGGATTCGGATATGATTTTCTTGATTTTTTCCATGGCGCAAAGGTAATCAATCGGTAGCAGCCGGAAATGAATCAGACTGTTTTCAAATTGTCCAGCTGGTCAATCCATGGTTAACGAACTGGTAATTTTTGACGTATCCGCCAAAGCGGTTAAGTTCATCGATCACCGCGTATTTGGTATTGTCGGGGCAGTAGAAAGTCATAAAACCACCTCCGCCCGCACCGGATATCTTTCCGCCACTGGCGCCTGCTTTTTTAGCCGACTCATAGATTTCCTCGATCAGGGGATTGCTGATGCCTTCGGCCATTTGTCGTTTTTGCTGGAAACCAAAGTCGAGGATTTCACCGATCTCGTTGATTCTTCCTTTCAGCAAAGCTTCTTTCATTCGTTGCGATTGCTGTTTCAACTGGTGCATCGCCTCAATGGATTTGCCTTTTTTCTCCACCACATTCTGGCTTTGTTTTTCGATGATCTTCGCCGACTCCCGGCTGGTGGATGTATAATAAAGAACGAGGTTATTTTCGAGTTCAAACAGGTATTCCTCCCTGATTCGAAGCGGGTTAACGATCACCTGGTCGGCTGCCAGGAATTCCATATAATTTACACCACCGAAAGTGGCCGCGTACTGGTCCTGTTTTCCGCCAGCCATTCCCAGGTCTTTTCTCTCGATGTCATAGGCCAGTTGTGCGATATCGTATTCTCCCAGGGGTAATTTCAGCATTTCAGCAAAAGCGCCGATGATGGCTACCACCAGCGTAGAGGAGGTGCCCAGGCCCGAGCCGGCCGGTGCATCGACAAAAGTAGACAGCCGAAAACCGGTAAGCGGTAATCCATACTCTTTTTGAATCCGGTTATACACTCCTTTCAGCAGATCGAGTTTCCCGTCGATGGGT
Organism: Chitinophagaceae bacterium; assembly: GCA_044226045.1. Taxonomy (GTDB): domain Bacteria; phylum Bacteroidota; class Bacteroidia; order Chitinophagales; family Chitinophagaceae; genus Endoryza. The sequence continues at coordinate 45,786 of JBGAHR010000032.1, forward strand.
AATTGATTATTCCATTCGAAACGCTGTTCTTCCTTTCTGTCCATTGCTCTTACAATAATCGCGTTTTCATTGAGCGGCTCAATGTTGGCATAAGCGAAAAGGGAAATAGTAGCATTTAGAATCGCACCGCCGTACAAATCGCTGTATGGGCTCACATCTGTACCTCCGCCGGCCAAACCGATTCTGAGAGGGGCTTTGCTTCTGTATATCATGAATGTTGGATGAAAAAGGTTATTTTATCATTACCGGGCAGCCACTTCTTCAATGGCAGATACCAGTTTTTCCCAGCTGTATTTTTTCTTTTCCTCACGAAGATGATGCAAAAAATAGTTTTCGCCTAATTCGAAGTAACGAACGATTGCCTGGGCAATAGAATCCGGTTCGGGTTCACAAACCAGCCCAGCCTTTTCGTTGGGCACCAGGTCGGGCAGGCTTCCCACATTGGTAACAATCATGGGTTTTTCAAAATGATAGGCGAGGGGAGTTACACCGCTCTGGGTTGCATTTCGATAAGGCTGAATGACCACATCGGCTGCGCATAAATAATATTTCACTTCGCTGTCGGCAATGAAATTCGTTCTTAATACCAGGTATTCGCGTATATCCAGCTCATCGATCAATGACTGGTAGGGCTTTTCATCTTCATAGAATTCCCCGGCTATCAGGAACCTGATCTTTACTTTGTTCAATTCTCCGCTTTGTTTCAGCTGTCCGATAGCTCTTAACAGGAGGTCGAGGCCTTTGTATTGGCGGATGAAGCCAAAAAACAAGACGATTCGATCGGTTAATGGCAGACTTAATTTTTCCCGGGCTTCCTCTTTTGAAATTGCCTGGCCAAAATTATCGTAGAGTGGATGTAAGACCTGCTTTGCGGGTTTTGAAGGTTCGAAACTACGCAGGTCCTTCATCACTTTTTCGCTCATGGTGATAAAAGCATCGCAGCTGGATAGAAAATAGCGGGTGAAGGGTTTGTCACCCGGCCTTTTTTCATGAGGAATTACATTATCGGTAATAGAGACTATCCTGGTATGTTTATTCTTTCGCACTCGCCTGAGAATGGTTCCCAGGGCAGGGCCCATCAACGGAAGCCAGAAACGAACGACGATCAGATCCGGTCGGATATTTTTCAGTTGTTCTCCGTTATGCCACCAGTTCAATGGATGAATGGAATTGATGGTTGAGTATATTTTCAGATCGGAGGGAGCCGGTTCTGATGAGTATTGAGTGGTTCCCGGGAAAAGGAAGCCCGGATATTGTAGTGAAAAGGAAAAGATGCTGCAATCGTACCCTTCTGCCAGGAATTCTCTGCAGAGTCGTTCGTCAAAAGTCGCCAAGCCGCCACGAAGCGGATGGGCAGGTCCAATGATTACGACTTTTCTTTTTTTCATAGCGAATGAGGCTGGTGAAGGGATCAATTAGTCTCTTCCAGTCCGAGTTTTTCTTCAACCAGGTAGTGATTTCGACCAGGCGCATTTCGGGTGACCAGTTCAGAAACGAATCCGGTAAGAAAGAGTTGTGTTCCGATGATCATCGTCATAATGGCGAAAAAGAAAAGCGGACGTTGAGTAAGGCCTGTCTTGTCGAAAAAGAATTTCGATATCGTCAGGTAAGAGAATACGAAGAAGCCGAACAGAAAGCAGATCGTTCCCCACAGTCCGAAGAACTGCATGGGTCTTTTCCCGAATTTACCCAGGAAAGTAATGGTAGCCAGGTCGAGGAATCCGTTGACATATCTTTCGAAACCGAACTTCGACTTGCCAAATTTGCGGGCGCGATGTTCTACTACTTTTTCACCCACTTTCCGGAATCCCGCCCATTTTGCGATGAGAGGAATATAGCGGTGCATTTCTCCATATACTTCTATGCTCTTGATTACTTTCTGCCGATAGGATTTCAACCCGCAGTTAAAGTCGTGCAACGGAATACCTGAAATTTTCGCGGTGACCCAGTTAAAGAATTTGGATGGTATTCTTTTTTCCAATGGATCATGGCGTTTTTTCTTCCAACCGCTCACGATATCAAAACCGTCTTCCATGATCATTCTGTGCAGTTCCGGAATTTCATCCGGGCTGTCCTGCAGGTCCGCGTCCATGGTGATGATTACATTGCCTTTGCTGGCTCTGAAACCTTCATTGAGGGCGGCAGATTTGCCGTAGTTGCGTTGGAATTTGATGGCCTTGATATGGGGGTCTTTGGAACGCAGATTATTAACCACCAACCAGGACTGATCCGTGCTTCCGTCGTCGATGAGAATGATTTCATAGGTAAGACCCGCATTGTCCACGACTCTTTTGATCCACTCGCACAATTCCGGCAGGGATTCTTCTTCGTTTAATAATGGTATGATCAGGGAAACGTCAATCATCAGGAGAATTCGGGCTTTTTCTTTTTAATGATGGCTGCAATGATGAGACTGAACAGGAACAGGATGATCGAACCAAATGCAAAGCCTAATAATATCTTCTTGAAAGAATAGGCGTTTCCGTTAAGTGTTTCCTCAACTGTTTTATCGATCAATTCCTGTGAAGCTCCAAATTTGGTCATCATTTTTTGGGTGGCTTCTGCTGTCTGTTGCGCGAGACTTTCACGAAAAGGGATATCGATGTAATTCAGGAGGACGTAGTTGAACATTGATTGTAAAAACGAGCCAATTACAAAGATCGTAAACACTGTTTTTAAAGCCTTTCCGAAATCGAGGAAACCTCCATCCGCCTTTTTCTGAGCGAGACCGCCCAATACGGCACAGGTAATGGATATTACGAAGGCGATGTAAGCAACCGGGTGAATGAACCATTTGGAACCTCCGAGGTAAAGTAATAGTCCGAATACAATGGATGCTCCGGCGTTGATAAATCCGTAGATCACTCCATAGTTTTTTGTTGTTGTGTTGGTGCTGGAATCCATAAATCAGTTTTTTAGGTAGTGTTGGTTTTTGTTAATGATGCCAATCACCTTTCCCTTCAGCTCCTGGTTAATAAAACCCGAATTTCTCGAACGGGAGCGGAAAAAGGCGTTGTCAGCTATTATGGGTGTTCCGGGTTCGTAAATTGTTACATTAGCAGGCTGATCTTTTTCCACAACCGGTACCGGCAGGCCAAATATTTTTCGGGGGTTGATGCTAAGCAGTTCCACCCATTTTGATTCAGACACTTCGGGCATAGCGGTTTTTAGAGCCGCATAGCAGGTTTCCAGTCCAATCATTCCGAAGGCCGCGGTTTCAAACTCAACAACTTTGCTATCCGTTTCATGCGGCAGGTGATGCGTGGCGATGCAATCAATGGTGCCATCAACGATAGCTTTCCTCAGCAAGGTTCGCTCGGCTTCGGTTCTCAGGGGAGGATAAACTTTCAGGTTCGTATCGTATTGTTCCAGTTGGTTGTCTGTGAAGAACAGGTGATAGGGAGTTACCGAGCAGGTAACTTTTAATCCGCCTTCTTTGGCCCTACGAATATATTCAAGGGATTTGGGAGAGGTTACTCCTGTAAAATGCAAAGCGGAATCGGCATAGCGGGCCAGTTTTATGTCTCTCGCCACCAGCAGTTCTTCCGCCATCATGGGTTTGCCGGACAACCCCAAACGGGTAGAGACAATTCCCTCATGCATTAACCCGCTGGATCCCAGGCTTTTGTCGTCCGGAACCTGTATGATGACGCCATCGAATGTTTTTACGTATTGGAGAGCCTTTACCAGCAGGCCGGCGCTTTGAACAGGGTGGAGCCCATCGCTGAAGGCCAGTGCTCCGCTTTGGCGCATATCGTACATCTCGGCAAGGTCTTTTCCGTCCGCATGTTTTGAAACAGCGCCGATGGGGTGGATAGTAACCGGCAGTGAGGTCGACTTATGACGAATGTATTGAACCTGTGTTTTGTTATCGATAACCGGCTGGGTATTGGGGATCACCATCACATCGGTGAATCCGCCGGCAGCGGCGGCTTCCGCTCCGGTTTCCAGGGTTTCTTTGTATTCCATTCCCGGATCGCCGAAATTGGCAAAGACATCCATCCATCCCGGAGAAATCTGCAACTGCTGACCGCTGATAACGAGATCTGCGGAAGTTGTAATACTGCTTTGAATATCAGAAATCAGTCCCTGATTAATTAAAATATCTACGCTTTTTCCGTTGAAAGAGGATTGTGGATCGTTTACCCGGGCCTGTGTAATAAGAACCTTCATTGAAGAAAAGTTGAGCGAAGATAAAGGTTGTTTATCAAATTTTTAAAATAGAAATTATCCATTACATTTGCATCCCCAATAAAACGGGTGGTGGCGCAGCCCGGTAGCGCACTTGTATGGGGTGCAAGGGGTCGCTGGTTCGAATCCAGTCCACCCGACTTCGCCCACTTAAGCCTCAAGCGTAAGTGGGCTTTTCTTTTTGTGGGCTACGTCGGGCGCAGCCCGACCAGATAAGTTCGGACATTGTAAACTTCACTCGACTTCGCCCACTTAAGCCTCTGGCATAGGTGGGCTTTTTTTTTGTGGGCTACGTCAGGCGCAGCCCGACCAGATAAGTTCGAACATTGTAAACCTCGCCCACCATAGCCTCTGGCGACGGTGGGCTTTTCTTTTTGTGGGCTACGTCGGGCGCAGCCCGACTAAACATGCTCGAACATTGTAAACCTCGCCCACCATAGCCTCTGGCATAGGTGGGCTTTTCTTTTTGTGGGCTACGTCGGGCGCAGCCCGACCAGATAAGTTTGAATATTGTAAAGCTGAAGCCGGAATGAATGGAATTAGTCAATGAGCCAATTTGTTAACTAACGGCAAACCGCTAACTGTAAACAGCAAACTGAATTTCAACCATTGCCGGGCTTTATTCTGTCGCCGTTCACCACCGAAGAACTAAAGCTGGGCGATAGGCCACGGTAACCGATATACAGCTCCGGCTCTATTAGGGGAGCGGGAACGAATGCCGTAATCACATTGGCAATTTTCATTCCCATCCGTCATCCGCCATCCGTAATCCGTAATTACATTGGCTCATTCCATCCGCCAACCATAATTGTATTATTCCTATCGATCGTATAACCGATAAATCGTATGATCAATTCCGCCAGCTTCATTGATCAGGAAAATGGTAATTTCTCCCTGCTTCCAGTTCTTTCCCTGGACTTGCTGGGCAAAACCGGCAAATGCAGCCTGGTCTTTTAAAATCGGCCCGTTTTCAAAACAGGATCCGGCACATTCCCAATCTGCGGATACCATTACCTGCGATTGCTGATCGCGGATATTTCTTTCCATGTATAAATAATCCCAATGAGTGTTTTTTACCTGTATCTCGAAATAGGGATTGGTCGGATCCAGTGGCACTTTTAAGGTATAGGCAGGATCTTTAACAAACAGCCATGATTTCCAATTGGCAGTGAACAGGCTGTTCGGAGCTGAAATAACCAGGTTATTGCTTAAAGGTAACCGAATGTCTTTTTCATACGTAAAAAGAAAATTTTCTTTTGCTGCATTGGTGTAAATCTCTACACTCATTTTCCAGTCGCCGGCAGCGATATCATTGAAAGAAGCCGTGAATAACTGATCCTGCTGAACGCATTTCTTACTAACCGGTTCCGGTTGTCCTGGTTTTGAAAGAAGGATTATCACCGAATCTGCGGCAGTCACATTCATGCTCTCTGCATCAAAGTGTACTTGTATCGCATTAGCGCCAGGAACAGGAGAGGGATTTTCTTCTATCGAATCTTTCTGGCAACTCTCCATTACCATCACGATCAATAACAGC
>JBGAHR010000033.1:0-50371 GCA_044226045.1 Chitinophagaceae bacterium
ATGTAGCAGCGCCTGTGGCGAGTGTTTTCAATGCCTGACGCCTTGATTGTGAGCTGGACATATTAATACAATCGTTGAAGAGGTAATTTACAAAAAGAAAAAACACCAGCATGTTTTTTTGCTGGTGTTAACGAAAAAAAATATGTGGATGGGACTAACAATTGTTTTGAGTAGTCAGAAAAAATTCAATCATGCCTTCGACGAAGACAAAGTTGGTTTTGACCTGTTACGCATGTAGAAGTATAGGAATATAAAAGCAACTGTAAGTACTACCGGAATGATCAGCGTGGCGTTGATGATTTCCGGACCCGCTGCAGTTTTCGCTTCTTTTAATGCTTTTGCCATATCCGAATCAGCCGGAGCTGCGTTATAAACAGCAAGATCAGCTCCTGTTGGAAGTTTGGCAGCTAGCTTTTCATCATAAAAACGGCCCATAATCATAGTATAGATCGAAACGGCAAACATACCGGCTCCTCCCATCAGGTTTAATCCAACAGCTCCGGTTTTAGGAAGATTTTCTGCTACAAAACCCAGCATTGTTGGCCAGAAATAGCAAACACCTAAACCAAAAACGAGGGCGCCAACATAGATTGTACCTCCTGAGCTATGCCCTAACAAATAAAGACCAGCGGCAGAGAGTATTGCCGAAATTACCAAAACACCTTGCGGCGACAAACGATGAACCACGGGTTCAGCCAAACCGCGACCAATTACCATAACACCAGTGGAAATTGTTAATATAAGTATGGCATCATCCGTTACACTTTTTAACAATACATCTATCCACTGTCCGGTGAAAAGTTCTGTTATCGCAGTTCCAAACATCAAAATGATCATTAGTATGAAAAGCGGATTGGCGAGCGACTTATACATTTCAGCAGTTGAAACACCCGCGGCTACGCGCTCTGTAACAGGGAATTTTAGCTTGAAGAAGAGAATACCATATATCACAGTTGGAATCAGCATAGTAGCCACCTGTATCTGCCATCCTATGTCGATTTTTGAGAAGTAAAAGCTAATCAAAGTTCCTATTACGATTCCGCCTGGAAACCATAAATGGAAGTGATTAAGCTTTGTTGTCTTATTTTCCGGGTAAAGGGAAGTAACCAGGGGGTTGCAAGCAGCCTCAACCGTACCGTTTGCAATGCCAATAAGCAGCGTTGAAATAAACAGACTCCAGAAACCACCCGCGAAAATCGTCAGCAATATGCCTGCCAGGTGAAAAACAAAAGCCATTTCAAGCAACCTTTTCATCCCGATTATATCAACTACCATTCCCCCGATTATTACAGCCAGCGGGAAACCCCAGAATGCTGTTGCGGCAATAGTAGAAAGTTGGCTTGCATTTAGATTAAAGTCGGTGCCGAGCTTACTGAGAATGCCTGCGCGGATACCAAATGACAACGAAGTGACGAGCAGTGATAAACAGCTTGCTACAAATAGCTGGTTACGATTAATGTTGGCTTGCATATCGTTTTGGTTTTTTAAGTGAGTAAATATAAGCAGCTCATTTCAAATAAAGAAGCGAACGGGCTGCTGTAAAACAATTGAATCCTTAACCAGATAAAGGTTACAAGATAAGCATTCGATAAACTAACAACCGTTTCATTCACCGTATTGGTTTTTCAAGTAGGTTTGTGGTCCTCATTATTTTATTCAATCACTAATTGCTATTCATATGAACAGAAAACTTCGTATGGGAATGGTCGGCGGCGGTAAAGACGCATTTATCGGCGCTATTCACAGGCACGCAGCATTCATGGACGGACTTATAGAACTGACAGCTGGCGCGTTAAGCATCAATCCCGATATCGCCAAAGACTCCGGTAAATCCCTTTTCCTCGCGGAAGACCGCATCTACCTCACATACGATGAAATGATCAATAAGGAAGCAGCGCTTCCGGCAGACAAACGCATCGACTTCGTTACGATCGTTACGCCCAACTTCGCGCATTTCGCCCCGGCCATGATGGCCCTGGAAAAAGGCTTCCATGTAGTGATAGAAAAGCCGATCACCTTTACGATCGATGAAGCAAAACAATTAAAAAAGAAAGTAGAGGAAACAGGATTGATTCTCTGTCTAACACATACTTATTCCGGATACCCCATGGTAAAACAGGCCAAACAAATGATCAAGGCCGGCGCATTGGGAAAGATTCGTAAAGTCTACGTTGAATATCCTCAAGGTTGGCTGAGCCGCCTTTCAGAAAGAGAGGGCAATGCACAGGCAGCCTGGAGAACTGACCCGAAAAAATCAGGCAAGAGCGGTTGCATGGGTGATATCGGAACACATGCCGCCCACCTGGCAGAATACATCACCGGACTGCAGATCACTCACCTCTGCGCAGACCTGAATGTAATGGTAGAAGGTCGCATGCTGGATGACGATGGCAATGTATTGCTGAAATTCAACAACGGCGCAGCGGGTGTACTGATGGCTTCACAAGTAGCCGCGGGAGAAGAGAACGCGTTGAAAATTCGTGTATATGGTGAAAAAGGCGGTATCGAATGGGCTCAGCAGGAACCCAATACCCTCCTGGTAAAATGGCTGGACCAGCCCACACAAATTCTCAGGGCTGGTGGCAACTACGGCGACCGGCTGAGCAGTTTCGCTACACAGAATTGCCGCACTCCGGGAGGACACCCCGAGGGTTACCTCGAAGCTTTCGGAAATATTTACAGAAACTTCGCTCTCACACTCTCCGCGCGCCTCGACGGTAAACAGGCTACCCCGGAACAACTGGATTTTCCACAGGTAGATGAAGGTATTCGTGGAATGGCGTTTATCGATAACGTGGTGGCCAGTTCACAGAGTGATCAGAAATGGTACGAACACAAGATCTAATTATCTAATCAGTTAACCAGACAATTGGCCGAATAGCCAACCTTAAAAAATAAACATGACTACAGTTAAAGGACCTGGTATATTTCTCGCCCAGTTCATGGGCGATCAACCTCCTTTCAATTCCTTACCATCCATCTGTAAATGGGCTGCGGGTTTGGGATTCGTTGGGGTACAAATTCCCAGCTGGGATAGTCGATGCATCGATCTGCAAAAAGCAGCCGAAAGCAAAACTTATGCAGATGAAATAAAAGGAATCGTGGAATCAGCGGGACTGCAGATCACCGAGCTGTCCACCCATTTGCAAGGTCAACTGGTAGCTGTTCACCCGGCTTATGATGACCTGTTCGACGGCTTTGCCCCGGAGTCTGTAAGAAAGAACCCAACAGCCCGTACAGAATGGGCGGTTCAACAATTGAAATATGCGGCAAAAGCATCGAGGAACCTGGGATTAAACGCACATGCAACTTTCAGTGGCGCACTGCTCTGGCCTACGGTCTATCCCTGGCCACAACGACCGGCAGGCCTGGTGGAAACAGGTTTCAAGGAACTGGCCAAAAGATGGTTGCCGATCCTGAACTATTTCGATGAACAGGGTGTGGATGTTTGCTACGAAGTTCACCCCGGCGAGGATCTTCACGATGGTGTTTCTTATGAACTCTTCCTGAAACATACCAATAACCATTCACGCGCCTGCCTGCTTTATGATCCCTCTCACTTCGTTCTGCAGTGCCTCGACTATCTGCAATACATAGATTTCTATCACGAGAGAATTCGGATGTTCCATGTAAAAGACGCTGAATTCAATCCTACCGGTAAACAAGGGGTGTACGGAGGATACCAGGGTTGGGTGGATCGCGCCGGTCGATTCCGTTCACTGGGTGATGGCCAGGTGGATTTTAAGTCCGTGTTTAGTAAATTGGCAGCCTACGACTTCAAAGGATGGGCTGTGATGGAATGGGAATGCGCCCTGAAACATCCGGAAGTAGGCGCGGCAGAAGGCGCGGTATTCATCAAAAATCATATTATAAAAGTCACAGAAAAGGCTTTTGATGATTTTGCCGGTACCGGAAGCGATGAGGCTTTCAATCGCGCTGTATTGGGAGTAAAATAATGGACAATCATATTCAATCAATTTAAAAATCATACAAATGAAAAGGTTATTGTTCGCTATGACAGCTGTGGTAGCCCTGGCTTCCTGCGGCGGAGGAGAATCGAAAACAGAAACAAAAGCAGATTCCAGCGCCACCGCGCAAACACCGGCGGCTCCGGCAGTGAATGAAGAAATGCTTACGATGCTCACCACTAAAGGATGTATGCCTGCCTGCCATGCTATCGACAAAAAGGTAACAGGTCCTGCTTACAAAGATGTAGCCAAGCGTTATGAAAACGCTTCAGCAGCTACGGTAGACACCCTGGTGAATAAAGTACTGAACGGTGGTTCCGGCAACTGGGGCGATATTCCCATGAGCCCGAATAAAGCCAACGTAACTCCCGAAGAAGCCAAGACGCTTGTTACATTTATTCTCACATTGAAATAACGCTAAAGGCTGTACCCGGATTGCAGAGGCGAATGTAATGCCCTTCTCCCGGTACAGCCTTTTTTCTTTCTTTCCCCTTCCCTTTTATTCACTTTACAATCAAACATTCAATGAAATCATTTGCAACGGTTTTAGCCGCCGGTGTTTTGCTGGCTGCCTGCAACAATGAAACCGGTAGCCCCGAATCAAAGAAAGACAGCAGCGCTACTGTAAACCCCGCTCCCGCCAGCGAACCGGCTCCGAATTCACTCACAGATGCGGAAAAAGCCGAAGGCTGGCAATTGCTTTTTGATGGCAGCAGCACCAAAGGATGGAAAGTGTTTAATAACAAAACAGATGGTCATGCCTGGGTGGCCGACAGCGGTACACTGCACCTGGATCCCAAAGAAATGAAAGACTGGCAAACAGTAGGTGGTGGCGACCTGATGACAGAAGAAGAATTCGAAAACTTCGACCTGAAGCTGGAATGGAAAGTAGATACGGCAGGCAACAGCGGTATTATTCTTTTCTCACAGGTAGATCCCAAATTCGAACATAGCTGGCATACCGGTCCGGAAATCCAGGTATTGGATAACGAACGTCACGGCGACAGGGTTTATCCGAAACATCGCGCCGGTGATCTCTATGATCTGATGAGCAGTTCACCGGAAACAGTAAAACCCGCATGGGAATGGAACCAGGTGGAAATAAAAGTGAATAAGGGAAAACTCGAAGAGTGGTTGAATGGAACGAAAGTACTCGACCTGATGCTTTGGGACGACAACTTCAAAAAGCTCGTGGCCAACAGCAAGTTCAAAGACATGAAAGACTTCGCCAAATACACTAAAGGTCACATAGGCCTCCAGGACCACGGCAACAAAGTATGGTTTCGGAATATTAAGGTGAGGAGGATGTAAGGTAACGGTTGGGAGTTGACAGTTTGCGGTTTGCAGTTTGCGGTTTGCGGTTTGCGGTTAATCTATTGCTAAATTCAAAATTAAATATCAAAAAATCTGACCTATATAAGTCTCATTTTTGACTAATTACTTTTGGGTTTTCACTTGTCAACCGCAAACTGCAAACCGCAAACTATCAACCGCCAACCTCAAAATCCCTTCTTCGCCGACTTCAACTTTGGCAGGTTGAAATTATCGAGAACGCTTTTTTCCGCTACCATTTTTTCTATATCTTCTATTTTTCTTGGAGCGAATACGGAGAGCAATTCGCACTCATTTTCCTTGATCAGCACATCGTCTTCAATTCTTACGGCTATTCCCCACCATTTCTTATCGCAATTGCTGTTGGCAGGAATATAAATACCCGGCTCAACGGTAATCACCATGTTTTTTTTCAGGGTTACATAGGATCCGCGATCGTGAACATCGAGGCCGATATGGTGTGAGCAGCCGTGCGGATAATATTTGTTGGCTTCATTGATGTCTTTGGCAATGCCGAGTTTTACCAGTCCCTGCGTAATGATCTGGCGGGCGGTATTTTCAATATCCCGGAAGCTGGTTCCTTCTTTAGCCTTCTGAAAAACGGCTTCCTGGGCATCGTACACCAATTGATAGATCGCTCTTTCCTCAGCAGAAAATTTTCCATCTACCGGAACCGTGCGGGTTACATCGGAAGAATAACCATGGTACGCAGCGCCCACATCCATCAGCAACATGGAAGTGCCGACTTTGGTTTTTGTATTTTCCATATAGTGAAGTACGCATCCGTTCTCGCCAGCGCCCACAATGGAGCCATATCCCACTTCCTCTGATCCATATTTTTTATGTACATATTCATGCAGACCCTGTATTTCCAGCTCAGACATATCGGGTCTTACGGCTTTCATCACTTCATTCTGACCCATGCAGGAAATCTCAACAGCCTTGCGAAGTAGATCCATTTCCTCGGGGGTCTTGATTTCTCTCAATGCCGTGGTGATCTCCCGATACAGGCGATTGTCATATTTCTTGTCTTTGGAATAATCCTCGGGAATGGCGGCTTTTTCGCGGAATTGCTTTACCAGATCGAACAGATCCGCAGAGTCGCGGGGAGAATTGACGATATCAGTAGGTATTCTGTCGAAGATTACCTTGTCGAATTTACTCAGATCGATGGCGAGTTTATTGAAGTCTTTTCCATTGATCACATAGCTGAGTCCCAGTTTATCTTTGGCTCCTTCTACTCCCAGGCGACGACCGGTCCACTGTTCAGCCTGTGGGTTTCTTTGCTGAACCACCATGATTTCCGAAGTAGTGGATCCATCGGGCAGCGTCTGCGGATCTTTGAACACCAGCAACATGGAATTGGGTTCTTTGTACCCGGAGAAATAATAGAGGTCGGGGTTTTGATGGTACAGGTACTCCACATCATTGGAGAATGTACGGGGTGGAAAAGCGATGACCATCGTTACCGAATTGGCTGGCATTTTTTCCCGAAGGGCAGCCCGCCGGCCGGCATGAAATTCCTTGGAAAGATAATCCTGGGGGAGGTCTTCCTGGGCCAGGAGGTTGAAACAACAAATTGCACCGAGAAGAACAGAGAGTAGTTTTTTCATAATGCCTGTTTTGGTGTTTTAAAGATACCGTTAAACCATTTTACCGGCAATGTTATTCCATCAGCGGCGAAGCGGGTATTTTCTTATTACATTTGGCATCTACTAAATTTCATAGTCACTATTATGGCAGGAGTAAATAATCCATTGAAAGTTCTGGTAGTAGGTTGCGGAAATATGGGCGCATCCCATGCAATGGCCTACCACCAGATGACAAACGATGTAAAAATTGTCGGAATCGTTTCTACAGGAAAGAGTAAAGAGGTACTTAACGAGAAACTCGGCGGCGGGTATCCTCTCTTCAGCGATTATACCGGGGCGTTGGAGAAAACCGCCCCGGATGCAGTCTGTATTTCGACCTATCCCGATACACACGAGTCCTATGCCATCCAGGCATTCGAAAAAGGTTGTCATGTTTTCATTGAAAAACCGGTAGCCGACACGGTAGAAGGAGCGGAAAGAGTGGTGGCAGCAGCCCGGAAAGCAGGAAAAAAACTGGTAGTAGGCTATATTCTTCGTCATCATCCTTCCTGGGAAAAATTCATCGAGATCGCCCGGCAACTGGGAAAACCACTGGTCATGCGCATGAACCTGAACCAGCAGAGTCATGGTAACATGTGGAATGTGCATCGTAACCTGATGAAATCACTGAGCCCTATTGTAGATTGTGGCGTTCACTATATTGATGTGATGTGCCAGATGGTGAGATCCAAACCTGTGCAGGTCACCGCCATTGGCGCGCGTCTGACTGAGGATATTCCTGCGGGCAACTACAACTATGGTCAATTGCAGATACGGTTCGAAGATGGCTCTGTGGGTTGGTATGAAGCCGGCTGGGGTCCCATGATGAGCGAAACCGCTTTCTTTGTTAAAGATGTCATCGGACCCAAAGGATGCGTATCTATTGTGGCGAAAGAAGCAGGCGGAAAAGGAAAGTCCGATTCCGTAGAAGCTCATACCAAAACCGAATCGATTCGCTGGCATCATGCGGATATTGACGACCAGAATAATTTCACCCGTCCGGATGAATGGCTCAACCTGGCAGATGAACCCGACCACCAGGAATTATGCAATCGCGAACAGCGATTTTTTGTAAAGGCAATCCGGGAAAACACCAACCTGGACGATCACATGGACGATGCAGTGAACAGTCTCAAGATCGCATTTGCCTGCGACGAATCTGTGCGTACCGGAGAAGTGGTGAAATTGTAACCCTCCCTCTTCATCAATGCCCCTGTATATGAAAAAGATCATTGTTGCGGGCTGCTGCCTGGCTTTTTGCCAAATGGTTTTCTCCCAGGCTCCAGACACCACCCGTTTTTCCATTTTAATGACGGGCCTCAAAAAAGGCTTTTATAAATCCTGGAAGAACAAAGACGGCAGTTATACCGACTGGTACCAATACAATGACAGAGGCCGGGGTGATAGTCTTTGGACGACTTATCGCATGAATGCGCAGGGCATCCCGACGGAAATGCAGATCAGCGGAGTGGACTACATGAAGAACCAGGTTGAAGAACAATTCTCCTTGTCGAATGGATTGGCCCGGTGGAAGAATGCTTCGGAAAACGAAGAAAGGAAAGTGACCGGCCCGGCTTTTTATATGGGACTGAAAGGAAGTGCCGGTCGTTTCTACCACGCGCTCAAAGCCAATAATAACAGCTTATCCCTGCTCCCCTACGGAAAGGCCAGCCTGAAAGAAGTGGCCCGATATACAGTAAAGAAAGATGGAAAATCCAAAAATCTAATACTGGTTAGCATTTCCGGAATGGGAATGACACCGAGTTACAGTTGGGTAGATGATCAATATGAAGAATTTGGACAGGTAAATGACTGGTTCTCTTCAATCCGGGAAGGATACGAGTTTGCCATTCCGGCCCTGCTGCAAATCCAGAAAAAAATCGAAGGAAATTTCTTCCGGAACATCGCGAAACAATTCGAAAAGCCAACACCTGTATTGATCATTCAGCAGGCAGCCGTATTCGATGCTGTTCATGCAACACTGATCCCCAAAGCAGATATCCTGGTGCGAAATGGAAAGATCGAACAGGTGTCCACAGATAACACCATAAAGATTCCCGGGGCCAGGATCATCAATGGAAAAGGTATGACGGTGATGCCCGGATTGTGGGATATGCACGTTCACTTTGCAGCCGATCTCGATGGAATTCTGCACATGGCCGCCGGCGTTACCCATGTACGCGATATGGGTAATGATTCTTCCCTTTTGCTGCGTATGAAACAGGTTCGCAATGGAGAATTGATTGGCCCTACCGTGGAAATTGCCAGTGGTTTCATTGACGGTGCCGGGCCCTTGGCCGCTCCCACCGGTGCGTTGATCAATTCGGTCGAGGAAGGTATTGCCGCTATCAGAGAATATTCCCGGCAGGGTTATCAGCAAATCAAATTGTATAGTTCCATCAGGCCCGAATGGGTAAAGCCACTCGCCGCAGAAGCACATGCCCACCACATGAGAGTTGCCGGACATATTCCCGCTTTCATGACAGCCGAACAGGCTATTGCCGCCGGGTACGATGAAATCACTCACATGAACATGCTTGCCCTGAATTTCTTCGGAGATACCATTGATACCCGTTCTCCCAACAGGTTTCGGGTTCCTGCCGAAAGAACAGCGCAACTCGATTTAACCGGAGAACGCATGCAGTCCTTTATTTCCCTGCTGAAGAACAAAGGAATTGCCGTGGATCCTACCCTGTCGGTATTTGAAAATCTCTTTACTGCCCGGGATGGAGTTATGGAAGATAGATACAAACCCATTGTAAACAGGTTCCCTGCCAATTTTCAAAGAAGTATACGGGCAGGTGGTGGCGGGCTGCCTGTTCCCGAGGGAATGGACGAAACCTACAGGGCTTCCTTCGAAGCATTTTGTAAGATCCTGAAGTTGCTGTACGATAACCAGGTGACCATAGTAGCCGGTACCGACGGACTCGCCGGTTTCGATCTCCACCGCGAACTCGAACTGTATGTAAAGGCCGGCATTCCTCCTGCCAAAGTCTTGCAACTGGCTACCTATGGAACAGCCGCCTATGCAGGGAAGTCTGCCACGCTTGGATCGATAGAACCCGGTCGGGGCGCGGATTTCATCATCGTACAGGGAAATCCGCTGGAGAACATCAGCGATATCAGGAATACCCGCTGGGTGATCAAAGGGCAAAAAGTATTGAATACCGAAGCACTTTACAAGACCATTTCCATTGGGAAAAACTGAGTAAACCGCCTTTTTCCCCAAGGAAAATCGGGGTTTTCCCTTCGGTGGACATCATGTGAGAAGTTAAAAATCTCATTTTTTCATTGGGAAATCCGAAATAAACTATATTTGATACGGTTTGTGCACCACAGTACATTCCGAGCTAACAACCATTAAAATTCTAAATTCACAATCATGGCAAAAAAAGCAGCAAAAAAAGCTGTTAAGAAAGCAGCTAAGAAGCCGGTGAAAAAAGCGGCTAAAAAAGCAGCACCTAAAAAAGCAGCTAAGAAAAAATCAGCCCGTAAACCTTCTGCAGCATTCATGAAAGCGCTTACTCCCAGTGCTGATCTCGCAGCTGTAATCGGTAGCAAAGCTTTACCACGTACAGAAGTGGTTAAAAAAATCTGGGCTTACATCAAAGCAAATAAATTACAGGACGCCAAGAACAAGCGTATGGTGAATGCCGACGCTAAACTGAAGCCTGTATTCGGTGGTAAAGGCCAGGTGTCAATGTTCGATATGGCTAAACACCTGTCAAAGCATTTGAAATAACAGCTTGTTTCAATAACAAAAAAGGTCCGCTGATGCGGGCCTTTTTTGTTATTGAAAGAGCGGGAGCGGAGAACGGAGCGGGAGTGAGAGCGAGAGCGGAAAGGGAAACGGAAAGAGAAAGAGAAACGGAAAGACGGAGCAGGTCGAATGAAATTATTCAATTAAATAGCACTACTCCCTCTCCCTTGGGAGAGGGTTGGGGTGAGGGGTATTCGGGAGCGAGAGTGGGAGCGAGAGCGGAATGAGAAAGAGAAACGGAAACAGAAAGAGAAAGGGAAAGAGAAACCGCAAACTGCAAACCGCAAACCGCAAACCACCAACCAACGTTAAACCATAAACGACAAACGCATTCATGAAATCTACAAACGACCCTGTCGATATAATCCTGGTAGGTGGAGGAATAATGAGCGCTACCCTGGGAATGTTATTGCATCAGCTGATGCCGGGCGCTTCCATGAAAGTCTTTGAAAGACTGGATAAAGTAGCAGAAGAGAGCAGCGATGCCTGGAACAACGCGGGAACCGGCCACTCAGCCTATTGCGAGCTGAACTACACACCGGAAATGCCGGACGGCACCATAGATATCCAGAAAGCCATCAAGATCGCCAGTCAGTTTGAGGTATCGAGACAATTCTGGTCTTACCTCGTTCAACAAAACATCCTGCCCGATCCATCCGGTTTTATAAACAGTGTGCCTCACTCCAGCTTTGTTCAAACAGCAGAAGATGTGTTATTCCTTCGAAAACGATATGAGACCTTAAAAAATAACCCGCTGTTTGAAGGAATGCGCTTTTCAGAAGATTTTGCTGAACTCAAAAACTGGTTCCCCCTGATCATGCAAGGCAGAACAGCCGGACCGCTGGCAGCTACCCGCATCGACAGAGGCACGGACGTAGACTTCGGCTCTCTCACTACCCAATTATTCTCCTGGCTCGAAAAACAAAGCGAGACTTCCATTCACTGCGGCCAGGAAGTGCGTGACATTGATCGTGCACCCGACGGTGGATGGCTGGTAGCCTCCAAAGACCGAAATACCGGAGAAGAATTTATCACCAAAGCGAACTTTGTATTTGTAGGGGCAGGCGGTGGCGCTCTCAAACTATTGAACAAAGCTGAGATTGATGAAATCGATGGATATGGCGGCTTCCCCGTAGGCGGAAAATGGCTGAGATGCGTGACCCCTGCTGTCATTGAACAACACCACGCAAAAGTATATGGTAAAGCTGCCATCGGAGCTCCACCAATGAGCGTGCCCCACCTCGATACAAGAATCATTGAACACAAAAAACAAATGCTGTTTGGCCCCTATGCCGGTTTCAGTACAAAATTCCTCAAGCATGGAAGCTATTGGGACCTGCCAGGCTCGCTGGACTTCGATAACATGCTGCCGATGATCCAGGTAGGATTACACAATATTCCGCTTACCAAATACCTCATCAACCAGGTACGCATGAACTTCGAGGAGAAATTTGAAGAACTGAGAAAATTCTATCCAACTGCCTCTGAAGATGACTGGGAACTGGTAGAAGCAGGACAACGGGTGCAGGTGATCAAAAAAGATGAGAACGGAGAAGGTATTCTTGAATTTGGAACAGAACTGATTTCAACCAAAGATGGCAGCCTGGCTGGATTGCTGGGTGCCTCTCCCGGCGCATCTACCGCGGTATCCATCATGATCCAACTGATAGAAACCTGTTTCACCTCTTCTCTCAGAAACAACAGCTGGCAACAAAAGCTGAAAGAAATGATTCCTTCTTACAGTCAATCCCTGAGTAGCAATGCCGACCTGTTGCATTCCATCCGGCAACAGACAGCAGAGGTGCTACACCTGAAAGCATAACCAGCTGATGCCGGATTTTCATATCTTCCTTACATGAAAAGATATTCATGTGTGGCAGCAATGATCCTGCTGTCCCTGCTATCCGGGGCCCAGGTTAAAACAGATGCCTTCCTGCAAAAATTACTGGGGTCAGTCAACGACAGCCTGTTGCAGGCGGTATTGGCGAATCCGGCAGAATACAGGTACCAGATTATTTACACGCAGATTAACCGGGACGTCAACAACCAGCCTCACTTCACCCATTACTACTATAACGTAGACCCGCATCGATATTTCAATCCTGCTTCGGTGGTAAAAATGCCGCTGGCCTTTCTTTCGCTCGAGAAACTGAAACAGATGAAACAGCCAGGTGTTAATCTATACACCTATATGCAGTTCGACAGCGCCTGGTCGGGCCAGACCAGGTTGTACCGGGATAGTACAGCCGAATATGAGTTGCCTTCTATCGCACAATTCATCAGGAAAGCCTTTCTTATCAGCGATAACGACGCCTATAACCGGATGTATCAGTTCGTGGGACAGCAGAGAGCCAATAGCCGTCTTCACGAAATGGGCTACCCGGAAACAAGAATCACCCGTCAGTTCATGCGATTGACAGAAGAGGAAAACCGTCATACCAACCCGATCCGTTTCATCGACCGAACAGGCAAACTGATCTATGCACAACCCATGCAGTACAATCCCGATCCATTTGATTTCAGCCGGGAAAATAAAATGGGAAGCGGTTATCTCAATGCGAAGGACAGTCTCATCAATGAACCCATCGATTTTACCAAGGCCAATAATTTCCCTCTCGAAGACATGCGTTCCATTTTGCAATCGGTCCTGTTTCCGCTTTCTGTTCCTGCCAGACAGCGTTTTGATCTCAGCGCCACCGATTATCAGTTTCTATATCGCTTTCTTTCACAGTATCCTTCCGAAACAGATTATCCGAAATACGACACCGGTGTGTATTACAACAGCTATGTGAAATTCTTTTTCCGGAATGCCAGTCACCAGGTACCCGACTATGTGAGAGTGTTCAATAAAGTCGGCTGGGCGTATGGCTGTCTCACGGATGTTTCCTATGTGGCAGACTTTAAAAACAAAGTGGAGTTTATGTTGGCCGCCACCATCTACGTTAATAAAGACGGGATATTGAATGATGACAAATATGAGTATGAAGAAACAGGCTGGCCTTTTCTGTATGCTCTTGGTCAGGCTATTTACCAGTATGAACTGCATCGCGATCGAAAGGTTCGACCCAAACTGGATGCTTTCCGAATGAAATATCAACCCCGGAAAAATGATTCACGGACAGCCATAAGGGAAGCTGATAATTGATAAACTGGTTATTGGCTGGTTGGAAAATCATTGTTGTCAGGGGAAAGTCACGGAGTCCCTGATACTACGCTGAAATAATCATCTTTTTGACGCATTTTGAGAAATGAGCCCCCTCTTGGTGAGCGGGAGCGAGAGCGTGAGCGGATAAGTGGTAGTTGAATTTGTCTTATTTACCCATTCAATTATTTCTTCGGTGGTGAACAGCGGTAGAATAAAGCCCGGCTATTGTTGAAATTCAGTTTGCTGTTTATAGTTAGGGGTTTGCTGTTCATTGGCAAATTGGCCCATTGGCTCATTGACCAATTGAGCTCTCGGAGTTTCCCCGGACAACAGTGATTGACTAATTGACCAATTGCCCCTCAGCGCTTTCCCCGATCAACAGTGGTTGGAAAATATACAGTGAAGACAGCCCCTTCACCGGGAAATCCCTCTGCGCTGATATATCCCCGGTGATTCTGCACGATCTTTTTACACAGAGCCAGGCCAATCCCCGAACCCCGATCATCGCGGTTGCTGTGAAGCCGTTGGAACAGCTCAAAAATGCGGGCAACATATTTCTGGTCGAACCCGATTCCATTATCGCGGAAAACAATCCGGTAATACGGTTGCAATGGGTTTACACCGGAAAACTCCAGCGATTTCCCCTCTACCAGCTGCCCTTCAATAGTTATTTGCAGTTTGCGATCGGGTTGCCGGTACTTGATGGAATTACCAATAAGATTGTCGAGTAATTGTTTAAGCTGGAAAGGAATGGCCTGTATGGTGACAGGTGTATGAAGCAGGAGTTTGATCTCTTGCAGCTCCGGGTCATCCTGGTAATATGAGATCGCTTCTTCAAACAACTCTTTGAGGTCTGCTTCCTGGAAAGCATCCAGGTTAGACGATGCCTGTGAATAAGTGAGCAGGTCGTTGATCAGTTGCGACATCCTTTTGGAAGCATGGAGGGACCGAAGCAGGTACTCCCGGTTTTGATCCCTGACCGGCGATTCTGTATTGTCCAGCACTGCGGAAACAAAAAAATGGATTTTACGTACGGGTTCTTTCAGGTCGTGGGAAGCCGCATAAGCGAACTGCTCTAATTCCCTGTTTTGAAATTCGAGCTGTTTGGTGTACTCCCTCATCTTGTCTTCCCACATTTTCCGTTCGGTGAGATCGCGCGTGACTTTGGAAAATCCGATCAGTTCCCCATTCTGTCCGTGGAGTGCCGTTAACACGATACTGCCCCAGAACATCGTTCCGTCTTTGCGCATGCGCCAGCCTTCATGAAGCGCTTTCCCTTCATTGGTCGCCCTGTTGATCAGCATTTCCGGTATGCCTGCCAGCTGATCTTCCTTTCGGTAAAACAACCGGAAATTCTTTCCCAGGATCTCTTCCTCGCGGTACCCCTTTATCTTTTCTGCGCCTTTGTTCCAGTTCTGGATATTGCCCTCCGTATCGAGCAGCAGGATAGCATAATCTTCCACCTCCTCAATCATTTTCTGGTAGCGCTCCTCACTATTTAGCAGATTTTGCTGGTTTGGCTTCATGGAGAATAACAGCGGTTCAAATTGCGACAGTAATGTTACAACATATTTAAATTCCCTATTAACTATCTTAAACAAACCTCGGCCTAAGCCCTGTGGCTTTCCTTCCACACCCATCCTGTTCTTTTTGGCAAATTGATTTGTACTGAACACTTTGCAATAGATTTGCAGGTAATTGCGTTAATCGGGTAGGTGAAAACGCCTAACTTACAGTTAACCGGAACATCTGCTGTCTTGAAAAAAATTGTATTTGCAACGCTATTGTTGGTGGTATTCCTGAACCATGCAGGGTACTATTTATTCTCCCTCATTCAGCAGATGGAGCTTAAACGGGAAGCGCGCGAAGAAATCATTCACTCCCTCCCCCTTTCAGAACTGGATTGCATCGTCTCCAATCCGGATATCCGCTGGGAAGAAAAAGGCAAAGAGTTCTACTACAAAGGGCATATGTACGATGTCGCTGCCATCCGCGAAGAAGCGGGCCGCACAGTCATCTATTGCCTGAAAGACAGCAAGGAAACAGACTGGTTGAAAAGAATGGCGCAGATCCATACGGAATCCCGTCACAAAGACAAAAAGAACAATCTTCATTTTTTCAGTTTTGAATCAACAGAACCTTCACTCGAAAAAATCAAAGCCATCCATGGCTCACTCGTAAAGCATGCCGGCAACGCAGACGCACAAGTGCTGCAGGGCTGTCTCAATGCTGTTTTCTCCCCACCCCGATGCTGATCATTTCGTGCTGATCTTTCTTACTCTCTACCGGTTCATACGGAACCGGTGATTTTGATTTATTATTTCTATCCCATTTAATCATTCTGTTATGATTCGATATCGAATTTTATATACTATTTGCTTTTTATTATTCAGTGTGCAGCTCCTCGCACAATCGACCCTTAAAGGAAAAGTACTTGACGCCCGGACAGGCAAGGCGCTTGCCGGCGCCAGTGTGGTATATGGTGGAAAGGGAACTTCCACCGACCAGGAAGGAGGCTTTGCCCTCCCTTGTGGAAAAGGCACATCGCTGACAGTTTCGTTTGTTGGTTATACCTCTGTTACGCAGGTGGTCAAAAACTGCGAAACATATTTAACGATCTCCCTGGAAAATTCCGGAAGCAATCTCGACGAGATTGAAGTAACGGCCACTTCCAATCCCAACAAAGCGCTCCTTTATCAGCCAGTTTCGCTGACCAAAATCAATAAAGTTGAATTGAAAAGAGGTCCGGGGCTCTTCCTGGACGACGCCATTCAAACCAATGTACCGGGTGTTACCATGAACCGCAGAACCATCTCCGGCGGACAGCAATTCAATATCCGCGGGTATGGCAACGGAAGCCGCGGAACCCGTGGCATCAGCAGCAACTTCGACGGACAGGGCTATAAAGTGTATCTCAACGGCATTCCGGTAACAGATGCGGAAGGAATTTCCACCCTCGATGATATCGATTACGGATCCATTGGCGATGTGGAAGTAACCAAGGGACCTGCCGGTACTCTTTACGGACTGGCAATAGCCGGCGCAGTGAACCTGTATACGGTTCGCCCTGAAAAAGGAAAAACTTCGATCGGCCAGGAAGTATTGATTGGTAACTACGGACTTCAGCGCTATACTACTACCCTCCAGCGGGGTGGCGAACATTCCTCTCTCCTGCTGAACTATGGACATCAGCATTCGGATGGCGCATCTATCCACAATGAATCCAAAAAAGATTTTATCAATCTCTCTTCTATCATTGAGGTATCACCCAAAGAGCAATTCACCCTCTATGGCGGATTCAGCAACAGCTACGATCAACGACTGGGAGAACTGACAATCGCCCAATGGAATGCCGACGACTACTCCGGAAACATTGATTACATCAAAAGAGACGGGCACAGCAATGTGATTACCTTTCGCGCCGGGGTGGGTCATTCCTACCAGTTTGCGAAATGGATTTCCAACAATACTTCCGTATTCGGAACAGGTTTCACCAGTAATGTAAGCTCTGCAGCGGGCTGGACCGACAAGAACAGTATCAACTACGGACTTCGTTCAGTTTTCAATACCACTTTCCAACTGTCGGATAAAGTAACATTGAGCGGTATTACCGGCGTGGAAGCACAAAGACAGGATGCCCAGACCATTGGTTACAACATGAAGCAAAATCCGAAGGATACCGGTTCCGTATGGAAATATGGCATCAGCCCTTACTGGGTAATCAATACAAATACTTCCAATGTGGCTACCGTTAGCAAGACTTCTTCCCTCTTCACCGAGTGGACCCTGGGTCTGCCTAAAGATTTCTCTGTAACCGCGGGCATTGGCTCCAGCAGGATGGACATTGAATTGAACGATCGTTTCAATGCTGAATTGGCCACCCGTCCTTCCAAATATGATACTACTTACAAATCGATGGTATCACCGCATTTCGCAATCAACAAGGTCTTCAACAAGCAGGTGTCAGTGTATGTTTCTTACAGCAAAGGATACAAGGCGCCGGTAAGCTCTTATTTCTTCATTACCACCCCTGCCGTGGCCACCGTTCCCGCAACGCCGGCAACCGGCCGCGTGAATGAAGTGCTGAAACCGGAAGTGGGAAGCCAGTACGAAATCGGAAGTAAAGGACAACTGTTCCAAAACGCCTTGTCTTATGAACTGGCCTACTTCAACGCCAGGTTCGACAACAAGATGACGGCTGTTGCAGTTTCTTCTCCTTTAAACCCCAATACCACACTTTACTCCTATGTGGTCAATGGCGGAAAGCAGGTTCACAATGGGGTGGAAGTACTGGTGAAGTATAATATTCTCGGCAACTCGAGAAGCTTCCCGAAACTGGTAAGACCTTTTGCCAACCTGACTTACTCCGATTTCAAATACGGAAGTAACTTTAAAATACAGAAATCCCCCACGGTAACGGAAGATTACAGCAGGAAAGAAGTGGCAGGTGTATCGAAAATCGTAGCCAATATCGGCGTGGATCTGCAAATGGCAGCCGGCGTATATGCCAACCTGGTGTATAATTATCGCGATCGTCAGCCAATCACTTCCATGAACGACGCTTATGCCAGCAGCTACAATTTGTTGGGTGGAAAGCTGGGAATTCGTCAGCAACTGGGTCGTCATTTTGACATAGATGTATATGCCGGCGCAGCCAACATCACCAATACAAAATATTACCTGATGGTGTTTGCCAACCAGATACCGGACGCCTACATTCCTGCTCCGCGCAATGCACAGATCTATGGCGGCCTGAACCTGAAATATAATTTCTGATGTTACGTGAAGAGGCGACCTCGATAAAGAATCGCCTCTTCCCTTTTAAATGCAGTGACATGAAAATAAAATTTGCGTTTTTTACTCTCTCAATGCTGATCCTGGCTGGTTGCGGTCGTTTTGACAACAAAGAGTCAGATGGAAAAAAAGATCAGCGCATTGTCTGCCTTTCCAAACATCTTACCGAAATGGTATTTGCCCTGGGCAAAGGACATAACCTCGTGGCCGTTGATCTAAGCAGCACCTATCCCGATAGCGCCAAATTGTTGAAAACAGTAGGATATCATCGTGCACTGAACGCCGAAGGTGTAATTGCCATGGATCCTGACCTGGTGATTCACAGCAACGATATCGGACCGGAGAACGTTCTTCCGCAATTAAAAAAAGCCGGACTCAACATCAAAGCCTTTGGCGGCGCCAATACGATTGACAGCGCCAAACTGCTTTTGAAAGAACTCGGTAAATTCTTTGGAGAAGAAGCAAAAGCTGATTCCATTGTATCAGCGATGGATAACGGCATTCGCCAGGCGCAGGACAGCGTAAAGGCGCTTGCGTTAAAAGATACCCCTTCTGTAATGATCATTCATTTCGGTCGCGCCAACAATGTGTACTTTGTGATGAGTGGAAGAAACGGTGTAGGTGATAAGATGATTGCATTGGCCGGTGGGAAGACTGCAAAATACGATGCCAAAGGCGCCCGCCAGATCAGTGGTGAGGCCATTGCAACAGCTAACCCGGATATCATTATCGCCACCGATTTTGGCTTTGATCAGATGGGGGGTATGGATAAATTTATCGAAGGAGTGCCGGGCGTGGCGCTAACCAATGCGGGCAAGAATAAACGTATTGTACGTTTCGAGGAACATGACCTGGTTTATTTCGGACCTCGTACCGGGGAAAACGTTTTGAAATTATTTAAACTCTTACATCCTCCTGCTTCCCATGAAGCCCCTGCAAAATAAATGGCTGATACCGTCACTGCTCCTGTTGCTGCTGGTCACCATGATCGCAGCCATCGCGTTCGGGGCGGTACCTGTATCTCCTGCTGAAATGTGGTCTGCATTGCTGCACTGGTTCCGTGGTGAACCGGCAGGCAGTATCCATGAAGGCGTATTCATGCAACTACGATTACCAAGGGTATTGCTTTGCACATTTGCAGGAGCTACCCTGGCGGTATCGGGCGTATTGATGCAGGGATTGTTCCGCAACCCGATTGTTGAACCGGGGCTGGTTGGAACCAGCGCGGGCGCAGCTTTCGGCGCTTCCATCGTTTTTGTATTAGGTCCTTTGATGGGAATCGGCATTAAAACATTCTTTGGCCCTTTCCTGACACCGGTTTTTGCTTTCGGAGGAGGACTACTGGCCACTTACCTCGTTTACATCATTGCGGGAAATTCGCAAAAAGCTTCCATACTTTCCTTGCTGCTGGTGGGCATGGCCATCAATGCGCTCGGATTAAGTGGCACCGGGTTCATGAGCTATATTGCCCGCGATCCGCAGGCAAGAAGCATTACTTTCTGGAGCCTCGGCACTTTATCCGGCGCTTCCTGGTTCCAGGTGAGCGTAGTCGGTATTGTAAGCAGTTTTGTGTTCTTTCTTTCGCTTAGATATGCTCGTCAGCTGAATGCCCTCTTGCTGGGAGAAGAAGACGCGTTGTACCTGGGTGTCGACGTGGCTCGTCTTCGAAAAAAAATTCTGCTGATCAACACGCTGATGATTTCTGTTTTAACAGCCTTTACCGGGGTGATCAGTTTTGTAGGCCTTATCGTTCCGCACCTGATCAGGATTGTAATCGGGAGTGACAATACAAGACTGCTACCGATCTCCATGATATTGGGCGCCATCATCCTGCTGTTGGCCGACCTGGTGGCAAGGGTGTTACTGGCTCCTGCAGAAATTCCTATTGGCATCATTACTTCCCTGGTGGGAGCACCTGTATTCATTGCGCTGCTAAAAAAATACAGCCTGCCCGGCGAAAAAGGAGGTGCCAATGGTTAAGATGGAAAATATCAGCTACGAAGCCGGTCAAAAAAAGATCCTGAAAAACATAGAAGGAACATTCCGGCCAGGCATCATCCACATGATCCTCGGACCTAATGGTTCCGGCAAATCGAGCCTGCTGAAGATACTGGCCGGAAACAAACTCAATCATAAGGGATCCGTTCAGTACAATAACGAAATCATTACAGGCGCACAGGTTCACCGGCTGGCAACACATCGTGCCGTGCTGGGTCAACAACCTGAACTAAGCTTTCCCATGACAGTGCTGGAAGTGGTCATGATGGGCCGCTATCCTCATTTTACCGTAAGACCCGCTCTTAAGGATTTTGAGATCTGTCGCGATGCGCTGAAAAGACTTGGACTGGATAATTTATCGGAAAGAAATTACCTGTCATTAAGTGGCGGAGAAAAACAAAGAGTGCAGTTCGCAAGGGTATTGTCGCAAATTTGGGACTGCCCGCCCAATATGAACCGTTACCTGTTCCTTGATGAACCCCTGAACAATCTTGACATCAGGTACCAGCAGGAATTCTTGCAGATCTGCAAATCACTGCTTACCGATCATACGACAATCATTGCCATTATACACGATATCAACCTGGCGTTTCAGTATGGTGAGGAAGTATGGGTTTTGAAAGAAGGTCAGCTTGTAGCCAATGGCAGTCCTTCCAAGGTCATCGATGCCTCTTTGATCAAACAGGTGTTTGAAGTAAATGCCTCTGTTATGCAAGATCCGGCCACCGGCCAGACCTGCATGATATTTCATGCAGGTTAAAACAATGGCTTCGACTATCCTTTGGCGGGAGTGATAACGATATTCCTGTATTCAATGGGACCATGATCGCCCTGGAAATAAATAGGACCCGGTTCACCCTCTTTGCTATCGAGCGCTCCACCGGTGATTCCCGGAATTTCCTGGTTCTGGATGATCAGTTTTCCATTAGCGATAACGGTTACTCTTCTTCCGATAAGAGTGATGTCGTAGCTCTGCCATTCTCCGGCAGGTTTGGCGGCTACTTCACTTGGTTTAAGAAATCCATACACCGCACCGAGTCCGCCCACCCAGGGTTCTGATTCTCCATTCGCATCTTCAATCTGCACCTCATATCTTCCGCGGAGATAAACACCACTGTTACTTCCTTTCGGAAACCTGAATTCTACATGCAGTTTGAAATCGGTGAAAGTTTTTTCTGTTCTGATATTGGCGCCGGATTTAGGACTTTTGAGAATGCCATTTTCCACTACCCACTGGTTGGTTTGACCTAGTGCCTGCCAGCCGGTAAGATCTTTCCCATTGAATAATTTGATCGGGCTTCCCCAAACAGGGGCTTTATCCCGTTTCAGTACTGGTGCTCTGTTCCCGGTGAAATTGTATTTCTTTCCATCCGGCATCGTCATGCTTCCACTCATCGTTTCTCCATTTACCTCTCCTTCTACCTGCAGGTAAGCGGTTTGTGATTCCCATTGTGGAGGGATGCTGAAATGGAATTTCGAACCTTCCACAAACACTTCCGAGATGGGCCTGGCACTTCCTCCCGCTGCTACAAAATGGCCTACCCAGGTCCGGATACCGGAATGCTGAACCTCCAGCCAGGACGGCAGCTCGCGGCCATCACGGTTATAGGTCAGATCCCATCTTCCTTCGATAGGATTTCTGGACTGAGCCTTCACAAAAACGAACAGGGAAAGTGATAAAAGACAGAGAAATAGCTTTTTCATGCTGGGCAAATTAGGGACTGAAATTAGGAAATTGTTCTTTATCACAAACCACCATAATATCCGGCTTTCCTTCCGGAAATACCACTTTACGGTGAGGAAGGCAATGGGCGGGATGTAGTACATTTGGATACATCTAACCTTATACCTCAACTCAACTATTATGAAAGCGGCAATCGGCCTTGCACTCCTCGCAAGCTGCCTGTTCATTTCTCCTCTTGCGAACAGCCAGGGCTTGCTAAAACGAGTCAAAGAAAAAGTCAACCAGGCCGTTGACAAGATCGGCAGCACTGAAGCTGCCAAAAAAACGGGCACACAGGATTCTCCTTCCGGCAACAATGGCAACAATAATTCGGGAAAGCCCACCAACAAAGGGGGTGGCGGACTGACAAACACAGAACCGCCTGATGTAAAACTGCAAATGGATGATGCAGAAAAATCCTTCGCGGCCAAGAGCTATTCGGATGCCCGCTACTCTATTCAACAGGCATTAATGGGAATAGAAATTCAATTGGGTCGACAGATCCTGAAATCTCTTCCGATGACTTCGGTGGCACTTCCGGCAGATACCCTGCAGGATAAAGTAATGAGCACCCAGTGGGGATGGAGTAATCTTTCCATCCAAAGAGTTTATCGCGATGGCGATAAACAGGAAACGATTACCATCGGAAACAACGCGATGTATTCCGCAGCGCTTAACATGTATCTCGCCAATGGAGGCATGGTTCAGGCCAATGGCGATTCCCAAAACATGAAACAGGTAAGGGTCAAAAACAACAAAGCCATTATCCAGTACGATGACAGCAAAGGATATACCCTCATTGTTCCGCTTGGTCAAACCAGCATGATCATTTGGGAATGCATCAACTTCGCCAGCGAACAGGAAGTAATGACGGCTGCAAACGCCTTCGATATCGATGGCATCAAGAAAATGCTTGGAGAACAATAACTCAACAAACCTGAATCATGAAAAAATCAATCTATATATCAGCTATCATACTGGGTATTCCTTTTGGTCTCTTCGCCCAGCAGGACTTCTCAAAAGATATGACTACTGCAAAAACAGCTTATAACGCAGGCAAGCTCGAAGAAAGCCATTTTGCACTCATGCAGGCCATGCAGGAAATTGACCTCATCGTTGGCCAGGAAATTCTGAAACTGCTGCCGCCTAAAATGGATACCATGGCGGCTATGCCCAAGCAGGATAATGTTTCTACAGCGGTAGGGTTTGTCGGAACCACCATACACAGATTGTATGGAAGCGGTAACCGGCGTGCGGATCTTTCGATTGTAAGCAATTCACCCCTGATCGGAATGCTTAATGGATTATTGAATGCGCCAATGATTGGAATGATGAGCGATGGTAAAACAAAGACTGTACGGGTGCAGGGTTACAAGGGACGTCTTGAAAAATCCGAAGGAGGCGATGGCAAAACAAACTACGAATTGCAGATTCCGCTGAGCAATACACTCATCACCTTTAAAGTAGATGATTGTACCGACTCACAACTGCTGGCGCTGGCGGAAACACTTCCCCTGCAACAAATAGCCAAGCTTTTACAATAATCTCTCTTCTGCCGCCCTGGAGGAAATTTCCCTTTTCTCCAGGGTGGTTAATGTCCTGCCCAGATAATCTTTCCGCCTTCCAGTTTCCGATGGTTGATATCCAGTAACTGGTAAACAATCACTCCCCTCGGTAACAGCGAAAGATCAATCTTATTCGGTAATCCTTCATAACGCCGAAGCAGTCTTCCATTCAAATCGAATAACATCAGTGTTACATCACCCGGCAATCCCGGCCTTGTGATATAACTCAATTGAGAAGAGGTAACGGCGGGATTAGGATAGAAATAAATATAGCGGTCACCCGAAGTCAGCACCGCAATTACATTGGAATAAACAACGGCACCGTTTTTCAATTTAATCTTTGCCCTGAACAGGTTGGCGCCATTGGAAAGACCCGACCAGTCCTGTGTATATAATGTTTGCCCGGCAGACGCCTTGATTCCGTTTCCTGTTGTCATCACTTGCCCGGAGCTGTTGAGTTTTTCAAAAAACAGGCTGTCGATATAATCCGTTCCGCCCGCTTCAAGCAGCAGCTTCACTGAATTAGCCGATAGCAGGTCATAATTCAACGATTTATAAAAACAATAGGTTGCCTGTATTTCGATATTGATCGCCCTGCTTCGGATCGCTTTCCAACCATTGGCCAAAACCGGTTCAATTGCATAAGTGATATAGGGAACCTGCCGG
Organism: Chitinophagaceae bacterium; assembly: GCA_044226045.1. Taxonomy (GTDB): domain Bacteria; phylum Bacteroidota; class Bacteroidia; order Chitinophagales; family Chitinophagaceae; genus Endoryza. The sequence continues at coordinate 24,583 of JBGAHR010000033.1, forward strand.
CGATTAAAAACAATAAAACTATCACTGGTCGTCGTTACCAATTCCATATAGGCGCCTCCCTTCATGGCAAATACCCGGTAATTCTGTGCAAAAGGATGGCTGTTCCAGGATAACCGAAATGAATCTACACACAGAAAGTCCAGGCGCGGATGGGTAACTTTTGACAAGATGACCTCCTGTGATAAAAATGTACCGTTGTTTGTTTGCATCCTGAAAAGAACCGGGGTGCTGGTATCTTTCAAAGGCCACTTGAATTCACGAAGCAGGAGTGGCAATTGTGCCAGTAAATTCCAGCTTTGGCCATGATCATAGCTGACAGAAAGCGTTCCCGTCTGGCCAAGATTGGTGGCTGATGTAGTCCAGCGGATATTTGCTTCCGTCATTTCATCCGGATCCAGGTCTTCTGCTGTTTGCGGACTTGTAAATTCAAAATCACCAACGGTATCTACCAGGTAAGCAACATGAAAAGCTACCGGTTGTAAATTTCCCGGTCTTGCCATAACCCGGATCTCATAGGTGCCGGAGGCGGGTAATTCAACGGTGATCTGTTCTGCTGTATTGAGGGAATCTCTTTTACGAACGGGAAGTGCCTGTAGGGAATCTTTGCCGGGATAACTACTCAATACCCAGGGCTGAAAAACCTCCAGGGTGTTTACATTCTTCCATTCAATATCCAGGTCATTGACAAGAGCGGATGAATTGTTGATGGTTGCGGCCGTGTCGGTCCAGCAAAGCGTAATTTTTACCTGCGCAGCATTGGCAGGTATGCTGATTGTTTTAATCCAGGTTCCCCCAGGCGCCAGGGTACTGCCCTCATACCATCGGCGTTGCAGGCTTCTGTAAGCAGCCAGGCTGTTCATCAATCCATAGCCTGTTTTGAAATCAATTCCTTTGGAATGAATATCTGTTGCGGTATTGTATAAAATCGCGCGAATAAGCGAAGCGGGCGCTGGTTGTTGCGCGTTGGAGTCTTTGTATAATTGTTGCAGCACGGCTACTGTTGCCGATACCATCGCCGCGGCATCAGAAGTTCCATTGGGTCCGTGGGCAGTCAGTTGTGGAGCCAGCCGTCCATCATACAAGGGGCCCGCGGAACTTAATGGAGATACAGTACCGCTGTTGTCGAGCGCACCTACGGTTATTATATTCTTGGCCGATTTGAAATTGCCGGTGAGATTGGCAAAACCTGCCAGGTTTTTATAGGTTCCTTCGGAGGCCGACAGATCTCCCTGGTTACCGGCAGAAAAAATATGTACAAAAGAAGGGTGCTGCCAGCTATGTTGATCGTAGCTGTTGGCTTCGGCTCCGTAAAAGGATTGTATGATCGTTCCGTAGGAATGGTTCTGCAACGATACCCCGACAGCCTCTAACTTAGCCGCTTCATCCGCGAATAAATTGGCGAAGCTGCTGGAAAAAAATTTCGCCTGATGGGCCAACCCTCTTCCGTCATAGTAGCTGTTGCCTGCTCCCCCAATGATGGTCGCCATGGTGGTGGCATGCTGTTGAACGTTTGCCGACGCGAGGGTGGAGGGAAGTGTCCTGGTGACGAGGTCGATATCGTCGATATCCGGTTTCTGTTCTTTGATGCCCACCACAATACCCAACCCGTTGGCCGAAGGAACTTTTCTTTCCAGTGCATTGAACGCATGTTGTGTTCGGTCGTAGCCAATTACTCCTATTTCCGTATGCGGTTCGGCTCTTTCATCAATGAAAAGAACTTCTTTCCAGGCCAGCATCCGATCCCTCACAAAACCTGTTCTTGCTCTAACAACTATTGATTCGCTGACTTTGTCTGTTTGCAAAATGTCCACCTCATTGCCATACGAAAGTAGTAAGGCCCGAAGAGCAGGCAAGTCGTGGGTTGACAAGATGAATATTTTCTTAGAAGAAGAAGCGTAGTGGCCTAACCTGTTATCGAGTGCCGGAGAAAGTTTCCAGGAGGGATTGGCTTTACTAATGGAAAAACGCGCTGCCAGTGACTGAAGCTCCTGTTCGGAATGAACCTCCGTAACCGCCAGGTTGGCCAGAAGGGTTCTTACCATTTTTGTGTTTGGCCTTGTTGTTTTCCATTCAATGATATAATAAGGTTGGGTAAGGTCGAATGAAAGAGGATTCGGAGAAGAGAACTTATACAATAAAGAATCCCTGACCGATCGTTGGGCCATCAGGTTCATCATTGACAGTAAACAGGCCAGCGTCAGGATAAACTTTGTTCTAATAAAACCTATATAAGCGGGTCGGCGCATGTGGAAGTAAAGATCACACTAAGTACAGGAGAATAAAAAAACCCTTTCTTTAAAAAGAAAGGGATTTTTCTGTTGCAAATAATCAATAAACGTAATTGAGTGCAATGACATCGTCTGCATTAAACAAGGGGCTGCCATTGGTACAGGCCATCATCCAGGAGTTGTAGCTTCCGCTTACATTGGTAGGTGTACCTGGAATCCAGACCGCTCCGATCGAACCGGCAGATTCACCACCGCCTGGTCCACAGCTGGCTCTCCTTTTATAATCAGTATGGCGGAAACCAATGGTATGACCGATTTCGTGAGCAATCACTTCATCCACTTTATCTACAGTATTGAGATAGGTAGTGGCGCAACTGCTATTGCTAAGCGTAAATCCGGGAGCCGGGTTACCCGAGCTGCTGGGAAAGCCTGCTGATTGTCCCAGGATACAGCCACCTCCTGAGGTGCCCAGGTTGGCAGCAGTAATGTTGATTTCGCCTCCGGAGCTCACTCTGGAAAACCGGATTTTCAGATTGTACCCATTATAACGGGCAAGGGCATTGTCCAGCGCGGTGTAATAATAGGAAGGAAACCCGCTGGTAATGCTAACGGTAATGGTGCGGGAGCCACTCGCAGGGGTACTAACCAGGTTGTACGTGCGGTAATGTTCCTCATCGGCCACGATCAGGAAATTGGAAGGGGTGGCGCCAGACAATTCTTCCAATTGAGCGCGGGTAAGGAGAATGTCCGATTCAACAAGGTACTTGCCATCGGGTGTCTTGTCTACCCAATTGCTGTTGAATCCGGCCGATTTAACCAGGTTTCTTTCTTCGGGAGTAATCTGGTTACTGTTGTCGTTGCTGGTGGCCGCTGTTTTCTGACAGCTGGTGGCCACGGTGCCTAACAATGCAAGCATGCATACAGAGAAGGTGATTCTTTTCATGTGAGCAGTTTTTTGTTGGAAAAGTTGGTGAAAACTGAATTTAATATATCCAGCAGCCAATTCAATCAAATGTTTAAAACTTCACCCAGCAATTACCCAATTTCCATTAAGGGTAAATGCTCTGTTGAAAATTCCGGCTGCACGAAATACGATGTGGATGGGAAAACAACGGTCTTTCCCGATGTCATAACTCCAATTCCCGATTTCGTTAACCGGGTTGAAAGAATTACTGTATTCTTGCGGACCCTTAAATAATAAAATCAACCAACTATGTCGGGTAAGGCAACAATGAGTAATACCATGCGGATATGGCATCGCTATCTGGGCTATTTTCTGGCCGGGATCATGGCTGTGTATGCAGTCAGCGGGGTCATTATGATTTTCAGGGATACCGATTTCCTGAAGAAGGAAAATAAAATGTCCAAAACACTGGCGCCCGGCCTCGAAGCAGATTCGGTGGGCAAAGCCATTCGCATCAGGGACCTGAAATTCGAGTCAGTCAATGGCGATCTGGCGATGTTTAAACAAGGTTCCTACAATAAAGCCACCGGAGAAACAAACTGGACAGTAAAAAGCCTCCCAAAGGCGATCGATAAACTTACCAAACTGCACAAAGCCAACAGCAAATCACCCTTGTTCTTTCTGAACATATTTTTCGGTGTATCCCTGCTTTTCTTTGTTCTCTCCGCGTTCTGGATGTTTCTTCCCAAAACCACCATATTTAAAAAAGGCCTCTATTTCACCCTCGCAGGAATTGTACTGACGGTTGTGATGCTGATGTGGCAATAGCGTTTATCGTTTATGGTTTATCGTTTCACGTTGGTTGGTTGTCCGTACCTAAGAAACGTTGATCGGCCATTCGGACAAAACTATTTTGCAGCTTCTTCTGATTCTTATGACTTACAGCTAGCTTAGCTAATGTCAGAACAAGTTATTTTCAACCGCAAACTGCAAACCGCAAACTGCAAACCGTAAACCGCAAACTACCAACCAACGTGAAACGATAAACGATAAACGCAAAACGAAAAGGGCTCTCACGAGCCCTTTCTGAATCTGCCGTTTCCATTTTTTACACAACCTTAAACGGCCACTCATTATTATTGAATGTTTTATTGCATGTTTTGCATCGCTCCTTGCGATCCTTCCATTTCACCTTTCATATTCTTACGTTTGAAGAGGCTCATGTCCATCTGACCGAATCTCCAGGAGAAATTCAATCGGAACATCGGAGAATCCATCATCCGGTAGCTGTTAAGGACAAAATATTCACTGGCTGAATATTGTTCCATTCGGCGAGTGCGGAAGATATCGCTTACACTCAGGGTTACTGTAGCCGTATTGTTTTTCAGGAAACTTTTCGAAATCGCGGCATCGATACCCCAGTTGGATTTAATATATCCCTGCGCAGCACTTTGGGCCACTCCCATCATTGGTCCCCCGAAGCCGCCACCACCCTGGTTCACAGGCAAATTGGTTTTCGACTGGTAAGTGCCGGATAATTGAATCTTGAAACTCTTCGGCAGGGTGAAGTTGTTGTTCATCTTCGCAAACCAGCTCCAGATGGCATCCTGTGAAGTACCGCTGATATTGTCTGTATTGATCTTTGAATTGTACAGGTTAAAGTTGCTGTTCATATCCCACCACTTCGTGATCTTGTTTTGAGAGGTGATCTCTAAACCAACAGAACGACTTGAATTGGCATTGATATAGGTATTGATCGGACGCTTGGTTCCACCGGCAATTGTAATTGTATCGAGGTACCGGGTAATGAGGTCCGTGCTTTGCTTGAAATAAACGGAAGCGAGCAAAGTATTGCTTCCCTTGAACTTCTTGGAATAGGACATTTCGAGAGAGTTGGTGAACTCGGGCTTCAATCCGGCATTACCTCTCGACCAGTTCAACTGATCGGTTGAGTCAATGAACGGGATAGTCTGCATAAAGAACGGGCGATTCACTCTCCTCGAATAATTCAACTGAAGCTCCTGGTCTTTATTGAGTTTCTGGCTCAGAAACACGGAAGGAAACAGGCTCAGGGGATAACTGTTGGAAAACTCCTGCTTGGTATCCGTAAGCTCTCCCTTGTAGTTTGAACTCTCTGCACGAAGACCTAACTGATAACCAAAATTTTTGATGGAACGCGTCACAGAAACATACGCGGCATACACATCATCATTGTTCTTGTAATTGGTAGAACTGGAAGTCACTTTTTCAAACTTTCCGGTTGAATTATTAAAGAAATAATTGCTTTGCCCGTTGCTCAGCTTGCGCAATTGTGCACGAACACCGGCTTCGATCTTTCCATTGTCCTTGAACGGACGAACATAGTCCGACTGGAAAGTCATGAACTGGTTGGTTCCGTTTCCGATGATCTGCTGCTGGATATTACCGGTTTGAGATCCTCCTTTGCTATCGTAAATATTGGTATTGTATAAAGCGTTACCATTGTTCTTTCCCGAAAAAATGTTGAAGTCGCCTGTCCACTCTTCGCCTTTGCGGGGGAAGAGATATTTAAATCCGCCCTGCACACCATATGCATTGAACTCCCGCTTGTTGGATGTACTCCTTTCGCTGTAACTGAGATAGCTTCCGTTCGACAGCGCGCTGTCTGAGGTAAGCATATCCTTCGGATTGAACTCGCCATGCACTTTGATACCGGCAAGAGATAAAGTAAGACGGTTGGTAGCAAAATAATCCACTCCGGCGCGACCGAAAATAAATCCACCGCTCATACGGGTATTGCTATTCTGATCTACCAGCAGGTTCGGAGAGCTCAGCATATTTTGTACATCTGTATTACCGGTGCTCCTGTTTTTCATCTGGTTTCCAAATCCACTCAGGGTAACATTCACTTTCTCTTCGCGGAAGCTGAAGCTGCCGCCACCATTCACTCCACCTCTTTTGTCAACACCTGCCTGTATGGATCCGTTATACCCTTTCTTTTTATTTTTCTTCAGCACGATATTGAGGATACCTGCATTACCGCCACTCGCATCATAACGGGCAGAAGGGTTCGTAATCACCTCTACACTTTCAACGGCATCTGCCGGAATCTGATCAAGCGTCAGGGTGGTAGGTCTTCCGTCAATATAAATCTGTGGAGTAGCGTTACGAAGCGTAACATTACCATCAATGTCCACGTTTACCGAAGGAACATTTTTCATGATGTCCACGGCAGTCCCGCCGGCGCTCACGATGTTCTTATCTACATTGAATACTTTTTTGTCGATATCCATGGTAACCCCCGGCTTCGTACCTACAACTGTAACCGCCTGCAGCTCTGCACGACTGATGGCCATTTTTATCAGGCCCAGGTCTTTTTCGACATCCGGCATTGTCATTCCGCCTCCCTGTCCTGCTGGTTTATTCGCACCAGCGCCTCCGGGACCTTTAGACATATCCATGATCATGAATTTCTTTTCCTGGGAAGCAAAACCGGTATTGGATACATTAAGCGTAAACTGTCCAACCAGGGGAAGTGATTCAAAACGGAAATCTCCGTTGGCCTGTGTTGTTTTGGCGCCAATCAGCACCTGTTTGAATTTTTTAGTTGCTGTATCAAACTTGTTGTACATGAGCATGACAGACGCTCCGTTCAGGGGTTTGCCTGCGCTGTCTACAATTTTTCCAAATGCCACTCCGATTTCCGGGATCTGGGGCATTTTACCACCGCCCGGAACCTGGGAGAACCCCGCCAGAGTGGTTACCATCAACAGCATTGCAAGCCAAAACTTTTTCATCGGTTAAAATTTCCGCTAAATTATACCGCGTCAACTCCCCCCGGAAGTCAATTGATACGAACGCCGGAAATTCTGCGACGAAACCCCTTATTAAATCGGTAAACGATTTCTTTACTCGGGAGAATAAACCTGGATGGCCTGCTTTAAAACAATCTCTTTACTGAGTGTCATGGGTTTACACTTTTGTGCCTGGTACAGTGGGCGCTGGTCTGCAAAGTGTGGATTTCCCTCTACAGAACTGGCGCCAAAGGAATTGATCGATTCGATCAGCGGCAGCCCGCCGTCTCTTGGAAAACGGACAAATGCTATATAGGCATCACCCCCGGTCATTCGACGCATCCCGTTTTTCCACGGGGCCGAGCCCACTGCCGCCAGCACATCGGGTGCGCCTGCCTGTGGCCAGTACTCCTTCCCCCTGACCAGTTTTTGCACTTCGCCGAGGGTAAGATCAATGCGATGGAAGTGCTTCATCAGGTAATCATATACCTTTTGGTAAAACGCTACGGCTTCCGCAAGGCTCAGCGCGTCTGCCGACCGCCCGTGCATGATTTCGGGTACCCACTGATAGGCGAGTGTATAGATCAATGCACCCTTACTATCTGTTTCCGCTTTACGATCCCAGTTTTTCCAGGCCTGGATCAGCGGTGCCAGGTGCGGATATTGCTGTTCATCCACCTTGCCAAGGTTGTCTGCCGCGAACCCATAGGGATATAAAATCGGCGAAGGCAACTGGCGGTCAAACTTTATTTTCTTCAATTGATCGTAGCTTATTTTATCAAGCGGGGCGATCAACTCTTTCGCCCGCTGACTCCGGTTATTCTGATACAGTTCAAATCCATCTTTCGGATCATAGTTAGCGGGCGATAAATTGGAAGAAGGGTCCGTTGCCAGGAAGGGAGAATGATTGGTATTATATAAATACCCTGAGGCCGGGTTCACATACTGCGGCAATGCACTGACCGGTTTTAGCGTATTCCATAAAGACCTGCGCGTGTTACCCGGAACGGTGCTGTTCCAGTGAAAGGATGGGTCCTGCGGGCGAACCGGCATCTTCGCATTGGAAATATAAAATATCGTGTCGTTCCTGTCGGCATACATGATATTAAACATCGCCAGGTGATTTTGTTTGATGGCTTCATAGAACTCGGTAAAATTCCTGGCCTTGTTCATGGCATACCATTGCTGAAGCGCTCCTACATCCATGATGGCCGGCAACCTTAACGAAAACCAGGCGCCGGAAGGAGATTTCACCGTGGGACCATAAATAGAAGTATACACTGTTCTCTTAACGGTAACCGGCACTCCTTTTACTTTCAATCGCAAGGTTCTTTTTTCAAGCGTCATCCATTCGTTGTCCACTTTGTATTGACCGGGGTGATTGCCATCCGTCTGTAGCTGGTAAACATCAATTTTGTCGGGCATATTGACGGTATGCGCCCAGGCCAGGTTTTCGTTTACACCATGAAAGATCAATGGAGCGCCTGGAAACAACCCACCCAGTATATTCCATCCTTCGTCACTTTGCAGGTGTGCTTCATAAAATGCCGTGGGTCCCTCAATCGGCTGATGGGCGTTGATCACCAGCATATTTTCCCCGCTGGCAGATTTGCCGGATTGAATGGCAAATGCATTACTGCCTTCTCCTTTAAATCCCGCCAGTTCAGGCATGGAATTATTAAGGATCGCCGGAAGGGCTTTATCTACGCCACAGAAAACGGCTACTGAAAATCCGGCTGCAGCGAGGTATTCTTCTACAGAAACAGGAAATACATATTTGTTGACTACCTGGTCCGGGTGTTTTTTGCCGTAAGCTTCCAGTCCCATCAGGTAACCCTTCACTAAATTTATAAAGCGCGGATCCAGGTGTTTTATCTGTGTATCGGCAACAGCTTTTGTATTCAGTAAACCGAAAACATAGTCGACCGTGGCGCCTTTTTTACCGAGATAGGTTCCCAATCGGCCTTTGGCCGTCAGCAGTACTTGTTGTATAGTTTTGAAATCATCTTCCGCATGTGCCCAGGCGAGGCCATAAGCCGTTTCCGGATCTGTTGGCGCGAAAATATGTGGCACACCAAATGAATCACGGGCAATGGTAATCTTGTCCGGACGAATTAAAGGATTCTGTGCGTGGCTGACAATAGTTACAGCCAGTAATAAATGTATAAGGATCAGGCGCATGATGTAATTTATTGAAAAAGGTGATTTCTTGTTTACGGTTGGCAGTTTGCGGTTTGCGGTTGCCGTTCTGACAAGTCTCATCCGCCGAAGGCGGAGGACGCCGAAAGTTTATCGTTTCACGTTCCTCAGACGAGTCTTATCCGCCGAAGGCGGAGGACGCCCAAAGTTTATCGTTTCACGTTTCAGGTTTATCGTTTCATGTGGGTTTGCTGTTACTCTTTCCGTTTCCCTTTCCCTTCCGCTCCCGCTCCCACTCCCGCTCCGTTCCTCCTCAGACGAGTCTTATCCGCCGAAGGCGGAGGACGCCCAAAGTTTATCGTTTCAGGTTTATCGTTTCATGTTGGTTTGCCGTTTCCCTTTCCGTTTCCCTTTCTGTTTCCGTTCCCCTTTCCCTTTCCCTTCCGCTCTCGCTCCCACTCCCGCTCCTGTATTCCCTCCCGCTCCTGTATTCCCAGATCAATTGTTCTTATGACTACAATCATGCAATTACATTTTTATTTAACTACTTTTGCGTTGTATTATGATTCGGCACATTGCTGTTATATTATTGATGGGTGCTTTCCTCGCACAAACCTTTAACCAGGGTTTTATTGAATTAAGCTATGTGGTAAACAGGGCTTCCTTCGAAAAGAATTGCGAAAACAAGTATCGCCCCACTCTTCACTGTAACGGTAAATGCCAGTTGATGAAAAAGCTGAAAGAGGAAGAGAAAAAGGACCAGCGCAACCCCGAGAGAAAACAGGAAAATAAAAACGAGCCGCCGGTTTCTTCAAAATCATTCTTTGCTTCCCTTCAATTGGCTCAAATTGATATTCAAAGAGAATATTCATTCAGCAACGATCCTTCTCCCGAATCAACCTATCTCACTGAAATCTTTCACCCCCCTTCTGTTAAGTTTCCTTCCCGGGGCTGATTAGTCTCACTTCATTTTTTTACCAACTACAGGTTTCCCTGCTAATAGGGACGTGCCTGCGTGTACATTCATTAAACACTATCTGTCTGCCTCATCGGCAGTAACCAATTACTTTATTTCAATTATGAAACATTTACTGATAACAGCGCTCTCCGCTGCTGTGTTGTTCACTTCCTGCAAAAAAGAATCTGAATCCGATATACAGCCAGGCGATAAGGGCGAAGTGGAGATTGAGTTCGACAATATCGTGGGCGATCAAAACCTGATACTGAATACCGGTAACTATACCAATGCTGCGGGTGAATCGTACAAGATCACCACTTTCAAATATTATATCAGCAATATCCAATTGAAAAAAACAGACGGTACCACTTATACGGTTCCTAAAGACAGCAGCTACTTTCTGATCAATGAGTCTGATCCTTCCCAATTAATCACTTTGAAAGACATACCCGCCGGTGACTATTCAGGAATCAGCTTTGTACTGGGTGTCGACAGCCTGAAAAGCACAGCAACATTGGGTGAAAGAACAGGTGTGCTCGATCCGGCCGGTGCCGGTGCTGATATGTACTGGACCTGGAACTCTGGATATATCTTCCTGAAAATGGAAGGCACTTCCCCTGCAGTAATGATGGCCGATAAAAAGTTTTATTACCATATCGGTGGATTCGGAGGTTATTCTTCTCCCACCATCAACAATATCAAATCCATTACGCTGACAGCTCCGACAGGAATGAGTGCCCAGGTAAGGAAAAATAAAGCCGAAGCGCCGCATTTCCATTTGTTTGCAGATGCCGCCAAAGTACTGAATGGCCCTACCAATGTTAGCATCGCAGCCAACAGCATGGTGATGTTTGCCCCCTATTCTGTAAACATCGCCAACAATTACCAGAGTATGTTCAGGATTGATCACGTTCACAACGACTAACCATGTTGGGTTTTTCCACGAATAAAATGATAACCGCCTGCCTGGTTGTTGCCGGTGTATTTGCTACAGGACTTTCCTGTAGCAAATATGCCAGCGATGGCAAAGGAACAGGCCTGACCGAGATGCCTCTTCAGAAGCCGGCCAATTTCCCGCCTTTTGTGTACGACACCGCACAAAACCATCTTACCAAAGAAGGGTTTGAGCTGGGGAGAAGGCTGTTCTATGAAGTGAAATTGTCTCGCGATAATACAATCAGTTGTGGTTTTTGCCATATTCAGACAAGCGCCTTCACACAGCATGGACATTCTGTTAGCCATGGTATTAATGATCGCCTGGGTACCCGCAATTCTCCGCCCACTTTTAACCTGGCCTGGAGTGGCATTTTCATGTGGGATGGAGGAATTTTCAATCTCGACCTGCAACCGCTCGCTCCTATCAAAAATCATGTGGAAATGGATGAAGACATCCAGAACGTGGTGGCGAAACTCAAAGCCGATCCTCTTTATCCGGATCAGTTCAGAAAAGTGTTCGGGCCGGGCGATATCACTGCCAGCAATATGCTAAAAGCGATGTCTCAGTTTATGATTCAGTGCGTGAGCGCGAATTCAAAATACGATCTGTATAAAAGAAAGGAAGGAGCCACCCTTACGGCAGACGAACTGGCGGGTATGAACCTCGTGCAGGAGAAATGCAGCGCCTGTCATAGTACCGATCTGTTCACAGACAACGGCTTTCATAATAATGGACTACCTCCTTCGGTACTGGATGACAAGGGCCGCAATATGGTTACGTTGAACCCGGCAGATGAATACAAGTTCAAAACGCCGACTCTCCGGAACCTGAAGTTCTCCGCACCCTATATGCACGACGGAAGATTTCTGTCGCTCGCCGCCGTGCTGGACCACTATAACAAAGGAGTACAGGAAAGCGCTACACTGGATCCATTACTCCGAAAAAACGGACAGACCGGTATACCGCTTACTGAAGAAGAAAAAAATAAGATACTGGCATTCCTGAACACACTCAATGATGAAACCTTTGTAAGGGATCCAAAATTTTCAGAACAATAAAAAACAAACCATGAATAAAATTGCTTTATTACTAATCTGTTTAGCCGCTTCTTTCGCTTCGTATTCGCAGCAGAAGTCCTGGAAAGAAATGGATGAATTCCACACCATCATGTCGAAAACATTTCATCCGGCAGAGAACGGCGACCTGAAACCAACCCGCGAGAATGTGGACGAACTCATCAAAAGAGCAAAAACCTGGCAGTCCTCAACTGTACCGGCAGGTTATAATAAAAAACTGATCAAGCCCATCCTCGATCGACTGGTAACACAAACCGAAACCATCAAAACCGCAGTGAGTCAAAAAAAGTCAGACGAAGAGTTGAAAGCGATGATCTCCAAAGCGCACGACATCTTCCATGAAATCATGCAAAAATGCAAAGAATGAAAAAGCTTCCATTATTAGTTATCGCTTCTGTTGCTTTTCTGCTATCCTGTAAACACAGGGATCAACACGAACAAACGAAAGAAATTAAGAAAGACAGTATGCCCGCACAGGCTGTGGCTCAGCCGGATTTCAGTAAGCTGGCTTTGTTCCAGCCAACAGATCCTGAATGTGGCATGTCACTGGAACACCACATCGCGGATACGGCCACGGTAGATGGAAAGCTATATGGATTCTGTTCTGATTATTGCAGGAAAAGTTACCTGGAAGAACATCAAGCTGTTAAAAAATGAAAAAGAATATACTACTCTTGCTGCTCCTCACAGCCTTTAGCGGGCTGGGAGCCTTTGCCTGCGATATCTGCGGTTGCGGAGTCGGCAGCTATTACCTCGGTATCCTGCCTGATTTCAAGAAAAGGTTCATTGGATTGAGATATCAGCAAAAATCATTGCTGACGCATCTCAGTCCCGACGGGAGCCGCAGTTATCTTACCACCGATGAAACTTATCGCTCTTATGAACTATGGGGTGCCTGGAATATGGGCAGCAAATTCAGGGTGGTAGGGTTTGTTCCCCTGAACCAGGTTCAAAAAATAAACCAGGGAGTTACTCAACATAAAACCGGCCTGGGAGATATCGCCCTGGTAGGTTATTATAAACTATTCGGGAGCCAGGGTGCTACCGAAGGAAAAACTTCCAGATTCGTCTCCCAGTCATTATGGGTCGGTGGCGGAATAAAATTGCCTACCGGTCACTATGATCCAAACGATGAGTCTAATACAGCCGGAAGTCAAAACACCTACCAGTTGGGAACTGCCAGTGTCGATTTTACCCTGAATGCCATGTACGACCTGCGGGTGCAAGACGTAGGGGTGAACGTTAATGCCAGCTACAAGATCAATAGTTATAATCGTTATCATTACCAGTACGGAAATAAACTGACCACCAATTTACTTGGGTATTACAAGTTCAGAGTGGCCAATATAACCATCGCTCCCAATGCGGGCGCTATGTGGGAAACGGCGGCAAACGATCACCGTAACAGCAACAGCAAAGTGGATGAATCCGGTGGCTGGAGCGTAATGGGTACCGGTGGCATTGAAGTGAACATAAATAGAATTGCCTTCGGGGCCAATTACCAGGTCCCTGTTTCTCAAAACCTGGCTGCAGGCATGGTGAAAGGCGGCCGAAGGGGAATGGTACATATTGCTTTTGCGTTTTAAACAATAAGCCGGCGATTTTGTTGAAGCAGCATGTCGCCGGTTGTTAGTATTGTCTTTCCACATCAATTGTTTCAACAGCATCCGGCCCTTCAAAAGGGCCGGCCTGTTTTTTTGATAGAAGAGTGGTTATTCTTTAAACAGTATAACTTCCACCAGCAAAAAATTGTGCTGCATCGAGCCAGCATGAAACAATATGAACAGCTGCTTACAAAACAAAAACACGATGTTCATTATATCGACTCGCTTCAACCTCAAAACGATTGCCGCGAACTCGTAAAATGGCTCACAAAAAAAGGGGTGAAGGAAATACATGCCTGCGATCCGGTAGACAACTGGCTGCTGTCAAGACTCCGTCAATCCTGCACTCAGTCAGGCGTGCAGCTTGTTTTATATCCGTCTCCGAATTTCATCAATACCCTGCCGGAGGTCACAGATTATTTCAATAAAAGAAAAACCTATTTTCAAACAGACTTCTATACCTGGCAAAGGAAACAACGAGCGGTGCTGATGGATCAATCCGGCCATCCGATGGGAGGCAAATGGACTTTCGACACAGAGAATCGAAAAAAATACCCGGCGAAACAACCGGTACCGGAATTAAAGGACCCGCCTTCCAATACATTCATCAGGGAAGCCATTGAATACACCCATCTTCATTTCTCTTCAAATTATGGAGACGCGAATGGAAAAAGATTGTTTGTGATCGATCACAAAGAAGCGGAAAAATGGCTGGATGATTTTTTAACCCATCGCTTTGAACACTTTGGGATATACGAAGACGCTATGGTGGCAAAGGAATCCGTGCTGCATCATTCGGTACTTACACCCATGCTCAATATCGGGCTATTGTCTCCCGGAGATATTCTGAACAAGTCGATCGAATATGCCCGCTCACATGATATTCCCATGAACTCGCTGGAAGGCTTTGTTCGGCAGATCATGGGCTGGAGAGAATTCATACGCATCGTGTATGAAAGAGAAGGCAGCTTTCAACGCACCCGCAATTATTGGGGCTTTACCAGGAAAATACCCGCTTCATTCTGGAACGGAACAACGGGTATTGCCCCGATAGATATCACCATCAAAAAAATAATACAGACCGGATACTGCCACCACATCGAACGGCTGATGGTGCTGGGTAATTTTATGTTGCTCTGTGAATTCGACCCGGATGAAGTATATCGCTGGTTTATGGAGCTATTTATCGATGCTTACGACTGGGTGATGGTGCCGAATGTGTACGGAATGACCCAATTTGCCGATGGCGGGCTGATGACAACCAAACCCTATATCAGCGGCAGCAATTACCTGATGAAGATGAGCGATTTCCCGAAAGGCGACTGGCAGGCTGTCTGGGATGGGTTATTCTGGCGGTTCATGCAGGTGCATCGTTCCTTCTTTGCACAGAATCCTCGCCTCGGCATGTTGCTCAATACGCTCGACAAGATGGATACTGATAAAAGAAAAGCCCACTTCCGCCAGGCTGATCTGTTTTTAAAAAAGCTCGACTCTTAAAAAATAACTACATGAAAAAACCGTGGAATCGTGTAGACCTTCCGGTGTACAGCATCAGTAGCCAGTCAGGAGATCAGTCCAATATGCACATCATTACTTACCTCAACGCGGTAAGTATGCATCCCAAATTATACATCGCCGGTATATATGAAGGCACCCGCACCCTCGAGCTGATCGAACAAAACCCTCATTTTATCGTTCAGTTACTGTCTGCCGGGCAATACAATCTTGTCAAATTACTGGGTCAGCAATCGGGTCACAACATTGATAAAATAGCGAGGCTGGAAAAAAGAGGGCTTCTTCAGCGTTATCAAAATTTCCCGGTATTGAAAGATGCGTTGGCCTGGATGGAAATGAAAGCAAGACCTGTTGCCGTTCCCGTTAACAGTCCGCAACCCGATCACCGGCTGTACCTCTGTGAGCTGATCTCCTACAGAAATAACACAGATGAACAGCCGCTGACACTAAACATACTCAGAGAAAAGAAAATCGTTCGAATGTGAATACTTCCAGGAAAGCAAAAAAGAAATCGGATCTGCCCGTAAAGACCTGTGTAACCTGTGGAAGACCGTTCACCTGGCGGAAGAAATGGGCTGCTGTATGGGAAGAAGTGAAATACTGCAGCGAAAGATGCAGGCGTAACAAGTAATCGGCATACATGACAGCTGCCAATTCCCTGACTATTCCAGTTTCACCGAAATCCCGTACTCACCATCTGCATAAATCGCTTTGTACCCGAACTTATCCTGTGTCGATTTCTTTTGCCAGATTTTATTTTGGGGAGATACATAATTGAAATAAAGGGATATGCCTCTTTTTGAATTGTTCAGTAAGGCCGTGATACAGTCCTTGTCAGGATGCTTGTATCTGTCCCCATTGGTTGAAACCAACACTTTATCGGTATCGATCTTTTTCATAATTGCCGGCAGGGTAGATTTCTTGCTCCCATGATGTGCCAGCTTCCAGGCATCCAGGTTCAGTTTTTTTGTTTTCAATTTTTCACAAAGAGGATCAATAGACTTCATCAATTGATCCGTCATGGTATCCCCCGCGAACAGGCAGGTCTTCTTCTTATAGGTTGCCAGGAACGCAATCGAGCTGGCATTAGCCACACTCACATCCGGATGTGGAGGCGTGCTGCCTAACAGGCCAGGTGTACGACTGTACCTCGTCTCTTCTGCCCACCTTTCATCGATTGAACTTTTCTCATTGATCTTGTCGATCTCCGATTTCCAGTTATTCTTGAGCTTTTTCAATGCATCCAGGTGCGGACTTAAAAGTGTAAGCGACATTCCGCCAGTCAGCTTGATTTCGGGAAGTTTTTTTGGGTCCGTCACCATCACTGCTTTACCCTTAAAGTGTGTGTTATGCGGAATCTTTTTCTTTTTGATCATCATGCTGAGATATTCGCCCTGCAAAGCTCCCAGCGCTCCGGTTTTGATATCCTTCAATTGTTCCCAACCGTTGAACCAAACCTGTTTGATTGTAAAAGGCAATTTTGCCTGGTTAAGAAGCGTGATGGTTCCGTCGATATGATCAATGTCGATATGCGTCACCACCAACAACTCCAGTTGTTTCAACTTTGGCGCAACTTTTTTTATTGCCCTTGTCATATTCTCAAATCCATAATAAGGTCCCCCATCGATAAGAATATATCTCGGAGCTGCTTTAGTTCCGTACTCGATCAGGATCGAATCGCCAAACAATGCTGGCAATAAATGAACAGTATACATTAGACAGAAATTTTCCAATCAGTATCTCCATGACACAACAAACTAAGTCCGCCCACGATTCCTCTGGAAACCAGCAATTGTTTCAATCTTAACATCACTTCCCCAAAACGGCGGTCTTTTACTGGTTTTTCTTTAAGTAATTCCACCAATTGCACGAGCATTTCGGCAGCCTGATCTCCCAGTATTTTAGTGAAGTTGGACACCACTATAGCTGCCCCATTATTAAAAAACTGCTTGACTGTATCAAAAAGGTATGCATCGGTATTGGTCGATTCGCAACCGAACAGAATGACAAAGGGGGCTTTTCCCCCGTGTGGAGAAGGTATATATCTTTCGTCAAGCTGTGTTTGGTCCAGAAGCTCCGTTCCAATCTCCAGGGCATCGACTTCCGTTTCCGGGTTATTTTCTATATGCACCACCAAAACGAGGCTATCCGGGTCTGCCGGAACTGCCTTTTCCCATTGCGACCAGTCTTTCGCCAATGTGAGTGTGCAACTTTTTTTCAGCTCATCGCTTAGCTTTTTGTTGAGCCCTTTTTTGGCTTCATTCAGTTTACTGGAAGAGCCATGTAATACCTTATTGAATATTTTCAGGGGAGAACGCTGTTTTCCGGAATCGGATTTCAATACATAATCACTTTCCGTAGAATTCGCATTCATCTTGTAAGCATGACGCTCTATTACCTGGCTTAATGCCCAAAACCCGAATGGACAGATATTTTTATACTCTTCCTTCTTGTCCTTTATACAATTCGCACATTTCCCTTCGGCCAGTGCTTTTTCCGCCTGCTTGCATAAAGTAGCCTGTTGATCCGGAGCCTTTCGTGTGTAGGCAAAATCAATCGGTAAATAGGCGCCGTTGTTAGTCACCAATTGCATGGGACCATTCAGGCTCATTTGGTTGAGATAATTGTTGTACAACAAACTTCCCTGGTTAGCCAATATGCGCAGTTCGCGAATCGTATCGTCGTTCCGCAGTTTGCTTTCCTTTAAAGGAGTTAAAGCCATCCTTTCGAGGCTGTTCCTGATCTTTTGAACAACCGTGTTCATCGCTGGCGTGTATTTAAACGGCAACTCCTTTTTCCCGGTCATCCCGGCAACCGGCTTGGTGGCATCTGGTTTAGAGGGCAGCGCAATAACTGCATCAAAGGCTGTTCGTTCTTCGAGATTGTCAAACTGATCGTTGAGAACAGATTCCAGCTTAAATGTCGCGGATTTTAATTTCGCCTTATCTTTCTCCTTGCGTATTTCAATTTTCAATCTGCCTCGCTGTAATAAACGATTCTTATAACAAGCGAGCACCTCTGCTTCCAGAAATCCGGTTCTTCGCCCCGTTGATACCGGGCATGTTACTATATTACTATCCCCCACACGGGGCAATGTCAGCTTTTTGTGAAAGGGCTTGGCCACGGTATTTATTCTCAGTTCCAGGTCAATCTGTACTTCCTGAATCTTCTCATCTTTGAATAATTCCTCAGTAGGAAATGCATAATCCGCTTTGATATATTCCAGGTCCGTCTCCCCGATCTTTATGCAAAACTGATACCGGGTAGAAGGAAGAAGGAAATTCTTTTCAAAATTCTTATTGCCTTTTTTTCGAAAAGCAGCCTGCAGAAACCTGGGCTTGACTGTTTTTTTCCTGGTTGCTTTTTTTGCTGCGGTGACAGGTTTGGCCGCTTTGGATTTGACTGGTTTTCGGGCTGCTTTTTTGAAGATTTTTTTCGACGCTTTTTTAATCGCCTTTTTTGCAGCTACACCACCTCTGTTTATTGGCTTGGCACTTTTAAATCTCCTGCTCTCGCCCCGGCGAGGGTATGGGTTTTTAATGTCAATGGTTTTTTTCTTTACTATAGATGGGAGATTTTTACCGGGTACTGCAGTCACCTTGGATTTCTTCATAACAGAAACCATCTCCTTGGCCATGCTCGCCGGTCCGCTTTCGTGATCGTAAACAAGTGTTTTGAAATTCCTGTTGAGGTAATCGGCTGCCTCGTTCAGGGTAATATTCTTATACCCGGTATTCAACCGGGCGCCGAATTTTTTCTGGCTGGAATATTTATTTACTTTAAGATCGTCGATCAACTTCTTGATGAAGAGGCTTAGACGTGTTTCGTTGTCGAAATGGGGGGTTACGAAAAACCGACCAAAAGAGACACCGGCATTGCTGGCAGCATCGGTGACACCCTGGTTGTGTGATAAGTTGATAACAAATTCTTCAAACCATCTGTCTAACGGATTTTGGGAAATGATAAATAATACCCCGGATGCGCCCGTTTTCGCTCTTAGCTGGTTGGCAGTTTTATCAAATATTTCTGCTGAAGTTTTGAGTTTGTCTGATTGCTGCAGTAAAACAATTACCACCTTTGATCTTAAGGGTAGTTGCATTAAGTTAATCAGACTTTTAACAGAATAGGAAACAATAAGCAACTCAAAATACTTCGGCTTCATATCTGGCACACTCATCTCACACAATTGGCTGGGCCAATAACCCTTACGGGCTTGTTGATACGTTTCGGGTTCAATAAAACCGACCTGCAGAGGCCAGGACAGATCAGCCTTTTGAGTGGCAGGCCATGTTTTGGTTAAAACCGGTCTGACGATGGTTTTGGCTTTAGGCATAATAGCGTATTTGCAATGTTCTATAATCTCATTGCTAAATGATCAGAAACCGATCGCCGATGGAAATTTTCTAAGTGGGTATGATTGGACAGCTCTTTTTGAAAGTTACGACAATTTTCAACCTAATAGAAAATTCTCTATGGTAGCGGGGATTGCTATGCGAACCGGATCTACCGGGTAAAATGGCCATCGGGGTTACCTGCCGGACACAGGCTTCGCGTAGGGAAATCGGGCAAGAAGCGCCGGTTGATAATAGCCGTCAATTCCCAACGAACAGGTGATGTTGTTTTTATCCAGACGAATGAACCCATCCGTTTCAACGATTGCTTCGTTTTCGAGAATCACTTCTTGTACCGATCCGATCACCAGCCAGGTACCGTTCAATTCAATGGGAATAATTTTTTCCAGTTGCATCGCATACTTCACCGGGCTTTCCTCTACAAAAGGCGCCTTGCTGCAGGGATGAAAGGCCGGAGTCAGACCAGTCATCTCAAATTCACTGATTCCTTTCTCATATTTTGCGCTGCTGTGATGGGCCTGTTGAATCAGTGTGGAAGGAACAAGGTTTATAGTATACTCTTTTACCTCCTCGATATTGCCGATCGTGTGCGGAGCAGCTTCCCGGGGCCGGTTGATAAAACCAATAAGCGCCGGATCGGCACCAATATGTACAATATTACTAAACACCGCCAGGTTATGGCGGCCGGCCGAATCAATACTTCCAATCAGGCTCACGCTTTTAAAGCCGCTCAGGGAATTGATAAAATTAGCCCGGTAGAACCGGCTCCATTGCTGAATCGCCGATAAAGAATATTGTTTCATACCGGGTAAACAATTAAACCGGGTATTTGTTGATAGCCCTGTAAAGCATTGACCGGATGAACAGGAGGCAATTTTCGCCTATCGAGATCGATCGCATCATTGAAATGGCCTGGGAAGACCGGACTTCTTTCGAGGCTATAGAAGTCCAGTTTGGTTTGTCGGAACCGGAAGTGATCAGGCTGATGCGACAGGAAATGAAGGCATCGAGTTTTAGAATGTGGCGGAAAAGAACCAATGGCCGAAAAACAAAACACACAATGTTACGCGACCAAACTGTAAACCGGTTTCATTGTTCGCGGCAAAGAACGATCAGTCTTAATAAAATTTCCAAGAGACATAAATCATAAGAGTATCATTTCATGGAGACACTCAAAAATAAAAACGTACTGATAACCGGCGCAACGGGAGGGATCGGTAGAAAAACGGCTGCCTTGTTAAAAAACAGTGGCGCGAATCTATTTCTTACAGGAAGAAATGCTGATAAACTTCGGTCAATAGCAGAAGAGCTAAAAATAGCAGAATCGAATACATATGTCGCTGATTTATCGAATGAACGGGATGTTCATCAACTGAAGCAACAGTTTTACCAGGCTTATCCATCTATCGACATCCTGGTCAATGCTGCCGGTATCGGAATCATCAAGCCGGTGGATGAACTATCGCCGGAAGAATTCATGAAAACAATTCAAAGCAACCTGCTCGCTCCTTTTCTGCTCGTAAAAGCGTTTCTCCCGGGCATGAAGGAGAATAAGAAAGGTTTAATCATCAATATCCCGGGAGTATTGGGAAAAACGCCTATGTCAGGAGCCGCAGCTTATGCAGCTTCGAAATATGGATTGACTGGAATGATGCAAAGTATCCGGGAAGAAATCAAACGAACTGATATCCGAATCACCAATCTCTTCCTGGGAGGAACCGACTCTCCGTTCTGGGATGAAATTCCCTTACGGGTGCAGCGGGACAAGATGATTGTGGCTGAAGAAGCTGCCAGGGCTATCTGGTTTTTATGCCAGCAGCCGGTAAGTGGAGTAGTGAGTGAAATGGTTCTTCAGCCCTTCAATCACCAGGCAATCTGATAAATCGATTTTGAACTGTACAAACACAAAAGAACCCTGTCAGTCTGCAGGGTTCTTTTGCATGTCAACCATTGACGGATTAGCCGATCATTGTTGTCCGGGGAAAGTGTCGAAGTCCAACCTATTAAGCTAAAATAATCATCTTTCTGCCCCATTTTGAGAAATGAGCCCCCTTTATGTGAGCGGGAGCGAGAGCGGGAGAGGACGTATACGAGAGAGGTCGTTTCCGGTGAGTCTCTGACGGGACTTTTTTTGTTTCGCCAAAAAAAGACGCCCAAGGTCGATATACAGCCCGGTTACCGTGGCCTATCGCCCAGCTTCAGTTCTTCGGTGGTGAACAGCGATAGAATAAAGCCGGGCAATTGTTGTGATTCAGTTTGCTGTTTACAGTTAGTGGGTTGCTGTTGATTGGCAAATTGGCTCATTGGCGCATTGACCAATTGCACCCTCAGCGTTTTCCCCGGACAACAGTGATTAGCCGATCATCGTATGCAGATTGAATCCCCCATCTACTACAAACTCAGCACCGGTAGTAAAGCTCGAATCTTCCGACGCCAGAAAAAGTACTGCTTTGGCAATCTCCTCCGGTGAACCAAATTTCTTCAAAGGCACTTTTCCCTGGATAAGGCCGGATAATTGTGAGAGTTGTTCTGCCGACATTCCCACCTTACTCCAGATCGGGGTATTGACCGGACCGGGAGAAACCACATTAACCCTCAC
Source organism: Chitinophagaceae bacterium (assembly GCA_044226045.1). Taxonomy (GTDB): domain Bacteria; phylum Bacteroidota; class Bacteroidia; order Chitinophagales; family Chitinophagaceae; genus Endoryza. The sequence continues at coordinate 46,668 of JBGAHR010000033.1, forward strand.
GCCTTTTGGAGCCAGTTCGATAGCAGCGACTTTCGCAATAGCATTCATAGCAGCTTTACTCGCTGCATAAACCGCACTGTTCTCCATAGCATTGTAGGCATTAATAGACGAAAGGAAAATAACCGAAGCACCCTGGTTTAAATGAGGAATAAACTGTTGAAGCGTAAACAAGGCACCCTTCACGTTGATGTCCATGATGCTGTCATAATGATCTTCCGAAATGGCAGCAATCGGCGCAAATGCGGCAATACCTGCATTAATGAACAGCACGTCTATTTTCTTTCCACCCCCGGTTGCTTTCTTCACCAGTTCTCCAATATCAGACAAACTGGATTGATCCGAAACCACCCCCGTACTTCCGGAATTCTTTGCTTCTTTCTCAACAGCCTCCTTGTTACGGCCTGTAATGTACACTTCTGCACCCGCGTTGGTGAATAGTTGCGCAGCTGCCAATCCGATGCCGCTGGAACCGCCTGTAATCACCACTCTCTTGTTGTTAAACTTTTGCATTGAAAATAATTTTATTGAATGCAAAGTTGATAAGTGACAGGCCCCTGCTGCTATAACAAAACCTTCTTTATTCGGTATTTTTCGGACATGGCATTTCTAAACTGAATAGGACTTTGTCCGGTATCCGACTTAAATATCTTTGAGAAGTAGGAACTGTCGAAAAAATTCAGATTGGCGGCTATTTCAGAAACAGATTCTTCGGAAAAAGTCAAAAGTCTTTTTGCTTCGAGTATACTTCTTGCTCTAATCACTTCACTGGCGGTATTACCCGTTACGGATTTGATCACCTGGTTCAAATGATGCTGGGTAATATTCAATCTTTGAGCGTAAAATCCCGCGGAGTTGTTCTCCGCAAAATATTCTTCCAGCAAGTCCTTGAAATTTTTATAGATGATGAGGTTCTTTCTATTGATTGTCTGACCATCCGAGCGGTCAACGATTCTTTGTATCTGTGCCAGCAATACATGCAGAAGCGACTGGGTGATGGTACTGTTTCGATCCGCTCTTCGATGCTCTTTCAGCAGGCATTCAATAGTGTTTCTTATCTCCGGGAAGTCAGTGTCTGACAATGGCAGATGTGGATTTGCATAAAAATTATCAAGGAAACTGATCTCCAGAAGTTTGTCGCGATTATAGTTGTTAAGCAGAAAAAAATCTTCCGTGAATAACAGGGACCCTCCGACCAAAGGCTTCCATTCTTCAAATTCATGAACCTGGTTGGGTGAAATAAAGAAAAGACTATGAGGCTGGATTTCGTAGTTTTTGTAGTCAATGGTCTGTCGGCTTTGACCGGCATCGATCCAGATGATCTCGTAGAAAGTATGCTTATGAACATCTTCTATGTCGGGCTCCTGCATATCGTTGAAAAGAAGGATTTCAAAATCTCTCTCGTCGGCATGTTGGTTAACCAGATCCCCGATATGATAGGTTGGAAAAGTTTGCTTCACTTTACAAATTTCCGATTCAGTTGACCGAAAGTTGTCGGGTGTCCGACAACTTTCGATGCTGTTTCAATCTTACTTGTTGTATTTTTTTATGATTGTGGTGGCAATATGCCCGCCGAATCCGAATGTGTTGCTCAGCGCGTAGTTAATGGGTTTGTGCTGTGCTGTTCCCAGTGGAAAATGAAACTTGTCTTTAAACTCCGGTTCTATGTCCCGGGTGTTGATGGTAGGAGGAACCAAATTCTCTGAGACCGCTTTCACGCAGATGATCGCTTCGATGGCGCCTGCGGCACCCAATAAATGGCCCGTCAATGACTTGGTCGCGCTCACACTCAGGTCTTTTCTTTCCCCAAAAACCCGCTCAATCGCTTTCAATTCGCTCTCATCACCCATGGGTGTTGAGGTAGCATGCGCATTGATGTAATCGATATCTGTTGGTTGAAGACCAGCATCCTCCAGCGCATCGAGCATGCCCAGGTAAGCGCCTTCTCCTTGCGGATGTGTTCCGGTTAAATGAAAAGCATCAGCAGCCATTCCTCCACCCGCCACTTCAGCGATGATATTCGCACCCCTGGCCAGGGCGGAATCAAGGCTTTCCAATATCAGGGCCGCTCCACCTTCACCCATCACAAATCCATCCCGGTTCACATCGAAAGGTCGCGAAGCCATGGCTGGATTTTCATTGAAAGTGGAAAGCGCCTTGGATGCATTGAACCCGGCAATACCACTTTCACAGATAGCCGCTTCGGATCCTCCGGTAATAATAATGTCTGCCTTACCCAACCTGATATAGTTAAACGCATCGATGATGGCCGTATTCGAAGTGGCGCAGGCAGACATTGTTGAAAAGTTCAACCCACGCAAACCATGCCTGATAGAAATCACACCGGAAGGAATATCTGCAATGATTTTGGGAATGAAATAGGGGTTAAATCGGGGGGTTCCATTACCCTTGTAATATTCTTCCATTTGTTGCTGAAAAGTATAGATGCCTCCATTACCCGAACCCCAGATCACTCCAATCCGATTCTTGTTTAAGTTGTCAAAATTCAATCCCGCATTCGCGATAGCCTGCTCTGCTGCCGCTACCGCATATTGAGTAAACAGATCATATTTACGCGCTTCATTCTTTTCAAAATATTGTGCCGGCTGAAATCCTTTGACCTCTGCCGCGAATTTTGTCTTGAATAGTGTTGTATCAAATCTGGTAATCAGACCAACCCCTCCGTTGCCCTCACAAATATTCTCCCAAAGCTCCTCTATAGAATTACCGATCGGAGAAATGGCACCCATGCCGGTAACAACCACTCTTTTTAATTCTTTATTCATCTTTTGCTTTTTTGCTGTTTTATACGGCAAAGATGCGACCTATTTCCCAATCTGTCTACAAAGTATACCAGGGTAAACAAGGTCGAGTAACAAGGATAAGCTGGAAAACCTTAGAGCTTCCGATCTTTTTCCGCAATTGGTAAATCGTTGATGCTGGCATAACGTTTACGCATCAGCCCCTGTTCATCAAACTCCCACAATTCATTTCCATAACTACGATACCATTGTCCCGACTGATCATGCCACTCGTATTCAAATCGAACGGCCATCCTGTTCTCCCGGAACCCCCACAGTTCTTTTTTCAACTTGTATGAAAGTTCTTTCTGCCATTTACGCTGAAGAAATGCCTTTACTTCCGCTCGTCCGTTGATAAATTCTGTCCGGTTACGCCACTCCGTATCTATCGTATAGGCGAGGCTGACCCTTTCGGGATCTTTCGAATTCCAGGCGTCTTCAGCCATCTTTACTTTTTCCAGGGCTGTTTCCAATGTAAAAGGAGGAAGGGGTGGTCTTGATTCCATTTGATTTTTAATGGCAAAATTCCACCACAAACCCACCCAAAAAAATGGACAAAAAGGACTAAATGATGGAGAAATGGCGAAAGCAATTAGTGAATTAGTCAATCTGCCAATTGGTCAATGAGCCAATGATGATTACGGATGACGGATTACGGATGACGGATGAATTTGGGAGTGAGAGCGGGAGCGGGAGCGGATGTAATATGAGGGAAATTTTTTCCGGCGAGTCGCTAACGGGACTTTTTTTGTTTCGCCAAAAAAAGTCCCACAAAAAAAGGCGACGGTAACCGATATACAGCCCGGTTACCGTGGCCTATCGCCCAGCTTCGGTTCTTCGGTGGTGAACAGCGGTAGAATAAAGCCCGGCTATGGATGTGATTCAGCTATGGAATTCTTTTTCGTT
>JBGAHR010000034.1:0-48092 GCA_044226045.1 Chitinophagaceae bacterium
TAAAAACCCCAGATTAATTCTGAGGTTTCTGAGCTCCCCCTTCAGGACTTGAACCTGAGACCCTCTGATTAACAGTCAGATGCTCTAACCAACTGAGCTAAGGAGGAATACCCTTTTTGGGGCAGCAAAAATAAGGATTTTACATTGCTAAAAAAGAAATTACAAAAGTATTTTCTTGCTAAAGGGCGGGACCGGGCTGCTCGGTAATCTTGCCCTCCTCGTAGTCGATCAAATCCTCCTGCTTGCGGATCTCCTCATCACTGTACTTGTTTTCCCGTCGCATGCGGAAAAGCTCTCGGCGCTGCTCGTTGAAAAGATCGAGCATGATCTCATTATATCGGTACACCTCCTCCCGGGCCATCTCGGCACACTCCAGAGAATTCAATAACTGCCGGGCCTCCTCAACATCCTCCCCCAACTGACGACGGAATATCTGCACCATCTCGTTATCCCGGATATCCTCACTATACTTCTCATCCAGTCGCTGGATGGCGAGGTTCATCAAGCGGATTCGAATAGCGGCCTCCTGCTCCTCGGCGGGGGGATAATCGGAAATATCCTTCATATTGGTCCATTTTATCACCAATGGCAAGGTCAAGCCCTGGAATACGAGGGTGGCAAGAATGACGATAAACGTAATAAACAATATCAGGTTGCGATGAGGAAAAGGCTGCCCATTTTCTAATAAGAGGGGTATGGACAAGGCAGAAGCAAGGGATACCACCCCCCTCATGCCGGCCCAGCCAATAATCAAAGGCCCCTTCCAGGTGGGGTTGACATGATCCATCCGGACGGTCTGCCCCAACCACTTGGGAACATAGGCTATGGGAAAAACCCAAATCAACCGCAAGATCATGGCAACCAGGCTGATAGCCACCCCATACCCAATGGCGGTGCCAATAGAATAATCACCAAGGTTGTCAATAATTACGGGAAGTTGAAGACCTATTAGAATAAAGACGAGTCCGTTGAGTACAAAGATGACGGTCGACCATAGTCCCCAGGCGACCATCCTGGAATCGCTGCGGGAAAGGATCTCATGGGATCGATAAGACAAAAACAAGCCGCCACTGACCACAGCCAACACCCCACTGAAATGAAAATGCTCGGCGGCGAGATACATGAAATAGGGAGTGAGCAAGGTTAGGGCAGAGTCGATATTGGGCGTAGTAGGTAAATACCGGTGAATGGCATACATGATCAGCGCAATGGCAATCCCCACAGCCACCCCGGCACCGGCACTCAGGAAAAACTGTCCAACGGCCTGTCCAAACGAAAACTGGCTGGTCAAAATGGTGACCAATGCAAACCGGAAAACAATCAAACTGCTGGCATCATTGATAAGACTCTCGCCTTCCAAAATGCTGGTGATCCGGGAAGGGACTTTCACGAATTTCAACACGGAAGCGGCAGCAACGGCATCGGGGGGAGAGATAATTCCCCCGAGTAAAAAGCCGAGTGCGAGGGTAAAGCCAGGTATCATGGCCTGCGACACATATGCGATCACAACAGAAGTAACAAATACCAACCCAAATGCCAGCATACTGATCACCCTGCTCCATCGGGCAAACTCATTCCAGGAGGTATACCAGGCGGCCTCGTATAATAGCGGCGGCAGAAAAATCATAAATATCATCTCAGGCTCAATGGCTATCCGAGGTATTCCGGGAACAAAACTGATGGCGAGACCGGCCAACACTAAAAAAATTGGGTAGGCAATCTTCAACTTCTGTCCAAGCATAACAAGAAAGAAGGTGACGACCAGTAGGAAAAGGACTAGTAGGAGGTTGGTGTGCATGAGATAAAATTAGTGAAAAGTAACAGTAGGGGTTTGCGGTTGGCGGTTGGCGGTTTGCGGTTTGCGGTTGCGGTTGGCGGTTTGCGGTTTGCAGTTTGCGGCTGCGGGAGCGGGAGCGAGAGCGGAGAGGGGGAAACGGAAACAAAACCGCAAACAGCAAACTGATACCCGTCTCAACTGCGCCAGCAACGGATCAATTCGTCTAATTCGTGTAATTCGTTTAATTCGCATAATTCGTGTAATTCGCATAATTCGTGTTCGTCACGCATTACATCAAGCCTCCCCTGCTTCTCATCAAGTACATTTTTCCCCAGCGATTTTGATTCTTTCTTTTGAGTTGTCAATTCAATCGATCATTCAAAAAACAACTTTTATGAAACAGCTATCGAATAAGCCGTTGCTTCTGATTGCCTTACTGACTCTGAGTTCCATTCTCTTTTCTTTCAAACCCTTCGGTGGAGAGGGATATGTGGTATTAGTAAACAATAAAGTAGTCCTGGAGAAGTACGGCAAAGACATGAAAACTTTACAAACACTCAACCTGGACAAATACCCGGCAGATGCCCAGGTAACGATCCGATACTACAACTGCGGTAACCTGGACAAAGCACGCACGATCACTTTTAAAAATGATAAAAACCAGGTGATCAAAACCCTGCGCTTTGGCGATGCTACCCAGGTGAATGCAGGCATGAACTGCACAGTACAGGAACTACGCAACGTACAAAAAAATAACGCGGTGGTACATATGTACTACGCCTCCAAAGAAATTCCGGAAGGCAAATTGCTCCTGGCAATCGAAAGCGCCAACGCAGTAGCAGCGATCAAAAAATAAATAGTTCTCAGTATCAGTCATGAAAATAAGAGGCTGCCGTCCGCGGTAGCCTTTTCATATTAATGCCAGGCTATTGTTATGATACGGTTTGCGGTTTGCAGTTTGTCAATGCCTAAATTTTTGACTTTTGAATTCGTCATCCGTAATTCGTCATCCGTAATCCGTCATCCGTAATCCGTAATCATCATTGGCTAATTATATTTCAGGCAGATCTACCGCTTCTATTGGGTTGCCTTCCATTGATCCCGCAAATGGGTCTTCCAAGTAAAAAAAGCCTCTATTTCGCGGGGAATACAGATTTTCAGGAATAAAATTTCACCAATGCGCCGATTGATACTTATACTTCCAGTACTGGTTATTGCTGTTTCTTTACAATCACAGGTAAATGTTGGTTTGTTGCAACAAAAGCTGGATTCGCTTCGGATCGCGGGTGGTTATCCGGGTATCAGCGTATCGATTGCAAACGCCTCTGAACAAGTATTGATCCAATCGGGCTACTCGGACCGGGATGCACAAACACCCCTGAAAGCTTCTGATATGTTCATGCAGGGTAGCGTGGGAAAAACATACGCTTCCGCAATCGCTATCAAACTGATCAAACAACAAAAATTGAATCTCGACGACAAAGTATCCAAATACCTGGGACACTACCCCTGGTACCATCGCATCCCTAACGCCAGCAGCATGACGGTGGCGCAGATCATGAACCATACCTCAGGGGTCATGCGCTATGAGTTCAAACCGAGTTTCACCACAGATCTTTCGAATAACCCAACCAAATCCTGGACACCGGAAGAACTATTGAGTTATATCCTGGATGAAAAAGCCAGCTTCGCAGCGGGCGAAGGTTGGGAATACTCAGACACAAACTACATCCTGCTGGGAATGATCATCGAACAGATCACGGGTAAAAAATATTACGATATCGTCCAGAAAGAACTGCTGGATCAACATAAACTGACATTTACCCGACCCACCAACAAAATCAAACTGCCCGGATTGGTACAAGGCTATGCGGGACCAGAAAATGAATTCGGACACAAAGACAAAGTGATCGATGAATCGGGCTCCTTCATCATCAATCCTCAATTCGAATGGACTGGCGGCGGCATGTACTCCACTACGTCAGACCTGGCGAAATGGGGCTGGCTGCTGTACACCAACAAAATAGCAGATACAAGCCTCCTCTTCTCCCATGCGGCTGAGGCAAAACTGGGACGAAATTCCAAATACGCCCTGGGGGTGATCATACGCGAAACACCCGACGGGCCTGCCTATGGCCATAGCGGCTTCTTTCCCGGATACCTAACCGAATTATTTTATTTCCCGTCAAAAAAAGCCGTCATAGCAGTTCAAGCCAATAGCAGTGATTTCAAAAAAATAAAAATCAGCCTGTCGAGGATTATGATGGAAATGGAGAAAACACTATAAGCAATGTGCCAATGGGGCAATGCGCCAATTCGCCAATTGTTTAAAACAGCATTGACTAATTAGCTAATTGACTAATTGGCTCATTCAGGAATTCACCAACTGTTCCAGATAGTAATTCACATACTCTCCCAACTGCTTCCTTTTGTATTGCATAATAAACCGCGGATGCGGGAGGGGGATAATTTTTTCGAAGAAATGATGCTCTTTGTTTAACGCATCGAGGTATTTGAAGTTTTTTTCTCCGCCAATACAAAAACAAACTTCCCGCGAAAATCCCATCTTCAATTGCTGCTTCAAAGTATCTACAACAAAGGGCCTGACAGCGGCGGCGAGTTTCTTATCATCATAATAATTGATGTTAATGCCTTCCCGGGTGTATCCCAAGGGAGAAACGGCGCCAATAAAATAATCGTGATAGAATTTCTTTGGACCGCCATAGGCATCAATCATCTTATATATAAACTCGGCAGACAACTCGGAACTATTCTTCCAGGGATGATCGATGCCGCAATTCTCTTTCAACTGACGAGGGGCAGTAAAATTAATCCCGGTGATGCCGGCCCCAAATCTGCCAGGATTGATGCCAAGCATTAGTTTCCTGGGGTGATTATCGTGATAAAACTTTTCAAAAAACTGCTTCACTACAGATACTACTTCCTTATCCGGATGCGGGTGCAAAACAGCAAAGCCCCGAGGCACCTTAGGCGCCTGCAGCGAAAGATAGAAGTTTGTGAGTTGTTTTGAATACAAGAGAGAGGCTTTCACGTTTATCGTTTCATGTTTATCGTTGTGTGGTGACAAAATGTTTCTGTCATTTACAATTGCATTGGCCACTTGACTAATTGGCGTATTGGCATATTGTTTTCCATTCGTCATCCATCATTCGAAATCCGTAATTCGCAATTGGCTCATTGACAAATTGGCCCATTGGCAAATTGCATTCGTTATCCGTAATCCGCAATCCGTCATCACCATTGGCAAATTACTTATCGAATCTTATTCTGAATTCCGATACATACACCGCCGTATCTTTCATATTGTCTTTGAAGAACAGGCGGGCTTCTCTTCCCAGGCGGAGGCAGGTGTTTTTGTTTTTGATGTCTTCTTCGGTATTCATAGGTTGCAGGGAAGGATACCAGATGGTATGACCGGGACGATCGAGTAATAATTGTGGTTTGCTCCATTGTTGTGAGTTGTTGCCGGCACCCAGATCTTTATTCGGATTGAACGAAATGAAGATGCGACTGCCGGTCCACTTGGGACCTGTTGATTCAGCCATCAACATCACCCATTGGTTCAGGTAAGTATTCCAGCTCACCGATGGACCCCAGTAAAAGCCGGCCTTCGCGCCCGAGGCTGGTCCACCACCTGCTGCTAATGGAATCTGCAAGGAAGCCACCGGCGATCCGATTCCATCACTGGCTGCATTGAAACCTTTTCCGTCCCAGCGTTTTGCTTTTCCAACCGGATTATCCAGATCACTGAGTTTGATTCGCGCAATACTGATACACTGACCAGCGGCTTCTTTAGCCGGATCCCAGGTGAGGGAATCATATACCCCGGGATAACCATATTCTCCATAAAAAAGATACAGATACTCACCACTGGCAACCGCCGACGGATCCCCTACGCCGCCGGCAAAGGTGAGCGAGTTATTGTGTGGCTTCAGGATCATGCGGGGTTGCAGATCTTCAATGAAAATACCACGATCATCCCAGCTATGTCCGCCATCAGTTGATTTCATAATTCCGATGCGACAGACGGCAGCGGCCGAGTTGGTATCGGTTAGTCCAGTTGGCCATTTTTTATTGATATAGCCAAACCCTGTTGCGCTATCGTAGGGCAAGGTGGCAGGATAGTTTTCATTGTGATAAACCGCATACAATGTTTTACCGGATTTGTCATCGGGCGATTGATACACGGTTTCAAACCAAACGGCGCCATGTAATCCGGGGGTACCGGGTTTGGCATTGGGAGGAAGAATGGGATCGGTGAACTCTTCAAACTTGCGGAGAAAAGCTTCATCGGCATTTCTTCCATCGGCATACTCGAGCTCGGCGGCATCACCCCAAACAGGATCCTCACCGTATTTACCAGGGAAAATGCGGAAGGTATCGGCAATCCAGGCTTCGGCCATGTTACAATCCACAAACGACTTGAAATAAAAAGTATCGCTGGGAATCAATACAGCTCTCGGAAGTTTTACCGTACCGGCTGATTGATCGTTGCAGGAAAAAATAAAAAAGGCGATAACGCCAATGGTGATGAGTCTGGCTATGCGAATCATAAAAAAGGGGATGATCCATGAATATAATAAAATATTCAACTTGACCACCCCCAGCTTTCCCTCAAAATTTATAGCGATTTATTGCTTCAGAAATGATTCGGTCACGGTTGCCTGTGTATCATCAAAACGAATCCAGTATTTACCGGGAGACAGAAATCCGACGGGCAGAACAGCCTGGCCTTTATTGATTAACCCGTTTTTTACCTGCTGTCCGGCACTGTTTACGATGGACCAACGTAATTCATTGCCGGCTGCTTTGCGAAGCATGATGGATTCACGTACCAATGTATTCTGAATAATGCCCGGTTGCGCATCGTTGATCACGATGGTTTTGATGGCAGACAGGGAATAGGTTCCGTCGAGATCAACCATCTTCAATCGGTAATAAGATCGGCCGTTAAAAGGCTTTTTGTCTTCGGCCTGGTAATAGGATTGAACACTGCTATTACCCTTTGCTTCCAATCTTACCAATGTCTGGAAATTCACGCCATCAATGCTGCGTTCCACCAGGAAATGACTGGCATTGACTTCCTGCGCCGTTCCCCAATTCAACAATACTTTACCGGAAGAATAGGTAGCCCCCCAGTCTGTCAGTTTTACCGGCAATGAACCGGAAGTAGTAGCGCTGAAAGTGGCCGCAGGACTTAGATACAGGGGTTGATTGAACCCATTGAATTCAAAGATCGCGAAATGATATTGTGAACCCGCCTGCAGCGAGCCGATACCGGCGGCACCATCCGTTGAAATGGCGGCAACAAAGTTTCCATTGCCCAGGTCATCATTGAGCGCATAAGCGGTAAAGTTCTGCGGCACCACATTCACAGCGGCTCCTTTACGCGCGATCACCAACCGCGATCTTCCATTGCCGGGCGTAAATTGAAGCAGCATGGAACTGGAAGTAATATTGCCGGCCGTTATATTGGAAACCTGGACAGTAGGGGTTGCAGCAGTTAACCCGGATACAGAACCGAATGAACTGGTCAGGTATGTGGTATTGGTACCCGTTCCATCGTATTCGTATATGCGGAAAAAATAACTGGTATTGGGGTTCAGGCCGCTGATGACGGCTGAATTGAAATTATCGTCATATACCACATATTCGCCAGCTGCAATGGTTGGCCCGGTACCGAATACAGGATTGGCAGCATAGTCTGTTCCGTTGGCTGGTGTTCCGGTAATATCGGAACCCTGCTTCGCCACTATAATTCGGCGCTGGCCGTTTCCGTTGGTCCAGCTTACCGTCAATTCCTTGCCATCGCGTTTGCTGATCACCACATTGGAGGAAGCTACCGTCGGAATGCTCCTGGTGGTAACGCTGCTGGTATATGCGGGCTTCAGGTATTGAGGCTGTGAAGAACCATTGAATTCATAAAAGGCAAAGAAATATTGTGTACCTGGTTTCAGATTGGTTACCGAGGTACCAACGCTTGAACTGTTATATACGGTGAAGTTGCCGGTACCGATAGCAGCTCCCGATCCAAAAACACTGTTTACGCTGTAAGGCGTGCTATTGACCGGATCCGCATTCACGGCGGATCCTTCTCTTACCACAATCAGGGTGCGTTGTCCGTTTCCTTTGGTCCAGTTTACCACAACCGAATTAGTGGTGATATTGGAGAAGGAAGCGTTGCTGGTTTGAACTGTAGGCACAGCTGACGTGAAAGCATTTCCGGCCAGGAAACTGGAAGTCAGGTATTCCGTTGCGGCTCCTGTTCCGTTGTACTCAAAAATGGCAAAGAAGTATTGCGTGCCTGGTTGAAGATTGGTGAGAAAGAAACTGGTAAACGCATTATCATATACCACATATTCGCCCGGAGCTACCTGCTGACCGCTGCCGAATGTAGTGTTCTCGGTATAGTCGATCCCGTTTTGCGGTCGAAAGGTTACAGCCGATCCGGCTTTGGCAATGATTACGCGGCGGGCACCATTGCCGGGCGTCCAGCCGATATTGAAAAAACCCCCATCGATCTGGTTAAATGACAGATTACTGGCGGGCAAGGTAGGCGCGGTCGCAAAGACCTGCATGCCCAGGAGGCAAAGGACAAGTGTGTAAAAAGGCTTCATGGAAAAGGTTTGTCCGCAAATTTGAATGAATGCCTATCGAAGGAAAAGAGCAGAAGACATGAGTTGACGGGAATAAAGCATGAACTGTTTCTGCACAGCCTGGCAGGAAAAAAATTTCCAGACGACTGTACAAAACAGGATGCGATCATGCTAACTCGCAGGCTTTCAAAACAAAATCGCGGATTATTTATCGTTATTTTTCTTGCAAAACATGTCAAATAATTGACCGTTGATCAGGATTTTTTGCAGGTTGGCTCAAAAAAATTTCTGTTGTTGAAATAATTTTCACAACCTTTGCATCTCTCAACGAACGAATATGAACATCTGTTAAGAACCTCACCATTGTAGGTTCGCTTCTCAAGACTGGCGGATTTCCCGCAAATTTCATTCACCTTTATTCAGGATTTTAAATTATTTCTGTCATGATTGTCTTATCAGCAACGCTGATACCATCAATTGTTGTCATTGTTATCTCCGGTGTGATCCGGTTTTTAAAAAAAGTTCTTAAAACCACTATATGTCGAATTCAAAATATTCTTTTTCAGATTATATAAAAATATTCAAGCAGGCCTTCAAGGGAGGAGAGCATGATTATACCAGTGGCAGTATTCGCAAAGCCATTGTATTGCTCGCTATTCCGATGATCCTGGAATTAAGCCTTGAAAGCGTATTCGCGGTTGTGGATATGTATTTCGTGGGACATCTTCCCAACAGTCAGAATGCGGCCCAAACCGTAGGACTAACCGAAGCGGTGATCTCCATTGTGTACTCCATCGCTATAGGATTGAGTACGGCGGCTACAGCCATGGTAGCGCGTCGTATCGGGGAAAAAGATCCCGATGCCGCAGCTGAAGCGGGCATGCAATCGTTGATCATTTCCCTGTGTGTGACCTTACTGATCAGCATTCCGGGTGTGATCTTCGCGGAAGATATCCTCCGGCTGATGGGCGCTCAACCCGATGTTGTACAGGATGGCGCCTCCTTTACCCGGATCATGCTGGGAGGAAGTGTAGTAATTATTCTCATCTTCCTCATCAATGGTATTTTCCGGGGCGCCGGTGATGCAGCCATGGCCATGCGTAGTTTGTGGATCGCCAGCATCATCAACATCATCCTTTGCCCCATCATGATCTATGGCATAGGTGGATGGCAGGGCTTTGGATTGAAAGGTGCCGCTATTGCCACCACTATTGGTCGGGGTACGGGTGTGATCTACCAATGTTATCACCTGTTTCGGGGCAACAGCATCATTCATTTCAAAGTATCCCATATACGGGCGAAGTGGAATATCATTCGCTCACTGATCGGGATCTCTGCACCGGCCACCGCTCAATTCCTGATACAATCGGGCAGCTGGATCGTGCTGACCTGGATCATCGCGCATAGCGGTGGTAAAGCCGCCTCAGCGGGTTACCAGGTGGCCATTCGGAATGTGGTATTCTTTATCCTTCCCGCCTGGGGATTGAGTAATGCGGCTGCTACACTGGTAGGGCAAAACCTGGGAGCCAAAGAACCCGGGCGTGCGGAAAAGAGTGTGTTGCTGACGGCCAGGTACAATGCCATCTTCATGTCGTTCGTGATGTTGCTGTTTGTGATTTTCGCAGAACCCATCATCCGGATCTTCACTCGAGACCCTGAGATGCAAAGCGTGGGCGCGCTCGCGCTGCGAATCATCGGTGCCGGTTATGTTTTTTATGGTATCGGCATGGTGATGATACAGGCACTGAATGGTTCGGGAGATACCAAACGTCCTACCTGGATCAACTTTGTCTGTTTCTGGCTTTTCCAGATTCCTTTGGCCTACATATTAGCCAAGCCATTGGGAATGGGACCGACCGGTGCATTTATAGCCATCCCCGCTGCCGAAACCGCCATTGCCATCTGGGCCTATCTCATATTCAAGAAAGGCTCGTGGAAGTTGGTGAAAGTGTGAGGAGCAATTTGCTAATTCGATAATTAGTCAATTTGCCAATGCTATGACGGATTACGGATGACGGATTACGAATGAAACACAAATTACCAATATGATAACGGATTAATGGGCCCATGCGACGACGGATTTGTAAAATCGTTCAGGTTTTGTGATGCAAAGACTCGAATCAACATCGTCAAAATTTACATATCTTGTCGTGCACTAAGAATCCATCATCCATCATCCATCATCCATCATCCATCATCCATCATCCGTCATCCGTAATCCGTAATCCGTAATTCGTCATTCGTAATTTTCTAACCATGTCTCAAATCTCCAACAACGCCATACGGCAGGTTTTGTTTCTCGGCTTTATTGTGCTGTTGGGGATTGTTCTTTTTATAGAGCTGAAATCTTTTTTACCGGCTTTACTGGGCGCTTATACATTATATGTATTGTTGCGCAAGTACCAGTTCATCCTGGAAGGTCGTTATCGCTGGAAACGCGGGCTTGCAGCAGGACTGCTGATGCTGATCTCATTTATTGTTATCCTGGTCCCCATTTTCGTGCTGGTGAACATGATGTATTCGAAAGTGGGATTTGTGGTTCAGCATTCATCGGATGTACTGACTTCTATCCGCCAGTTCATTCACAAGTATGAGGTGAACTACAATTTCGAATTGCTCAGCGACGAAAACATCACCAAGATATCTGCCTGGGTAGCCAATTCACTGCCATCAATCCTGGGGGCTACTGTCAGTACGCTTACTACCATTGTGATCATGTATTTTATTTTGTATTTCATGCTTACCGAAGGCAGGAAGATGGAAGCGGGCTTTTATCATGTGGTGCCCCTGAAGGATGAAAATGTGCTGATGCTCAGAAAGGAGATGAACTCCCTTGTTTATTCAAATGCCATTGGCATACCGCTGATCGCCTTGTTGCAGGGTGTGGTTGGTTTGATTGGCTACCTGATCATCGGCGTGAAGGAACCCATTTTCTGGTTTGTATTGACTTCATTCGCGTCCATGTTGCCTATCCTCGGTGCGGCCCTCGCTTATGTGCCACTGTCGTTGCTATTGTTCGCAAATGGCGACAATACAAAGGGTATTGCCGTTTTATTATTTGGCATCCTTATCATTGGTACTGTCGACAATCTCTTTCGATTCTGGTTGCAGAAAAAGATCGGAGATGTACATCCGCTCATTACCGGTTTTGGTGTCATCATTGGCATCAATCTGTTTGGGTTTATCGGACTGATTTTTGGTCCCATCCTGATATCGCTCTTTATATTATTAATACGCATTTACGCCAACGAATTCAGCCAGAAGCGATCGTAACTTATTTAAAATAAGGATACTCATAAAGCCCTGTATATTTACTAAGGACAATTACTCAATCTCATTTTATTTGCCGTTAATACACAATAAAAAAAACGGGAATATTGCGCTTGTATAATTACCAATTTGATAATATTTTTCGGACAGTTACCGTTTAAAATCCGTTCGATAGATCCGAAAAACCCTATGTTCTCAATGAAGCGCCCGTTTAAATCCGTATCCTCGGCGAGCCTGTTGATTATGCTCCTGGTATCGCCCACGCTGATTTCCGGAACCCGGTCTTCGGATGATGCATCAGCAACCTTACCTCCTGTAAACAATTTGAATGCCTCCGTTAAATCGGAAAAAGAGCTTGTACACGATGAAGCTGTGTCTTTGTATGATTCCATGAGACTGCAAAGATTCGGGCTTAGCCGAAAAGCCTTCGAGTATGCTTTTTATGGTTATAAACAATTGCAGGAAGCCGGGAAGATTTATCGTAAGAGTGTACTCTCTATTTGCGACTTTAGTCAGTCATCCCGTCGTAAGCGTTTGTATATTCTCAACCTTGAGGAAAAGAAAGTATTGGTTAATACTTATGTAGCACATGGTCGGCAATCAGGCGGAGAGTACGCCAGGTCTTTCTCAAATAATCCTGAATCACACAAAAGCAGTCTGGGATTTTATGTAACCCGTAATACTTATTATGGAAGTCATGGTCTTGCTTTAACGATACAGGGAATAGAAAAAGGTATCAATGACAAAGCAGATGAAAGGAATATTGTTATACATGGTTCGGAATATGTAGGTTCAAACTTTCTACGTTGGAATAAATTCAATGGAAGAAGTTATGGATGTCCTGCAGTACCTGCCAAAGAAACTCAGAGAGTGATCAACACAATAAAAGGTGGATCCTGTCTGTTTATCTATCACCCTACTAAAAATTACTTAGAAAAATCCAAGATATTGAACGACTAGGTTGGACGTAAAACTTCAGATGGTTTGAAGGCGAAAATGCTCAATATAGGTTCGTACCCTATGATTGGGCTTTTCTTTTTTTGTGACGCGAATTATGCGAATTATGCGAATTGGACGAATTGCCTTCGCTACCGCTCCGCTTCTGTATCCGTTTCTCTCTCCGCTCCCGCTCCCGCTCCCGCTCTCATTTCCGCTCCCGCTCCGCTTCTGTTTCCGTTTCTCTTTCCGTTTCCCTTTCTCTCTCCGCTCCCGCTCCCGCTTCCGCTCTCATTTCCTTGTTGTTAATTGACCAATCGTCTTTCCATCGATCATTCGTCATCCGTCATCCGTCATTCGTCATCACCATTGGCTCATTGACCAATTATCACATTGCCCAATTGCTCCCTCATATTGTCCATGCAACTATCATCGCCAGTGCTCCTATGATGTAGCCCTGAATAATTTCTCTGTTGCTGTGATTGGAGACTAAAAAGCGCGCTGTTCCTACGAGGCCGGCTATCAGCAGGGCGATGGATAGAAACAGGCCGCTGGCATTTTCGTCGTTAAAGGAGAATAAAAGCATGAAGGCTACGAGTCCGCCGGCGGCAGTCGTGTGCATACTGACTTTGCTATTGATGTTGATCATCCAGGCGGCACAAACACCAAAGAAGGCGCCCTGTAGAAAGTTCACAAATACTTCGGGGTTTTCCGGCTGGCGGCTGGCTACATACCAGGGCCAGAAATAGAAAATAATGGCGGCTACATAAGGAATCAGCCGGTCGCGCGAGGAGGCCAGTTGAAGGGAAGGAATGAGTTTCAGTCGCCACATCATAAATACCGATACACCCGGCATTAAAAGGGTGTTGAGGATCACAAAAATCAGTTTCATGAGCTTGGGCATGGGTTCCATGCCGGCAAACGCGTAGGGGTGTATGTATAATAAGTAGGCCGTTACATAGGTAGCGATGAACAGGGGATGGAAGACCACCGAGATGAGATTGCCAAAAAATCGCACCATCGCCGGTTGCCGGGGCACCGGCGAAACAGGTTCACCTGTAGAAAGTATTTGTTCCATACGTTTACAATTCTTTGCGAAGGCGGGCAACGGGAATATTCAACTGTTCCCTGTACTTGGCCACCGTCCGACGCGCAATATTATAACCTTTTTCCTGTAATAACTCCGTCAGGCGTTCGTCGCTGAGGGGTTTGCGCTTGCTTTCGGACTCGATCAGGTCGCTGAGGATCTTTTTTACTTCGCGGGTAGATACTTCTTCGCCGCTTTCGGTGCTGAGGGATTCACTAAAGAAGAACTTGAGGCGGTATGTGCCGAACTCGGTTTGAACGAATTTACTGTTGGCAACACGGCTCACCGTGGAGATATCGAGGTTGGTTCTTTCGGCAATGTCTTTGAGGATCATCGGGCGCATGGTGGTTTCATCGCCGGTCAGGAAGAACTCGTGCTGGTATTCCATGATGGTTTCCATCACCACCGTGAGTGTGTGCTGTCGTTGCTTGATGGCGTCGATAAACCATTTGGCCGCATCGATCTTCTGCTTGATAAACAGAACGGCTTCCTTCTGCCGCTTGTCTTTCTTGCTGCCACGGTCGTATTCTTTCAGCATATCGCGATAGCCGCCACTGATACGCAGATCGGGGGCATTGCGGGAATTGAGCGTGAGCTCGAGCTTTCCATTATTATTGTAGATGAAAAAATCCGGCACCACATAGCTCTCTGCCTTGTTTACATCTGCATGATTGCCGCCGGGTTTGGGGTTCAGCTTGATGATCTGGCTGATCACATCCTTTAGTCCTTCGTCATCAATACCAAGACCGCGCTGTATTTTTTCGTAATGCTTCTTGGTGAATTCATCGAAGTATTGTTCGATGGCCTTGATGGCCATGTCCACTTCTTTGCCATGGGCTTTGAGGTGACGCAACTGCAACAGCAGGCACTCCTGCAGGGAGCGGGCTGCTACGCCCGGGGGGTCAAATTGCTGGATGATCCGGATAATTGTCTCCACTTCTTCCTCGCTGCTGTCAATATTCTGGCGGAAGGCCAGGTCATCCACGATGGCGGAGGTTTCCCTGCGGAGATATCCATCATCGTCGATGCTTCCGACAATCTGTTCGGCAATGCGACTCTGCCGCTCGTCGAGCTTCATCAATCCGAGTTGTTCGAGAAGGTATTCATGGAAAGATGTTTCCATGCGATGCGGGCTTACTTTCCCTTCATCTGATTCTGGATAATTATCGTCGCGCAATTTGTAATCCGCAATTTCATCATCACTGTCGCTTACATATTCGCTGATGTCGAGATTTTCGTATTCGTCTTCGCTTCCATCTTTTTCCGAATCATCATTTTCCGAACTTTCGAACTCATCTTTCAATTCGGTGTTATATTCATCATCATGGCTTTCTTCGGAGAGTTCGAGGGCGGGGTTTTCCTCCATTTCTTCCTTGATCCGTTCTTCCAGGTTAGCCGTGGGTACCTGCAATAGCTTCATCAACTGAATCTGCTGGGGAGACAGTTTTTGTAAAAGCCTTTGCTGTAAACCTTGACTAAGTGCCATAAATTTGGAGGGGTTTTATCTACGGTCCGTCCAGGTTTTTGGCAAGGAGGTCGCAGAACCACAAAAATCAGGCCGTAAATTTAAGAAGAATTACAACTAACGCCATGCAACGATTTTATAAATTTCTTGTTGTGTTTTTTTTAATGACTTCCAGCAAGATATATGGGCAATCGATCCTGCCGGCGGTACAGCCAATATTTTCACTAAATGGCAAAAAGGTCCAGCCCTCCCCATTAAGGCTGGCTTTGTTCGAAGGCCCTCAGTTGTCGCTTACCGCACCTTCCAGAACCAATATTTCACCCGAAACAACCCTTCAGCCGGTGCATCCCGACTATTATGTACGGCATTTTGGGGTAATGTGTAAGGCAGAATACAAACTGGAGAAGAAAACGGGTATTCCTTTGCGGTTCCGGGTAGGCACCCAGGAATACGTGGATCGCCTGGAAGGAAAGATCAAATAAGTGTCAAAAAAGACAGTAAGAGTATCCCATTAGCTAAGGGTTTTAATGATTGTATAGAAGCAATATCGGGCAATTGAAACCCGTTGGATAGAGATATCAAGGCCCGAGCTTTCAAAAAATAACCTATGTCCGTCCGCAATACTTTAAAACTATTCCTGGTAGATGACGATGTCTTCTGCCTGAATCTTTATCAGCAATTCCTCAACAAGCTCGGCTACGAAGACATCAGCTGCTTCAGTGGTGGCCAGGATTGTCTCGACAGCCTGAATCTTCATCCGGATATCATTTTCCTGGATTATAATATGGAAGGAATGAACGGTATTTCGGTACTGCAGTCCATCAGGGTATTCGACAAGAATATTACAGTAGTATTTATCTCCGGACAGGAAAATGTAGAAGTAGCGGTTGACGCTCTCAAATACGGCGCCTTCGATTATATAGTCAAATCCAAAATCACCCCCGAAACATTAAAGAACACCATCGATCGCATCCTCACTGAAAAAGGTATCCAGCATCAACCGACAAAAAAAGGATTTTTTGGAAGGATGAAGGAAAGCCTGGGAATGTAATTAGCCAATTCACCAATTAGTCAATGAGCCAATGCAATTACGGATTACGAATTACGGATGACGGATGCAATGTGCCAATTGGTCAATTGGTCAATCACTGTTGTCCGGGGAAAACGCTGAGTGCTTAATTGGTCAATGAGCCAATGGGCCAATTTGCCAATTGACAGGACACCGAAAACTTCCAAATGCAAATCCGGAGATAACGAAAAAGAATTCCATAGCTGAATCACAAAAAATGCCGGGCTTTATTCTACCGCTGTTCATCACCGAAGAACTAATTGAATTAGTCGCTCCCGTTCTCACTCCCGCTCACCTAAAGTAGCCGGGCTGTATATCGGCCTTGGTCGCCTTTTTTTGTGGGACTTTTTTTGGCGAAACAAAAAAAGCCCCGTCAGAGGCTCGCTTTAATAAAATCTCCCTCATATTACGTCCGCTTTCGATCTCGCTCCCGATCACAAAAGGGGGCTCATGTCTCAAAAAGTGGCAAAAAGATGATTATTTCAGCTTAATTGGATGGACTTCGACACTTTCCCCGGACAACAGTGATTCACCAATTAGTCAATGAGCCAATGATGATGACGGATGACGAATTACGGATGGCGAATTCAAAAGTCAAAATGCAAAATTCAAAAAGCTGGTTTTGCTGTTTGAAAACAAGATAGCGAAACAGTTAACTGCAAACCGCAAACTGCAAACTGCAAACCGCAAACTGCAAACTGCAAACCGCAAACCAACGTAAAACGATAAACGTGAAACGATAAACGTCTTCATTTCTTCTCCAGCTGCTTCTTCAACTCATCCACCTGTTGTTTCAATTCTTTCACTGCATTAATGAGTACAGGAACGAGTTCTGCATAGTTCATACCGAGGGTATCGCCGGATGGATTGCCGATGACTACTTCGGGCACAATTTTCTGCACTTCCTGGGCGATGAGCCCTACTTTTAGTTGGGAAGGATCATTCTTCCAACGATATACAACGGGTCTTAACTGCATCAGCTCGCGAAGACCATAAGGCAGGGCTTGGATATCTGTCTTGAGACGGGCATCTGAAGTCTGTATAAGGCCATTGGAAGACCATACTTCGCTGAAGCGAAAACTGGATTGACCTAATGAAACAGTATTGTCAACGGCCGGCCTCATCCCGCCAGCTGTAATTCTCAGGATTTCATTGGAGCTGGAAGTTCCGCCGGTAAAGAAGATAATGTCTTTGCCGGAGGCAGCATTGCCGATGGCTAAATCGGAACCGGTTGAATACAGGAATGCCCGATTGGCGCCTCCCAGCACACCGGTATTGGTATTGGCGCTGGAATTGATGCCGGCATTGAGATAGTTGGAGGATGAATTGCCGTTATCGCTCATTGCCTGGAAGGCGGAATAAGCAGATGCACCAGGATTGGTGTTCTGTACATAGGAATGTAAACCATTGTCAATAGTACCGCGTACGCCCATTGCATAGATTGAACTGGTATAACCGGCTTCCACCAGTAATTTCTCCGGAGCGGCCGTATTGAATGTAGCTGTACCGATGCCTACTCTTCCACTGTGCATGATCGCCATCACATTGGCGTTGACGTTAGAAGAGCCATTGTCGCTCACGGCCTGGAAGTTGACATAGCTGTCGGCGCCGCTGTTAGCGGTGAAGTTTATCTTGAATAATTTTTTTCCGGCCGGGTTCTCGAGGTTTTCGAGGTAAAAGCCGGGTCCGCCAAAACCGGAAGATCCGGTTGAGGTAATAGTGATTCCCCTGATGTATGAGGTGGCGATGTTGGAAGAATAACCCTGTGCAACAATATGTGTTTCTGTTGCCGGATTACCGGTTCCAATACCGAGGCGACCGCCGGCGGTCAATCGCATCCGCTCCGTGTTTGCCGTGATAAAAGGCAGCGCTGTATTGGAAACAGTGCCGAGTTTCTTCTCGGAGCCAAGACTGTTTCCATCCAGTTGCCAGCCTCCGGACGATGCGCCGGAACGGGCTTGTGAAGAGATATACCACCCCAATCCGTTACTCAGTACGGCAATAGCTTCATTGGGATCGTCGAGTGTCCATTGATGACAACCATCAATAGACTGACCTGGCTGACAGGTAACCGTCAGTACAGGAGTAACCGATGCAGCGCTGGCATTCTTGATATGATAAATACGGCCCGGACAGATGGTGGCATCCGGCAATACCGCTACTGCATTGGAATCTCCTGTATAGACGATGGTATGATCATTGGCGGCAATATTTGTACTCCCTGTAAAAGACCTGTAGTTTAGCGAGATGGCTCCCCGCACATCGAGCGTGGAATTCGGAGTGGTGGTTCCAATTCCCACCTGTGCGGTAAGGCTTGAACAGAGCATCAATAACAGCACACATTGTAAAATCAGGCCTTTCATGTTTTCAGGGTTTCAATGCATTTACCGGACAACTATTTTTTGGGTTAAACGATGAGCCGCATTCCTGATATCCAGAATATACACTCCCTGTGCGAAAGCTGTATTCAGTGAAATCGCAAATACTCCTCCCGTGCTGGCATTCAGGTTTCCTTTCTGTACCACTTGTCCGGCATTGTTATAAATGGAATATTCATATTTACCACTATAGTTACCCGTAGCTGAGATATAAATATTCTGGTACACTGGATTATTAATAACATATAAACCTGCACTTGTATTGCGTTCCGTGACAACTGCAATCGAAGAATAATTTACCCTGTTGTTTTTGTCCACACTCCTGATCCGATACCAGGCTGTACCATTGAGCGGCAGCCGGTCGGGATACTGGTACATGTTCGTCTGCAGGCTCCCGTTAGCAGATACCAGGCCGATGCGCCGGAAGTTCTGTCCGTCATCACTTCTTTCCACTTCAAAATGATCGGCATTGATTTCACGGGCGGTGGCCCAGTCGAGCTGACTGTAACCGGCTTTGCGTGTAGCGGTGAACTGTAAAAACTGAATCGGAACAAACCAGTCGATACTGCCAAAAGTAAACAGGCCGAAACTGCTGACCGTATTCGAGTTGATATTTCCTGTGGTGGCGATATTACCAGTGGCAGAGCCGCCTACGCTGGTCCAGAGACCTCCTGTATAGTTAACCACTCGTATTTGCGCGAGCGGAAATGGCGGAAAAGTCACTTTGCTGTTATCCCAGTTCATGTATACGGCCGCATTGCCGCCACTCACCCTCACGATATTCCAGTATTCGTTGTTATCTACCAGCAGGATCGGTGCAGCCACATTGGTCGGGTTGGGGGTTGGTGAAAGCCAGCGTACATTGAATTCAGATGAAGCGGACAGCCCCTGCAAGCTGATGGAACGGAGATAAGTGCCGGTACCAACCGGAAAATCAAAATTGGTATTGCCGAATTTTTTTACCCATCCATTCACATGACTTCCATCTCCGGCGCCGGTGTAAGAGGACCCAGCCTGGTAGGTCAGATAGTTAGGCGTAGCAGATGTAGTGATCACCCCATTGGTATAGGTATGGGCACCACTGATTCTCAGGTCCGCATTCAACGTAAACCCCGCGGTATTATCCGTTACCAGGTTAAACGTATTAAAGGGCTGTGATCCTCCTATGGTTTGAGCAGCGGTTCCATTCAGGTATAATGTTCCGGTTCCTACCGCCACGGAAGACTGGTTATTGGTGAGGTTTTGACGGATATAAAGATTCCCGTTATTTGTCAGCGCCGAAGTGTTATTGTTGGTAAACGAACCGGAAATGTACAGGATGTCTGATCCCCCGGTTATATACAGGGTACCGGTGTTCGTTACATCTGTTTGTGCCAGCAGGGACGACCCAGACATCAGCAGGGCTAACAGGGATGCAATTGGTTTTTTCATATCGGGATATTTAATCTTCGTATTAATTATTTTTTGCTTAATGCTTCAATTTGTTCGTTCAGCGCTTTCAGTTTCATTTGTTGTTGTTGCAAAGAGCGGATCAGCACAGACACCAGTTCCGCATAATTCATTCCGAGCTTGCCGGTGTTTTCATCGCCTGTTACCACTTCCGGTACCAGTTTCCTGACCTCCTGGGCAATCAATCCCACATGTTGGCGACGATCACTGCCATCTTTCCATTGGTAGCGAACCGGACGCATGGCCATCACTGTACTTAATCCGGCATCCAGCAGCGAGATGTTTTTCTTCAGGCGTATATCGGAAGTCTGAATGGTTCCATTCGCCGCATACACTTCGCTCCACCTGGCAGTGCTGGTACCAATCGTATAAGCATTGTCGGTTCTTGGTGTCACTATTCCGGCAATCACCAGTTTTTCAGCTGGCGCATTGACACCTATTCCTACATTGCCTGTGGAGGTGATGCGCATTCTTTCATTTGTATTGGCATATCCACCTGTGAAGAAAGCAAGATCATAGGCGACGGCGTTACCGATCTTCATATCTGCACCCAATCCATACACATAAGCGGTATTCACACCGTCCAGGATGGGCAATGCAGTATTGCTGTATGAACTTGAATTGATGCCCATGTCGATATAGTTTGCAGATTCCGATCCATTGTCGGCAGAAGCGACAATATCAGAACTGGCAGTATTACCAGAGTTTGTGTTCTTGATATTCAACTGCAGGTAGTTGTTGATGTCTCCGCGTCCGCTGATCACATTATATGAACTCGTGTTACCGGCATCCACCAGCAGCTTTTCAGGGTTGGTGGCATCAAAAGTGGAAGTGCCTACTCCCACATACCCGCTTTGGTGAACACGCATTCTTTCCGTGTTACTGGTAAAGAAGCGCATATCCGTACTTGCGCTGGTACCATTGCCGGTATAATAGGCGTCGATACCTGATCCGTTGTTACGGGTGAGCGAACCATTGTAACGACCTGAAAACCGGAACTGCGAGATGATATCTCCATTTTGCAGATCGGCAGGGATGGCAACAGTTCCGCGTGCTTTCCTGATAAAAAATCCTTGTGTGATGGAAGTACCGTGATCCTGCAGATAATAATCATTATCGTTGTCGTCGTTATCGGTTACACTATGAATACGACCCTCGGGGCTGGTAGTACCCAATCCCAGGAAGCCCGCATTGGTCAGGTGCATCCTGACGGTGTTATTGGTCAGAAAATTTATTCCATAGTTTTCAATGGCACCGACAGCTTTAATGGATTTAAGGTTGTTACCTCCCTGCAACCAGGGAGTGCCTACCACCGTTGTCTTTCTAACGGTCACATTCTGGTTCAATACCTGCCAGTTTGTTCCATCACTGACCACACGGATTACCTCATTGGGTTCATCGAGGTCCCAGGTGGTTACCCCATCGATTGTTTGGGATGAACTGGTTGCTATCGTTAAAGTGGGAACGGGCAATAAAGTGCTGGCATTTTTGATCCAGTATACACGCCCGGTTGCGGTGCTCGCATCGGGCAATGTAACTGTGGCAGCACTGGTTCCGGTGAATAAAATCACTTCATCAGAATATCCAATGTTGTCATTGGCAGTCACAGACCTGACCGCCATGGCTACCGCGCCATTGACATGGAGATCGGAGTGAGCCGTTGTGGTACCTACTCCTATCTGAGCGGATACCTGGCTGCCGATGGCCATGCAGAGTATGCCTTGAAATATAGTTTTTCGCATATGTAATGGGTTGGGTCTGTCAATTATTTTTTCTTCTTCCTGTCGGCTGTCAGCCTCTTCACTTTAGCCTCCATTAAATCGATCTGTCCCTGTTGTTCTTTCACAGCATTGATGAGAACCGGTACCAGTTCTGCATAATTCATCCCCAGGTTTTCCTTCTCCGCATCACCCACCACTACTTCGGGAACGATTTGCTGAACCTCCTGCGCAATCAAACCGATCTTGTTGTCTTCGGAGCCGCTGATCCAGTTGTAGCGTACCGGGTGCAACTGCATCACTTCCTTCAATCCATATTCGAGCGGTTTGATATTCTTCTTTAATCGGATGTCAGATGTTTGAATGGTACCATTGGCAGCCCATACGGCACTCCAGCGCAAGGCACTCTTGCCAAGCGTATAAGTATTGTCTGCGGAGGGAGAAATGATGCCGGCTACGGTGAGTTTATCAGTTGGAGAGGTAGTACCGATACCGACATTCCCGCCGCTCAGGATGCGCAGCTTTTCATCGGAAGCATTAAATCCGTTGGTGAAAAAAGCCAGGTCGCGGCCCGAGCTTCCGTTTCCGATAAAGAAGTTACGACCGGTTGCGTAGAGGTAGGTTGTATTAACGCCATCAAGTATTGGCAGGGCTGTATTGCTATATCCACTTGAGTTAATACCCATGTCGATATAGTTGGTCGATTCATTTCCGTTGTTAGCGGTGGCAACCACATCAGAGCTGGCGGAAGTACCGCTGTTTCTGTTCTGGATATTCAACTGGAGGTAGTTGTTGATATTTCCCCGGCCGCTGATAACGTTGTACGACCCTGTGGTACCGGCATCCACCAACAGTTTTTCCGGGTTGGTTCCATCGAAGGTTGCGGATCCGATTCCGACGTTTCCTATTTCGGAGAAGCGTACCCGTTCTGTTCCGCTCGTATACAACCTGAAGTCGGTTAAACCGGTGGTACCATCGCCTTTGTAATAAGCCTCCAATGAGGAGAGACCGGAAGTCATGGTTAATGATCCATTATACCTGGGTATAAATCGGATCCATCCAATCTGGTCGTTATTGGCCAGGTTGGTCGGTGATGCGATGGTTCCTCTTGATTTGGTAAAATAAAACCCCTGTGTGGTGCCCGCACCGTAATCGTCGAAGATATAGTCGTTACCGGTTTCACCGGTTTCATTAACCGAATGAAAACGACCCGAGGGGTTGGTGGTATTTAAACCAAGCCATCCGCTCGTGGTGAGCCTCATCCTTTCAATATTATTGGTAATGAAAGGGAGGTTATAGTTAGTAATAGTGCCCAAAGATTTAATGCTGGTCACCCGGTTACCACCCTGTAACCAGGCTCCGCCGGACGTGCTGGTTTTTGGTGCAATTACATCCTGGCTTAACACGTACCAGTTTGCACCGTCGCTTACAAGGCGAATGGTTTCATCCGGTTCATCGAGTGTCCAGCTGCTGTTCCCATCGATCGTTTGGCTGAGCGATGTATTGACTGTCAGGGTTGGCGTAGTGGCATTGGGGCTGGCATTCTTGATCCAGTAAACCCTTCCTGCAATGCCGATGGCAGAAGGCAGGGTGAATGTGGTATTGTTATTACCCGTGTACACAATGGTGTTGTCTGTAGCGGTCACCGTGTAGGAAGTAGCGCTGACTGTTTTGAAGTTGGCCGCGAAGGAGCCGCGTAAGTCCAGCATGGAAGAGGGACTGGTGGTACCAATACCTACCTGCGCCCTGTTTACATGCGAAATACCCAACAATAACAGCATAGCCAGGCCTGATTTGGCTCTCATGATGATTGGATTTTAAGTATTATTATTTGTTGAGCTTCTTTTTCAGTTGCTCGATCTCTTTCTTCGCATCCTGCAGTTCATTTTTCAATTCTTTTACAGCATTCACCAGCACGGGAACGAGTTCGGCGTAATTCATCCCGAGGTTTTCCTTAGACTCATCTCCCACCACTACTTCGGGAATGACTTTCTTCACATCCTGGGCGATCAATCCAATTTTATGACCGCTGTCGTCTTTCCAGTCGTAGCTCACCGGTTGCAGTTTCATCACTTCATTTAATCCGTAAGAGAGCGGAAGAATGTTTTTCTTCAGGCGAAAGTCTGAAGTCTGAATGGTACCGTTCGCAGCATATACCACACTCCATCTCTTCGATGAAGTTCCCATCGATACGGAATTGTCTGTTCCGGGTTGAACGGCGGAAGTAGTAATCCGCATTTTCTCGTTGCTGTTATTTAATCCACCGGTAAAGAAAACGACGTCTTTACCAGAGGAGGCGTTTCCAATCACAAAGTTGTTTCCGGTAGCATAGAGATAGGCGTTATTCGCTCCGCCCAGGATACCACTTGAGGAGTAGTTGCTCGAGTTGATACCCATGTCCACGAAGTTGACGCTCTCCGTTCCGTTATCGGCAGTAGCCACCACGTCGGAGCTGGCTAGTCCGCCGGAGTTTGTATTCTGGATATTCAACTGCAGATAGTTATTGATACTGCCCTTTCCACTGATTACGTTGAAAGAAGAAGTGGTACCGGCATCCACCAGTAACTGCTCGGGATTTGTACTATTAAATGTGGCCGTACTTCCGATAGATACGTTTCCATCTTCATTGATCAGCATGCGGGTGGGCACGTTGGTAGTTGACTCGTAATACGAGGTGGGGTCTCCTGTGTTTACACTACCCGTGGAAGAAGAGGTAGCGAAATGTATTTCCTGTGTTGCCAGCCTGATTCTGTCTGCGCCGTAGGATCCTGACAGGTCATTGCCGGAAAACAGCATCAGTTCATTGATCTCCCCGGTACGGGAAACCGCTTTGATACCTGCATAAGGATCGGTATCTGCATCAAAGAATATAGACCGGTTGTAGCCGGAGAAACGAAGGTTACCTTCTATCTGCAACTTTTCTGTTGGCGAGGTTGTGTTAATACCTACATTACCGGCAGAGGTTATACGTGCTCTTTCATTGGTGGTAGCTGTACCACCGGTAAAGAACAGCAGGTTGCGGCTGGCGCTGGCATTGCCAATGGAGAAGTCGCGTCCGGTTGAATAGAGGTAAGCAGTATTGATTCCTCCAAGGATTCCGGTGCTGGAATAGTTGCTCGAGTTGATACCCATGTCCACGAAATTGGTCGTTTCATTGCCATTATCTGCCGTTGCCACCACATCGGAGCTGGCGGCTGTTCCCGAGCTGTTGTTCTGGATGTTCAACTGAAGATAGTTGTCGATCGTACCTTTTCCACTGATCACATTAAAGGAAGTGGTCGTGCCGGCATCAACCAAAAACTTTTCCGGGTAAGTGCCATTGAAAGAAGTGGTTCCTACTGCCACATTACCGGCGCTGGAGATACGCATTCTTTCCACGTTATTGGTAATAAATGGAAGATCGTAGTTGCTGATTGTTCCGAGCTTTCGGATTGCAGGAACAGAGTTGCCATTATATAACCATGCCTGGCCCGCGCCACCCGGCATCGACTCAGATACCACATACCAGTTTGAGCCATTGCTCACTACCCTCAATCCTTCATTGGGATCCAGGGACCAGGAGCTTGCGCCATCGATGGTTTGGGAGGAAGTGGTGGCGATAGTCAGTACAGAAGTGTTGCTGGTCGCATTTTTGATCCAGTAATATCTTCCCTGAACTGATGCCGCTGTTGGCAAAGTCAGTGTTGTTGCAGAAGATCCGGTAAACACCAGCATATTATCTGTTGTTGCCGCCGTTGTATTGGAAGTAAATGAGCGATACGCAGAAGACATGGAGCCGCGCACATCGAGGGTTGAATGAGGTGAGGTTGTACCCACTCCCACCTGCGTCATACCCGATACGCATAGGAAGGCAAATAGCGACGAAGCAATTAATCTTTTCATAGAAATTGAATTGAGCCAGAAATTAGATTTGAATTAAAACGATAGGGTATAACTATCATTTCGCTTCATGATTTCAAATAAGTGAAACACAGTACTAATCTTAGAGGGTAGTAAGTGGTTACTGTTAATAAGGTGTAGGGAAGAAATTTTTTGTTGCCAAATAAGACAATACGCGTGTAGCAAAATTATTTATGCCACTCCCAGTTTACCCCTAGAACAAAAAAGCGTTGTGGATTAAAAGCATTGAATACATACACCGGAAATGACATCTTTCGAAATTCAATTCCCGCCATTACTCCCGGCTCGAAGACTGTTTTTTCTCCGTCCACTTTTGTATGCTGAAAACTAAGTCCGCCATACAACCAGGACAGTGGCTGATAGCCCATCTCCCACCAATTGAAAAGGAAGTTTCCATACTGCGGAACTCGTGAAATCGTGTACTGTGACTGGGTATTTACGAAGAAACGTTCATGAGAGAGCGAAAAATTCAACGCGCCCGTGAATCCGTTCAGGTCACCAATGGCAATTCCACACATGGGTGTCCAGGTGTATTCAAGATTGTTCCTGTGCGTGAAAGATTTTCCGGCCAAAATGGAGAAGGTGTTCTGTTCATCGTAATTATAGCGGGCTTCGCCATACCAGCCTTTGCGGCTTTGAAGATGAACTACAGGAACTACTGAAGCGCTTGCATGTGTTCCGATATAATGATATTGTTCGATTCCTCCTTCCGATTGGGCAAGAAGAACCTGGCAGGGTAACAGGATCAATATCAGCAAGCATACATTGCGCATAATCATGCGGCATTTTCCACCGTCAGCTTCTTCACATTGTCTATGACAACTACTTCCGCATTCGTTAATTTATCGTATAAAAGAATTTCTTTGAGATAGGGATTCCATTGAAACACCAGCTTGTCGATCGGTCGCCAGAGAGTAACCCAACTGAATACTTCCAGGCTATTCGTCACTGCAGACATGAATCCATGCTTCTCCCCTTCCGGCAACAACATCGGTAAGAACCAGTGACACATCAGTCCGATGGCAAGTGCGAAGGCCAGTAAAATGAAGGAACGTTTCTTAAATCTTTTGAATTCCGCTTCTTTCAGTGTTTTTCGAATGGAGAAATGACGACGTATCGCATGGGTAAGCGGTTCGGTAAACTGTTTATCTTCTTCTTTGTTGCAGGTGAATTTATACTGAAGAATGGTATACCGTTTCGCTGCCATCACATAGTTCATGATGTAGTCTTCAAACTCCGGACTCAACTGTCGCTTGTAAGCGGATGCAGGGTCGTGCTGGTTAAAGTACTCCTCGAAGCTCTTCTCGTTTACCGAGAGATAGATATTGATATGTTTGAACAGGTTGGCGCTCATAACATAGGATGCTGGATCTTGATTTTTTTATCTGCCGCAGAAATGTAATTCCCACGAACAGGAGATTGTATGGAGGAAAACGGACATGGGTTACGTAACCATATAGCACTAAGGGCAATTCTTGCCGGGATAAGCACTAACACGGATAACTGTACGTGTTCACTCTTAGGTGTGCCTCGTAATGTTGCTACAAAAAACATCTACAAAAAAGACCGGCTGCCAAGGCAAACCGGTCTTTATCGTATATCAATATTATTATGTGAACAGGCTGAAAGTTCAGGAACTTACTTTTTGTCTGGCGAGTACCGAGCGAATGGCTGCAACCATTTTATCACCCTTTTCCTTTATCTGCGCAGGTGTCCACGAAAGGCTGATACTGGAAGAAACACATCTTGACATGACCCCGTCACTGACACTGAAATCCTTGTTGGCCTGTTTCATAACGGTTGCCTTGTATTCGGGGTGAAGGTGATTGAGGGTGACTCCGCTTTTCAGGTGATCCCATTTACGGATATAATGCCAGTTATTGTCGAACCAGTAGAAATTGCCGGCCAGAATCCCCTGCGCCTTCATTTCAGCCACCACGGCGCGGGTGATCTCTTCCGTAGGCAGGAACCAGCTCAGGAAAGTACAGCTGTCGCCTTGCGGATCGGGAACACGACGGAAACTGATTTCGGGCACCTGTGAAAGGATTGCCTTGAGCTGTTGATGATTTTCTTTTTGTTTAGACAGGAACTGATCGAGTTTGCCGATCTGGGCCAGTCCCACAGCCGCATGTAATTCTGAAATTCTGTAGTTGTATCCGATAAACGGGTGAAGGTCGGCGCCCCGATCGACTCCTTTGTGATCATGTCCGTGGTCGCTGTATCCATCACATTTCACATACACCTCTTCGTTATTTGTCATTACCACTCCACCTTCTCCGCAGGTCATTGTTTTTACAAAATCAAAAGAGAAAGTGCCGGCATCGCCAATTGTTCCTAACTGACGGCCATGATAGGTTCCGCCAATGCTCTGGCAGGCATCCTCCAGCAAGAATAATTTATGTTCTTTGCAAATAGCCTGTAAAGCGTCGAGGTCGGCCATGCTGCCGCACATGTGCACCGGCATCACGCATTTTGTTTTGGATGTGATGGCGGCTTTTACTGCTTCAGGGTTTAAGGTAAGAGTGTCATCCACATCTACCAGCACCGGAACGGCACCCACACTCAACACGGCTTCAAAACTGGCC
The DNA here is from genome assembly GCA_044226045.1 of Chitinophagaceae bacterium. Lineage (GTDB taxonomy): Bacteria > Bacteroidota > Bacteroidia > Chitinophagales > Chitinophagaceae > Endoryza. Next base: position 28,252 of record JBGAHR010000034.1, read on the forward strand.
ACAAATGTGAAAGCCGGCATGATCACTTCATCCCCATATCCAATTCCCAATGCGCTCATGGCGGTTGTTAATGCGGCAGTACCACTGCTCACCAACTGGGCGTACTGACAACCGAACTTGTCACAGATCGCTTTTTCCAGTTCTTTGGATTTCCAGATTCCCTTGCGGGGACCATCGAAGCCGTAACGCATCAATATTCCATTGTCCAGCACATCCATCAGTTCTTTGCGCTCTTCGGCGCCCCAAGTTTCATAACCAGGCATGACTATTCTTTTTTAAATAATTAAAATCAACTGCAAAATTAGTTCAATTGGGCCGTTCTGTCCACTACTTGTTTTTGGTGGGCGGCGTTACCTGTTTGGTTTCGTCAACTTTTTGAATGGCCGGGGTTTGTGACGCATTACCGGTATTGGATGCGGGTTGTTCTTTTTCTGCTTTTCCACCAGCCAGCCATTCCATAACGGGAAGCGGGGCCGGTTCCCGGAAATAATTGAGGCGAAGGCTGTCGGTCCAGCCGTTCGGGTTGCTATTGAACGACTTGCTGCTGAAGAAGATCATTCCCTGTACATTTTCCGTTTTGCGGATGGCAGCGATCTGCCGGGGCAATTGTGTTTTATCTCTCCAGGCGGGGCTGGTTCCGGCTTTGTAAATTCCTAATCCGATATAGCAGTTACGGCCATATGAATGTTTGCTCCACCAGTCGAGCAATACTTCATAGGCAGCCCGCGGATGACCGAATTCAAAATAGATCTGCGGAGCAACATAGTCTATCCATCCCTGTTTTAACCACAATACGATATCTGCATAGAGGTCGTCAAAATTGGTTTGTCCACCCTGTGTAGCGCTTCCTCCCGGATCCTGGCTTTGATTCCGCCAGATACCGAAGGGCGATATTCCAAACTGGCATTTGGGGTTGATCTCTTTGATCGCGCGGCTGAGCATCACAATGATTGAATCGACATTACTTCTTCTCCAATCGTCTTTGCTCAGTCCATTATTATATTGCACATAAGAGGCGTTATCCGGAAACTCCTTCCCGGTAATTCTATATGGGTAGAAATAATCATCGAAATGGATGGCATCTACATTGTAACGGCTAACGACATCGCGGATTACGTTCACTACAAATTGTTGCGCTTCTTTGTTTCCCGGATCAAAATATCGCTTGTCGCCATAATCCAGGAACCATTCCGGGTGAATCCGGGTGATATGGGTGGGTGCGATGGATGATTTATTCAATTGAAAGACCGCCCTGTAAGGATTACACCAGGCATGGAATTCCATTCCGCGTTTGTGAGTTTCTTCAATCATGAATTGAAGCGGATCGTAATATGGATACGGGGGTTTACCTTGTTTGCCTGTCAGCCATTCACTCCAGGGTTCATAGGGAGAAGGATAGAAAGCATCAGTGGCCGGGCGGATCTGTGCAATTACCGCGTTCATGCCATTGGCTTTGTGAAAGTCGAGGATACGGATAAATTCAGCCCGCTGGCTGTCACTATTGAAATTCCCTTTGGTAGGCCAGTCGATATTGTCCACAGTGGCAATCCAGACAGCCCTGAACTCCGGTTTCGGCTGGGCAAAACCGGTGATACCAAAAAACAGACCTAGAGCCAGAAACATCACTTTTCTAATCATCATAATTAATTATCGTGGGTTAGCCTGCCTGACGAATCTTGTCGAGCAGGGCGTTTAAAGTTTTTACTTCTTCCGTATTGATATTACCCAGCAGACTGTCCATTTCATCGTTATAACCATCCAGTCTCTCGAGTAATTCAATTCCGAGCTCCGTAATGGTTACATCCACCAGTCGTTTGTCTGTGGCGCAAATCACTTTCTGAACAAAGCCTTTTTTCAAAAGCCGGTCAACGATGCGGCTCGTGTCACTCATCTTATCAAGCATTCTTTGCCGGATTTGCAAGGTGCTGAGTGGTTGTTTGGCTCCCCGCAGAATCCGAAGAATATTGTACTGTTGAGGAGTGATATCCCCTCTTTCAAATATCATCTTGTTTCTTTCCATAATCCAGTTGTTGGTAAAGATGATATTGACGATCGCTTTGTGATACTCATTTCTGAAGTTCGCCGACCTGATGTCCTTGTCAATTCCCATATGAAAGTGTTTTCTTTGATAAGATCATTGACTACTACCAGAGCGTCTTCAGCAGGGTTTTGGATCAATCACGCCAAACAGCAGTGCCTTCACTGCAATTTGCACAAATATCTATATTACCGCGGCCTTGGAGAATATCTTTTCTGAATTGGCGGTAAGAAGGGTTTTGCCATACTTCCCGGAAGCTCTTCGATTTCAGGTCGCCCATCTTATGGTCGGCATCTTTATCAAAACAACAGGGTACAACGAGTCCATCCCAGGTAATCACCGGGGCATGCCATAGTCTCCAGCAATGATTGTCGAGATTGTTCTTTACAACAGTTTTTCCGCTTTTATCCTTGCGATAACGGCTGTATTTGGCAATTGTAGGTATTAAAGCATGAGGGTCGTTTTCATAATCGTATACCTGGGCGGTTTTAAAACGGACCTGGTCCACGCCTATTTCCTCTGCCAGCTTTTTCACTTCTTCCAACTGGTGTTCGTTGGGTTTCACCACCAGGAATTGAAAAATGACAAATGGAGTGCGGCTTTTGAGTGCTTTCTTCCATTTTACAATATTGCGGGCGCCTTCCAGCACTTTCTCCAATTTTCCACCTACCCTGTATTGTTCATATACATCCTGTGTGGTACCATCTATGGAAATGATCAACCGATCCAGACCGCACTCTATCGTACGAAGGGCGTTGGCATCGGTCAGGTAGTGGGCGTTGGTAGACGTAGCCGTATACATTTTCTTCGAAGAGGCGTATTTAACCATGTCCAGGAATTCCGGGTTCAGGTAGGGCTCGCCCTGGAAATAGAAAATAAGATAAAACACCTCTTTATGTAACTGATCGATCGTGTCGCGGAAGAAATTGCTTTGTAACATGCCGGTGGGTCGGGTAAAGGCCCGCAGCCCGCTCGGACATTCCGGACACCGGAGGTTGCAGGAGGTGGTCGGCTCGAGGGCTACCGATAGTGGCAGTCCCCACTGAACCGGGCGACCGGTCCATTTGCTCCAATAATAACTGGAGAAGACTTTCAGGCCATTCCAGGCTTTCCGAAAGGTCAGGCGGGAAGCCAGCCTAAGCGTATCATGGTAGTTGAATGACGGCATTGCCCGTAAAATTAAGGCTAGTCGGCTAACAGACAATGTTTTGAACGGAATGACGTTAATTTTCAAGGCCCTGGCTCCAACCAGGCCGCTGATTTTTACGTTTATAATATATCGTCTGATCAAAAATATCTATGAAAAAGACATTACTGCTTACCCTCCTTTTGGTGAACCGGCTTTTTGCACAGGATAGCCTTCTGACAGAAAAAGCCTACCTGAAAGAAATGGAAAGTGTCCGGATGAGGGAAATGCAATCCTTTCAAAGGCTGAGCCCTAATGGACCTGCCGGAACCAATGGATTTACCCTGGCCAGCGATAATTTTGATGTGCACCATGTACGTGGTGAATGGAACATCGATCCGTCTATTCTGTACATATCCGGCAAGGTAACCTTCGACTTCACTATGGTGCAATCTTCTTCATCCATCACTTTTGACCTGTTGAATCAATTGGTAGTTGACAGTGTGTGGTATCATGGAAGCAAGATCACTTTTCAGCGATTACCGAATGATGGGCTGGTGATTTATTTCCCGGCCGCGATCAATACAGGTACTAAAGATTCAGTTTCTATTTTTTACCAGGGTGTGCCCGGTGGATCGGGGTTTGGTTCTTTTTATAAAGGAACTCACTCCGGAGTACCTGTTATATGGACGCTGTCGGAACCCTATGGCGCCCGTGAATGGTGGCCATGCAAAAACAATCTTAAAGACAAGTTCGATTCGCTGGATGTTTACATTACCTGCGATCAGCAGTATCAGCCCTCTTCGAATGGTATCATGGTAGAAAATACTGTAAATGGATCTATCAGAACAACTCACTTCAGACACAGATTCCCGATTGCTACCTACCTGGTCGCGCTGGCCGTAACCAATTACAGTATTAATAACGACACCGCCAAAGTTGACAATACCGTTATTCCCGTACAAAATTTTTACTATGCGGGCGATGGCACCTTTAATGGTTTCATTTCTTACCACAGAAGTGCTTTTCGCACTTTTAGCAAATGGTTCGGGCTATACCCTTTTGCAGCGGAAAAATATGGCCATACCCAATGGGGATGGGGTGGTGGAATGGAACACCAGACCAACAGTTTTGTTAACTACCCTTCTCCAAACCTGGCTGCACATGAGCTCGCCCATCAATGGTTTGGCGATTACGTTACTACCGGTTCATGGCAACACATATGGCTAAACGAAGGGTTTGCCACTTATCTTACCCTGATGTTCCTGGAATTTGGCTATCCCAACTCATACGGATCTACTTTCTCCCAAACTTTTTATAGCGCCGCCATCGACTCTTCCGGTTCCGTATTCGTGGCAGATACCAGTGATGTGAACAGGATATTCTCCAACAAGCTATCTTATAACAAGGGAGCTATGGTAGTGCACATGCTTCGGAAAATCGTGGGCGATTCCGCTTTTGCCAGAGGTGTTCGGAGATACCTGGCCGATCCGGCCGTTAAATTCGGATTTGCCTTTACAGACGACCTCAAAAGAAATATGGAACTGGAAAGTGGCAGAAACCTGAATACCTTCTTTCAGAAATGGATCTATGGAGAAGGAACGCCGCACTACAAAGCAGAATGGAGCCAGAACAGCAACAACTGGGTAAACGTAAAGCTGCTGCAAAGCACCACTCATCCATCCGTAACCTTCTTCGATATGCCCGTGACCCTGCTGTTACGTGGCGCTTCACAAGGCAAAAGCTATAAGGTTGAACATTATTATAACGGGCAGGAATTCAGTTTCGACCCGGGTTTTGCCGTAGACACTGTAATCATCGATCCCAATTATGAAATTCTGTCTCTTATAAGAACCTCCGTTAAAAAGAACTCAAGTACTGTTGCGAATGAAGTGAAAGTGTATCCCAACCCTTCTCCGGGCCAGTTGTATATCTCACTGAACAACCCCACCGATAAAAAACTTTATCTCCGGTTGTTTAATACTTTGGGACAGCTGGTTTGGCAAAAGGATATGGATACACCCGGTAATAATGAGATCATCACTATTCCTGCCACCATGCTGGCCAAAGGAACTTATCTCCTTCATATCCGAAGTGAGAAATCCATAAAGATGGTCAGGAAAATTATTCGCTAGTAAATATGCGGGTCAGCCGTGCGGAAACTTTTTCTTCCAGATCCGGTAATTAATCCAGATCAGCAATCCGAGGCTGATGACGAGCCAGATGTAAAAAATAATATTGGATGTCTGAAGACCATGGGCGGGTACCATCCAGCCCTTGTAAATGCCATAGCCGATATTGAAAAACAGCCATACCAGCCCGGAAGACAGGGACCAAACAACCCTCTTCAGAAACTCGCTTGCTTCGGGCTCCATCTTACTCATGAAATAGTCCTGGTTTTGTATTAAAAATGCGCTTTGGTGTCATACCGTTCGAAATTATTAACCCTTACTCCTATCCGATTGTTCGGCTTCCAGTAAATTACATAAAATAAAGGTTTATTTAACCCCAACAATTCTTCATATGATTAAACCTCTTTTAGTTTCCGGTCTTTTACTGCTCAGTTTCTGCGCATTTTCACAAACGGATGATGAAAAGCAGATAAGGGATCTCCTTGGGCGCCAGGTGGCTGCCTGGAACCGGGGTAGTATCGATGAGTTTATGAACGGTTACTGGGAGAGTGATTCTTTGATGTTTATCGGAAAATCGGGCGTCACTTATGGCTACTCCAATACGCTTAAGAACTACAAAAAAGGCTATAGTGATACGGCGCAGATGGGAAAACTGACTTTTAACATCCTTCAGGTGAAACCCATCGCCGGTGACGCATACTTTGTTGTTGGCAAATGGTTCCTGAAAAGGTCTGTCGGGGATGTAGGAGGGCATTATACACTCCTGTTCAGAAAGATCAATGGCCGATGGGTCATTGTGGCTGATCATAGCAGCTAAACAGACAGACCCCTGTCCACTACTTTATCATATCCTTGCATCAGGTGAACCCCGATCAATGATCAGTTGCCATTATATTTGCAACCGGCAACATGAAGAAAACCAAACAGAAGAATATCGGCTGGAAAATCCTCCTGGGACTGCTATTTGTGAGTATGCTTGTTATGCTCGGCAGATTCGGGTATGAATGGTGGATACAAAGACGAGCAAAGTTTATCCGATATGATGCTTTTGGAATTGAAATCCCCAGCAATTACTCTATCCATGGAATTGACGTGTCCAAATACCAGGATATTATTGACTGGGGAAGTGTAAAGTCGATGGATGTGGAAGGTATCCGTCTCGGGTTTGCTTTCATAAAAGCTACGGAAGGGCTCGGAAACAGAGACAGGATGTTTGTCAGAAACTGGAAGAAGGCCAAAGACAATGGTGTGATACGCGGAGCATACCATTTTTTCCTGGCCACTAAAAACGGCCGTCAGCAGGCGGAAAATTTCATTGAAAATGTTGAACTCGAAGCCGGCGACCTGCCACCGGTGATCGATATCGAACAAACATATGGTGTGAACGAATCGAAGTTGAGGGAAAGAGTCAAGGAATTCCTGAATATTGTCGAAAATCACTACGGAGTCCGACCGATCATTTACACCAATGTGGATTTTTACAAGCAGTACCTGAAAGACGACTTTGACGAATACCCCTTATGGGTGGCCCACTATCTCCAGAAAGAACGCCCGAGAATACACCGGCCATGGAGTTTTTGGCAACACAGTGAAACCGGACGGGTAAATGGGATATTTTCGAGAGTGGATTTTAATGTATTCAATGGCGACTCCACGGAATTCAGGAAAATGCTAATACCGTAGATGAGAGCGGGAGTGAGAGCGGGAGCGGAAGGAGAAACGGAAAGAGAAACAGAAACGGAAAGAGAAAGAGAAACGGAAACGGAAACGGAAAGAGAAAGGGAAAGGGAAAGTGAAACGGAAAGAGAAACAGAAACTGAAGCTGCAAACTAACGTGAAACGATAAACCTGAAACGCAAAACGTCTTAAGCGGGAGCGGTCATTCACTCAGCGTCCTCTGCGCCTTCAGCGATTCGTATAATTCGCATAATTCGCGTAATTCGCATAATTCGTGTCACAACACATCGAATTCTTCCATAAAACCCATTTCGAACAAAACTACCACCGGGTAGCGCCTCCTCGTACACTTACGCACTTCATCGACTTTTTTTGGGAGACTCGCTTCGATCATCTCTGGAAGAACCACCCCGCAGGTTTTTCAGATGCGCTTTTTCCGAATGTGGGATATACCTATCTGATCAACCTGGGAACGCCTTTTGTAATGCAGGTGGATGACCAGAAATTCACCATGCGTACCGATGGCTATCTGCCCAGGCCGCACGCTATTGAATGTCATCATAGCAAAGGAAATCAGTTGTTCGGCATTAAATTCAAAATCTCACCGGTCATCTATACTACCCCGATTAATTTCGCGGAGTACCGGGATTATATTTTCCCGTTGAGCTATCTGATGGAACAATCCGTTATTGATGCCGTGAAGAAGGCCAGGGATTTTAATAGCAGGGTTGAGTTACTGGTAAACTATTTCCAACGAATCGTAAAAACCTATTCGGGCTCAAAGGAAGCCATCGATATTGTCAGCTCGATCCTGGACCATTGCGAGAAGAAAAATGATTTTACAACTACCGTAGAAGAATTCGCCAGCCAGTACGGCATCTCCTCCCGATCGCTGCATCGATATTTTGAAGCTACTACGGGTATCAGCAGTAAGAAAGCCTTGCAGATACTAAGAATCAGAAAAGCGACAGACCACCTGGCGAATCAACCCGATACTTTTCATTATTCTACTTATGGCTACTACGATCATAGCCATTTTTATAAGCACTTGCGAAAGTTCCTGCAGAAAGACACTCTTCATAAAGTCAACGCACATCTCGAGCTTCTGCAGAAACTTCACAAGAGACAAAGAACAGCGGACTCCACCGATCATTGAGCCCTTTGCCGCTCTTCTTCAGAAGCTGTTGCTCTTCTGCGGGCGGCCTGCACCTTATTATTTCCAAATCTGTAAGTGAAACTGAGATTCGCCACTCTTGTCTCACGATACGCATGCCATTTTTCTACGTAATTGTTGTAGGTGATGACGGCCTGAGGCAAATTGGTCCAGAAGATATCGGTGATATTGAATCGGACGGTGCCCTTTCCCTTCATCACCGACTTCTGTACTCCGGCATTGATCGCCCATTGAGGATCCAACACCATAAAGCCATATTGCCCTCCTGAATTATAACTGCCTCCCAGTTCGGCTACCCATCCCTTCTTGAAACTGAAGGTATTGGTTGTGCGAAGGTCTAATACCGGCTTGCCATTGCTCAGCGTGGTGCCACCCAGTTGTCCGTTGAAGTGATTATAGGAGAAATTTCCATTGTTCATCATGTTCCACCACTTGTTTACTCTCACAGGAGCAGCGATGGTTATTCCGTAGTAATCGGAGGATTTTAAATTGATGGGAATCTGTACTGTTACGTTCTCATCGGATGGAATATTGGGAAACACATCTTTGAATTTCGCAATGGCAATATTCTGATTGTCTTTTGTATGGCTGTATCCAAGGGTAAAGCTGATGCTTTTTACAGTATAACTCAATTCATACGACCAGGTTAATTGTGGAAGAAGGCCGGGTCTTCCGGTAGCATAAGTGGTTACGTCGATCAGGAACAGGAATGGGTTCAGTTGATTGTAGCCAGGTCGGTCAATCCGGCGGCTGACGGATACCCCAAGTGTTTGTTCTTCCTTGATTTTATAATTGAAGAAAGCACTGGGGAAAAGCTGGAAATAACTCGAATCAAATGTTACATGTCCGATCTTTTGTTCTGTGCTGATATTCGTCTGTTCGCCCCTCAACCCTATCTGCAGGTTGAATTTTTTGAACTCCTTACTAAAGTTTACATATCCAGCCTGGTTGTTCTCGTGATAGAGAAAATGATTTGTTTTATTGACATCGTTCACAGGAGTTCCATTGCTCACATCAAAAAATTGCGCGTCATTATCGGAGGAAACAAAGCTGCTCTTGGCACCTGCCTCGAACCGGGCGCCTTTTCCCAACGGGTGAGTATAGTCTACTTTGGCGGTCTTGATAGTCAGGATTCCATCCTGGTCGCCATCAAGAATATAATCGGGTTGCAGTTTATCGCCGTTCAATTTGAAATAAGTGGTGGCATTGCGGGTCAGTGATGATGATTTGTACCTGCCGTAGTCTATATCCACTGTGATTTCTTTACCGGTTGAATCAAAACTGTGCTTGAGGTTCAGGTTAATCAACCCGTTGTTTGCGTGATCGTTGTTGCTGGCCAGCGATTTGAATGTGCTGGAAGGCTGGTGTTGCGGATCGATGACAATGGAGCTGTTATCGCCCTTTCTTTTGAATGCATTGAAGTTTCCATTCAGCACAAAGCCTATGATCGTTTTTTTGGAAGGGAAGAAGTCTGCCCCAAATCGAAGGGCATGGGTGTTGAAGGGCATCTTTCCGAAATTGTCTTTCAGATCTCCGCCATTATAGACGCCATTCTCATAGAAATTCCGATCTAAAATAAGATGGTTCAGGCCCACCCGGTAAGCATAATTGTAGTTACCGAAGATGTTCATTTTTTTATTGCGGTAATTCAGGGTGAAGCCCGCGTTTGTCTTTGGATAAACACCCTGTCCGTATCCGGCAGTTAATGTACCATTGGTACCCATCCGCTGATCTTTTTTCAACCGGATATCAATGATGCCTGAATTACCCGCCGCGTCATATTTAGACGACGGGTTCGTAATAATATCAATTCTTTCAATGGCCGAAGAAGGCAATCCTCTTAGATAATTTGCCAGATCCGCTCCTGTCATGGGAGTGATCTTTCCGTCAATCATCACAATCACACCCGAACGTCCTCTCAGGCTGATCACATCATTTTGATCTATATTAACGCCAGGTGCACGCTCCAGAACTTCCATGGCAGAACTGCCCGCGCTGAGAATACTGTTTTCTACGTTCACTACAATCCTGTCGGTCAGCTTTTGAATAAAAGGCTTGCGTGCGGAAACAGTAACTGCATTGAGTTGCGCACCGGAAGGCTGAAGCAACAATTTACCCGCATCCACCGGGCCCTGACCAGGACCGAGTTCAATGACGGAACCAGTTTGACCCGTATGATTGATCATACTTGCCCTGACAAAATATTTTCCTAATCGGATATTCTCAAACTCTGCCAATCCATTTTTGTCTGAGAGGGCGGTTTTTACCAGACCAGAGTCTTTGGCTCTGCGAAGTTCAACGGTGGCATTTTCGATGGGAGACTGCTGGGCATTCAGGATGGTAATAACAATCTTTCCTCTCTCGTCCTGGCTCCATGCCGGAACGGCATAAGACAGCAGCATAATGACTAATAAACGTTTCATGGCTCTATACTTTGGCTTTACTGATTCAAAGATGTTATTGAATCCATGTCTGCCAAAGCGAATTGGTATCAGTCAGACCCTGCCGATCATGAATGGGTTAAGGAATGTTAATGGGTGTCCGAAAATTACATAAGCTCTGTTCGACCGGGGAAGAGGTTATTTCCAGGGAGATAGCAAATAAAAAGAGGTAATTGTCAGTACAGCTACTTTACAATTACCTCCTGGTGGCCTGAAGGCCGGATGGGTTTATAAACAATCAGATCGTGAGTTGCTTTAGGTAGGCCGCATCGATCTCAGCGCTTTTCAGCGGTGTGGAATTGTCGTAGCGTTCCTGTTCAACGATGAAGTACTGCATGCCATTATCGGATGCTGTTTTCAAAATCCTGGCATAGTCGATGCCACCGGTGCCGAGGTCAACAGAAGCATCGTGATCTTCGGGCTTGGCTGTTTTGGAGCGGTCTTTAACATGACAAAGTTTGAACCTGCCTGAGTATTTTTTCATCCAGGCTTCCGGATCGGCGCCTGCAGTGACTACCCAGTAGATGTCCATTTCGTAGTCCATGAGAGCCGCATCGGTATTTTGCATGAAAATGTCCTGCGGGTATTGTCCATCCTGTTGAACAAAACTGTAGTCGTGATTATGGTAAGCAAACCTGATTCCGTTCTTCTTACAGGTTTCGGCTGCTTTATTGAATCCTTCAGCGATTTTCTTGTATTCGTCCAGTGTTTTTTGCTTTCCAACATAGGGAGCGATCAAATACTTGAGGCCCACCTGTGCGGCTTCGGCTGATTTCTTGTCAAAATCTTTCGACCAGTCGCAGTGACTGCTCACCATGGAAATACCCAGGGAGTCGATGTATTTTTTAAACTCGACTGCTCCCAATCCCCACCATAGTCCTTTCTCTCCCTCAAAACCTTCTACCTGCTTATAGCCAAAACCGGCTACCTGCTTGAGGATTTCTTTGGGATTCTTGGGAAGGTCATCTCTCAGGGTGTACAATTGAAGACCGAAGTCGCCCAATGGTCGTTTGGTGACTGCCGGCTCGGGTCCTGCGGCTTTTGAAGTTGAATCGCCTTTTACTTCTTTTTCGCCTGTTTCGTTATTACAGGACACCAATGATCCGAATGCGAATGCGGAAGCAAAAAGCCCGGAACGTTTCAGAAAATCTCTGCGGTTGGTCATAAATAATATGATTTTGACGATGTATACTTATACGAATGCATTAACCCAGGTTGATAAACCTGGACATCAATACGAGCATGGTCATCACCTGATCAGGTTGCCCAGGCTTTATCTCCCTTTTTGTAGGGGATACAGCCCTCGTATTTACCCGGCACCTGCTTATAGCGAAGTGTTTGGGTAGCGCCTGTTTCCGAGGTGAAGAATCCAAGGAGTGTCAGCTGCTTCATCAGGCCGAAATAGTGGTTGGGATCTTCCGGCTTTTTGCTCTTGCTGTACTCTTTGGCTTCCTTGTCAAGCCTGGTGAGCAGTTCTTTGCGTTGTTCCGGCGTAGCGCTCATGAAAGCGTGACCATGTGCTTTTTTGCACTCTTCATTGATTTTATTCATACCATCAATGAAAGATTTCTGGTCTTTCTCATCGTAACAATCGGTTACCATGGTATTCATAAAATCGCCTACTTTGGCAGCTTTCGCTCCTGGCGTGTCAGTAGCCGGAATAATTGTTTCGGCAATCTCATCGAGGTATGCAATATCTTCTTTAGACAATGGAAGTCCCATTATCTGTTTGTCTGAAGCCTTACATCCAGACAAGAAGAATTCGCCACCAACAACAGTTCCGCCGACCAAAAGTGCCACTCTGGAAAGGGCATCGCGTCTGTTCATATTGTGTGTGTTTTAGTTTTATACGAAATACACGAATTATGCGAATTATGCGAATTAAACGAATTAAACGAATTATGCGAATCGCTGAAAACGCTGAAGGCGCAGAGGACGCTGAGTGACTGACCGCTCGCGCTCCGGCTTCCGCCTGCTCTGTTTCTGTTTCTCACTCTCTCGCTCCCGCTCTCGCTCCGTATTCCGCTCTCGCTCTCACTCCCGCTCCCGAATTCATCCGTCATCCGCCATCATTCATTGGCTCATTCACCAATTGACAAATTGACCAATTACTCTACAGGTTTCCTTTCTTCAGTTCCTCCACCGCATGGTTGGCGGCCCGGGCTGTGAGCGTCATGTAGAGAATAGACGGGCTTTGATTTCCCGTGCTGGTCATACAGGCGCCGTCGGTGACAAACACATTTGGGCAGGCATGCAGTTGGTTCCATTTGTTGAGCATAGATGTTTTGGCATCTGTGCCCATCCGGCAACCTCCCATTTCGTGGATGTCGAGTCCGGGTGCCTGTTTCGTATCCGCATATTCAATATTCTTTACACCGGCCTTGCTCAGCATTTCCTCTGTTTGTGTAAAGAAGTCTTTTAATAGTTTTTCGTCGTTGTCATCATATCCCACTGAGGTAACCAGTTGCGGAATTCCCCATTGATCTTTATGATCCGAACTCAATCGAACATGGTTAGACTCTTTGGGTATGGTTTCTCCCTGTACATACGCGTAAACATGCCAGGGACCAGCTTCGCTCATGGCTTTTTTATATTCAGCTCCCAGTGCTTCCGGACAGAGCGCTTCATTACCTCTTTGCCTGTAAGCGCCGGCGAAGGTGGTAAAGCCACCCACGAAATCCGCATCCCTTTTCTTCAAATTTCGATAATTCGCTATGATCGCATCTGTCGGGTTGCGTCCGTAAATATATCCATCTTCAAAACCTTCCATTGTTCCATTCATCCAGCCACGGTAATTATGGAAACAAACATATTTACCTAATACGCCACTGTCATTGCCCAAGCCGTTGGGAAACCGGTTTGATGTTGAGTTCAACAGAACCAGGTTGGTATTCAGAGCGGAAGCGTTCATAAAGATCACTTTCGCGTAATACTCGATCATTTGTTTCGATTCCGCATCGATGATTCTTACTCCTACCGCTTTCGCTTTCTGCTCGTCATAGATCACCGAATGCACCACCGAATGCGGGCGGATGGTGAGGTTACCTGTTTTCATCGCCCAGGGCAATGTCGAGGAGTTTGAACTAAAATATCCTCCGAACGGGCATCCTCTCATGCACAGGTTTCTCGCCTGGCATTGTCCCCGGCCCTGTTCGAGGTGAATATCGTTAGGTTTTGTCAAATGAGCCCAACGCGCATGCACCAGGTAACGGTCGCCATAATTTTTCAAAAAACTATCCTTCAAATGTCTTTCTACGCAATTCAATTCAAATGGCGGCAAAAATTCGCCGTCCGGCATTGCTTCAATTCCATCTTTATTTCCACATACCCCGATAAATTTTTCTACGTGCGAATACCAGGGTGACACATCCGCATATCTTATCGGCCAATCGAAGCCATAGTCAAATCGCTGTGGTCCGGTGAACTCGAAATCACTCCAGCGCTGGCAGGCTCTTCCCCATGTCAGCGACTTCCCTCCTACCTGGTAGCCACGAATCCAATCGAATGGTTTTTCCTGGACGTATGGATGATCTTTATCTTCAATGAAGAAGTGTTTGTTGTCTTCTCCATACCCTGCCGCTTTCGTTATCAACGGATTTTTCTCTCTTGTTTCCCTGGTAATCTGTCCCCGGTGTTTCAATTCCCAGGGATTGAGGTTAGCCGTAGGATAATCTTTAAGATGCTCCACCTTTCTTCCTCTTTCCAGTACCAGGGTTTTCAAACCTTTTTCGCATAATTCCTTCGCCGCCCAACCTCCGCTGATTCCACTACCCACCACGATGGCATCGAAACGATTTGCCTCGACTGCTCGTGTGTTCAGGTGGATGTTGGGGGTGTCGGACATGGTTGTTTATTGTTTCATGTTGGTTTGCGGTTTGCGGTTGGCGGTTTGCGGTTGGCAGTTTGCGGTTTCCCTTTCTCTTTCCCTTTCTCTTTCTGTTTCTCTTTTCGCTCTCACTCCCGCTCCGTTATCCTCAGGCATACTTGCACCTTATAGCTCCCCGCGCCCGAGGAACGCCAAGTACGCCGAGTACCGCTAAGGACGCAAAGTCATAATTCAAAAGTTAGAATTCAAAAATCAAAAACCTTCCAATATCTGCGTTTCCCTTTCCGTTTCTGTTTCTCTTTCCGTTTCTGTTTCTCTTTCCGCTCTCGCTCTCACTCCCGCTCCAGAATTCATCCGTAATCCGTAATCCGCCATCCGTAATTAGTCATTGGCTCATTGACCAATTGACAAATTGACCAATTGCATCACAGGTTTCCTTTCTTCAGTTCTTCCACCGCATGGTTGGCTGCTCTGGCAGTCAGGGCCATGAAGGTTAGAGAAGGGTTTTGATTGCCGACAGATGCCATGCAGGCGCCATCGGTTACAAAAACATTGGGTACGTTGTGAAACTGGTTCCATTTATTGAGCAGGGAAGTCTTGGGGTCTTTACCCATTCTTACTCCGCCCATTTCATGGATATCGTTTCCGGGAACCCTGCCATTATCGAAAGCGTTGATGTTTTTACATCCTGCTTTTTCCAGCATTTCCGATCCCTGTTGCCAGAAATCTTTCAGAACCATGTTATCGTTTTCACTATAATCAATCGAAGTTACCAACAAGGGTATCCCCCATTGATCTTTCTGATTAGGATCCAGTCGCACATGGTTTTTTACATCAGGAATTGTTTCTCCCTGCATCATCATATACACAGACCATCCGCCCGGTTCCACCAGGGAGTCTTTGAATTCCTTGCCTACTCCGTCTTTGCCAAAACCCTGGTTCCAGTTGGCCCTGCCGGCACTGTAATGAACCATATAACCGGCATGGAAAGGCATATCTTTTTTTCGAACATTTCTGAAATTCGGCATCATGGCCGCAGTCGGTTTGCGACCGTATTCATAAGTATCCAGGAAACCATCCACGGTTGCCGTGATATTTCCCCTGTAATCGTGGAATGCAATGTATTTGCCGAGGATACCGTTGTCGTTACCCAATCCATTAGGGAATCGGCTCGATGTAGAATTCAGCAGTATAAGGTTTGAATTCAGACAGGCGGCGTTTACAAAAATGATCTTCGCGAAATACTCTGTTGCTTTTTTTGTATGGGCATCGATGACTCTTACTCCAACTGCTTTTTGCTTTTTCTCATCGTAAATAATCGAATGAACTACGGAATCCGGAAGCAGGGTCAGGTTACCGGTTCTTTCTGCCCAGGGGATGGTAGAAGCATTGGAGCTGAAATAACCACCAAACGGGCAGCCCCGATAGCACATGGTCCGGGCCTGGCATTGAGCGCGACCCTGATCGAGGTGAATCTGACGAGGCTGGGTAAGATGCGCGCATCTTCCCTGGATCACATTTCTGTCTTTATAAGCCGCGTTGATTTTTTCCTGTATGAATTTTTCCGGGCAATTCATTTGCCACGGCGGAAGAAATTCTCCGTCGGGTAAGGTCTCGAGGCCGTCTTTGTTTCCGCTGATACCGGCAAACAACTCCACATGACTGTACCAGGGCGCTAATTCATTGTAAGTGATCGGCCATTCGATCGAATATCCATCGCGATGAGGTCTTTCGAATTCGAAACGACTCCATCTTTGTGTGGCGCGTGCCCAAATAAGTGATTTGCCCCCTACCTGGTATCCACGAATCCAATCAAATGGTTTTTCCTGCACATATGGATGTTCTTTATCTTTTACAAAGAAGTGTTGTGTTCCTTCGTCAAATGCATAACATCTTGAAGCAATGGGATTTTCCTTGGCAAGTGCCGTGGTTTTTTCTCCTCTATGAGGCAATTGCCAGGGATCCAGGGATGTGGTAGGATAATCTTTGATATGTCTTACCTCTCTTCCTCTTTCGAGCACCAGTGTTTTCAAACCTTTTTCGCATAATTCCTTTGCCGCCCAACCGCCGCTGATTCCACTGCCAATGACAATAGCATCGTAGCTGTTTTGAGCTACGCCCCGTGTATTCAGGTTTACATTTGTGGAATCGGACATGTTCGTTTAGTGTTAAATATGTTTATCGTTTATGGTTTATCGTTGGTTTGCGGTTTGCGGTTTGCAGTTTGCGGTTTGCAGTTTGCGGTTTGCCGACTCTGCACTTTCCGTTTTGTTTCTGTTTCTGTTTCCGTTTCTGTTTCTCTTTCCGCTCTCGCTCTCACTCCCGCTCCTGCATTGTCCCCGCGCCCGAGGAACGCTAAGTACGCCGAGTACCGCGAAGGACGCAAAGTCATAATTCAAAAGTTAGAATTCAAAAATCAAAAAGCTTCCAGTATCTGCGTTTCCGTGTCTCTTTCTGTTTCCCTTTCCGTGTCTCTTTCTGTTTCTCTTTCTGTTTCTCTTTCCGTTTCTGTTTCTCTTTCCGCTCTCGCTCCCACTCCCGCTCCGTTCTCCGCTCCCGCTCCTTTCCCCAGCGCGGCTTTCACTTTTATTTTGAATTTTTACTTTTGACTTTTGATTTTTGATTGGCTCACTCACCAATTGCATTTCATCCGTCATCCGTCATCCGCAATCCGTAATCATACATTGGCTCATTCACCAATTGACAAATTGACCAATTGCATTACAGGTTTCCTTTCTTCAGCTCACTTACCGCATAATCTGCCGCACGTGCCGTGAAGGCCATATAGGTGAGTGACGGGTTTACGCAATTGGCGGAAGTCATGAAAGAACCGTCTGTTACGAAAACGTTCATGGCATCCCATACCTGGTTGTATTTATTCAATACAGAGGTTTTCGGATCACGGCCCATGCGAGCAGTACCCATTTCATGGATGCCGCGGCCTGGAGTTCCATCTCCATCCCGTCCCTGTACGTTTTTCGCCCCAACGGCTTCGAGCATTTCCTTTGCATCGTTGAGCATGTCAACACGCATTTTCTTTTCATTGTCTTTCAGCTCGCAGTCAATGGCAAGCACGTTCAGCCCCCATTTATCTGTTTTCGTTTTATCGAGCGTGACTTTATTCTCATGATAAGGCAGGATTTCACCGAAGCCACCCATACCGATAGTCCAGGAACCTGGTTCAGATAATGCATTCTTCAGGTCGGCGCCGATGTTTAGCTCGGCTACATTTCGGCTCCATCCCTGGCGACTTCCTGCACCCTGGTAACCGAAACCACGGATATAATCGCGTTTTTCGCCATTCATGTTGCGGAAACGGGGGATATAGAATCCGTTTGGTCTGCGACCGTAATAGTATTTGTCTTCGTATCCTTCGATCATTCCGCTGGCGCCAACGCCGAGGTGATGGTCCATCAGGTTATGGCCCAGTTCTCCACTGCTGGAACCCAATCCGTCGGGCCATATATCTGTAGCGGAGTTCATGAGGATCCACGCAGAGTTGAGCGTGGAGGCGTTGAGGAAGATGATTTTTGCCTTGTATTCTGTGATGGATTTGTTCACGGCATCCATCACTTCCACTCCCGTGGCTTTTTTCGTGTCTTTATTGTAGAGAATACGAGTAACGATCGCGTCTACTTTCAGGGTAAGTCTGCCAGTGGCCTGTGCAGCGGGGAAAGTGGAAGATTGTGTACTGAAGTATCCTCCGAAAGGACAACCCAGCCAGCATTTATTACGGAACTGGCATTTGGTGCGTCCGGGCAGTTCCTGGGTGAGGTTGGCTGCGCGGCCCATGATCATGTGGCGCTGGCCTTTATAGAATTCTTTCAGTTTGGCAGAGGCGTCTTTTTCCACGCAGGTGAAATCCATGGGTGGTTGAAACTCTCCATCCGGCAGGTGTGGAATACCGTCTTTGTTGCCGCTGATACCAGCGAATTTTTCTACATAATCATACCAGGGTTTTATCTCTGCATAACGAACCGGCCAGTCGACCCCGATCCCGTCTTTTGCATTGGCTTCAAAATCCATATCGGACCAGCGATAGCTCTGGCGACCCCACATGAGAGAACGTCCACCCATATGGTAACCCCTGAACCAGTCGAATCTTTTTATTTCTGTATAGGGAGAGTCTTTATCACTTGCCCACCAGTCGAGGTTGGTTTCGTTAAGCGGATAGTCTCTTTTCAGCACCGGATAATCTTTGATCATCTGCTGGGTTCTTCCACCTCTGTGCGGAAATTCCCAGGGATCCTTGGAAGTATTTTTATAATCTGCCACATGTCTGATATCGAAACCTCTTTCGAGCATCAGCACTTTCAAACCTTTTTCTGTCAGTTCTTTTGCAGCCCAGCCACCGCTGATACCGGAGCCAATGACAATGGCATCAAAAACATTATCGGCCATAATTAGTAGTTTTTATGTGAGTTTTGATTGGTCAGTTTTTGCATTCAACCCGGTTAGACATCGCAAATTTTCACCGCATTGGCGAGCGCTGCCAGTTTCTTGTCGTTATCATCCGATGTCGGAATAAATTCCTGTGCCACATAACCCTGGTAACCGAGATCAAGGATCGCTTTCATGATAGCGGGATAATACAATTCCTGGGTATTATCGATTTCTCTTCGGCCGGGCACACCTCCGGTATGAAAGTGACCGATGTACTGATAATGATCACGAATGGTTCTGATGACATCGCCTTCGTCTATCTGCATGTGATAAATGTCGTAGAGTAACTTGAAATTGGGAGAGCCAATCCTTTTGGCCAGTTCCACTCCCCAGGCAGTGCGGTCGCACTGGTAGTCTTTGTGATCCACCTTGCTGTTCAGCAGTTCCATCTGTATCACGACATTATGCTTTTCGGCAAGTCCCATGATTTGTTTGAGACCTTCGCTGCAATTTTTCCAGCCTGTCTCATCATCGATACCACGTCGGCTTCCGCTGAAGCATATCAGGTTTTTCCAGCCGTTTTTAGCAACGAGTGGAATCATTTCCGAATAATTCTTAATCAGTTGGGGGTGAAATTTCTTATCGTTCCATCCATCAACCAGGTTAAGCTCCGCTCCATTGCACATGGTAGAGATCAGTCCGTTTTGTTTAAGCGCATCCCAGCCCTTGGGGCCAACCAGGTCAACACCGACCAATCCGATCTTTTTGGCGGCTGGTGCAAACTTTTCAATCGGAATAGAGCCATAGCACCAGTGGCAGGCCGAATGATGGATATTATTCTTGAGTTTATAAGAAGCTTCTTCCGGGGAGGAGCTAAAGGAAGACAGGGTGGATAAACTTCCGAATGTAGCAGCGCCTGTGGCGAGTGTTTTCAATGCCTGACGCCTTGATTGTGAGCTGGACATATTAATACAATCGTTGAAGAGGTAATTTACAAAAAGAAAAAACACCAGCATGTTTTTTTGCTGGTGTTAACGAAAAAAA
>JBGAHR010000035.1:0-45869 GCA_044226045.1 Chitinophagaceae bacterium
GCTACTTTGTTGAAGTAACAGATTCCTGTGGAAATATCTTAAGAGATTCTGTTTTGGTTAATGAATTCAGTTACCCTATCAATGCCGGACCAGACCGCGTAAAATGCAATCTTGATACGATTCATTTAACTGCTCCTCCGGGGTTTTTGAACTATGAATGGTCCAATAACTATAACCTGAGCAGCCCAACCGGTGCAACCGTGGTGGTCAATCCATTAATGGATACAGCTTATTATTTGAAAGCAGAAAAATTTGCAGGTTGTTATTCTTTTGATACCATACGTGTAAAGGTGAATGTGTCGCCGCGAATCCAATTAGGTGCGGATACCAGCATTTGTGCTGACAAGTTCGTTGTGTTCGACGCCGGCCCCGGTTTCAGCCAGTATCAATGGAATAACGGAGTGTCCAACAGAACATTGACTGCAAACAAGGTAGGAGTCTATATAGTAGCGGCTACTACCGCAGAGGGATGTGTAAGTGGCGATACCGTGCGGATATTCAACACATGGCCATTACCGGTTGTAACGATAGTAGGAGAGCAAACACTGTGCGAAAACGGAACAAGAGTACTGGATGCCGGCAATTTCCCTTCCGGCTCCGTTTATACGTGGAATACAGGTAATAATACCAGAACGATTACTGTTAATCAAACCGGATTGTACACTGTGGTCGTTCGGGATGATAGAGGCTGTGAAGCACAGGACGATTTCAGAATCGAAAGGATAGTAAAACCTCCTGCCAACTTCCTTTCTTCCGACACCGCCATCTGTACCTATGGAAAACTTTTCCTGCAACCTTCAGGAGTTTATAACAATTACCTATGGAATACAGGAGATGGTTCAAGAAATATTACCATTACAAAACCTGGATATTACTGGCTGGAAGTTACAGACGCTAATCAATGCGTTGGAAGGGATACGATAATAGTGAAGCAAAAAGACTGCCTGAAAGGTCTTTTTGTTCCTACAGCATTTACGCCTAACCAGGATGGCCGAAATGATATTTTTCGTGCGCTCATTTTTGGAAATGTAAAATCGTTCGAGTTTTCCATTTTCAATCGATGGGGACAAATGATATTCAGAACACAGGACCCGGCCAAAGGGTGGGATGGAACCATCGGTGGCCGGGTACAGAATACTGGCACATTTACCTGGCTATGCAAGTATCAGTTTGAAGGAGAGGCGGTCCGGGTGGAAAAAGGAAGTTTTACGGTAATAAGGTAAAAGACCGATAAAAAGTCATTCATACCTAAGCGCTTCAATCGGATCCAGCCTGGAGGCTTTCAAAGCAGGATAGTATCCAAAGAAAACGCCGGTGGTAAAACATACCAGGAATGAAATGATTACAGAAGATGAGGTAACAAGCGTTGGCCAGTGTAATAGTTGATTGACCAGTTTTGTGGTGCCGATTCCAAGCACCACTCCAATAAGGCCACCGGTAATACTGATCATGATGGCTTCAACCAGGAATTGAAGTAAAATACTCGTACCTGTGGCGCCAATAGACATTCTTAAACCAATCTCCCTGGTTCGCTCTGTTACCGATACATACATGATGTTCATGATGCCAATGCCACCCACAATGAGCGATACGCCGGCAATGAATGCGAGCAATATGGTAAGGATCTGGCTGGTGGAGGTGAAAGTGCTGATCAGTTCGGCCTGTGTACGAACCGTAAAATCATCTTCAACACCCTTTTGAAGTTTATGGGAAGATCGAAGAATATCCGAGGTTTCTTGCGAAGCAAGATCAGTTGATTCCTGGTCCCTGGCCGACGCAAAAATGGTTTGGTAGTAGATCGTAGCCAGCAGTCGCTTCATAACGGTTGTATAGGGAGTCAGAATTACATCGTCCTGGTCCTGGCCAAAAGTATTTTCTCCCTTCCTGCTCAGGACACCGATTATTTTAAATGGAATTCTCTTAAAGCGAATTGATTTTCCAACAAGGTCTCCACCCTCTGGAAACAGGTTGCTGGCAACGGTTCTTCCGATCAGGCATACTTTCGCTTCAGCGTTTACGTCGCTCATGGAAAAGTTCACACCCTCCTCTACCGACCAGCCGCGTATGGATAGGTATTCGGGAGAAACACCCTGCATATTGGTGGTCCAGTTGTTTGAACCATTAATGGCCTGCCCGCGAACAGCCACCGAAGGAGAAACTCCATTTAGATATTGCGCTTTCTGTAAGGCAATGAAATCAGGTTCGCCCAAAGACTGAACAGAAGTGTTATCAAGCCTCGCGCCACCCATTACATTGCTTACCGGACGAATGACAATCATATTACTGCCCATGCCGGCAATCTGGCTCTGGATGCTATCCCTTGACCCCTGGCCAATTGCCACCATCGCAATAACCGCCGCTACCCCGATAATAATACCCAGCATGGTAAGAAAGGTCCTGGTTTTGTTTCGTACGATGGCAGCCCATGATATCTTCAATAAATTGATCAGGTTCATACAACAGGATTGACATTTTGTGCAAGGCCGGTATAGTTTTTCAAAACTTCCTGTGCATTGCGAATATTTTTATTGGTAGCATCTGAAATAATCTTGCCATCTTTCAAGGTTACTGTTCGTTTGCTGAATGATGCTATATCGGGCTCGTGGGTCACAAACACAATCGTTTTTCCATGAAGACTATTAAGGTCCTGCATAAGACTCATGATTTCATAGGAGGTTCTGGAATCGAGATTTCCTGTTGCTTCATCAGCAAGAATCATTACCGGATCATTCACCAAAGCGCGGGCGATGGCAACACGTTGTTGTTGCCCGCCAGACAATTGGCTGGGTAAATGATGTATCCGGTTGGCCAGCTTCACAGCCTCCAATGCCTGCTGCGCTTTTTCCTTTCGCTGTTTCGCGGAAATGTCTTTATTGTATAAAAGAGGAAGCTCCACATTTTCTATGGCCGATGTTCTGGGTAACAGGTTGTACGATTGAAAGACAAATCCCAACTTCTGATTCCTGAGATGGGCAAGGGCATTCCTGGAAAGCTGACTCACATTCACTCCATCCAGGAGATAATCGCCACTGCTGGGACGATCAAGACATCCGAGTATATTCAATAAAGTGGTTTTACCGGAACCACTGCTTCCCATGATGGTTAAAAAATCCCCCGCTTTCACTGTAAAGTCAATGCCATCGAGCGCATGTACTGTTTCTTCACCCATTTTAAACTGGCGTTTCAGGTTCCTGATATCAACAATAACAGATTCCATACCTATTAATTTCTGGGTGTTGAAGATTGTCTTCTTCCCATTTGGGGCATGAAGGGGCTTTTATCACTGGCACTGGCAATTGCTTTGCTGCCCGTTGATACACCTATAACCACTTCATCGCTCTTGCTCAATCCCTGTATCACTTTCACATGAGTGTCGTCGTTAAGGCCGACCAGTATATTTTTTTGGAGAAGACTGTCTCCCTGTTTCACCCACACGGTAGCAGACCGGGAATCATCTCCGTTTGCAGGTTCTTGGGAGCCTGGATGACCGGCCGATTTTCTGACCAGGTGATAATTACTTAAGACGGTTGAGTCGGGTTTGAAACTGATTGCTCTCGACGGTATCAACAAAGCATTGGAATCCTCTTCGGTATAGATGTTGATACTGGCGGTCATGCCGGGCTTCAGCTTCATGTCTTTATTATCCACACTGATCAGGGTAGTGTAGGTAACCACATTCGCCGAAACAGACGGGTGCAGATAAATATCTTCCACTTTTCCTCTGAAAACATCATTCGGAAAGGCATCAACAGTAAAGGTAACCGGCAAACCTTTTACTATCCCGCCAATGTCGGCCTCATCCACGTTGGCATTCACCTGCATTCGTGTAAGATCCTTGGCGATTACGAATAGCGTAGGAGCATTAAAACTGGCTGCTATCGTCTGGCCGGCGCTGACATTTCTGTTTAATACCAAACCATTGATGGGCGAATAAATATTGGTATAGTATAAGTTTCTTTCCGATAGTTTTAAAGCTGCCCGGCTATTATCCACGGCTGCTTTTGCAATATTGTATTGATTCGTTGCCAATTGATAATCGGCTTTGCTGATAGCGCCGAGGTTGAATAACTGATTTTGCCTCTCAAAAGTATTTTTCTGAAATTCAAGATTGCTTTCCGCATTGGCGAGAGCTGCCCGCGATTGTTCCACCTGTGCCGATGTGATGGCGGGATCTATTTTTGCGATCAATTGTCCTTTGGTAACGACACTGTTGAAATCAACATAAATATCCTTAACTACTCCGGATACCTGTGCGCCTACGGAAACGGTATCATCAGGTTCTATATTACCGGTAGCGGTTATACTACTGGCAATAAATCCATAGTCGGGATGGATGGTTTGAATGGTTACGATCTCCTTTTTGTTCCGGCTGTGCAAATAGAAATACCCGGCCACGCCGGCGATCATCAGTAACAAGATCCAGATTATATATTTCCTTTTCATATTGATATTTATAAAGTGATGGGTGTTCCATTATAGAATTCATAGATCTTTTGCTGCAGCACCGCATTGTATTTAGCCTGCGTGAACGACTGAATGGCCTGAACATAGGTATTCCGCAGAACCTGCAGGTCATAGGCTGTAATAGCACCCAGCCGGAATTGTTCATTTCCGATCCGGTAGTTCTCGGTGGCTGTTTGCAATTGCACCTGTGCCGCATCAAACGATTGAATGGCATTCTGCACATTCAGGTAGGCCTGTTCCACCGATTGTGATAAAATGAGTTGGGTATTTTGAAGGTCCAGGACGGCCTGCTGTTTGCCAAGCCTTGCTTTTTCGAGGTTGGTCTTGTTGAGGCGTTGGGAAAAGATCGGAATGGATAAAGTCAATCCGATGTTTTCATACAAATTATTCCGGTTCTGTGTTAGAATACCTGTTTTGGGATCAATGGAGTTCATTAGCACACTGCTGTACCCGCTGCCGATGTTTCCATATGCCTTCAGTGAAGGCTGAGCGGCTGCCCGGGCCTTTTCTATATCCAGATTAGCTACTTCCAGCCCGAGCTGACCAATTCGACTGTCGGGGAAATTGGCCCAGGCAGACTCCTGCACTGCTGACAACGATGGCAATATCCTTTTCATTTCAATAGTTGGGAACATCGCCACATCGAACGAACTGTCTGTTGGCAATTGCAGTAGCTGTTTTAACGTAAGAATATTTTGCCGTAAGGTATTTTTGGACTGTACCAGTAAATACTGATCGGAAGCCAGTTGAGATTGTAATTGCAGCAAGGCCACTTTGGCAATACTGCCTGCATCATACAATACCTGACCTTGCTTTACCAAAGAATCTGAGGTGGCTAAAAGGGAACTTATATACTGGATGTTCTCCTGGGTAAGTAAAACGGAAAGATAATCCTGGGTAATTTGTAAGGTTAGATTGTTTTGAGCCTGTTGAACAGACAAGCCGGCGGATTTTGACAGCAGTTCCTGTTGGCGAATATTATTCCGGACATAACCCGCATTCCATAAAGTGACGCTACTGTTCAGGCTGTAAGTTCCATTGTTTATCAGCTGATCTGTTATACCCGTGCCATTGCCTGCGCTGAAGAATCCATTGTTGAGCGAATTGCCAACTGAACCGGTGAGAGAGGGTATCTGTGCGCCCTTTGCAGCCCATACGTCCTGTTCGGTTTTTTGTTGGGTCAGCCGGAGCGTGTTGATTTGAATATTGTGTTGAACAGCATATTGAATGCAATCGGATAATGTCCATTTTTTATCGGCCTGCGCATTTGCCAGGAATGTTAACAGAAACAGGCCGGTTGTCCAGGTGAACTTTCGTACAAACTTTTTCATGAATCTTTATTTTTCAGGGACGGCCTGCGGGCGAATTAAAAACACCTGCATGTAATCAAAATTACATTCGGTTCTATAGCAGCGTGATGAGGAATAGTTGAACAGGCAAATTAGATCGATGAATCCGATTGACAGCTGCCAGGGATCAGAAACCAGGTTGATACCTGTCATAAAAAAAGCCCCATGGGAGGGGCTAAACGCTGCAATATCATGAAACCTTCTTCCTATCCAACACGATTATCGTGCCATCGCCTGTATTTTGAACAGTATTTCAGGGTTGCAGCGTTTGATTCATTACAGGTATATAATGAATGGGTTAGTATTTTCTATAAATATTGCATATAACTCTTCATCGATAAGTTGGAATCAACCTGTTTATCCGAAGGAATGATCAACACAGGTATATCGCTGTGTTTGATCAGTTCTCCCACAGTATCTTCCATCACCCATCTTTCCATTCCGTGATGATCCTGTCCGCCGATGATAATAAGATCTGCTCCATATTCCTCTGAGAAATGGAGAATGGTTTCGGGAATAGAGCCTTCCAGGGCTTTAGTGATTACCTGCGGATAATGATATTTCTCTGCAATGGCATTCAGGAACCCGATGGCTTCGTTTTCCTGCTCTTCCAGCTGTTTGAAGGCAACATCCGGACTATATCCGGAAAAACCGGTGAGGGGTGAATATTCCGCGGCATAGCAGGAAAAATCATGTATCACATGCACCAGGCAAATTTCCGCTTTCAGGGCATTGGCCAGGGATAAACCCATAGTGGCCACTTTTTCCGCGTATGGACTATAGTCAAGGGCAATGACAATCTTTTTCATAATGGCTCAATTTTCAGTTTATGAGATTTGTTCACGTCTGAACTCTCCGGCCAGGGTGGAATGCCAGACATGCCCGTAAGCAGGGTAATCAATCCATGTGCCATAGGGTGATAGTTGATCGTAAAAGGTTGGATAAGTAATGGCTCCCTGCGGTCCGTCGTTCATCCTCGTACTGTAACAGGAGGATGATAGCAGCATCCAGATAATAGCCAGCCCCCGCGATATTCCAGCTTCTCCTTTTCATTACTCATAATTTAACTGTCCAACAACGACAACTCAAAATTACCAGGCACTCAATTAAAAGCTTTTCATAGATAGATGATCAGGCAAAAGGAATCGATGAAAAACACTTTCGGATAGTTAATATTGGCAACATCGTGAATATACGGCGGCTATCTTCACGCAACAATGACCATGATAAGCGATTTGGCTGATTATGGTAAGAGTCGCATCCTTTGGCAGGGCACTGTTTATACAACAGAAGGTCCGAACCAACCAACTGGTTTTCATTAAATTTGTCGCGATATGGCCGATAAGAGACCTATACTTGAGCTGGGGAATGATTCGGGTATTCCTTTTGAGATTCACAGCATGCAATGGATTGAACAAAACCGGCATGAGCAGAACCAACTGCCACATAAACACAACTATTTTGTGGTAGTGTGGGTGAAAAAGGGAAGCGGCACCCATTTCATTGACCTGGAGAAATTTGACATCCGGGATAATACCGTGTATAGTCTCTCACCCGGACAGGTACATCTGCTGAAGGCCAGTGAAGATACCGATGGAATGGTCATCTCTTTCAGGGATGATTTTCTTTGTCAGTTTGAGGATAATTACAATTTATTATACAATAGCGGGTTGTTTTACAATCTGTCGAAACCCTCTGTAATATCACTCGGATCCGAACTGGCCGAAGAACTGGAAGATATCACCCGAAAGATGGCAAAGGAGTATCAGAACTTCTTTTTGCTGAGGTCTGAAATTCTTCGCAACTATCTTAAGTTGTTTCTGCTTTACCTGAGCCGACAACAGGAGTTCAGGAACCAGGATGAGGCGCAAACTGCCCAATCGGGACTGGTCAGGAATTTCTTTTCCCTGCTGGAGAAGGATTTCGCTTCGAGAAAGCAGGTGGCGGAATACGCCGGCGAGTTGGCGGTTACACCCAATTATCTGAATGAAACAGTAAAAAAGAAAACAGGACTAACCGTCAGCGATCATATCCGTCATCGTGTAATACTCGAAGCAAAGAGGGAAGCCGCTTATTCGGATGTTAGTATGAAAGAAATTGCCTATCGCCTCGGCTTTGATGATGTTGCGCATTTCAGTAAATATTTCAAGAACGCAACCGGCCTCAACTTCACCGAATATAAGAAGGAGGTGGAGAAGAGTTTCAGGTAGGTTTGCGGTTTGCAGTTTGCGGTTTGCAGTTTGCGGTTGTATTTTCTGTTTCCGATTCTCTTTCCGTTTCCGCTCCCGCTCCCACTCCGTTCCTCCTCAGACGAGTCTTATCCGCCGAAGGCGGAGAACACCCAGCGTTTATCGTTTCACGTTTCAGGTTTAACGTTTCAGGTTGGTTTGCGGTTTGCAGTTTGCGGTTGTAGTTTCTGTTTCCGATTCTCTTTCCGTTTCCGCTCCCGCTCCCACTCCCGCTCCGTTCTTCCTCAGACGAGTCTTATCCGCCGAAGGCGGAGGACTCGTCTCGGAGAAACTGCTATTACTCGGTGAATGTGAGTTTATCTTTTCAGGTTTATCGTTTCACGTTGTAATCGCTACTTTGCCAACTTTGCGTTCCTGAACTCTTGATTTCTTCAGGCTGCCTCACTTTTGCATTTTGACTTTTAAATTTTGCCTTTTGCCTTTTGCATTCGCCACCCGTAATCACTCATCACACCCGCCCATTGCTTCTTGTATTTTTCACGGTTTTTGTTATACAAATACTGCTTCTGGTTCAATTCGATAAAATGTACAACGAACGGCCCTAATCATCAATTGACTCGGGCTGCTGCTGAGGGTAGCTTTGTTCTGTTAATTCAAATGAACAAACATAAAACCAGAAAATCATGAAAAAGTTACTCTCTCAAATGTTACTGCTTATAGCAGGCAGTGTTATTAGTTTCAGCGCCATAGCACAGAAACCCTCCCCGGAATTGCTGAATCCTTCCAATCACGCCCTCGTGTTAATTGATCATGAGAGCCAGATGGGTTTTGCAGTGAAGAATATTGACATCACCGAGCTTCGTAACAATACCGCTATTGTGGCCGGTGCTTCTAAAATATTCAATGTACCGACCGTTGTAACCACCGTAGCTGAAAAATCATTTAGCGGACCCGTGTTCAGGGAAGTTTCTGAATTCTATCCTGCAGGAACATATATCGATCGCACAACCATGAATACATGGGAAGATGTGAATGCTTACAAAGCCATTACCGGCAAGGGCAAAAAGAAAATTGTATTGGCCGGATTGTGGACAAGTGTATGTATTGTAGGTCCGGCTTTATCGGCCAAAGCAGAAGGCTATGATGTATATGTTATAACCGATGCCAGCGGTGATGTAAGCAAGGAAGCACATGATATGGCCATCATCAGAATGACACAGGCAGGCGTTAAAACCATGACCTCCATCCAATACCTGCTTGAGTTGCAACGCGACTGGGCAAGAGGTGAAACCTACAAGGCAGTTACCGATCTCGTTAAGAAGTATGGTGGTGCGTATGGTATAGGAATTCAATATGCACACGAAATGCTGAAACACTAACCGGTGTTATTTCAACAGGCAAGTCAGATAGTCAATAAAAAAAGGGTTGGGTTCTGTTTTACAGACCCAACCTCCTTTAAAAAAACTTGTATGAAGACGATGTTGCGTTTATTAATAGTTTCGGTTTTACTGGGAAGCCATCCTTTGTATGCCCAGCAGAACACCAGCCTGATCATCTACAATGCCAAACTGGTTACCCTGGATCCCGCATTACCTTCAGCGCAGGCAATCGCGATCAGTCAGGACCGCATCATACTGGTAGGCAGCAACGAGCAGGTGCTTGCATTGAAGTCGCCCGGAACCAGGGTGATCAATGCGGAAGGTAAAACCCTGATTCCGGGATTATTCGATTCACATTTGCATGTGATCAGAGGCGGTAGATTTTTCAATACCGAGCTTCGGTGGGAAGGTGTTAAAACCCTTAGCCGTGCTTTGCAAATGCTGAAAGAACAGGCGCAAAGAACACCCAAAGGGCAATGGGTAAGAGTAGTAGGCGGATGGAATGCCTACCAGTTCCGGGAAAAGCGGCTGCCGACATTAAAAGAAATCAATGAAGCTACCGGGAATACGCCCACATTTATTCTTCACTTATACAGCAAGGCTTTTGTAAACAAAGCAGGTCTTAAAGCCTTGCACATTGATGGCAGCTCGTCCAATCCTCCCGGCGGACTGATTCAAAAAGACGAAGACGGCAATCCCACCGGATTGCTGGTTGCAGAACCAAGCGCATTTATTTTGTATTCAACACTGGCCAGGTTGCCTGAGTTAAACAATGAAGAGAAGGCAAACTCCACCAAATTATTTATGCGTGAATTAAATCGCCTGGGTGTTACCAGTGTGATGGATGCAGGAGGAGGTTTCCAGAATTTCCCGGATGACTATGGCATAACCGATTCTTTGTCAAAAGCAGGATTGCTAACGGTTCGTTTACCGTATTATCTCTATCCGCAGAAAGCAGGAGCGGAGTTGAATGACTTCACCCGTTGGATAGGAATGGTAGATATAGAGCACCAGCCGGGTAAAGAAATGGAAACCGAATATTTTATTGAAGGTGGTGGAGAAAGCATTGTAGCCACCGGCGCAGACTTTGAGAATTTCGAAAAGCCCAGACCGGAACTTCCGGGCGTTATGGAAAACCAATTCAGGGAAACGTTAACCCTGTTGATCAAAAACAGGTGGCCTTTTCGGTTACATGCCACCTACAACGAATCGATCACCCGTTTTCTGAATGTCATTGAAGAAGTCAATCAGAAAACACCGATCAATGGCCTTCCCTGGTTATTTGATCATGCCGAAACAGTCAGTGAAGCGAATCTTGCCCGTATTAAGGCTTTGGGAGGTGGTATTTCAATCCAGGGTCGCATGGCCTACCAGGGTGAAAGTTTTATAGAAAGATATGGAAAGGCTGCCGCGCTGGAAGTGCCGCCTGTTAAGAAAATGCTGGAGATGGGAATAAAAGTGGGCGGTGGAACCGACGGAACCAGGGTGGCCAGCTTCAACCCATGGGTAGCCATTTACTGGCTGGTAACCGGTAAAACGATTGGTGGAAAACAGGTTACGGCAAAAGAAAATACACTGGATCGGCTGTCCGCACTGCGTCTATATACCGTTGGCAGCGCGAGCCTGGTTAATATGGATAAAGATCGGGGCGCATTAAAGACCGGCAACCTGGCCGACCTGGTGATATTGAATGATGACTACCTGGCTACAGATGCGGAGAATATTAAAAACCTTCATTCGGTGCTGACAGTGCTTGACGGTAAGGTCGTATACGGAGAAGGAACATTCAGTTCGTATGCACCGAAGCCGGTAAAAGCGATTCCAGACTGGTCACCGGTGAATTTTTATGGCGGATATCAATACAAATAACGGTAACATGAAAATAGAAGACTCAAACAGAGCAGCCTGGCTGAGTTTGCTGTTAAGCCTGATCGCAGGATATGCTGACACGGTTACTTTTACAGCGGCTGGCAATCTTTTTTCAGCACATGTGACCGGGAACTTTGTGGTATTCGTTTATAATCTGTTTACACGACCAGATTCAGAGAGCTGGCTGAAGTTATTGTCATTCCCCTTTTTTATAACGGCTGTTATTGTTAGTTGCCAATTGTTTTCATCCTTGAAAAATAGCAGGAAAGCGCTATTGGGAGAAGGCATACTGCTGTTGAGTTGCGGACTGATTGCCTGGTATTGTCAATCAACGTCAACAGGCGGTTCGATGTCGCTGTTGTTGATTTCCATGATCATCGTCTTTGCCATGGGAATGCAAAATGCTCTTGGCAAACTCTTTTCAAAAGAAACGGTGGCGCCAACAACGGTTATGACGGGCAATGTGACCCAGATAGTCATGGATATTGCGAGATATGCGGCTGATAAAAACGAGCGATTACCGAAACGAACCGCCATAAAAAAACAGGCTATTGTTATTGGTGGTTTTCTGTTGGGTTGTATCGCAGGCGGAGGTCTTTCTATTTATTGGGGGCTTGCAGCCATCACCCTGCCGGGGTTGCTGCTCATCTTATTTTGTTTGCTGATTGATTGAATCATTTTCAAAATAATTAAGTGAAATCATTTTTTAGTCTGTTATTTATCGCCTTTAGTTGTGGTGTGTTCGGGCAAGCTGCTTCACCCTTTAAAACCTTGCGATACGACGAGGACTACCGGTTTCTTGCCAAAGACAGTGCGCCCTCCCTATATGAAAAGCTGAAGTATATCCCGCTATCGCAGAGCGGTCGCAGCTACCTCAGCCTGGGAGCAGAGGTTCGATATCAATATTTCGCTGTCAGAAACGAAGACTGGGGTGATGCGCCTAGGGATAAGGACGGGTATCTGTTATCGAGATTCTTAATACATAGTGACTGGCATACCGGGCATCATTTTCGATTTTTCTTTCAATTGCAAGGGAGCATGGCTAACGGTAAGGCATCGGGGACAAGCCCGGTAGACGAAAACCCGCTTGAAATTCACCAGGCTTTTGCAGATATCAACGATGCAGATAAGAAGTACGTTTTGCGAGTTGGCAGGCAGGAGCTGTCTTATGGCTCACAAAGACTGATTTCTGTACGCGAACTTCCTAATAACCGCCAAAGCTTTGATGCGTTGAAATTGATCATAAAGCGCAATCAGTTTAGAATAGATGGCTTTGCCGGGCGATATGTCAGCGCCAGGAAGGGACTGTTTGATGATGTTTCCAACAAGGATATCCATCTGTGGGGGCTATATGCTGTTTTCGATAATTTTCCGGTTATTGGTCATATCGATCTTTATTACCTCGGTCTTCACAGACTGAATAGCAGCTACAACGATGGAACCGGAGATGAAACCCGTCATTCCATGGGTGCCAGGATATGGGGAAACCTGAATGGTTTTAGTTACGACTTCGAATCACTCTACCAGTTTGGAAGTTTTGCCAGCAAGCATATTTCAGCCTGGACCGCATCGGCCAACCTGTCTTATAAATGGAAAGGAACGCCCTTACAGCCCGAAGCCGGATTAAAGACAGAAGTAATCAGCGGTGATCGGAAGGAAGGGGATAACCGCCTCGAGACTTTCAACCCCCTCTTTCCGCGCGGCGCCTATTTTGGATTGGCTGCCCTGATTGGTCCTTACAACCTCTTCGATATTCATCCTTCATTCAGTTTACAGATTCTAAAAAATAAACTGACCTGGTCTATAGATAATGATGTTTTCTGGCGGCAGTCCAGGCATGATGGCATCTATGCAGTGAATGGAGCACTTTTATATGGGGCTTCACCCGGAGGGTCATCATATATCGGGAATCAGTTGGCAACCGATTTCACTTTAACGCCAAACAGGTTCATCCTGATTCGATCAGAAGCAACCTGGTTTCACGCGGGTTCTTATTTAAAAGACGTGAGCCGGGGTAAGGATATTCTGTTTTTAGGAATCACCACCCAGTTAAAATTTTAATTGAATTATATTTGTTCGGCATGTCAACAGTTTCACAGAAAATTACCTGGCTGATTGATCCGGTCCACACAAGGATTCGGTTTGAAGCCAAATACCTGGGCCTGTCATCGGTTTCGGGTATGTTTAATCAGTTCGAAGGCGCTGTCGTGACTGCCGAAGAGAATTTTAATAATAGCCAGATACAACTTACTGTCTATACGCAATCTATTACAACCGGTCTGGCTGTTCGCGATAACCATCTCCGATCCGCGGATTTCTTTGATGTAAAAAAATATCCAACCCTTACGTTTACTTCCAGTTCCATCGAGGTGATGGAATCAACAGTGAAAGTGAATGGTGAACTAAGAATAAAGGATATTGTCCGCCCGCTCTCTTTTGAAGCTGATTATATCGGGTCGGTTGACGATGACCTGGGTAACCGGAAAGCCGGATTCGAAATGAATATGAAAATCAACCGGCGCGACTTCGATATGACCTGGAACCAGGTTCTGGACAATTCCTCACTGCTCTTATCTGATGAGATCGCGATTTCCTGCGAAATCCAGCTGCTGCGCCTCCCCTGAATTGTTAACAGACCCTAAAAACCAGGCTTTTACATCCCCTGCCGTGGAAATGTACAACAACTGTCGTGAGATCTCCATTGCCCGGGGTCTTTATTAGGAGGAAATTTGTGTTGTACAAAATCAAAAAACAAAACAAAATGAAAAAGCAAAGCTGGAAAATAGACAACATGCACTCTGAAGTGCTTTTCAAAGTAAAACACCTGATGCTGACAACCGTAACCGGATATTTCAGAAATATCGACCTGGAAGTGGACAGCGATTCTGATGATTTCAGAACGGCCTCCAAAATAGTGTTTACAGCCGATGTAAATTCAATCGATACCAATAACGAGCAGCGCGACGGGCACCTGAAATCAGCCGATTTCTTCAATGCAGATGAATACAACGAAATTCGCTTCGTAGGAAATAAGCTGGAAGGAAAAGGGGAAGACCTCAAACTTACAGGCGATCTCACGATCCGTGGAATCACCCGCCCGGTAACCCTCAACGTGGAGTTCGGTGGTATCGCCGTGGATCCTTACGGTCAGACAAAAGCAGGATTTACCGTTAACGGAAAAATAAGCCGCAAAGAATTCGGACTCGCCTGGAATGCTTTAACAGAAGCTGGTGGTGTAGTGGTAGGTGATGAAGTGAAAATCCATGCAGAAGTTCAATTGATCAAACAGGCGGAATTAGTAAACGCATAACAGACACCATCATGGAACCAAAAATATTAGGACTGCATCACATTACAGCCATCGCCAATAACGCGCAACGCAACTATGAATTCTATACAAGCGTACTTGGTTTGCGCCTCGTAAAAAAAACAGTAAACTTCGACGACCCCGGCACTTACCATTTTTATTTTGGTAACGAATCCGGAACACCCGGTACAATTCTCACCTTCTTTCCCTGGGAAGGAATCGGTACAGGACGACCAGGTGTTGGCATGGCCACCGATATCGGCTACTCTGTTCCAAAAGGTAGCCTGGCATTTTGGGCAGATCGGTTCAGGACATTCAAAGTAGATGCCGATGAGGTGAAAGAAAAGTTTGGAGAGAAATACCTGTCATTTCGAGATCCCGACGGATTACGAATAGACCTGGTGGAGCCCTCGGTGATTGACAACAGGATACCCTGGACTACCAGCGAAGTGAAGGCAGAAGTAGCCACCAAAGGTTTTTATAATATCACTTTGACTTTGAAAGACAGCCAGCCAACAGCGGCGGTGCTTACCGACATACTTGGATACGAACTGGTGAAACAGGAAGGAAACCTTTACCGGTTTCAGACAAATGCTATCGAAAGCGCGTCTGTCGTTGATATCCTGGAATTACCCAACGGTCAGAAAGGATACAATGCTGCCGGCACGAATCACCACGTTGCGTTCCGGGTGGCCAATGACGATATTTTGATGAATTTCCGGGAGAAAGTATTGAGTAAAGGATTAAGTATTACGCCCAAAATAGACCGTGACTACTTTTTTTCACTTTACTTTCGTGAGCCGGGCGGTGTGCTATTCGAACTCGCAACCGATAACCCGGGTTTTACCAGGGATGAACCACTCAGCGAGCTGGGATCAAAACTAAAACTGCCTAAACAGTACGAAGGATCCAGGGCAGAGATTGAAAAAGTATTACCTGTTCTAAAATAATTCTTAAACCAATTAATGACTTGTTTATGGATGATGTTAAACTGGAATTGAATGAAAAAGGAAGAGGTCAGTTTTACCTCGGCGATCGTGAAGATAAACTGGCCCTGATGGAAGTAGGGGTGTACGGTAACAGCCTGGTAGCCTATCATACAGAAGTGGCTCCCAGGGGTGAGGGCCAGGGCCTGGCAAAAAAGTTGCTCGCGGCCATGGTGGAGTATGCAAGGAAACATCAGCTGAAAGTAACCCCTCTGTGTGCTTTCGTTCATGCACAGTTTAACAGGCATCCTGAACTGTATAATGACATCTGGAATAAGGAAAGCCAGGAAGGATAAACTTTAAACGGAGGAATTATGCGACCACTCATCACCGGACTTCATCATGTCACCGCTATTGCTGCACACACCCAAAAGAACATCGATTTCTATATCGGCGTGCTTGGACTGCGGTTCATCAAACGAACGGTCAATTTCGATGCGCCGGAAGTGTACCATTTTTATTATGGAGATGAAACCGGCAATCCCGGTACCATCCTGACTTTTTTTCCTTATGAAGGATTGCAAAGAGGTCGTCATGGAAAGGGGATGCTCAATACCACAGCATTTTCGGTTCCGGCTTCTTCACTGGATTACTGGCTGAAACGACTGGATCGATTTAACGTTCCCTATAAAATGCCAGTGGAAAGATTTGAAGGAGAACTCGTCGTATATTTCGAAGATATCGATGGGCTGGGATTGGAACTGGTATTTAATGACAGCGATCAACGAGCCGGTTATGACAAAGGCCCTGTTCCTGCTGAACATTCCATTCGCGGATTTTATAATGTAGAGATCTGGGAAGAGGGTTATGAAAGAACAGCCGGACTGTTAACCGCACAAATGGATCATGTACTGATTGCGGAAAAAGGAAATCGCTTCCGTTTCGCTGCCGCAAACAAACCCGGTCATTACGTTGACCTGGTTTGTACGCCTGATAGCTTGAGGGGACTGGCAGGTAGTGGCACTGTTCATCACCTGGCATTTGCCACTGCAGACAAAGAATCCCAATGGGAATTCAGAAAAAACATGGTGAACCTAAGCGTGAACATCACTCCTATACTGGACAGAAACTATTTCACTTCGGTCTATTTTCGCGAACCTGGCGGTGTATTATTTGAAGTGGCAACAAAAGGTCCCGGATTTATGGTGGATGAATCCCTATCCCACCTCGGGGAAGAATTAAAGTTACCCGCACAATTCGAATCAAGGAGGAGCAGCCTGGAGAAAATTTTGCCAGCCATTGTTTTACCCGACCAATCATTTAAATAATTTATGCACAAGAAAAATATCGTAACCGCCGGACTGGATATAGAAAATGCCAAACGGGTATTGATCATGATTCATGGCCGTGGTGGTTCTGCAGAAGACATTCTTTCGCTCTCTCAACATCTGGAGGTTTCAGATTATGCGCTGCTGGCTCCGCAAGCCACACAGCATAGCTGGTATCCTTATTCGTTCCTGGCAGTGCCCGCACAGAACGAACCCTATCTGTCGTCGGCGCTGGCGCTTCTGAAAGAGATCGTGGAAGATATCGAAGCAAAAGGAATAGCCAAAGAGCATATTTATTTTCTCGGATTTTCACAGGGCGCCTGCCTGACACTTGAATTCGTCACCCGTAATGCAACCAGGTATGGCGGGGTAGTGGCCTTTACCGGCGGACTGATTGGCGACAAAATCTATCCGGAGAACTACAAGGGTGATTTTGCAGGAACTCCGATTTTCATCGGTACCAGCAATCCCGACCCGCACGTTCCGGTGGAAAGAGTCTACGCCACTTCCAATATCCTTCGTGATAAAAATGCTTCAGTCACGGAGAAAGTATATCCCGGAATGGGTCATACCATCAACCAGGATGAGATACTGTTTGCGAATCAGGTGTTGGGGGGAATTAAAATTAAAAAGTAAAAATTAAAAAGTCAAAAGTCAAAATTTAGCTGATAGTAACTGCAAACAGCAAACTGAAAACCGTAAACCGACATGAAACGCGAAACGATAAACCTGAAACGCGTTCCAAGACTTTTTTCATTCCAGGCTTCACTTTTTACTTTTGACTTTGAATTCCACGATTTAAACTCTCTTTAATGAAATATCAGAAGTTTCCAGCCGCTGAACGCGGTGTAAAGAATGCCGGTTGGCTTCGCAGTAACTTTGTTTTCAGTTTCAGCGACTATTACAACCCGATCAGAAGTGCATTTGGCACCCTTGTGGCATTCAATGATGATTATCTCCAGGTTGGTAAAGGATTTGGCATACATCCTCATATAAATATGGAGATTATTTCGGTGTTGTTGAAAGGCAAAATGAATCATATTGATTCAATGGGATATAAAACCATTATTGAACCGGGCGGCGTACAGATCATGAGTGCCGGTAGCGGGTTGAAACACGAAGAATATAATATTGGGGAGGAGGAAGTCAATTTTTTACAGATATGGATACAGCCCAAACAACAAAATATTACTCCCAGGTATCAGCAAAGGCATTTCAATATCCATGAAAACACGAATAAGCTGCATACTATTATCTCACATGAGGAAGGGCTCGAGCATTGCTGGATCAATCAGAATACAAAATTATCAATGGGTCACTTCGATGCCGGCCAGACAACTACTTATTCGTTCAGGCCTGTTAATATGTGCCTGTTTGTATATGTGATAAGTGGAGCCATCTCTGTTGTTGGGGAAGTTGTAAACGCAAGAGACGGAATCGGAATTTGGGACACCTCATCAATCGATATTGTTAACGAATCAGAGGCCGAATACCTCATTATTGAAACGCCCGTCAATCAGAAATGAGGTGTTTTATTAGGAATGCGAATTACGCGAATTATGCGAATTATACGAATTACGCGAATTATACGAATTGGTTATTCCACGAATTGAATAGCAGTTGGTTTAACTTTTTCAGCGCTCTCCGAATCTTCCCTGTTTCATTTTTAACAGTTCTGTTTTTCAGGTCTTCGTGTCCCTTGTATTCTCTCCGGGAATCTAAATCCGAAGCCAATTTTGACTTTTGATTTTTGACTTTTGATTTTTGACTTTTCTCACACTCTCTGCCGAAAGTTCTTTGGCGATAACTCCGTATTCACTTTAAAGAATCTGCTGAAATAATATTCATCATCGTAGCCCAGTTCGGCAGCTATTTGTTTGATCGGTTTGTCGGTAAGGTATAACTCGCGTTTCGCTTCCGAGATGATCCTATCGTTGATAAGACTTGATACTGGTTTATTGAAAAAACTTCGGGTCAGCTTGCTCAAGGCTTTTGGAGTGATGTGTAATAGTTCGGCATAGTCCGATGGACTGTGCATTCTCCGGAAATTTTCTTCAATGGTTGTTTTCAGCTTTTGTAATAACAGGGGCTCCCGGGGTGTGGAAGGTTCCTTTCTTTCGGCCGGCGCCGCTTCTCTGGCTCTTACGGCATGTACCAATAGTAATTTGAGACAGGAAATAAGCGAATCCTCCCTGCCGGTTTGTGGATATTCCAGTTCTTTTTTCATTTGGCCGCACAGCAACTGGAAGAGCAGGGTTGTTTCTTTGTCGATGAAAGTCAGCGGCGGGTCATAGATGTTATTATAGAGAACTCCATTGCAGGAGATCTCTTTATGGTGTCGATAGATACAGAAGAAGGAGGAATGGAAGTAGATAGCTACTCCTTCAAGTGTTGCCGTTGAATCGATCTGGTAGGGTTCAAAGGGTCCAAAGCTCAGTAGACTACCGGCGGGTACATCGTAATCTGTATATCCCGTTTTCAACCGGGCATTTCCTTTACGGATCCAGATCAGGGAATAGTGTTCTTTTCGTTGTATCCCTTCGAACGGTTGTGGTCCGTCGAATTCATCGAAGAGGAAATCAATCTTTCCGGTCAGGTGATTATAGAGTTGCTTGGGTTGAGCGAGCGTAGACATGTTTATGAGATTTATCCTGTTAATACAGTGATCTTGGAAAAGTATAAAAGAACCGGCGCCTGCGCGCCGGTCCAACCATCACACCTTTAGCATCCACACTTATATAGAGAATTGAAATCCCTGCCAGTCCGCGCTGTTGTCCTTTTCCTCCAAAGCTTTCAGTACAGCATCCCACATCGTATCGCCACATTCCTCATTGACAAATGGGATTTCAATAGTTGTTTCCTCGTTGACCGGGATCACAGACCCGGCTGCGGTATTCACTTGTATCATAATGATGGATTTTGAAGTTTTATAGATTCATTACCTGATTCCTTTTTTAGAAAGGAATTGATGGATCAGCTCCGCCACTACCAGGTGATGCTCTTCCAGCAGGAAGTGACCACCGTTTAACAGATGTACTTCCGCTTTCGGATTGTCTTTTTTGTACGCTTCTGCACCGGGCGCGGTAAACAGTTTATCGTTGCGTCCCCAGACTACCAATGTTGGCGGTGTGTTTTTTCTGAAGTATTCATGCCAGGTTTCGTACAATGCCAGGTTGCTACCATAATTGCGGAAGAGTGTCAGTTGTATTTCATCATTTCCCTTGCGATCGAGATAGAACTGATCTGTTACGTAACTGTCTGGTGAAATGCGTTCCAGGTTTTCTACGCCGTCGGTGTATTGCCAGCGGGTTCCTTCGAATGAAAGGATGAAGCGGGCGCCTTTTTCCGTTTCAGCATTCGGTTGCTGGATATATTCCACCAGGGGCTTCAATGCTTCTCCCAGTCCGTCCGTATAGGCATTGGCGTTTTGAATGATCAGTGCCTGTACAAAAGCCGGGCGATGGGTGGCTATCCGAAGACCTACCGGTCCACCGTAGTCCTGGAGATACAGGCTGGCCTTTTTGATGCCCAGCAGATCAATAAAATGCTCCATGATAGTGGCCAGGTTGTCGAACGTATAGGTAAACTCCTTCACACCCGGGGCACTGCTCTGTCCAAATCCGGGATAATCCGGCGCGATTACATGATAGAAAGGCGCCAGGTCCTGGATCAGGTCACGATACATGTGTGAGGAGGAGGGAAAGCCGTGAAGCAATAAAACAACCGGTTTGTTTTTATCTCCCGCTTCCCTGTAGAATATATCGAGACCATCCACTTTCACCGTCTTGTAACTGGTGGGATAATACGCCAGGTTGATATTGTCTGCGGAATGCACTCCTTCTGCTTTGCTCCCCATCGTAAATAATCCGGCTACACTGGCCATGATGATTGGAGCGATCGTCAATTTCTGTTTCATTTTTTTGTTGAAAGTTTTAAATATGAATTGATATAGACAAGTCTGTCTGTTCTATGACAAAAAAAAGTCGGCCGACAGTGTATTAAAAGCCAGGCCCGCCTCCAGCAATACGTAGAGAAGTACATATATCATTTGAAGGCTCACTGTTTGCCAATCCGACTTTATACTTTTACCAGTGATCAGCAGGAGCATCAATACACTGCCGGTGATAATCGTGATCTCTGTAAATAGTCCTAATACCAGGCATATACCGACCAGCGTTTCTGCGATTGGTAACAGGCTGCCAAAAGTTTTCACTGCAAGGGTATTGATCACCGTTTGATGAAAATCTTTTACCAGTGCATCCGCAAATGCGGTTCTTCCGGCTTTCCATCTTACCCATCCGTGCAGGAAAATATTCAATCCCAGCGAAACCCGGAGAATGGTATAGGCTATGAATAGTGATTGTGTCATACAATAGACAGACTTGTCTGGTTATGGATAAAAAAAATTACAATAGTTTTTCAGCTACGGATTTAGCGGTTTGTACCGGCCAGGAACTGTTATGAACTTTGCTTGCCACCAGTGCCCCATCAAACAACAGGTACAGTGATTCGGCTAAATCCTGTTTACCGACCGGTTTCAGGGTATCGGCAAAAAGATCTTTAATGGAATCTTTCTGTTTTCTGATGATTTCACGAATGCGTACATTTTCTGTAGGTACTTCTGATACGATATTGAGAAAATTACAGCCTTCAAACTCCGCGCTTTTCGTGAAACGGAGGATGAAATCAAAGATGGCCATCACTTTCTCTTTCGGATTTTCAACTTTAGCAATCACTTTGTGAAGCGTAATACTGGTAGACATGGCGGTGTTATCCAGGTATTCCGCCAGCAGATCTTCTTTGGACGGAAAGTACTGGTACAGGCTCGCCTTGGCCACTTTGGCCTCCTCAATGATCTGATTGATGCCGGTTGAATTGTATCCCTGTGTATAAAAAAGGCGCGAAGCCGTATCGATGATTCTTTGCCTTGTTTCCGACGTCTGACCGTTTTTCATATCCCAAATGTAGAACATATTTTTCAGGAATAGACAAGTCTGTCTGTTTTTATCTTGTTAAATGTCGGAACCCCGACATTTAACAAGGGTGAATGATTAAAGACCAATGACTGGCGCAGCGGGAAAATCCACTGGTACCTGTGTAATATTGTGCAGGTAATTCATCGCGATCTTTTCGCTGATCTGCAATACCAGGTCAACCAGGCTTTCATTGTTGTATCCATTCGCAAAGAAATCTTCCAGCAAGGCGTCGTTTACCCTGCCTTTATTTCTTGTTATATCCGCTGTAAGAGCGAGTAATGCGTTGAGTTTGGGGTCTTGTGATTTTCCCAGGCGGATTTGAATGAGCTGCTCGTCTGTAAATTGGTTCATTTTGCCAATAACAGTATGAGCTGCTTTGCAGTATTCGCATCCATTGATTTCAGAGACCAGCAGGTTGATGGCTTCTTTTTCTTTGTTGCTTAGACTGGATTTCGCGTTCTGATAATTCAGGTAACGAGTAAGACCTGTTTTGGAATTCGCGATGGTGGCATACAGGTTTGGAACAAATCCGAGTGCTTTATTCAGATTGTCGAAATGCGCCTGGTTTTCCGGGGATACCAGGTCTCTTACGGGAACTGTAAACTTTTTCATTTTTATTTGTTTTGTTTCGGACACAAAATTGCCCTCAACAACGGCGGAAAAAAATGGATGATTGGAGCCAGTAGATGGACTAATTTTTGGGGAGGCAATGAGCCAATGCGATTACGGATGACGGATTACGAATGACGGATGGAGAGGTAATTTGTCAATAAGTCAATTGGTCAATGAGCCAATGCGATGACGGATTACGGATTACGAATGACGGATGGGGAGGTAATTTGTCAATAAGTCAATTGGTCAATGAGCCAATACAATTACGGATTACGAATTACGAATGACGGATGGAGAGGTTATTTGTCAATAAGTCAATTGGTCAATGAGCCAATACAATTACGGATGACGAATGACGAATGACGGATGGGGAGATGATTTGTCAATAAGTCAATTGGTCAATGAGCCAATGCGATGACGGATTTCGAATTACGAATGACGGATGGAGAGGTTATTTGTCAATAAGTCAATTAGTCAATGAGCCAATGCAATTACGAATGACGGCGAATCATTCTCGCTCCCGCTCACGCTCTCACTCACGCTCTCACTCACGCTCTCACTCTCGCTCCCGCTCTCGCTCAGTTTGCAAACATTTTGAGAATGGGATAAATCTGTTCCCTGCTGCCAAAGTGCTGAAGAAAGGGTTGGTAGTAATGATCTGCCAGGAGTATGAAGCGATTGGCCTGTTTCGCTTCACTCCAGGCAGATTTCAAAGAATCGAATGTACTCTTGTCTGTTGTAGCTAAGTTGAGTAATGCTTCTTCAATATTTTTCTGTGTCTTTTTGTCGAGTGTAGTGCTGATCAGTGCCGGTCCAAGAGGTATTTCCGGGGAAAGAGCCACCAGGTTTACTTTTTTCTTCAGTTCCGGAGTCAGTTTCTCGTATTCATTGCTGCCCATGGCCGCCAGCTCAGCAGAATCTTTCAGAACCTGTTCAATGGCTCTTACATGCGTACCGGCATAAAAAACCGACCGGAATGATTTTTCGGCCTCCGTGATGCCAATACCGGTCAGGGACAACCGTGGTACCAGGTTTCCCGAAGTGGATCCGGCAAATACAAGCGCCAGGCGGCTTTGAGCTGCTTTTTCGGAAACATCCTTCCAGCTGTGAATGCCGGATGAGAGACTGCTTACAAAGGCAGTCTGGTAATTGGCTTTTACAGAATCGGGGGTAACCATTACCAGTGCGGCCTTCA
Source organism: Chitinophagaceae bacterium (assembly GCA_044226045.1). Lineage (GTDB taxonomy): Bacteria > Bacteroidota > Bacteroidia > Chitinophagales > Chitinophagaceae > Endoryza. The sequence continues at coordinate 23,595 of JBGAHR010000035.1, forward strand.
TGGGGTAAGGTTTGTTGCTGGTTTCGAGCAACAGGTATCCAAAAGTATTGATGAAGGCTATATCCACTTCCCCTTTCTGAATGGCTTCGATGAATGACGGTACCGTAGGGTAGCTTTTCACTTCTGTCTTCCATCCAAAGCTGCGGCTGAGATGATCGGCCAGCGGCTGCAGGTTTTTGATGCGGGGGTTGTCCGCGTATTGGTAAGTAGCGATCCGGATACTTTGACCCGAAAGCTGCTGGCAAAAGAACAAACTGAGGAGAAGCCATTTTTTCATACTCCCGCAAAGTTAGAACTGCTTCCACTTTCACACACCCCATACGGGCTGAATTGAGAGAATGAATGGATGATTTGAAAATAATCCGGTCAGTCCTCATTTGAAAGGTGTCCTTTTCCATCTGCACCTTCATTTGATAATAATCAATGTTGATTTTGGTCATAGTGGTAATCACTTAGCCGTCGTTAGCAGGTTACCTCATTTGTCAGAAATTACACCAGCTGTATTAAATATGCCGGTTACTTTTCAGTTTACAGATCGACCAATCAACAAAAACCAGTTCTATGAAAGTCAATTGTACCCAACGGAAAGCCTTACTGACATTTATTTTAATTAACCTGTGCCTGTCGTTTTCTTTCGGTCAAACAACCCGGACAGTCTGCTCCAGCGGATGCAATTTTACCACGATTGTTTCCGCGGTTGCGGGCTCCAGTTCGGGAGATACAATTATATTGAATGTGAATGGCGCCTGGACGGAAAAGAATATCGCCTTACCTGAAAAGAATCTTACCATCAGGGGATTGGGTAAAACAACCACCTTTCTTCAATCCTTCACCAGCCGGGCCAATGCTTCGGGAGGCAGAATCTTCAGCTATGCCGTGCCAACAACAGCCGGCAGCACCATTATTCTGGAAGACATGACCATTCGTTACGCCAATGCACCAATAGATCAGGGCGGTAATACCCAGGCCATCGGTGGTGTATTCCTGGCTACCGGAACCCTAAAAGGGCTTAAACTAATTTGTAACCGGGTCAAGTTCTACGCAAATGAAACTGTATCCGGCAATACCAACAATAGTGGCGGAGCGTGTATTTATATTTCAGCCTCCGGAACAGGATATACTTACAACGCGGATGTAACGATCAACGATTGCGATTTTGACGATAATAAAGTGGGAAACTCAAGTGGCACTTCCTTGTCTGACGGTCCTTGCTTCTCGCTGGCGGGAAGCCCCGCCCGCCTGACGGTCAACAACAGCACGTTTACCAACAATAACGGGTACACCCGAGGCGGCGTGGTTTATGCAGGCGCCAACTGGACTATTTCGTTTACCAATTGCCTCTTTGAAAGTAATACTTGCAGAAATGGCGATGGGGGTGCCATATATGGACGCTCGGGACTGAGCTGGGACTTTAATAACTGTTTATTCAAAAACAACTCCGCTGTATTCGTTTCGTCTGTCAACGGAAACAATGGATGGGGAGGCGCTTTTATTGGCAAAGGAGCGAAGTTCAGAAGTTGTACGTTTTTCGGAAACTCAGCCGTGAAAGGCGGAGCAGTTTACCGTACAAATAACGGAACTGATACTTTGTGTCTGCTTAACTGCACATTTTATGGTAACTCCGCTTCCACTTCAGGTAAATCACTGGTGTATGGCACCTCTACAACGGGTACGATGCCGATGGCTATCGTTAATACCATCTTCACCAATGGCGCGGGCGCGGCTGCTTCTGAAATACATTTTCTTCATCCATACGCCAACCTGGTAGTAAATTCAAAAAATTATTGCAACAGCATCACCACGGAAAACCCATCACCCGGTACGACCCCGGTTTTTGACTTTAACTCCGGTAATACCACACTCAACCTGAGCAGTACATTGGCGAGCAATGGCGGTACCCTGCAATCACTCGCATTGACCGCCGGCAGCACACTGATCAATGCGGGCACAACAACCAAAGGCACCACTTATGATATTCCCATCAAGGATCAGCGAAACTATTCCAGAACAGATGGCGCTATAGATGTAGGCTCGTTCGAGTACAACGGAGTAGTAGACGATGCAACAAAACCAACTATCAGTTTTACAGCGCTCGGTAACACCAACAACACAACAGACCGTACACTCACTGCTACGATCACTGATGCCAATGGCGTATACTGGTACTCACAACTCACCGATTATCGTCCGCGCATCTACTTCCGTAAAAACGGAGGTGCCTGGTACAGTGCTATCGGTACACTTAGCAGCGGAGATGGTATAAATGGTACCTGGACATTCACCATCTCCAATTCCGCTATGGGTGGAGTAGTGGCCAACGACCAAATACAATATTTTGTAGTGGCGCAGGATGTATCTTCCACTCCTTCCATTGAAACCAGCCCATCCGGCGGTACCGCCACTTCCGTGTTGAATGTAACAGCACCTGCAACTCCGTCATCTTACCTGATAGCTAATACCGTACCGGTAAAACTGATCAGTTTCACCGTAGTTAAATCAGGAAAAGATGCCAGCATCAGCTGGAGGGTAGGTGAAGAGGATAACGTATCACATTATGAAGTGCAGCGCAGTATTGACGGAGTGAACTGGGAAATCGCGGGTAAAGTGGCAGCTGTAAAACAGCCTGCCTATTCATACACCGACAAGAATCTCTCTGCAAACCTTTATTACTACCGTTTGCGTACGGTGGATATCGATGAGAAATTTACTTATAGTCCGGTAAGACAACTTCGGTTCGACCAGGGAAACTCGATACTCATCTATCCTAATCCCGTCACGGGCGGACAGTTCACCATTAAACTGGAAAAAGAGGCCGCCGTTAGCCTGTATAATATTAATGGAAGCCTTATCTGGACAAAGAAGCTATCGGCAGGACAACATAAAGTGCAGTTAAACCAGGCCACTCCAGGAACTTATCAACTGGTATGCGATAAGGTGAGTTATGCGGTGGTGGTGAAATGATAGCGTTTATCGTTTATGGTTTATCGTTTCACGTTTTACGGTGAAAGTCAAAATTAAAAAGTAAAAACTCAAAATCTGTCCAATTTAGCTCAGCTTTGGTCGTGACACTGATCTTTGAATGTTAAATTTCTTATCGAATTCTCAGGGGTATTTATTAAAGATACTCCGCAATATGGGAGGATTTGTGGATTTTGAATTTACGTCTATTATTTTGAGTTGATTTAATTGTATCAATTTTAACTTTTGACTTTAAACGTAAAACGTGAAACGATAAACGATAAACGCATTTCACTCATAAATCCTCTTCACCGCGTCCGCATATTTCTCCATGATTACTTTTCTTTTGAGGGAAAGTTTGGGTGTCATTTCTCCTGTTTCTACGCTCCATTCGCGGGGGAGCAGTTCAAATTTTTTCACCTGTTCTACGTGGTTGAAGAATTTATTGAAACTTTCTACCAGCTCCTTATAGAAGTTAAGTACTTCCGGTTTTTGAATCAGTAGTTCAGGCGCGGCATCGGCAACATTGTTTGCGCGGCACCACTCGCGAAGATTCGACAGGGAGGGGACGATCAGCGCGCCAACGAATTTTTGTTCTGATCCCACGACCATTACCTGTTCAATGTACATCGATTCTTTCAGCTTGCTTTCGATGGGCAGCGGAGCCACATATTTACCTCCGCTGGTTTTAAACAATTCTTTCTTACGATCGGTGATTTTCAGGAAACGGTTGTCTACCATCATGCCGATATCACCGGTATAGAACCAACCATTCCGGATCACTTCTTCGGTCAGATCGGCACGTTTATAATATCCAACCATCACATTGGGTCCCTTGCAAAGAATTTCGCCGTCTTCCGCGATTTTTACATCTACCCCGTCAATAACCGGCCCAACCGTTCCAAATTTTCTGCCGCTGACTTCAAAGCGGTTCACAGACATCACAGGAGAAGTTTCTGTGAGACCATAACCTTCCATTATAGGAATTTTAGCGGCCGTGAAGATTCGGATCAGTCTTACCTGGCAGGCAGCGCCGCCGGTTACGATACAGAAGATATTATTTCCAAGAGCTTCTCTCCATTTGCTAAAGATCAGTTTATTGGCAATCGCCAGTTGCATTTTGTACCAGGCCCCCATCGGCTGGTTGATTTCATATTTCTCTGCGAGTCCGTGAGCCCAGAAGAACAGTTTTCTTTTGATACCTGTTAACTCGGCTCCTTTCTGCATGATACGGTCATAGACTTTCTCCAGCAAACGCGGAACCGTCGTGAACATATGCGGCTGTACTTCTTTCAGGTTGTCGCCAATGGTGTCAAGACTCTCGGCATAATAAATAGCTGAATGCCGGAACAGGTAGATATAGGTAACCATCCGCTCGAATATATGATTGAGTGGAAGAAAGCTCAGCACCTTCATACTCTGACCGGGCGGGAAGCAGGGAATACAGGCCATCACATTACTGAGAATATTTTCGTGTGATAGCATTACGCCTTTGGGCTTGCCGGTTGTTCCGGAAGTATAGATAATGGTTGCAATATCCTTATAGCCTATTTGGGCCGAATAAGACCTGACCTTATCAAGATGTTCTGCCTTGCCCTGGTCCATCACTTCTTTCCAGTGCCGGGCGTTGGGTGTATGTTCGAAAGTGAAGATCTCCTTGAGGCTCGGCACTTTTTCCTTTACACTTAAAACTTTCAGGTAAAGGTCTTCATCATTCACAAAAACCAGTTTCACTTCTGCATCGTTGAGCACAAATTCAAGTTCATTGACATTGATCGTTGGGTATATGGGGGCGAGAATTGCTCCTGCCTGCTGAACAGCCAGATCGAGCATTACCCATTCGGGTCGGTTTTTAGACAGGATGGCAATTTTATCCCTTTTCTCTACGGTCATGTCATTTGGCCCAATTCCCAAACTGACCAGGCCGGCACTTAACCTGTCAACAGTTTCTTTAACCTGTTGGGTACTGTAGGTCTTCCACCGGCCACTTTCCTTGGCAGCCAGCATGTCTGGCAGGGGCTTGGTGCTTAGTTGATATTCTATGCAATCAAATAGACGTTTGGGCTCCATATGTACAAGCAAAGTTTACGGGGTGAAAATCGTCAGCTTTAATTGTCAAATTAAGAAAATAAACAACGGAAAGCAAAAGAGAAGCAAACAGACGGGTTGTTATTAAAAACAGCCTGTTCTGCAAAGGGTTCACCGCGCCGTAATTTTTCCCGACTTATTTGGATCGGGTCTGGTAATATTGAAGGGTGGGTACTTTGAAAAGACGGTTTTGCTGCAGTCGCAGGAATTCCTTTTGCGCATCGGCATGCGCTTCGGTCCATTTTTTATAAGCGTCCGGGTTGGTGGCCGAGGTAAAGACCCATTGGTTATAGGCATCAAACAATCCCAGTTTCATCAGTTGATCGTAGTGGTCGAACAAACGGAATGGATATCTTCCGGCGTATTTCTGAAACCATTCCAGTGTAAACCTGGCCCGCAGTGTGGTGAGAGATTCCGGCGTAATACCGGTGCCAACGGCTACACCATTCTTTTCCATCAGCTCCAGGTAGTACCGAACAAAATCGTTTTTCATGTCCTGATTCTTTTTGAAATCGGTGCTGCTGAAGAGCTTTTTGTAGCCGTCGAACAGGATTTTCTTGATTTCCTCTGTTCTGGCTGTATAGCTTTCAATATTGATGAAGATCTCGCCATACAACAGACCCCATACTTTGTCGGAACTGAAGTAATAGTATTTGGCAGCGTTATAGTAATTGCCGCCATAGGCAGGATCGCCTTCTATTCCTTTTTCCCAGTTCTTGATCGCATTCTTGTATTCTTTGTTATTCCAGAGCAGTTCGCCATATTCATTGTATAACGGGCCGCTTTTAGGGAATTTTTTCAAGCCGTTTTTATAGGTTTTTTCCAATTCTTTTTTCTCTTCCAGCCCTTTGTACACCATGCCCAGGATCTGAAAAGACTGTACATCGGCATCTGGTCTTTCCACGATGGGCTTTGCCGTTTCCAACGCTCTTACAAGGTCTTTTTTCAGGTAATAGGTAAAAGCGAGGTCCTTATGAATCTCTATGTTGTCCCTGTCGGACTGGAGCGCCCTGTTTAAAACAACGATGGCGTTATTGTAATCACCCTCACGGAGATAGGCACGGGCTTTATCTCTCAGTTCGTTGGTGGTTTGAGCCACGGAAACTCCTGTTATTCCAGCCAGAAACAAAATAGTGATCAATAGTTTTTTCATATGCGCCAAAGGTAGAGAAATGCAAGTGGATGAAATGGCAATAAAATGTAAAAAGCCCCCGGTGCCAGGGGGCTTTTTTATTAATAAATCAGGTGAGTAAGTAGTCCATCGCGAAGTTTGGGTTCAAACCAGGTGCTTTTGGGTGGCATGACCTCGCCGGTATCGGCAATATCGAATAATTGCTGAATGGAAACAGGGTAGAGGCTAAAAGCCACAGCCATTTCTCCACTATCCACTCTTTTCTCCAATTCTTTCAGGCCCCTGATACCGCCAACAAAATCCACTCTTTTGTCGGTACGCTGGTCTTTTATACCCAGGATTTTTGATAATACGGTCTGGGAAAGAATAGTAACATCCAGTACTCCGATCGGATCATTGGAATAGCTGTCGCGACGGGCCGTCAGCTTATACCATTTGTGGTTGAGATACATCCCGAAATCGTGCAGGTGTTCGGGTCTGTAAGCTTCATCTCCCATTAAGGTTACATCAAAATCGTCGTGCAGATTGCTGATCAGTTCCTCTTCGTCCTGACCGTTCAGGTCTTTAACAACCCGGTTATAGTCAAGGATGCGTAATTCGTCTGCAGGAAATAGGGTAGTGAGAAAATAGTTAGCTGATTCGGGCGCTTTTTTCCCTAATGCCTTCCTCACTTTCGCGGCGGAGGCTGCCCGATGATGCCCGTCGGCAATATAGGTATGTGGAACTTTAGTCGCAAAAAGATGCGTGATGCTTTCGATGATGTTATCATCATCTACCACCCAGATGGTATGCGTAATCTGGTCTTCCGCTACAAAATCATAGTCGGGTTTATGCGATTTTTTCCAAAGCTCGATGATCGCATCGATGGCCGCTACATTTCGGTAAGCAAGAAATACATTGCCCGTTTGTGCCCCACTGGTTTTAATATGGTTGATTCGGTCGAGCTCTTTTTCCGGACGGGTAAACTCATGTTTGCGGATAATACCTTTTTCATAGTCATTTACGGAACTGGCACAAACCAGGCCGGTCTGGCTGCGTCCGTTCATCACCAGCATATAAATATAATAGCAGGGTTTAGACTCCCGGAAGAGCTTACCCGACTGTATAAATGCCTCCAGGTTTTCCTTTGCTTTGTCGTAAACCTGCTGGGAATGTATGTCTATATTTTCCGGGAGATCGATCTCCGACTTTGTAATATGTAAAAATGAATCCGGGTTGTTTTTTGCTTCGTCACGCGCTTCTGCTGAATTCAGCACATCATATGGACGCGATGCCACTTTGGAAGCCAGCGCTGCCTGGGGTCTGAGCGCCCGGAAAGGAGAGATAATCGCCATGCCGTTTCTACAACATTTAATGAGGCTGCAAGTTAACGGATAGATTTAACATCCGACGCAGGATTTGAGCAGGGGTTTATGAACAGTTGTTATTCCCCAAAACCGGCAAAATATACACAGGAAATCGATTTTGTAGATGATTGGAATGCCTGACAGACTGACTCAGCCCTTCCGTTGAGCGAAATCTTTCATCAGCCCGGTAATGGCCCTGACACTCTCCAATGTGAGCGCATTATACATCGACACCCGAAATCCGCCCACACTGCGATGTCCTTTTACACCTACCATATTATTTTCTTTACAAAGCTGCAGAAATTCTTTTTCCAGGGAGGGATCATTCAATACAAAAACGGCATTCATGGTACTGCGGTCTTCTACAGCCACCGGTCCGCGGAAAACCGGAAGGCTGTCGAGGGTTGAATAAAACAACGCTGCTTTCTCCTCATTGAGCTTTTCCATCGCAGCTATGCCGCCGTTTCTTTTCAACCATCTCATGGTCAGCATCGCTACATATACCGCGAATACCGGAGGGGTATTGAGCATGCTGCCCTCTTTGATATGGTTTCTGTAATCGAGAATAGTAGGAATGGGTCTGCTTATTTTACCCAATATGTTTTTATTGACCACAACAAGGTTCACACCGGCAGCTCCCATGTTTTTCTGCGCACCGGCATAGATCAATCCGAATTTGTTGAAGTTGAGTGTCCGGCTGAAAATATCACTGCTCATGTCTGCCACAAGCTCGGTACCGCAGTCGTAAGGGATTTTTTTCCATTGCGTACCAGCGATCGTTTCGTTGGTGGTAATATGCAGGTATACAGAGCGTGGATCTACCGACAGATTTTTAGGAATGCTGGTGTAATTATTTTCCTTCGTGGAACCGGCTACACAAACTTCTCCAAACAGCCTTGCTTCCTTGATGGCTTTGGAACCCCAGGTGCCCGTGTCGGTATACGATGCGATCTTTCCCTCCTCCAGCAGGTTCATGGGAATTTGCATGAACTGGGTAGTAGCGCCTCCGTGTAAAAAAAGCACTTCATGATCATCATCCAGCTGCATGATTTCTTTCACCAGGGCCCTGGCTTCATCCATCACCGCCTGAAACAATTCCGTGCGATGTCCGATCTCGAGAATGGATAAACCGCTGTTTTGAAATTCGAGGATGGCTTCACTGGCCTGTTGATACACTTCCTGCGGTAATACACTCGGCCCTGAATTGAAATTATGTACTACTTTTTTTTCTGTTAACACCACTGTACACTGTTTTGATGAAAGGGATAACAAAACTATCCAAAAAGTACCAGAATCAGGAGCTCGTTTTCAAACCGTTCATTCACAACTGTTCGTTCCCGGTTTGGAACGAAACCAGGTCAGAGAAAGCAAACTCCATTCTGTGGAATCGGTATGCGAGAACATGGGCGCAGACAACTGTTGCAAATCAGGTTTGCCGGCCTGTACCCATGCCGAATACCAAATGCTGGCAACTGCAAAGACTGCCTTCTTCATTTTTCTTTCAACCATATTATTCAGCAATTGGTTGTATTGCCTGGAGTAGCTTTCGGAGTATTGTTTTACCAGTTGCCCTGATTTTTCTTCCATGGAGTATTTCAGATCTGCTGAAAATATAGCCGAAAGATTTTTTTCAATGGATAACACGGAATCCGATTGAAGAGCGCTTTCGAGTACACAGTTCCAGGCAAATGCCTGCACATCTCCTATAAAAGCGGCTCTCCCGATAAAAAAATCCCATTCCTTTTCCGCCAGCAATTCAGGAATGCGGCTTTCCCAAAAACCATGAATGCCATGCTGCCCTGTTTTCTGGCCATTGTGATTGGAGCTCGTATGCAGCGGAACATGGGCGTCGCCGATATAGTGACCGATTTCAGCCGACAGTTTGAGAATCCTTGCAGCGTTTTTTTGTTTGAATGCTTCCGTCAACCGCTCAAACATAAACCTGATATGCCAGGGAACGATTCCATGTGCCGCGAGACTGTCGGAACCAAAGCGGGTCACCGCGTCTTTCCAGGAACGCGGCAGATCGGTAAATGGATAAGCGCCGTAATGATCCAGGTCGATATAATGCCTGGGCCCTTCCTGCAATACCGCGTATCTTCTCCGGTCGGGATCAACGGCATGTTCGCTGATAAAAGAGATGTTTTTCTTGTAAAAAACGATCATCTCCGGCGGCAATAAGAAAGTCGCGAGGTAGTTGATCTTTTTATGCGCATAGAAACCCCATCCCTGGCATAGCAGGGCCTGCGCCAGCAAAAAGCCGGCGGTAACCATTTTTTTCATTGCTGAATGAATTATGTTGTTGAAGAGGTTGGGGCGGAAGCTTTATTTAATTCTTCATCGATTTCGGCCACCCCACCGGAGATAGCGAATTTCATCGCATCGGCAGGGGTAATATCATTGAGGACCTTTATCCGTTCTTTTTTGACAAAATATAAATGTCCCGCAAACGCATAGGATTGTGGAAGGTAAACCGCCACATAATCCTTCAGGCCAAATTTGTCGAGTTCTTCCTGTGTAATAAATCCTATTCGCCACAGGTCATTACCTTCTACGCTGACCAATACCGGCCGGTCGAATTTTCTTTTGTTACCCGCAAACGCTTCTACAAAATCCTTCACGGTGGTATAGATCAGTTTGATGCCTGGTGTTCTTTCAAGGATTTTGTCAAATAGTTCCACCATCCGGCCAACTACAAACGATGAGGAGATATAGCCTACTCCAATGACAATCAATACAACCAGGATGAACCCGATACCCGGAATCTTGACGGGTTGGCCGGTTTCATCATTCCTTAACAGGTTCGGCGCGATATTCTCAATAAGAGTAGGAAGAATGTTATCAATAAAATTGAAAAGGCTGGTCACAGCGAGAACCGTAATGCCGATTGGCGCGAGTATGATCAATCCCTGCAGAAAATACTGAAAGATCTTCCGAAGGGCCGATTTTGGTTTCATGATGCTGCTTATTTGGTTCAAAATTAAGGGAAAAGGAATTGAACCCCGATGGCCTGCTTTACGCAACGGTTAAGAATAAAACAAAGTCAAGGGGATGACAAAACAATTTCACTCCAGGTAAACAAACAATTGTTAACCCCGTTTTCATTGTATAAGTGGCTAAAAAAAATGATGGAAACTTTGACAACGAAATAAGTTTCCATAGTTTTGCTCCGATTTTTCGATGAAATATGGAAACACGGGAACGTATACAGGTTAAGGCACATGAATTGTTCATGCGTTACGGCGTCCGGTCGGTATCGATGGACGATATAGCAGCTCAGTTGGGGATTTCCAAGAAAACGATCTACCAGTTTTATGCAGATAAGGATGAACTGGTGGATGCGGTAGTAGATGGAGAAGTCACCAATCTGGAAAAAGATTGTGCCCGATGTTCGGCAGATGCCAAAGACGCTATTCATGAGATCTTTTTAACGATGGAAAAAATCGCCGAACAGCTCAGAACAATCAATCCAATGGTGCTGTATGACCTTGAAAAATTTCATTTCAAGGCTTTTCAAAGATTTGAAAGACATAAGCACCAGTACCTGGGCAAGATCATTGCCGATAATATTGAAAGGGGAATAAGGGAAGAGTTCTACCGGCCGGAACTGAATGTGGATGTGATGGCAAAGTTTCGACTGGAAACCATGATGCTGACCTTTAACCTTGATCTTTTTCCGGTAAGAAAATACCATCCGGCAGAAGTCGCGATGGAGATCATTGAACATTATGTATATGGTTTGTCAACGATCAAAGGGCACAAGCAAATACAGAAATACAAACAAGAGTTTCATAAAAAAATAAGTTCTAATGAGAAATAGAAGAGTATATGTTGTTTGGATGATACTGATCGGATCATTTTCAGCGCTGTCAGCGACAGCACAGCAACCAGCCACCACGCCAAAGGCCAAGTCGGATACGACCCAGCCGCAACGCCATGAGATGTCTGTTCAGCAGGTAATTGATTATGCCAGGAAGAACAATCTCCAGGTGAAAAATGCCCTGCTGGATATCCGGTACCAGGAAGCGCAGAACCGGGAGATCACGGCAGCCGCCTTTCCGAAGCTGAACGGATCGCTATCCACCACCTACAACCCCAATATTGCCACACAGGTGATTCCAAACTTCATCTCTCCGGCTACCTACCAGGTACTGATCGATGAAGGGGTGAAAGATGGAAACGGCAACCCGATTACCATGCCTTCCGATTTTGGTTTCATCCCGGCCCAGTTCGGAACCAAGTACAGCGCCACAGTTGGCGCTTCGCTGACCCAACTCCTGTTCGATGGACAGGTTTTCGTAGGGCTGCAGGCAAGACAGACTTCGCTTGATTTCAGAAATGCAGGAGCAGAAGTGGTGGACGAGCAGATTCGTGCGAATATCTACAAGATATATTATCAGCTGATAGTGGGTAAGACACAGATCGATCTGTTGAACACCAATATCGATCGGCTGACCAAGCTGCAAAAAGATACACGCGCGATTTTCGAAAGCGGGTTCGCGGAAAAACTGGATGTTGATAAAGTGACCGTTCAGTTATCTAACCTGCAAACCGAAAAGAATCGTGCATTAAACCAGTTGTCGAACGGATATTATGGATTGAAAGTACTGATGGGCATGCCGGTTAAAGACGAGCTGGTGCTCACTGATACACTCAGCGATGCCCAGTTGATGGAAGGCATGCTCGAAGCGCAGGACTATGCTTACGACGATCGCAAAGACTACAAATATGCCAAACTGGGTCAGAAGCTGAATGAGTTTAATATTCGCCGGTATAAGTTAAGCCTGATACCCACTATCTCACTCAGCGGAAACTACGCCAAGAACGCGCAGCGTAACAAATGGAATTTCTTCGGCAGCGGTGACTGGTTTACCATATCATCGATCAATGCCAGTATCCAGGTGCCCATTTTCAATGGATTCTATACCCGCTCAAAGATCCAGCAGGCAAAGATCGATCTGCAAAGAACGAATGATCAACTGGAGAACATGCGGAACAACATCGATAATGAAGTAGTGGTGGCCCGTAACAATTTCAACACCGCTATCGGCTCGCTGGATTATCAAAGAAAGAATATGACGCTGGCGGAGAACGTGTATCAGCAAACCAAGAAAAAATATGAGGTAGGTACCGGCTCTCAAACCGAGATCAATACGGCACAGGCCGATTTGAAACTGGCACAAACCAATTATATCACCGCTCTGTACGATGCGGTAGTAGCCAGGATCGATTACCTCAAAGCCCTGGGAAAACTGTAAAACAATTGAATGATCAATAAAAACCATAGTATGTCGAATATTTTGAAACTAACCGGTACAGCTTTCGTTGCAATCTTGTTGCTGGCCGCTTGCGGAGGAAATAAAGAGGAGAAAGGAACCCTGGCTGAAAAGAAAGCATCCCTGCAAAAGCTGAAAGGAGAACAAACCAGTCTGAACGAAAAAATCAAAAAACTCGAAGAGGAAATTGCAAAGCTCGATACTACAGCAGTTACTTCTTCAAAAGTTGTTTCCGTAACGACCCTCACTCAACAAAATTTCACGCACTACATCGACCTCAGAGGCAAGGTGGATGCAGAAGACGTTTCTTATGTAGCGCCAAGAGGAATGGGTGGACAGGTGAAATCCATTCATATTAAACTGGGCGATGTGGTGAAAAAAGGCCAGTTGCTGATCACGCTCGATGGCGTGCTGGCGCAACAACAGGTAGCAGCAGCCGAACAGCAGGCTAATACCGTTCGTTCACAGCTGAACGTGGCTAAGGATATCTACAATCGTAAGAAAAGCCTGCTGGACCAGGGAATCGGTACGCAGGTAGATGTGATCAATTCAAAAGGACAGGTGGATTATCTCGAAGGACAATTATCAACTGCCCTCGAAAATGTGAGAATGGCGAAAGAACAGTTGAATCAGACACAGGTTTATGCGGATGTGAATGGCGTGGTCGATCAGTTGAATCTTAAAGTAGGAGAATTGTTTGCTCCCACAACTGCTGCCCTGAATGGTGGACAGATTCGGATTGTCAACAACTCACGACTCAAAGCAGTGGTAGATGTGCCGGAAAATTACCTGGGCTCCGTTCAGAAAGGAACGCCGGTGGTTATCGAAGTAACAGACCTGGGCAAGACCTTCACTTCAACCATCTCTTTTGTAGGCCAGTCTGTAAATGCCAACTCAAGAGCCATTACTGCCGAAGCAAGGATCCCGCAGGATGCTTCCCTGAAGCCGAACCTGCTGGCAACCGTGAAAATTCGCGACTATGCCGCCACAAACACCATTGTAATACCCATGACTACGCTGCAAAATGACGAGAATGGAAAGTTTGTCTATGTTTTGTCAGCAGAAAATGGAAAATCCATCGCTCGTAAGCGTCCGGTAACAGTAGGGTCCATTTATGGTGAGCAGATAGAAGTGAAATCAGGATTAAAGGCGGGCGACAAGCTGATCACCCAGGGTTTCCAGAGTGTATATGACGGACAACCTGTATCAGTTGAATAACAATTGCCGGGAGCAGGAAAAAAGCAAAGGCAGGATTCAGTTTTAAATACGATCAACAATGAGTAAAAAAAATATCATCATCGAGCACCTGAAAAAGTTCAAGCCAACTGCCTGGGTGATCGATAATGCCACCGTAACATATGTAGCCACGATCATCATCACTTTGTGGGGGTTGAATATCTTCACTTCGTTACCGAAGGAGAACTATCCCGACATCGTGATCCCGCAGATCTATGTTTCGACGATCTATGCGGGTACTTCTCCAAAAGATATGGAGAACCTGGTGACCAGGCCTATCGAAAAGCAGTTGAAAGGTATTAGCGGAGCTAAAATCCGTAATATCAAGAGTACCTCTATCCAGGATTTCAGCAGCATCCTCGTGGAATTCGAAACCAGTGTACCCGTTGACCTGGCCAAGCAAAAAGTAAAAGACGCAGTTGATAAAGCCAAAACAGACCTGCCGCAGGATCTTACCCAGCAGCCGGATGTGATTGAAGTGGCCTTTTCAGATTTTCCGGTAATGTTCGTGAACGTGGCCGGCAACTTCGACCCACTGAAGCTGAAGAAGTATGCCGAAGATCTCCAGGACAGGATTGAAGAACTTCCGGAAATCACCCGTGCCGACCTGGCCGGTGCTCCGGAAAGAGAGATCCAGATCAATGTCGACAAGTTTAAAATGGAAGCAGCCGGTATCGGGTTTACCGATATCTCGAATGCTATTGCGTATGAAAACCGCGATATCAGTGCCGGTAATATCAAGATCGGTACCATGCAACCTACCATCCAGGTCAGGGGACAGTTCATTCAGGCCCGCGATATCGAAGGAGTGGTGATCAAGAATATCTATGGTCAGCCTATCAACCTGAAAGATATTGCGAGTATTGTGGATACCGCGAAGGAGCAGGAGAGTTATTCAAGAGTAAATGGTGTGAATACGATCACCCTCCAGATTGTAAAGAGAGCGGGTGAAAACCTGATCGCTACTTCCGAGAAGGTTCACGCCATCATCGAGGATATGAAGAAGAATCAGTTCCCCAGGGAACTGCAGGTTACGGTGAATGGCGATCAGAGTACGCCCACCAAGACCAACTTCCGCGAACTGATCAACACCATCGTGATCGGCTTCCTGCTGGTATTGATTGTATTGATGTTTTTCATGGGCGTATCCAATGCCTTCTTTGTGGCGTTGAGTGTGCCATTGAGTGTATTTGTTGCGTTTATATTTATTCCGGCGGCCAATGTTATTGTGGGAACAACCATCACGCTGAACTTCATCGTGCTGTTCGGTTTGTTGTTTGGTTTGGGAATTATTGTGGATGATGCCATCGTGGTCATTGAGAATACGCACCGGATTTTTGCCAATGGAAGAGTGCCCGTAAAACTGGCAGCCAAAGAAGCCGCTACGGAAGTATGGAAGCCGGTATTATCCGGTACCGTAACGACGCTTGCACCGTTTGTGCCATTGTTGTTCTGGCCTGGCCTCATTGGTAAATTCATGATTTACCTGCCGGCGATCCTGATACTTACTCTCAGTGCTTCACTGATCGTGGCATTCCTGATCAACCCGGTATTTGCTACCACCTTCATGAAGCCTGAGTATTACCCCGATCCCGAGCCAAAGAGCGCTTTGTTCAAAAAGAAATGGTTCTGGGCATTGGTGGGTATCGGTTTAGTATCTGATCTGCTGGGTGCTATTGCGTTCGGAAATTTTCTGCTCATACTTGCTGCACTAATCATATTTAACAGGTTTATCCTGAACGGTATTATTCACCGTTTCCAGAATAAAGCCTTGCCCTGGTTGATGAGTCACTATGAATCTTCACTCCGCTGGGCGCTTCGGGGCAGAAGACCCGGCTGGTTGATCGTGGGTGTATTTGCCTTGTTTGTTGTAGCGGCAGGAGCGTTGGGTGTATCTGTGTTTAGCGGACGTACAAAAACATCTTTCTTCCCTACAGGTGACCCTCCGATTGTGTATGTGTATGTGAAGATGCCCGTGGGTACGCAAACGAAAGTAACCGACAGCGTCACCAAGTTGATGGAAGATCGTGTGTTCAAAGTATTGGGTAAGGACAATCCAATCGTAGAATCCATTATCTCCAACGTGGCTGTCGGTGCCACCGATCCGTTCGGGGGAGAAAAGGGTACACAGCCCCACCTGGGTCGTATTCAGATATCTTTTGTGGAATATGAAAAGCGACACGGACAGAAGACCTCGGTTATTGTTGATTCCTTGCGAAAAGTGATCAAAGATATTCCGGGTGCCGAGATATCCTTACAGGGTCAGCAGAACGGACCTGCTTCGGGTGCACCGGTAAATATCGAAGTAGTCGGAGAAGATTTTGATCAGATCGTTCGTACCTCCGTTAACCTGAAGAATTTTCTCGATAGTGTAAATGTACCGGGTGTGGAGAAACTGAAACTGGATGTGGACGTAACCAAGCCTGAACTCACCCTCACCATCGATCGGGAAAGAGCCTTGAGAGAGGGATTGAGTACTTTGCAAATCGGGTCGGAATTGAGAACGGCACTCTTCGGTCGGGAAGCGAGTAAGCTGAAAGACGGAGAAGATGAGTACAAGATTCAAATCAGATACACCGACCAGGTTCGTAATAATGTCAGCGATCTGCAGAATATGAAAATCACCTATCGTGATTTCAGTACAGGACAGATCCGCCAGGTTCCCATCAGCAATGTGGTGAAATTTGAATACAATAATACCCTTGGTGGAGTAAAGAGGAAGAACCTGAAAAGGATGATTACGATTTATTCAAACATACCTGAGAACGCCGATCCCAACCGCATCAACCTCGATGTGGCCAAGGCCATCGCCAGCTTTAAAGGAAAACCCGATGGGGTTATCATCCGGCAAACAGGTCAGCAGGAAGAACAGCAGGAAACCTTAAGTTTCCTTGGATCAGCGTTGTTCATTGCGCTGGGGCTGATCTTCTTCATCCTGGTATTGCAGTTCAACTCGCTGAGCAAGCCTTTCATAGTATTGACCGAAATCTTCTTCAGTGTGATCGGGGTGCTGTTGGGCTTTGCCATCACCGGTATGACGATGTCCACCATCTTCGTAGCCCTGGGTGTGGTTGGTCTGGCAGGTATTGTGGTGAAGAACGCCATCCTGCTGATTGAATTCACAGACGAACTTCGCTCGCGAGGTATGAAAACCAAGGAAGCGGTTATTCAGGCGGGTAAGATCAGGATCATCCCTGTATTGCTGACTGCGCTGGCAACCATCCTGGGTCTGCTGCCTCTGGCGATCGGACTGAATATCGACTGGATCAGTTTCCTGGAACGCCTCAATCCCAGAATCTTCCTGGGTGGCGATAGCGTGGTATTCTGGGGACCCCTGTCCTGGACGCTGATCTTCGGTTTGATATTCGCATTCTTTATGACCCTGTTGCTGGTTCCTTCCATGTACCTGGTGTCGGAAAGATTGCGTCGACCCATGAGTAAGTTCTATGGAACCAAATGGGTGGCCCTGCTCGGCTTCACCGGTCCTCTATTCTTTTTACTGATACTGGTAATGCTGATCGTTAGACTGATACAGGGAAAGAAATTGTTCCCGAGATTGCTGGGGGCGAAATAGGGACGTTTATCGTTTTACGTTTCACGTTTAACGTTGAAGGAAATCAACTCCCAGGATTTTTATTAAAGAATAATCTTAATCGAAGTATAACAAAACAGCCCCGCAATCGCGGGGCTGTTATTTTTTATTTCCAATGAACTTTCTAGGTAAGGGGTGGCTTGACATCCATTTGGTTCAACGTTAAACATTAAACGCGAAACGTGAAACGCTTAAAACGGTCAAAACGCTTTCTTCTTCTCATTCACCTCTCTTCCTTCTGAATCCAGTTCGATGATGGGGTAGCCCATTTTCTGCAGGCCGGGAAGAATCTTGGCTTTGTCGCCTACCAGCAGCATATTGAGTTGATCAGGGTGGATCCATTTTTTGGCCAGCGCGTCAATTTCTTTTTTGGTGATCGCTTTCAGGATCTTGTTTTGAGTCTGCACGTAATTGGCAGGCAGATTATAATCAAGTATCCGGGAAATAAAGGCAGCTTTCTGTGCGCCGGTTTCATAACGAAGGGCGTCGCGCTGTCCAATTGCGTTTTTCATGAACAGTAATTCCTCTTCATTGATTCCATTGGCCGCATAATTTTTCAATTCGCCGATTACTTCTTTCAGCGCGCTGTCGGTAGCATCCGCACGGATTCCGCTGCTGAATTCAAAATCTCCGCCAAGGTCGTCTCCATCCACCACGGAGCGGGCTCCGTAGGTCCAGCCTTTGTCTTCACGCAGGTTCAGGTTCAAACGACTGTTGAAAGATCCTCCGAGTGTATAGTTCATCAATCCCACTTTATAGAACTCCCCGGTGGCGTCGTATTTCAGCCCGGTTGCGTAACCCACTCTGAACTCTGTTTGTGCCGCTTTTGGAATGTCTACGAGATAAATCTTCGACTGATCCGTTGCCTTGGGTTTGGCGTCGACAACGGGCATTTCGATTTTTTTGTTCGGAAGTTTTTTCAGGAACTCCAGTTGAGGAAGGATCTCGGTTTCTTTGACATCTCCCACGATTACCACCTTGGCATCTTTGGAACTGATATTGTTTTTGAAGTAATCTTCAATATCAGCAAGCGTAATATTGTTGAGTGTAGTCTCCGTTCCCTCGGGGCTCAGACCCAGGATATGATTTTCGCCATAGTTGATTTTGGCGATGATATTGCTGGCAACGGCAGCGGGCTGTGATTTGGCCTGTTTCAATCCTTCCAGCGCCTGGCGTTTACGCAATTTGAAGGCATCTTCTTTGAATACGGGGTTGAACAGTCTTTCTTCAAGGAGGGAGAGTGTCTTCGGCAGGTTTTTCTTCAGCGAAGTGACAGTGAAAACGATCTCGTCGGTTCCACTGGCAACTCTCACCGAGCTTCCCAGTTTCTGCAACTCGAGGGAGAATTGTTCAGCGGTGTAGTTTTTGGTATCCTCATTCATCATGTCTGCAAACATATTCGCCAGTCCGACTTTGTCTTTATGGTTGGCCTGCAGAATATGACCGCCGGGCATGGAAAGCGTTAAGGTAACCAACGGCACTTCTGTGTTTTCGGTTCCGATAAACTTGATCCCATTGGCCCAGTCCTTTCTCCAGAAAGCAGGAACATTTACCACCGGGTTTGCGCCATTGCCGGGCATTTTCGAGCGGTCAAAATTATCTTTTGCTTTGGCGTATTTCAATCCGGCATAGCCATAGTCGGGAGCAACATATTTGCTGGGATCGATCTTGTAATTGTCCGGAGCGGCTACCAGACCTTCCTGGCCTTTGGTGAGAATGCTGAGCACAACGGATGGTTTGTTCTTGATGTACTTTTCATATACGCGCATCACATCTTCCCTGGTAACAGAAGTGTACATCTTCAGCAACTGTCCGATCATATTGGGATTGCCGGCAAAAGTTTCAAAAGCGGCGAGCTGTGTTACTTTACCGGATACACTTGCCAGGCCATTGATGGCTCCGCTTTCATAGCTTCCTTTGAATTTTTCAATGTCTTCATCGGTTACTCCTCTCTTTTCAAATTCAGTCAGCGCGTATTTTACGAGGTCTTCCATTTCTTTCAGTGATTTTCCCGGGTAGGGGGTAATGGAAATGGTAAACTCACCTGCCAGTTCGCTCAGGCCGCTGTTGGCGCTGGCCTGCAGGGCTTTTTGTTCCTTGATAAGGAGTTGGTAGAAGATGGAATTGCGATTGCCGCCGCCACCGCCGCCGCGGCCACCACCGCCACCACCACCGAGCACCTGGCTCAGGCAGGCCAGCGCGGCCATATCGGGATGATATTGCGGAACAGTGGGAAACACCATTCGCAACTGGGGTGTCCTGGCGTAGTTGTCGGTATAACTTACATAGCGGGTGCTTTCCAGTTGAACCGGTGCCAGTTTAACCGGGTTCACTTCAGGACCCCTGGGGATGGAACCGAAATATTTCTCTACCAGTTTCACAACCTCTGCTGCTTTTACATCTCCGCCGATGGTTAAAGTGGCATTGTTGGGACCGTACCAGCGAAGGAAAAAGTTCTTGAGGTCGTTCACATCTACTTTGTTCAGGTCCTCCACATAGCCGATGGTCAGCCAGGAGTAAGGGTGTCCGTAGGGATAGAGGTTTTTGGCAGCGATTTCACCGGCCAGTCCATAGGGACGGTTGTCGTAATTCTGTCCTCTTTCATTCTTTACTGTTGAACGCTGTATTTCGAATTTTTTTTGGGTAACCGCATCCAGTAAAAAGCCCATGCGGTCGGCTTCCAGCCATAACATCTTTTCCAGCTGGTTGCTGGGAACAGTTTCGTAATAGTTTGTGCGGTCGCGGTTGGTCGAACCGTTCAGTGTGCCTCCCGCGTCGGTAACAATCTTGAAATGCTGTTCATCTCCCACATGGTCACTTCCCTGGAACATCATATGCTCAAAGAAGTGGGCAAACCCGGATTTGCCGATCTCTTCACGGGCGGAGCCCACATGGTAGGTGACATCTACATGAATAACAGGATCACTGTGATCTTCATGCACGATGAGGGTAAGCCCATTGGCCAGTTGATACTTTTCGTAAGGGATAACCAGCTCCGAGCCTTTTTTGGTGACCTTCTCGACCAGTTTGGTCTGTGCCTGCATCAGCAAGGTAGGAAGGGTGAGTAGTAGTACACCCAGGATTTTTCGTTTCATACAAGCAGTTTTTGTTTTGTTGCACTGTTAATTTACAGCGAATAGTGATTGGACGATAAACCGTTCGTCAACTTGTCTTTAACCGGCCCATATCTTTGCTATCTTCATAAAAAATATGTCAAATGAGAACGAATCACGAAATAGACTATAAGATCTATGGTGAAGAAATGCAATACGTGGAAATTGAGCTCGATCCGCAGGAAACGGCCGTGGCCGAGAGCGGGGCTTTCATGATGATGGACGACGGTATCCAGATGGAAACCATCTTTGGAGATGGATCCCGCCAGAATACCGGTTTCCTGGGCAAGCTGATGTCTGCCGGCAAACGCATGCTGACCGGCGAAAGCCTGTTCATGACGGCCTTTACCAATGTGGGCAATGGCAAGAAAAGAGTAAGCTTCGCCTCACCGTACCCCGGAAAGATCATAGCGCTTGATCTCCTGGTATTGGGAGGAAAAATTGTTTGTCAGAAAGACGCTTTCCTTTGCGCAGCCAAAGGGGTGAGTGTGGGTATCGAATTCCAGCGAAAATTGGGTACCGGCCTGTTTGGCGGCGAAGGATTCATCATGGAAAAACTGGAAGGCGACGGAATGGCCTTTGTGCATGCGGGTGGACACGTCTTCGAAAGAGTGTTACAACCGGGAGAAATGTTGAGGATTGATACCGGATGCCTGGTGGCTTATACACATACTATAGATTACGATATTCAGTTTGTCGGCGGTATTAAAAATACCCTGTTCGGCGGGGAAGGTCTCTTTTTCGCCACGCTGAGAGGGCCCGGCAAGGTCTGGATTCAAACCCTGCCTATCAGCAGGCTGGCCAGCCGTATCATTTCCTATGGCGGATTCCGTCGTAAAGAGGAGGGAAGCATCCTCGGTGGCCTCGGCAACATGATGGACGGAGACGGATGGTAGGAAAGCAAATGGCCAATTCGCCAATTCGTCAATGAGCCAATACAATTAAGGATTACGGATTACGAATGGCGGATGGAATACAATTCGTCAATTTGTCAATTCGTCAATTGGTCAATCATTGTTGTCCGGGAAATTCAGGGAATCCCTGATGCTACGCTGAAACAATCATCTTTTTGCCACTTTTTGAGAAATGAGCCCCCTTTTGTAAGCGGGAGTGAGAGCGGGAGCGACTAATTCATTTAGTTCTTCGGTGGTGAACAGCGGTAGAATAAAGCCCGGCAATTGTTGTGATTCAGCTATGGAGTTTTTTCTCGTTATCTCCGGATTTGCAGTTGAAAGTATTCTGTGTCCTGTCAATTGGCAAATTGGCCCATTGGCTTATTGACCAATTGCGCTCTCAGCGTTTTCCCCAGACATCAGTGATTAGTCAATTTGCCAATCGAGTTAACTGCAAACCGCAAACTGCCAACCCCAAACCAACTATAAACGCAAAACGCGAAACTCACATTCTATGGCGAGTCTCGCGTTTCTCTTTTATTGTCAAATTGACTAATTAACCAATTGCCTCTTATTTTCTTCCGGCAAATTTGGAGAGGAGACGAAGGATTTCGAGATATAACCATACTATGGTTACCAAC
>JBGAHR010000109.1:0-5104 GCA_044226045.1 Chitinophagaceae bacterium
TAATGTTTCTTTACAGTGTTGATAGGATAGCAAGCAAAGAATAGCAAATAAGCAATAGCGCAAGAGTTTTCATAAGCAGTTAGTTTTGGTCAAAGCAGCCCCGTAAGGCTGCTTTATTTTTTTGGGGATGTCAGAGATGGTATAATCACTGTTGTCCGGGGAAAGCGCTGAGGGAAGAATTGGTCAATGAGCCAATGAGCCAATTTGCCAATGAATAGCAAACCGCTAACTATAAACAGCAAACTGAATTTAAACAATAGCCGGGCTTTATTCTATCGCTGTTCACCACCGAAGAACCGAGGCTGGGCGATAGGCCACGGTAACCGGGCTGTATATCGGCCTTGGTCGCCTTTTTTTGTGGGACTTTTTTTGGCGAAACAAAAAAAGTCCCGTCAGAGATTTACCTATGACGACTGAATCCCTTGAAAAGGTATATCAAAACACAAAGGGGGGCTCATTTCTCAAAAAGTGGCAAAAAGATGATTATTTCAGCTTAATAGGTTGGACTTCGACACTTTCTCCGGACAACAGTGATTGACCAATTGGCAGATTGACAAATTGCATTTCCATTCGTAATTCGCCATCCGTAATCCGCAATTCGTCATTTTATTGGCTAATTGACCAATTGGCAGATTGACAAATTGCATTTCCATTCGTCATCCGCCATCCGTAATCCGTAATCCGTCATTTTATTGGCTCATTGACCAATTGGCAGATTGACAAATTGCATTTCCATTCGTCATCCGTAATTCGTAATCCGTAATCCATAATCACCCCCCTCCCTTTTTCTACGAAATATTTCTTTCTTGCATTACAAGTTTTCTTTCTTTGCGGCGTCCAATACCCGGATTTAGACCCAACAATTTATATGAGAAAGATTTACTTGTTATTGAGTTTCTTGCTTTTAGGAATCAGTTCCATCAGTTTTGCCCAAAACCGTATCCTGGGTACCGTAAAAGGAAAACTGGCCGATACCACCAAAAAAGAAAGCCTGGCAGCCGCCACGATTACTATCATGAACCCCAAGGATTCATCTGTAGTTACCTATACGGTGGCCAATTCAAAAGGTGAGTTTGAAGTAAAAGACCTCGACACCGGTATTTACAAGCTGGTGATCAGCTTCCAGGGCTACGACACCTATAGCAAAACCTTCATGATTTCAAGGGATTTTCCGAATGTGGATGTAAAGACCATCTACATGGACCGAAAGGGTACCACTCTGGAAGAAGTAGTGGTGCAGGCTCCGCCAATCATGATCAAAAAAGATACTGTTGAGTTCAAGGCCGATGCCTTCAAAGTAAAACCCAACTCCAATGCGGAAGATGTGTTGAAAAAGATCCCGGGTATGACGGTTGATAAAGACGGTAACGTGACGGCCCAGGGCGAAAACGTGCAGAAAGTGTACGTGGATGGAAAGGAATTCTTCGGAACCGATCCCAAACTGGCTACCAAGAATATTACCGCGGATATGATTGAATCTATCCAGGTATTCGATGATATGAGCGATCAGGCGAAGTTTACCAAAATCGATGATGGCAGCCGTGCCAAGACGATCAACATCAAACTCAAAAAAGATAAAAAGAATGGCTATTTCGGCCGGTTCATGGGTGGTTATGGTACAGATGATCGCTATGAAAGCACACTAAGCTTTAACAAGTTTAACGGCGACCAGCGCTGGTCGATCCTCGCGGGTTCCAACAACATCAATAAACAGACTTTCTCCTTTAGTGATATCGTAAGCGCAGCCGGCGGATTCGGTTCGAGGGGCGGTGGCGGTATCGGTGGTGGCGCCGGATTCGGTGGCGGTGGCGGAATGCGCGGAGTAGGTTTTGGTAATTTCGGCGGTGGTGGCAGTGGCATTACCCGCGCAACCAATGCCGGTATCAACTATACGAACAAGTTCGCCAACAAACTGGATGTGCAGGGCAGCTATTTCTATTCCAATTCCAATGCAAGAAATGAAAGAAGCAGCTATCGCCAGACATTCTTCAACGACTCCACAGCCAATCAAACCGGCTTGGGTGCGTCGAACAATATCAACGACAACCATCGGGTAAACCTCCGGATGCAGTATGAAATTGACTCGATGAACTCGATCCTTCTGACCTCGAGCTTCACTTCACAACATTCCGAAACACATAGCTTCGATACCAGTTATACATTTTCCATCACTCCAACACAGAATTATAAGTCGATTTCCGGCAGCGCGAAAAATGACAATGTGCGTGATGGATTGACCTTTAACAATAATATCCTTTATCGCCATCGCTTCGGCAAAATAGGCAGAACGGTGACTTTGGGTTATAACAGCTCCATCACCAATAGCGATGGTAACGGAACCAACCTGTCTCCTTATACCTTCTATCTGCCCGATGGTTCCATAGATTACGTTCGCCACCAGGACCTGGTATCTGCTCAAAAAACACGCAGTCATAATAATGTAGTGAGTGCTTCTTATACTGAACCGGTGGGATTGAACAAACTGATAGAAATCAATTATGCCTATACCAACCGGCAGAATACTTCCGACAGGAAAGTGTATGACTTCAATAACAGCAGCGGCAAGTATGACCAGATCAACCTCGCGCAGACCAACTATTTTGAAAATTCATTTATTGCCAATCGTATCGGGGCCAACTTCCGGGTACAGACAAAGGTTTACAACTGGCAAATCGGGGGTGCGGTTGAACAGTCTCAACTCGAAAGCCGCAGTGTGAGAGCGCTCACCGGCAAAGACACTACCGTGAAACAGCGATTTGTGAACTTCTTCCCCACTGCTACTTTCCAGTACACTTTCAAACAGGGTAAGAACCTGAACCTTCGCTACAACGGCCGTACCAATCAACCCAGCATTTCGCAGTTGCAGGATGTGCCTGATGTAAGTAATCCGCTGCAGATCGTTACCGGTAACCCCTCTTTGAAACAGGAGTTCAGCAACAACGTAAACCTGCGATACAATTCATTTAACATGGCCAGCTTCCGGTTTATCAACGTAAACCTGAACTTCAGCAATACACAGAACAAGATTGTTAACAGCATCGAGACCAGTGGGCCGGTTCAAACCATCCGCCCTGTTAACCTGAATGGCGCGATGAACACTTCTTCCTTTATCACGCTTGGTCTGCCGCTTAAAAAAATGAAGGGTAGCAACTTTAACTTCAACAACAGCATCCGGTACAACAAAGATGTGAGCCTGATTGACCAAAACACCTCTTCTGTGAAAGATTTCCAGAAGAACACCACCAATACCTTTGTGGTATCGCAATCGGTAGGGATTAACCTCGATTTCAAGCAGAAAGTAAATTTCGGCATCAATGCCAGCCTGGCGTATAATGATGTACGGTACTCACTCCAGACCGGTACCGTAAGCCGCAATCAGAAATACTATACACAAACCTATTCGGCCGACTTCACTTATCTCGGTTGGAAGAGCTGGACAATTACCACCGATTTCGATTACTATGTGAATACCGGCCGCGGCCAGGGTTTCAACCAAACCATTCCTCTCTGGAATGCCAGCATTGCCCACCAGTTGTTCAAGAAAAAGAATGGAGAGCTGAAGATTTCCGTGAACGACCTGCTCAACCAGAACCAGTCTATCAGCCGCAGCGTGGGTGATAACTACATCGAAGACTCCCGTTCACTGGTACTGAAAAGATATTTCCTGCTCACCTTTACGTATAACCTCAGTAAGGGTCAGCAGCAAAGAGGCGGTCCTGCTCTTCCTCCAGGAATGGAAAGAAGATTTGAAAGACAGTCAAGAAGCTTTAGCAACTAATAACAACGATCTGTTATCTGCAAACCCTCCTGGTTTATCCGGGAGGGTTTTTTATTTCGGCAGGGTGAGGCATAAAAAAGCCCCGTCGTATGGACAGGGCTGAGCACATACAATTGTGGTTTCAGAGGTAAGTGCTAAGAGTTATTGATAAGCAAAAAGTACATGTTAGATAAAACCTTGGTCCTCGCACGGCATTTATTTACGCCGGGCATAGGAGTGGCCGCTGATAGGGGAGCGCCCAATCAGGATCACCGCTAATAAACTCTTGACAAAACGAGTGATGTTGGAAGATGGGCGGTAGATGTTCTTGCAGATCTTCGCGCGATGCGTGTCGTAGTACATGGAGTTTTTTTGCATTGATATTGGTTTTTAGGTTCTAAGGTTCAATCGTACCTATGGTAACGGTGGCCGGGAACATTTATTGTGCGGTCTTGGGCAGGTATTTTTCCTATTGCCCTGGCCGACTCTTTTTTATAGCTTTATTACAAATCCCCGTCTATGAAAAGCACCGCTTTGCTTGCCATTCTGCTTATAACATTGCCGGCATTTTCGCAGGGCGTGTTCAGCAACAATACCAATTCGGCGCTCCAGAAAGTGATCCAGGACTACCCTAACAAGTTCCGTAACATACAGGGAGACAGGATCAAAGGAGAAGAAAGCAGGGTAGATTACCGGTCCAAAATTGAAGTGCCCGGCGCCCTGGTGAATGTGGTCTCTCATTATTCTACCCCCCATCACGAGCTCTATAACTGGAAAGCCGAGCTTTTTGAATCTGCCGATTTTAACCAGGCCAGTGAAAGATTCAAAGAAGTTTACGGGCATATCAAGAACACTATTGTAAAAGTAGAGGGAATGCCGGCCTTCATATTGAATGGCCGTTATGAATATCCCGAAGAAAGTAAATCATCCACCTCCATCCAGTTCCAACTGTTACCCGCCAGTGCCGACATGCAAAACCTCAAAGTGGTACTCAACCTTTTCAAAGCCGGCAATAAATGGAAGATAGATCTTATGGTAGGGGAACAGGTGTTGGAGCAGGGGATTTTTTAAGCAGTTTCTCGTTTCAGGTTTCTCGTTTCACGTTGGTTTGCGGTTTGCAGTTTGCGGTTTGTCAGTTTACGGTCGCATGCTGGTTGAATATGTTACAGGTAAAGTCACTCTGTTATTCAGGCAAGGTTAGGTCGCAAGAGTCCAAATTAAAAATATATTGTTGACCATACCCGCCAACCGCCAACCGCAAACTGTCGGTGCCTGAAATCGGTTGACCGTTTTTCAGCAATTTTTAAACGATTAAAACTTGTTGAAAATGGCAGAACTGAGTCGATT
>JBGAHR010000036.1:0-43521 GCA_044226045.1 Chitinophagaceae bacterium
GATAGTGAATTAAGATAAACACTATGAACTTCAGGATTTTTGTAGAAGGGAAATCGGATCAAAAATTTTTGCGTGATTTTATACTGAAGCGATTCGGAATCGAGTTGCAAGCTGAAAATTTTGATCCACTAGGCAGTTGGTCAGGATATAAGTCCGAAAATAAACTGAAAGCATCAATTCGTGAAAATAGTATTGACAACAACAAAACCAGTTTACTAATACTTGATGGTGATACAGATTGGCAGGCAAGAAAATTGGAAATATTTAATGATTTCAAAAGTTTTGGTGTAGACATTGAATTGTTTTTGTTTCCAGATAACCAGTCAAATGGCAACTTAGAAGATATTCTTGCAGAAATCGCTGTTGAAAGAAAGCTAATAGAATGTTTTCAGAATTACGAAAAATGCGTAGACTCCTATCCAAAAAAATTAAATCATTCCAGGATCTACTCTTACCTTGATATGATTTTGCAGGACGAATATCTCGATGATAACAAAAGAGATCTTAGAAGAGAAGAGTTTCGTGATTTTTGTAATGAAAATCATTGGGATCTTAACCATTCATGCCTGAATCCATTGTTCAATTTCCTTGATAGTCACATAAATATAAAATCATAATGTCAGCAGCAGATAAGATCAAAGCAATGATGGCGGAAAAATCAGCCGCCAATCTGAAGGCAGGGCAGGATTTCCTGGCCGAGAATGCAAAGAAAGCAGGAGTGGTTTCTCTTCCCAGTGGATTGCAATATGAAGTATTGACTGAAGGGACCGGTGAAAAACCAACTGCTCGCCATACCGTTACCTGCCATTATCATGGCACCCTCATTACAGGAGAAGTATTTGACAGTTCAGTAAAGCGGGGGCAGCCTGCCAGTTTTCCGCTGAATGCCGTCATCAAAGGATGGATTGAAGGATTGCAATTGATGCCGGTTGGCAGCAAGTATCGCTTTTTTATCCCGCCGCACCTGGCTTACGGCGATCGCCAGGTGAGTGCTGTGATCGGCCCCAACAGCACCCTGATCTTTGATGTGGAACTGATTTCATTCCGATAAAATA
Organism: Chitinophagaceae bacterium; assembly: GCA_044226045.1. Taxonomy (GTDB): domain Bacteria; phylum Bacteroidota; class Bacteroidia; order Chitinophagales; family Chitinophagaceae; genus Endoryza. Next base: position 1,056 of record JBGAHR010000036.1, read on the forward strand.
TAAATGAGGCCAGAGGGAGCGGGAGTGAGAGTGAGAGCGAGAGCGGGAGCGAGAGCGGGAGCGGGAGCGGCTTTCGGAGCGGGAGCGGGAGTGAGAGCGGGAGTGAATGCCGTAATCACCTTGGCATATTGAATTCGTCATTCGTAATTCTAATTGCATTGGCTCATTGGCAAATTGACTAATTGGCTAATCGCATCTCCATTCGTCATTCGTAATCCGTCATCCGTAATCCGTCATCCGTAATTGTATTGGCTCATTGACAAATTGACCAATTGGCTAATTGCATCTCCCGTTTATCTTTTCTCGAATAGCCACCACAATTTGCGTCGTGGTTTCACCGTGTAATTCTTCTTGATGTATACATGAATATGCCGCATGGCTTCTTCGATATCATCTGTGAGCAGCACCAGGTCGATATCTTCCGGGCTGATCATTCCCTGGCTTTGCATGTAAAGAATATATTCCCATAATTCCTTGTAATATTCTTTCCCGAATAAAACCACCGGGAACTGCGAGATCGTTTTGGTTTGAATCAGGGTTAGTGTTTCAAAGAACTCATCCATCGTTCCAAAACCTCCCGGCATGATGATGAAGGCATAGGAATACTTTACCAGCAGGGTTTTTCTTACAAAGAAATGTTCGAAGGTGATGGATTTCTGAACGTATGGGTTTGGCTTCTGCTCGAATGGCAGTTGAATATTGCAACCGATGGAAACACCACCATTCTCAAACGCTCCCTTATTGGCTGCTTCCATCACACCCGGACCGCCTCCGGTCATAGTGGTAAATCCCAATTCGGCAATCTTTTGACCAAAGGTGACCGCATCCCGGTAGTACGGGTGATCTTCCTTGAAACGGGCCGATCCGAATACAGTGATGCAGGGGCCGACAAAATGCAGGGTTCTAAAACCCCTGATAAATTCTCGGAATACTTTCCACGCGAACCCCAGTTCGTAGCTCCTGCTCTTGGGGCCATCCAGGAAAACATGTTCTTTCGGTGGTACGATGCGTTCTATTTCCGGTTTTGTTTGGCTCGCTTCCATATCATGCAGTAAATTGCCTGTGAAAATAAAGAATAAAGGTATGCGCATCATCAGTTATAATGTAAATGGAATCAGGGCCGCGATCAAAAAAGGCTTTATCGACTGGTTAAAAACGGATCCTGCCGATATCATCTGCCTGCAGGAGACAAAAGCACATCGCGATGATGTGGATCACAAATTACTCAGCGACCTGGGCTTTCACGATTACTGGTTCAGTGCGCAGAAAAAAGGATACAGTGGCGTGGCAGTATTTTCAAAAATTAAAGCAGACAATGTCCAAACCGGAACCGGGCATGCCGTGAGTGATGAAGAGGGAAGAGTGATACAACTTGATTTTGGCAATACCAGGCTGATCAATGCCTATTTTCCTTCCGGTACGTCTGGTGATCTCCGGCAGACCTATAAATACCAGTGGCTGGATGAGTTTTTTCAGTACCAGGAAGGTCTGCGAAAGAAAACACCCAACCTGATTCTTTGCGGTGACTACAATATTGCCCACCGGGAAATAGACATACACGATCCGAAGGGAAATAAAAACTCTTCCGGGTTCCTGATTGAAGAGCGGCAATGGATGGACAAACTATTTGGCAATGGCTGGATAGACACTTTCCGCGAGGTGCATCCGGAACCGCACAGATACAGTTGGTGGAGTCAGCGTTTCCCTTCCGTGCGTTTACAAAACAAAGGCTGGCGAATTGATTATATTAATGTAACCGAACCGCTTAAAAAGAAAATAAAGGATGCGGAGATCTATCCCGATGTGAAGCACAGCGATCATTGCCCGGTATACCTGGAAGTTGATATTTAAGCAGTTCCGTTTATAAGTCTCTTTTATTTGTTAATAATTCCCTTACGTATTTTCAGCATTTCGGTTAGATGACCGGGTTTATGTATATTTCCATCAACCAAACCCGACTTCATGCTGTTTAGCCTGATCCTGATTGCGCTGGTAGTTTTATCAGGCATACTTATCAATCTTCGAAGAGAATCCCGGCAAGCCGCCTTGGAAATACAGGAACGAATAACCGAACTTCAGAAAACGGTGGCAGAATTAAGCAGGCAGGTAAAAAACAGTCAAACGTCCGCGCCTGCACCCGTATCAAAACCCACACAGCCGCCCATTGTCGCTCCCACTCCCACTCCCAGTAACGCTCCCGCGCCCGCTCCGAAAGCCGCTCCCGCTCCCACTCTCGCTCCCGCTCCCAGCGGCGCTCCCAGCAGTGCTCCCAGCAATCCTGCCGAAAGTTGGCTCGATCGTTGGATGCAGAAAAACCCGGATTTTGAAAAATTTGTGGGGGAGAACCTCATTAATAAAATTGGAATCGCAGTATTGGTGTTAGGGATTGCCTTCTTTGTAAAATATGCCATTGACAAAGACTGGATCCATGAAATTGGAAGAGTAATTATCGGCCTCCTCGTGGGGTCGGGGCTGGTGATACTGGCCAGTCGCCTGAGTAAAAACTATCGCTCTTTTTCATCGGTACTGGCCGCAGGAGGAATTGCCGTCTTTTATTTTACCATTACACTGGCCTTTCAGCAATACCAGTTGTTTAGCCAAACGGTCGCTTTCCTGTTAATGATCGCCATCACCGGTTTTGCGGTATGGTTAGCTATACTGTATGATCGGCTTGAACTGGCCATTATAGCCACTGTAGGCGGCTTCCTCACCCCATTTTTTGTCAGCACGGGTCAGAATAACTATATCGCTTTATTTGTCTATATCGCCATTTTAAACTCGGGTTTGCTGGCGCTCGCGTATTTCAGGAAATGGCCTTCGGTGAGGTTCATCGCGTTTTTATTTACGCTGGTCATTTTTGGACTCTGGCTGTTTGACAGCTATCAGGCTCCGGTAATGGCTTTTCGATATGCCCTGGTATTCGCCACCGTTTATTATTTTCAGTTTGTCGGCATGCACATCATCTATAATCTGAAAACAAGCCAGCCCTTTGGAGTGGTTGAATTCTTTTCATTGCTCCTTATTAACCTGGCTTACTATGGCGCCAGCATGATATTGCTTAATCAATTGGGAGCAGCTGAGTGGAAAGGGCTTTTTACCGGCGGCATCGCCCTGTTGAACCTGCTTGCTGCACTGGTTTTCTACAAACAAAAAAGAATAGACCGGCGTTTTGTCCTTCTCTTGCTCGGCATTGCGATGTCCTTCATCACCCTGGCAGCGCCTGTTCAATTAAATGGTCACTACATTACTATTTTCTGGGCGGCGGAGACTGTTCTATTGATCTGGTTCTTTTTCAGAACACAGATTCTGTTGATACAGGTAGCCAGTTTTATTGTTTCGATCCTGTGCCTGATCAGCCTGCTGCTCGATTGGAGCTTTACTTATGATGGTGTCAGTCTGGAAGCCGTGGTTGTTAACCCGGCCTGCGTGGGAACGATCGTTGTCGTCGCCGCTACGATTGTCAGCTATACCCTCTATAAAAAAGCACCCGTTAAATCCAGCCTGCTCACCAACAGATACCTGAGGGGTTGTTACAGCGTGGCTGCAGTGTTATTGATGATGGCCGGAGGCAGCCTCGAAATATATCATCAATTTCATTCCCGTTTTCCGTTATCGGGACTGGAAGCTGCCTGGATCGAATGTTACCTTGCCCTGATCGTGTTTTGTCTTTTCGAATGGATTCGTTGGAAGAATATCAAAATGCCGGTGAATGTAAGGCACCTGATTTTACTGGCCGGCTATTTACTTTACCTGCTAAATACCGCTCACATTTTCAACCTGGAGAAAAAATTACTGGCAGGTTCTTTTAAAGCGGGTCTTTTTTCCGGTCATTGGCTGGCCGCTTTGCTTACACTGGCAATTCTCCTCAGAGCCGTCCGGTATATTCAAAAAAATGAATCTGATACTACCTCAAAAAAAGGAGTTTATTCCTGGGCATTTGGCTTAGCCATCATTATTCTTTTCAGCGTTGAAGTGCGAAACCTGTATGTTTGGATGGCAGGCAGCCCGATCGACTATGCCGTTAATTTATATGCGAAGGCAGGGCTCAGCATCGTTTGGGGTCTTTTGTCATTCGTTTTTATATGGATTGGGTTAAAATACCGGTTGAAATCGTTAAGAATACTTGCCTTGCTTTTATTCGGAGCTACCCTGCTAAAGCTGTTTACTTACGATATTGTCAATATACCTCCGGGAGGCAAGATTGTCGCTTTTATTCTCCTGGGCATTTTATTATTGATTGTATCATTCATGTACCAACGATTGAAAAAAATGTTGATTGATGATCAAAAAGAAGAAAGTTAAGCTGCTTATACTGTTGTCAGTCATCTGGACAGGCGCCCTGTCCCAGGATTTTCGTTATCAATGGAAACTGGATAGTGTTGAAGCGGCAGGGCTGTACCGCCTTTCAATTGACCGAACGATTACTCCTTTTCTGAAAACAGATTTTTCTGATTTGCGTATTGTTGACCAGAAAGGAAACGGGGTACCGCACCTGATCACCAGAACCGGGGAAAGATGGTCTTCGAAATACTTTGTCAATTTTCCTGTTCAGCGTTATCGCCTTATTGATAGTGGAAGAAGTGAGCTCATCTTAAAAGATACTAGCCGCCTGCGATTGGTCGATCTTCAACTTTTTCTCGACAATTCGTCCGTAAGCCGGTTGGCTTCGATCAGCGGAAGTGCCGACAGCAGGAACTGGTATATTATTTCCGACAATATCAATATTTCTCCGTCTTATACCTTTTCTGACAGTTTTTCCATACAGCACATTGATTTGCCCGGAAGCCAGTATGCGTATTACAAACTGGTTATTGACAATGCGAAAAACGATCCTCTTCATATATTGAAAGCAGGAGCTTATATAAACCTGGAATCGATGTTTGGCGTTCCATACAGCATGAACCCTGCACCGAGGATAATTCAAGTGGACAGTGCCAGGAAAAGCCTGGTGACACTTGTTTGGGATCGGCCCTTCCACCACGAATCCCTGGTGATTGATATTGCCGCTCCCCCCTTATTTCGAAGAGAAATGGACATCTGTTTACCGAAAAAGAATGATGAGCCAGGGCAGGTAATTGGTCATTTTACACTGCTTCCGGGAAATAAAAACAGAATAGATTTTCCCAGGGTAAAAACCGACAGTCTTATTCTAGTCATTTATAACGAAGACAATACACCGCTACAAATCGACACCGTGTTCAGCGCGTACTGGAAATACCAGGCACTGGCTTTCCTGCAGCCGGGTAAAAACTATCACCTGTTACTGGATAACCCTGAAGCATCCACTCCCAAATACGATCTTGATTTTTTTAAAGACAGTCTTCAAAACGTTATGCCTCATGAAATCGCGCTGAGGGATTCTGCGACAGCGATCACACCGCCCGTACCAGCCAATGATCACAACGCGCGTAAATGGTGGCTCTGGCCCGCATTACTCATTGTTATTGTTAGCCTTTCCCTGCTTGGCATTCGACTGATGAAGCAAATGACGAAATCTGATTCGTAACTTCGTCGCATGATTATCTATAATGTTACCTGGAAAGTAGACTGGAGCATCCATGATGAATGGGTGGCCTGGATGAAGGATTATCATATTCCGAAAGTGCTGGGTACCGGTTGTTTTGTAAAGAACAACTTTGCACGATTACTTGAGGTGGAAGAGGAAGATGGCCCTACCTATTCCCTGCAGTATTATGCCGATACACGTGCCGATTACCAGCGATATATTGAGGAATATGCGCCTGCCTTTCGCGAAGAGAATGTTCGAAAATGGGGTGATCGTTTTATTGCTTTCAGGTCTTTGATGGAAGTTGTGCAGTGATTGTGGAAAAGATATAATTCTGTTTGCATTTCCCGTTCTTTTTATTAGATTTCACTGAAAGCCTTACCTGTAGCGGGTTTTAAAGCGCATCCCCAAATGCTGTACCAGCGTGGCTTTCATGCAATTCCGCCTCGGGCGCCAGAGAACATAAAATATTATATTCCAGTACAACCCTTGTCCCGTGCGGGTTTTATCGAAAATTGCTTCATCGAATTATCTTCAAAAAAATTTTGCGGGTATGTAAAAGCGGCTAATTTTGTTGCTCTTAATTTCTTAAAAATTACACTATGAACAAAGCTGAATTAATCGCCAAAATAGCCGAGGACGCTGGCATTACAAAGACTCAGAGCAATGCTGCTCTTGATTCTTTTGTGGAGGCCGTGACCAAGACATTGAAAGGCGGTGGTAAAGTAACTCTGGTTGGTTTTGGAACTTTCACAGTATCTAAAAGAGTGGCCCGTAATGGCCGCAACCCTCAAACGGGTGCTGTTATCAAAATCAAAGCTAAAAAAGTAGCTCGTTTCAAGGCTGGTAAAGAGCTCGCGAGCAAATTATAACGCTATACCCATTGCATTAACAGCTTCGGGGTAATACCCGAAGCTGTTTCATTTCTGAAACATCATTTTAATCATTCGTTCAAAACAATTTTATGGGAAGAGGAGATAAAAAAACTAAAAAAGGAAAAACATTCAAAGGTTCATTCGGAAAAAGCCGCCCTGCGAGAGCCAAGAAAGTGGCGAAGAAGAAGTAGGGGCCGTTTGTCGTTTATCGTTTCACGTTTCACGTTCTTAACCGGCCGGGAGCAATCCTTACACTGTCAATATCAATCGGTGGATGGTTCTCTGTTTGATTTAACATGCAATATTTCGCAGTAAATACTTTAACGTGAACCCTGAAACGATAAACGTAAAACGCATCAGGGGGCCAATCTCTCTTTCTTCCAGTTTCCTTCATGATCCAGGGAATATTGTATCCGGTCGTGTAACCTGTTGGAACGACCCTGCCAGAATTCAACAGTAACTGGTTTCACCCTGTATCCACCCCAATGCTCTGGTCGGCTCAATACTTTATCGTTAAAGATTGATCTCCATTTTTGTTCATTTTCTTCCAGCCATTCCCTGCTATCGATCACTTCACTTTGTGGTGAAGCCCAGGCTCCGATACGGCTGCCCTCGGGTCGACTATTGAAATATTCATCACTCTCCTTCGCGGAAACTTTTTGTACAAGTCCGGTAATGCGTACCTGTCTCTCCAGTTCTTTCCAGAAAAATACGAGGCAGGCTCTCGGATTCTCGAGCAGATCCTTGCCTTTGTAACTATTGTAATTGGTAAAGAATACAAAACCGATTTCATCAAATCCCTTCAATAGAACAACCCGGGCAGAAGGCACGCCTTCCGCAGAAGCTGTAGCCAGTGTCATGGCATTCACTTCATCAATGGATGCATGAAGCGCCTCTTTAAACCATTTATCGAACTGTTTGAATGGATTGGCAGCGGTGTCCTGCTCGTTCAATGATTGCATAACATAATCCTTCCTGATATCGGCCACTGAAGACATAGAACTCTTTTTACGTGAAGAAATGCCCCGTAAAATTACAGTAACACCCGATAGTAACAAAGCTTTCCGTTCCGGGAAAGCTCCAGTGAATACATTTAGATTGGAAAGAAAGTGTCTTGGCTTACAAAGACTCGCCTGATTCCGGCTTTTGCCCGGATACTTTTGCAAGCAGGCTTTCGATTTCATTGATGCGACGAAGCTGGCTTTCGAGCTTTTTATTATGCTCGGCTACCTGCTGAAGGTCGCTATTCAATTCTTCGAGGAAGGTTACCTTTTTCATCAGTTGCTGACGCTGGAAATTGGCCTCTCTCAATTTATCTTCTGCATCGGCCAGCAGGCGCGTGAGGCGCTGATTTTCTTCCATCATCGTCAGATAACGGAGTTTTTGTTCATCAAAATCTTTTGTCAGCTTAAAATAAGCCTGTTGCAATTCGTCAAACTCAAAATTGCGGTTTTGCGGCTGCACCAGGTGTGTTTCTACTTTTTGTATTTTCTCCTGCAGGAAATTGAATTCGCCATAAGCCTTGTTCAATCGTTCCTGCATTTCTTTTGATAAGGTTTGTTGCTGGCGGATCTGTTTGATTTCACTTTCCTTTTCCGTTACCAGTTTACGAAGCTCTCTCAGTTGATTGTTGAGATTTTCGTTTTCGCGCTGTGCTTCCAGTTGTTTTTGTTCAGCATCCTTCAACACATCGATTTGTTCCAATAAACGGGTGATGCGCTGATTGTGATCAAGCAGACTGTATTGCGCCTGTTTAAGTTGTTCGATGTAGTCGATCGATGGAATTTCAAGAGGTCTGGTAGCTTGTTCCTGCAATAACCGGCGGGCTTCACTTCTCATTGCCATCATCTCTTCTTCCATTTCCTGTTCATTCTGGCGCGCTTCCTCAATTTGTTTTTTCAATTCTTCCTGCCTTTTTTCCTGCATATCCAGCTCTTCGTAATATTTAAGCTTCCATTCATCCGCTTCGCTGATGCCTGTTTCCGTTTCTGGTTGTTCGACCTTGATGTTTTTCTTGCTGGTAATAAAAAAGTGTATGGCGAAGCCGAAGATGATCGCCCCTATCTGGAAGATGATGATCTCCACAAGGCTGATCTGGATGGCAGATAAATAAAAGTGTGCATTCATAACGGTTCGGAAATAAGCTTTAATCCGGTTTTTCGGGATTAAAATTTGAAACCGTTCTTCAAGGGATTTGAATGAGTGCGGGGAAATCAAAAAACCACCGGTGGGGGTGGTTTTTCATCTTCGAAAAATAATATGTGTTGCCGGAAAATGCAAGCCCGGGCGGCTTTTTAATTTTTAGGCTTTGTTTATCAGCCTTTTACAAGGGTTCCGACTCTCTCACCGGTTACCACTTTCATGAGGTTTCCGGGTTTGTTCATATCGAAAACAATGATGGGAAGGTTGTTTTCCATACACAGGGTGAAGGCGGTCATATCCATCACCCGCAGATTTTTGGAGATACATTCCTGGAAACTGATGGATTCGTATTTACTGGCGGTTGGATCTTTTTCGGGATCTGCCGTATAGATTCCATCCACACGTGTTCCTTTCAAAATCACATCCGCCTGGATTTCGATCGCACGCAGCGAACCGGCAGTATCGGTAGTGAAGTATGGATTACCGGTACCGGCACCAAAGATCACCACACGGCCCTTTTCTACGTGACGAATGGCCCGGCGGCGAATATAAGGTTCCGCAATCTGTTCCATTTTGATGGCGCTCTGCAGGCGGGTATACACACCTACCTTTTCGAGCATGGCCTGCAAAGCCATTCCATTGATGACTGTTGCCAGCATGCCCATATAGTCTCCATGCGCCCTTTCAATACCGGTATCCCCTTCGTTCATACCGCGGTAGATGTTTCCTCCACCGATCACGATGGCTACCTGAACTCCCAGGTCTACCACTTCCTTAATATCTCTCGCATATTTCTCTATAACAACAGGGTCCAGACCAAATGATTTATCACCCATGAGGGACTCGCCGGACAACTTGAGCAGGATTCTTTTGTATTTGGGCAGCATGAACTGTATTTGGCGCGCAATATACGAAGGTGAAAGAAAAACGAGGAATATAAATACGCGCCCGCCCGGGCAGCTTAGAGCATGCCCTTCTCGTAAGCAAGCTTGATGGCCTGCGCTTTGCTGTTTACGTGCAGCTTCTGGTAAATATTGATCACATGCTTCTTGGCGGTATTCGGACTGATATTGAGTTGTGCCCCGATTTCCTTATAAACGAGGCCCTGCACCAGCAATCGAAGAATTTCCTGTTCCCGGTCGCTCAGGTCAAAGAAGGAATCGGGGCTGGCGGCCGGCGTTTCCCTGGCTATAAGAGTGAGTTGATTTTTCTGTACGAGTTGCAGTATTTTATGGGCGATGCCCGGCGAAATAGGGCCGGCGCCGCTTTCATACATCTGCCAGAGCATATCGGCAATCTGTGGTCCGCTCTCGTCTTTCAGCAGGTAACCGAAAGCGCCTGCCTTAATAGCCTTGAATATCTTTTCTTCATCATCATAAATGGTGAGCACTACAAATTTTGTCTGAGGATAGATGGATGAACCGGCAGCAATGGCGGCCACGCCATCCATATTGGGCATTTCGAGATCCATCAACACCACTTCCGGCTTCACCTCGGCATATTTCATCTTTTCCAGGAAATCTCCCCCATCGCAGGCCATCAGGCTTACTGTGAACATACCGGTTCTTTCCAGCTTATCACGAATGATATTCCTGTTACTTGCCTTGTCGTCCACAATTCCAATATTGATCATAGATAAATATTACTGTAAATGTCGGATTTGGGGTTTGATCACCAATACTACTTTTGGATTACTGCTCTCTTTCCACCAGCAACCGGATAGAAGTACCTGTCTGACTTTGAGATTCAATCTGTAAGTCGATATTGGCCGCGGCGGCTCTTTCTTTCAGATTGGCCAGTCCGTTTTGTTCAGAACCGGAAATCACCACGTCCTTTGAAAATCCTTTACCATCGTCCGATACCTGCAGTCGCCAGCCCTTTTCATCCCAGGTACTCTTTACCAGTATATGTCTGGCATCTGCATGCTTGATCGCATTGTTCACGCTTTCCTGCACCATTCTGACCAGATGCAAGGCTCTTGAGCCATTCAGTTCCATTACCGGGGCCGTGCCTTCCACGGAAAACTGAATATGCGGATAATAACGGGTAAAAGGCTGGATAAAATTTCGAATGCGAAGCAGGCAGTCCTCCGCAGTATAATGATCTTTCTTTAAGGCCCAGATTGTTTCCCGGAGCGAAATAATTATGTCTTTCGAGGCATATTTAAGGTCGTTCATGAGGTTGTGGCGAGCGCCGGAATCATTTTCCAATTGTAACAACTCGGTATTATATAACACCGCGTTGGCATAAGCGCCCAGGTTATCGTGAAGGTCGGCAGCAATTCTTTTCTTTTCCGTCTCCACGAGTTGTTGTTCCTTGGCCAATTGCCTTCTGCGATAATCCCTGAAAAAAAGATAGGCGATCCCAACCACCAGCAGCAGGATGACCAACGATCCGTACAACAGGTAATTCTGGCGGGCCAGGGTGAATTTCTGTTGCATGATAACGTTCTCCTGCTTTTGCCGCTCAAAATCATTTTGCAGTTCAATCAGGAGTTTGGAAGAATTGATGACACTGAAAGAATCTTTCAGGGCGATGATCTTCTCCAGCGTTTCACTGTATTGCTGATTGTCGCCCGACACCTTATAGCACTCTGCCAGGGCGCGATACATCAGCTGTTCCTGCGAAGAAAGCCCCCATTGCCGGGCCTGTTCGATTCCTTTTTTGGCGAGTTCAATTCCCTCCGCTGTTTTACCATTATGAGCATACCAGTTGGCCAGGCGGCTCATATCATATACTACATAAAAAGGATCGGACACCTTTTTTCTTGTTTCGATGGCCTCTTTCAAAGCGGCTTCTGCCTTATCGTTCTGTTTGGTATCTATAAAAATATCCGCCGCGATATTCAGGGAGGTGGCTAAAAAGGTAAACATCTCGGTCTCCCTTCCATATAATATGGCCCGGTTTATATAATACTCGGCAGAATCATTTTTTCCAAGTTTATTGTAAGCCGCTGCGATATTGGAATACAAGGCGCTGTAGTGAATGGCAAATGGTGTTTTATCGATCAGGTTCAGCGAGCGGTAAAACCAGGTGAGTGATTCCTTGTACTGTTCCATTTCCATCTGCACCCATCCGATTCCTGTTTGAGCAGCCAGCAGGTTAAGCGTATCGTTGTACTGGGTGGCGAGTTTCAATACATCATATAGCTGATTGAGCGTGGCGGTGTAATTGTTACCACGGTCCAGTATCCTCGCTCTCAGCATCAGGAAATCGATATAAAAGCGTATGCGATCCGGATTGTTCTTAAACATCCCGATATACTTATTGATCAACTGCATGGCAGAATCGTTCTTCGAGATGCGGGTATAATAAACGCATCGCAGATAGGCCAGCCTCGCGCTAACAGTATCGATATTCAACTGCGGCTTTAACTGCTCTCCCATCTTCAGGTAGTGGTATAGGGTATCCGAAGTGATATTCCCACCTCCGCCGCAGAGCTGAACAATGGCATTATACTTTGCAAGTGGGTCTTTGGTACGAATAATGATTTTACGCATGCTGTCGACCAGCCTCGTCTGACCGAAACAAAACAGGCCGGACAACAGTATCAGGATTGTTCCATAAATACGGCGCATGCTCATGAGGTAAATTTAACGAACAACCGCTCATTTACCCGCTATCCAAATGGATTATTGAAGTTTCCGAGCTGATGGAACAGTTTTATCCGGTGTTCCGCTGATTTCGTCATTACCCACTCACCCTCTATCCAAATGGATTATTGTCCAAACCTCGGTAATGAAATTGTTTTACAATGGTAACCAGCCAGGCAGGCCGGTTCATACCTACCAAAACTACAGTTATGAAAAAAACGTCGGCATTACTCTTATGGGCCAGTTTTCTGCTAATGCTATCCTGCAAAAAATCGGGGAGTGATGACACCGCTACCGGGTCCACTGGTGGCCTGGGTGCTCCGCCGGCTTCATTGGGTCTTAGTTCCTTCTATAAAAAATACCTTGATGCAGACGGCATCCCCGTCGTCAGCTCAGCCAATGTTCCAGACCAGGCTCTGCTAAATGCCAAAGCCATTATGCAGGACATGTTATCTAAGCTGGGTGAAGCGAAAGCGAAGATGATCCTGAACAAACTGAGAGTAGGTATCATTGGAAAGAACGAAAAACCCACACAGATGCCTGAATACAATGATCTGTATACCGCCTTCCCTGGAACAGACTGGGACAATCGCGCGAGAGCATACGGAGCTACCAAAGAACGTCCACTAACCACTAACTGCGAGGAGAACATGCTTTGCCAGGCGGCAGATCGATATAAGGGAGAAGAAATATTAACGCATGAATTTGCGCACGCCATTCATGAGCTCGGCATTCGTGTGGTGGATGCCGGTTTCGACAACGACTTGCAGTCAGCTTTTAACAATGCCAAATCAAAAGGCTTATGGACCAACACCTATGCCATCAGCGATGTGAGAGAGTACTGGGCAGAAGGTGTTCAGGACTGGTTTAATTGCAATCTCGAAGCCAGCCCGGCGAATGGCGTTCATAATTCCATCAACACCCGGACGGAATTACAGTCTTATGACCCGATGCTGTATGCGCTGATCGCGAAATACTTTGCCGCTTCCAGTGTAAAACACGGATGTTATTAAGAGCGACTAACCCTTCAACAGAGATAACCCCCTGCGAATAACGCAGCCCGATCGAACATTCCTGTAAAACCACCTGAATCCAATTTCATGTTCTCTCCAGACAGCTTCCTGATGGGAAGACTGAAAGGATTATTTATCCCTGCCTGAAGGCGGGCGACACCCGTTTTAAAAACTCATGTAATGTCAAGAATCATTCTACTTATCCTTGGATTGATCGTATTCGGTATGGGCGATGCATCTGCGCAGAAAACACCCCGCATTCCGGTTGAGCGCCTGCTGGTGATGCAGCCTAAGCAACAAAAAACTTTACCGGCTTCGAATCGCGCGCCATTGGCCAAAAGCCTTTTTGCCAAAAATGATATCGCACCTGGATGCGATTCGGTATATCTCGACAACCAAACCGATGTAGACAATTTCGCCACCGCCCATCCCGATTGCGATACGCTCCGCATGCTGATCATCAATGGCGCGGGCATTACAAACCTGAACGGCCTGTCGAATGTGGTGGCTGTTACCGAAAACCTGATCATCAGTAATACTTCCCTCGGTAACCTGAGCGGGCTATCTGCCATTACCTATATCGGTGGCACCTTGCAGGTAGATCATGATCACAGCATCAGCTCCCTTGGATTAAACAACCTCGCACAACTCGGACGCCTCCGGCTTACAGACCTTCCTGCCCTGAACAGCCTTGCAGGCCTCTCGAACAACCTCTCCACCACCGGATCCATCGTGATTGATTCAGTTGGACTAACCTCTTTAACGGGCCTGGAGAATATAGCCACCATTACAGAGTTTGACGGATTATCCGTCGGTCATTCCAATATTTCCAACCTGAATGGTATTACAAATCTTGCCAGTGTGGGAGGCTACATCCGGCTGGAGAGCAATCCAAACCAGACCAGCATTGGTCTTACCAATCTTCAATCGGTATTCGGCTTTTTATTTGCAACGCTGCCGAACCTGACTCATGTAAACGGACTTACCGACCACCTCACCAATACCAGTATTGGTACTTTCTGGTTCATCAATACAGGGATCAGCGATCTGAGCGGAATGAGTCATATGACCTCGGCCTCCAACTTCTATTTATGGATTAACCCCAATCTGACTTCCCTTAATGGTCTGCAAGGATTGTCGGGAAATATCGGCGGTGGTATTTCACTTTGGAACAATAGTTCACTGACGGATATCAGCGCACTTGGCGGGGTTACCTCCATCGATGACGGCACGCTTGAATTCAATCAGCATCCGTTGCTGTCGGACCTTACGGGCATCGGGAATATCACACATATCGGTGGCGGTCTTTGGGTAACAAACAATGACGCCATCAATACATTAAACTATTTGAACAGTTCACTGAGCATCGATAATAACAATAACGATCAGCTGAAAATTCAGAATAATCCCCTGTTATCCTTTTGTTCTTCCTCTGCCATCTGTAATTACCTGGCTTCTGCCAGGCCCTTTCTGATAGAGAACAATGCTCCGGGTTGCGCCGATGTAAATGAAGTGACAGCAGCCTGCTCGGCATGTAGTGGCGGTGTATTGAAAACATGGTCGGGGAATGAAGACGATCAGTGGTCGAATCCAAACAACTGGTTGCCGGCCGGCGTACCTGGCACCTGTGATACGGTACTGATCCCCGAAGGAATGTTCAACTATCCTGTTGTCAATTCGAATATTACCATTCATGGATTGACGATGGAATCTTCCACCCAAATGCAATTGCAGGACTATAGCCTTACCAGCCGTGGCGTACTCGTGATGAATAACGCGCAGATCAATTCCTCCAGAAACAACAACAACATTACATTCATTGGAGCCGATAACGGCCTGATTGAATCTTCTTCCCTGGAAGCAACGAATGTGTCTGTGCTGGGTTCAAAAGGTACCCTGCAAATAAACAATAATAACATCGATGGCAACCTGTCGATCTCTGATAGTGCAAACCATCCCCTGGAAGGTCATACCGGGGGTAACCACATCACCGGCGACTTTACTTTTACTGCCAACGCCAACGACGGCCAAATGTCTGTTGCAGAATACAGCGATGACGAAATTGAAGGAAGCGTCATTTTTAATATAATCGGGCAATCGTATTTACTGGTGGGGCCTAATGGTTATAGTGTTCGGGTTGGACAAAACTTCACGCTCAACAGCGATATAGATCCGAATTATATTAATCTGTTTAACGTGGTGTTTATCGGCGGTACCTGGGGACATATCATTCAACAGGGAACTGTCCCCATTACTTTCGGCCGTCTTTCCATGGAAAAATATGTTGGTGCACAAACCATACTCGATCAGCCTGTATATGTGAAAAATGAATTGCACCCATATACGGGCCTCCTCAAGACAACCGCTACCAACCTGCTCATCATGACTCCGCTCTCTTATGTTTCCCAGTTCTCCAGCAGCAGCTGGGTATCGGGGCCGATGAAGAAGATCGGAAATGAACAATTCACCTTCCCCATTGGTGATGACAACTACCAGGGTGTGCTGACTATTTTGTCGCCACCCAATCAAACCGACGCTTATACCGCGCAATATTTTCATGCGAACCCGTCCTTGTTCGGTTATAACCCCAACCAGAAAGATGGATCACTGAGCCGCATTTCGACAAAGGAATTCTGGACCATCCAAAAAGATCCCGGCAGCTCCGATGTTGGCGTGTCGCTGATCTATGATAGTACCAGGAGTGATAAAACAGGATCTATTTACAGTTTGCGCACCAGCCAGTGGAATGGAAGTATCTGGGAGAACAAAGGAGCTATTTTCCTTTCCGGCAATCTCGCCAGCGCATCACTGACCACTTCGTCATCTGTAACCAACTATACTTTACCGTTGACACTGGGTTATATCGAACCCCCTATCATTCCAAAGATCACCATTACCAAAATGGATAGTTTTGCCTGCCGCAACAGCAATCTGCGGATTTCCTTTACGGTGGATACGCTCATGTTCTCCGGAAACGATTTCCAGGTTCAGCTTTCCGATTCTGCCGGCAGCTTTGCCACACCAACATTGTTAGGAACACTTACCGACAAAACAAACTCCGACTCCATTGATGTATTCATCTCTCCTTCCCTTAAACTGTCAGAGCTCTATCGCGTAAGAATCATCGGTAATTCACCACCGGATACCAGTATCAACACACCCGGTCTCGCTATACGCGCCGTTCCTTCCGCAGCTTTCACCATCAAAGGGCCACAACCCGGATGTATGGGCAGCGTTAATAAATATTATGTCAGCCAGAAACAAGCCGGCGTAACCTATACCTGGAGTTTATCGGGCGGAGGCACGATGACGACGAACCAGGATACGGCTTATGTTACCTGGACGAGTTCCAATTCGTTTAACCTGAGTGTGACAGTATCCAACTCCTGCGGCATCGGTGGCACCGTTACACAATCAATTACTGTAGGATATCCCGCACCTGTTGCCACGCCAACCTTGAATAAAACCGGAAGATGGCTATATGCATCCAATCCGGATGCCAATCAACATGCCAGTGGTTTCCATTGGTACAAGAATGATGTATTAATCGTTGGCGCAAACGCATCTTCCTATTATGCCACCGAAGCAGGCAGCTATAAAGTCACCTATTTCAATCCTTGCGGAGATGGCCCGGCTTCCACGACAACTGTTTTTGCGGTTAACTCGTCTTCCCAAACCATCAGCTTCCCGGCAGTCAGCAACAAGACTTATGGAGACTCTGCTTTCGCCATTCCGGTTACGGCAAGTTCCGGATTCCCTGTTTCACTGGCTATTGTAAGCGGACCCGGAAACCTTACCGGAAATACGTATACCATTACCAATTCCGGAACTGTTACCATACTGGCCACGCAGCCCGGAGACGATGTTTATGACACGGCCGCGTTTGTGTACGTAACCTTTACCGTTAACAAAGCCGCTCAAACCATCAGCTTCACACCGCCAGCCGAAACCACCGTTATACCATCCACCATCAACCTGGCAGCAAGCTCCAATTCCGGATTACCAGTATTGGTAAGTGTACAATCAGGACCCGCCAGCCTGCTCGGCTCTCAATTGACCGCTACCGCACCCGGCCTCGTTACTTTGAAAGCGGTGCAGACCGGTGATACCAATTACCTGCCGGCAGCAGATGTTACCCGCACTATCTGTGTGAGAGCTGGAAAATTGGGAAGCCTCAATGGGCCTATCTACGTATGCCCCGGTCAGACGGCTACTTACAAAACCGCGAAATATCCAGGTCTTGTATACCGGTGGCGACTAACCGATGGTACGAATTATGGATCAGTCGTCGACAGCGCGCAAATCACCTGGAATACACCCGGCACTTATACTTTGCTGGTATCCGCCACAGGCCCTTGTGGAATGGAGAGTGCAAACGATACCCTTGTCGTGAATGTAATTACACCTGTTACACCGGGTGTTGTTTCCAATATGCTGCCCGCCAATGGTTCTGCAGGATTGTCATTGCCATTGACCTTGTCCTGGATTCCGGGCAACAATGCGCTTACCTATGATCTCTATATCTGGGATTCGGCCAGTGTGCAGCCCGGCATTCCATTTGCCACCAATATTACCGGTGTTTCCTATGCAGTAATCGCAGGTCAGCTTTCCTATAACACCACCTACAACTGGAGAGTCGTATCGCGCAACGCCTGTTTATCAGCCGACGGTCCGGTTCAGAAATTTCGTTTACGCCCATTACCGGATCTGATCGTTTCCAATATACAGATCCCTACCAGTGCCATATCCGGACAAACCGTCAACTTCAGCTGGCGTGTAACCAATAATGGTCCGGGCAATACACTTACCAATCAAAGCTGGTATGATGCGGTATTCCTTTCTTTCGATACCATTCCGCATTTCAATATTCCACCAAATACCAACCCGGCCGCCTGGGGTGTACTTGATTTCCCGGTTCGTCCTTTGCTGGTAGGCACCAAACCCAATGTAACTGCTCTCGACAGCGGACAACACTACGACAACAGCATCAGCTTTACGTTACCACCCAGTTACGCACAGCCATTATACCTGTATGTCATTACGAACTTTCCGGTCACCGCCTATACTCCGATGCAAATGAATTACACCAACGACACTGCCAGGTCTCCGCAGGCGATGAACGTTACGCTGGCTCCCACACCGGATCTCAGGGTTGATACTATTCTGGCACCTGCTTCGGTATTCTCGGGCAGCACGGTAAATATCACTTACAAAGTAAAAAACTTCGGTGTTCTCACCCCTGCCGCATCGTCCTGGACGGATAAGATTTATATATCCCAAAGCCCGGTATTTAATATCAATACTGCTACACTGCTGAAACTTCCGAAAGCAAATGGCACTTATTACGATGATGCTGCCGATGCACAATTCAACTTCAGCGGCCAGTTGTTACAGGACAGCTCTTATACCCGATCCGTGCAGGCTGTAATTCCGAATTTCATTTCGGGCAACTACTTTGTATATGTTGTTACCAATACCGGCAACAGTTTGTTTGAAGGTGTATTATCCGGAAACAATGTAACCAGGACGGGTTTACAGGTCTTCCTCACACCTACGCCTACACTGACGGTTTCCAATATTCAGCTACCCGTTACTACCGCGAGCACCACCCAACCGCTGGGATTGAACTGGGTTATTTTAAATACTGGCTTTAACAATAACCTGGAGAAAAACAAAGGTCATTATTATCTCCCCAATGGAACCTGTGTGAATGGGCTGGTACGGCTGACCGATAGTGTCGGATATGGTTCGAGCTACTGGATAGACCGGATATACCTGAGCACCGATTCAACAGGCATCAATGGAACTGCCATCCAGATTGGTGAATTTGCGCATGGCACGCAAAACAGCGGTCAGTCTGCTGATTTTGCCCCGGCAGAAAAATGTGTTACCGCCGGCACGAATCCTGCCACGCAAAATATCAATACAGATCCCGTCATTACTCCCGGGTCCTCACATCCCGGCAACCTTACTTTCAACGTGCCGGATAACCTGCCACAGGGTAACTACTTTGTATATGTAGTAGCCAATGCCACCAAAACTGTTTTTGAATATCCGGGAGCCACACAAATCAGGCGCAGCGTTTTACCAATTAGCATTCAAAGACCTGATCTGGCTGTTTCTGCAGTAACAGTTCCATCAAATGCTACCGGTGGTCAGCCCATCACCATCCAGTGGAATGTTGTAAATAATGGACCAGGATCTGTTTTCAACCACATCCGCAAGGATAAAATTTACCTGAGCAGCAGCGCCACTTTTAATGAACTGACAGCTCAGTTACTCAGCACCCAGGTATTTACAGAAAACATAGCTGCCGGCGGAACGGTGTCACACAGTTTTGCTTACACACCCCCGGCGGCGCTTTCCGGTACCTGGTATGTATATGTTCAAACCAACTTCGACAGCAGCATCCGGGAACAGAGCTATGTAAATAATATCGGCAGCGGTAATATGCTGGTAACAGCAGCCATACCTGCCGACCTGCTGATCAATACATTTACAGTACCGGATACCGTAACAACGCTGTTCGCTTCCACCATTAAATATGCTGTACAGAACACAGGCGCCGGAAATGCCAACGGCAACTGGACCGACAGCCTGTTTGTCAGCTGCAATGCTACCTTCAATTACAACAGCGCTTACATGATTGGAACACGAGCGCAAACGCGTCAACTGGCCACCAATGATTCGTACACTGATTCTTTCAACCTCAACCTGCCGGTAAGCTGGTACATCAACAATTGCTTCCCGCAAACGTTGAACAGCACGGCTTATTTCTTTGTAAGAACTAATGGAGGTAATGTTATTTATGAAGGAAGCAATACCGGAAACAACCAGGCGGCCTCGGGTGCCCGGATTCTCAGGAATCCATTGGTAGATCATATCGTCACCCATTTCACAGTTCCCGATACGATTACAGTGGGAAGACCCTATACCACCAACTGGACCGTCAAAAATATTGGCTTCAATCCCGGCCAGGCTTACTATTATAGCTGGCGGGATGCGGTGTACTATTCTACGGATTCCATTCTCGATGCAACTGATATAACAGGTAACACATTCAATGAAGATTTCAGGCTGGGCAATGGCCAGACTTATTCTGACAGTAAACAATCCATTACTCCCAAACTGGCAACCGGAGATTATTACCTGCTGATGGTATCCAATATGCTCAATGAAATCTCGCTGGAAAAAAACATCAGTAACAATGCTCAGCTTCTGCGGGATGCGAATGGCAACGCCAAACCCGTACATGTCATTCAACCGTTGTTGCCAGACCTGGCAGACAGTTTCCTGGTGGCTCCCAATACTGTTGCCAGCGGGCAATTACTGACAGCCACCCATCGCATAACCAACAAGGGTATCGGTGCAAGTTATCCGGGTAGATGGGTGAACGAATTATGGTTGTCGCAGGATTTTGTTCCCGGCAATACCGGAGACATTTTGCTCTCTTCCAAAAACATCAATGCGAATCTTCAGTCAGCGGAATATATAGATGATACTTTATCAGTTGTACTGAACCTGAGCACACCTGCCGGCAACTACGTGCTGATATCCCGAACTGATGCAGCCAATGCGGTGATCGAAGAAGCCGACAGCAATAACCTGGCCTTCACTTATCTCAATATTTTCAACCCGGCACCAGCCGACCTGACCGTTCAGAATGTGGTTAAACCAGACACTGCCTGGATGGGATACCCGATGAGTCCATTGCAGTGGACTGTCAGCAACCAGTCTCCCAATGCCGCCAATGGAATTTCATCAGATGGTGTATATCTCTCCAAAAACAATTTCCTGGATTCTACGGCCCAATTGCAAGGCGTGCTGAACAAGGTGATCAATATGGCGCCGTTAAGCTCGAGCAATATCAGCCTGTCGCCACTGGTGAATGCAAGCAGCGAAGGTCAATACTATCTGCTGGTGAAAACAGATCTGCTCAACAACATTTATGAAAGCAACAAGGACAACAATACAGGTGCGGCGGCCTCAAAGGTGGTTGTCAAAGCCAGGGAGATCAAAATCGGCATTCCTGAACTGAATACCCTGCAAAACGTGGCCCGCATATATAAGATCAGCATTCCAGACTCCCTGGCCGGTGCAACCATTGGCGTAACACTCAACACGGATGATTCACTGACGCTGAGAAATGAGCTGTTTATCGCCCAGGGATATGTACCTGGTCCGGCCCGCTATGATTACAAATATGAGACCCCCAATTTCGGCAATCAGCGAATTGTAATGACTTCGGTGGTACAAGGAGATTACTATGTATATATCCGGACGGTATCACCCAATCCACCTGTTCAAAACATAACAGTGTCTGCCGTCAAACTGCCATTCGCTATTCTGACAGTTCAATCCAACAATGGTGGCAATGCCGGAAATGTAACGGTTAAGATCACCGGCTCTTTGTTTGTGCCGGGTATGATTGCCAGGTTATCAAATGGCAGCGGGCAGATCATCGCTCAGAGCATGTACTATATCAATAGTACCAGTGTGTATGCCACTTTTAACCTGAAAGGAAAAGCACTGGGCGTGTATGATATATTGCTGAAGAAACCCGATTCTGCGGAAACATCCCTCGCAGCTGCATTCAGTGTGGTGAATGCCGATAATGGCGGACTGGGTAATGGATTTGTAAACAACGGACCGTCCGGATCAGGCAATGAACCTGGTTGTGATCCCGGTGCAGAAGCAGGACTGAATTCCCTGCTGGTTACCGAGGTAATTATTCCCAAGAAGATCTTCGCCGGCTGGCCCTTTGCGATACAAATCAATTTCGCGAATCCCACCAATATGGATCTTCCCGCACAGGTTCGCATACTGTATAACGATCTTGGTATACCGGTAGCATTTACGCAAGCAGATCTGCCAACCGGAACGGCCAGCATCTATCTCAACCTTACCGAGCCGGGCGGACCGCCGGGTATCATCAGGGCAGGCGCCAGCGGCAGTATCATCCTGTATGGAAAAGCGCCGCAGAATACACCCGGGCACAGTTTTGTCAAATTCATTCTTAAGTAATTCAGTAAACATTCGATCAACACCGAGCAATCAAAATATATGGTAACAAAGAAACTATTCACCACGATCGCCTCGATTGTTCTTGTAATGAGCGTCATGGCACAAAAGCTCAACACGCCCAACCGAACAGGACCCATGGGACTGGAAGTGAATACCTATACAGGCAACCTGTTCTTCCCAAGAACAGATGGCTATATTGCCGGTCGTGGTATTCCGATTGATTTGTCTTTCTATTATAACAGCGCCCTGTATGAAGAGAAGAACCAGTTTGGCAAGGGCTGGCGCTTTAACTATAGCATCTACTACGTCAATGACACCGGCCATTCCAAAATAATCAATTGGGGTGAAGGGCGTGAAGACTACTATGTTTCGCAGGGGAATGGAAAATATCTTTCACCTACCGGGTTCTTCGATACCCTTAGCGAATACCAGCCCGGCAAATTCAGGTTAAGAATTACAGATGGAACGACTTTCTTCTTCGACAACGCCATTCATAAAAAGATCACCCGGATCGAAGACCCCAATGGGAACTTCCTGTCGTTCAGCTATACAGACAGCTTATTGAGCGCCGTCGCCAATAATGCGGGTCAAACAGTTCAACTCGTGTACACAAATGGCCTGCTCACTACAATCAATGATCAAACGGCCAGCCCCGTACGAACTTACCAGTACAGTTATGATGATGCCGGTAACCTGGTAAGAGTCACAGACCCCCTCAACAACAGTTACCAGTATGAATATATTGTCAACGGGCCTTTGAAATCCGTGGAAGACAGGAATCAAAATAAAGTCAATATCACCTACAATGCTGATCTCAGCATCAGTGAACTGATTGGCTGCAACAAGCGTATGAGTTTTACATACGACAGTGCTTCGATGGTGAGTTATGTGACCGATTATATCTCTGGAGGACAAAACCAGGTCACCCGCTATCAATTCAGAAAATATGGGGATAGAGTCTGGCTTTCTTCCATTTCCGGCAATTGCTGCGGCTTCGATCTCTCTTTTGAGTTTGATGACCATGGCAACAAGATCCGGGAAACCGACGGCAATGGCCAGACAACCTATTATACATACGACAATCGGGGTAATGTATTGACTGTAACGGATCCATTGAATAATGTATACCGGTATACTTATTCACCCAATTTCAACAAGATCACCAGCTTTACCGATCCGAAAGGGTTTGTGACTACCATGGAATATGACAACCGGCAAAACCTCATCAAACTTACCGAACCGGGAAACAGGATTTCAACAGCTACCTATAATGCACAAGGTGATTTGCTCACCAGCACAGATCCCAAAGGAAATGTGGTCAGCTATTCCTATGACAGTTATGGAAACCCCATACTTGTAACCGGAAGCCTGGGCAGCAAAGCTACGATGAGTTTTGATGGACACGGCAACCTGCTTAGTTTTTCGGATTCGAGGAATAACACAACTTCGCTTGAATACGATATCCTTGACCGGGTTAAAAAGATTACCGACCCCTTGAACCAGCAACTCAATTTCACTTACGATGCTTCCGGCAACACCACGTCTGTCACGAATGAAGCTTCGCAAACAAGGTTCAAGAGTTATGATGCCTCCCACCGACTGGTACAGATTACCGGGCCTACCGGAAAGAAAAGCTTTGCCAGTTATGATGCCATGGATAACCTTTCGAGCATGACGGATGAAGTGGGTAACTCTATTTCTTTCGGTTACGATAGCAAGAACCGCCTGTCATCCATCACCAATGCGGAGGGAAACAGAACGCTAATTAGCTATGATGGAAACGGAAATATCACCAGCATCAGGCACCCAAATGGTTCTGTTATGAATTATACTTATGATGCCCTGAACAGAGTAACCAGGATTGAAGACGAGGTTGGAAAGCTGGCCGAATACAGCTACGACAGGAATGGAAACGTTATTTCTGTGTCTTTGGGATCCAACTCAACCTACAGCGCTGAATACGACAGCCTGAATCGAATGAAAAAGCTGATCGATCCGCTGGGCAACAACTACTCAATGGTGTACGATGACAACGACAATATCACCTCCCTGAAAGACAGAAACGGACAGCAAATACTGCTGACATTTGACAGTCTCGATCGGGTGAAGACATACACCGACGAAAATGGCGCCGTTGTTACTGCCAGCTACGATCTGCAGGGAAACATCACCTCCCTGAAAGACCAAAACAACAATACCACCACTTACCTGTACGATAACCTCGATCGGGTAACCCGCATGACTTACCCGGATGGCAGGTATATCGAATACACCTATGACCTGAAGGGGAATATCATCAATAAAAGAATGACAGACGGAACCAATATTCAGTTCGGGTATGACACCTTAAACAGGCTTGTCAGTAAAACGCTTCCCGGCGGCATCCTCTATCAATACCAATATGATGATGCCAACAGAATGATCGCCGCCACGAATGCGAATGGAACCGTTTTACTCGCGTACGATAATATGAACAGGGTGATCTCCGAAACCTATAATGGCCGTAAAGTAACGTACCAGTATGATGTGGCTGGTCGCCGGAAAACCATTATCTATCCGGATAGCACACTTATCGTAAAAACTTTTGATACCAGGAACCGCCTCACCGGCATTACCCGAAACAATATTACATTGGTCAGCTATCAATATAACCTGCTTGGCCAGTTGACAAACCGGCAATGGGGGAACGGCTTAAGCGATCAGCGCCAGTACGATTTTGCAAATCGTCTCAGTTCACTGACCACCGCTTCCGGTTTGCAATCGGGAAATTTTACGTTCAGCAAAGAGCAAAGAAAGCAATCCATCACCCGAAATAATCCGGCTTTATCGGAACAGTTTAATTACGACAATGGCAATCGGCTGACCGGCTATCAGAAAGGAAGCAATATTCATACTTATCAATATGATGCCCTGGGTAACCGCCTCACCGCACTGATCAACGGAACTGCTTATACCTACACCTCCAATAATCTTAACCAGCTGACCCAGGTAAATAACGGCATTCAAACCATTTCCCGGACATACGACAACAATGGAAACCTGACCTTTGATGGTCAGTTCTACAAAACTTATGATGCGGAGGGAAAGATCCTGAAAGATTCCGCTTCCCCCACAAACGTTATCACATACGAATACGATGCATTGAACCGTCGTACTGCCCGTTCCGCCAATGGAGTGAAAGTTTTGTATACATTCTCCGGCCTCAGCCAGATCGAAGAAAGACTGTCCGGCAGTGGCGTCGTGTTGAACAAAACTGTTTTCGCGGCTTATCTTAACCCGGTTTTGCGAGAGAACAGCAATGGCGCCTATTACTATCATTCCAATGACCTGCATTCCATTGAAGCCATTAGCAATGCACAGGGAAGAATCCTGGAGAAGTATGAATATGATCCCTATGGAAAGACTTCCATTTTCGATTCACTCGGAAATCCGCTTGCCAAATCACTTGCCGGTAATCCCTATGGCTTCACCGGACAATGGATGGATAGCAGCACCGGCGTTTATAGATTCTATTACCGCGACTATGACCCCTCGGTGGGCCTGTTCAACCAGCGTGATCCGATCTATTACACTGATGGAATGGGCATGTACCAGTATGTTCACGATGACCCCGCCAATGGAATAGATTTATTAGGATTAAAAGATTGCCCGGATGAATTGAAAAAAGATCCCAGCCGCTGGAAGAAAATCAAAGAATTCATCAATTTCTACAATGGGCACTTTGGCAACCTGATGAACCTCGCCAGTATTCACCAGCCGTTGGGTGACAATAAAAAATTCAAGGCGCTCAACTATACGTCGGCGGTAGCGAATATCGGTCTTAACATCAATTTGCTGGCAGAAGACTGCGATAATATAAGTGAAGAGGAATTCAATATTCGTGCTGCAGAAATCGAAGCCAACCTGATCTACCTCGGCGCTGATGTAGCCTCTGACGCCGGCGCAGGTAAAACTTTCATGAAGCCGGTCGTAACCACTATACAAACGGTTGGCAAGGTGGATGCCTTCGCACAGGAGAAAACGGGAAAATCCTTATCACGCATGTACTCTGAGTTGGATGATGCCGCCCAGCAAAAGGGTCGTGATATGGCCCTGAAAATGCCGGGCAACCAGAAGAGATTTGACGCACATGAAAGACTGCTTCGTCATATCTCCAAAAAATACGGAAAGGATAAATCAAAATGGAGAGATGAATGGAAAGAAATTGATGAGATACATCGCAGGGCTTATGAAGTGGGGTTCCGCTATTCGGGGCCTGATGAGGATTGTCCGGAAAACAATCATGGCGGTTCGCGCAAGCGCCCCAAACCGGGCGCTGCGGAGGGTGCTTACATTGCAGAAATCATCAACTCACTCGATCCCAATGAAATCATCGGACCCGAGGGTGTTCCTGACAAGGCATGGGTAAGCGTCAACGACCGGCTGCCATACACGATCAATTATGAAAATGAAAAATCCGCCACTGCTCCGGCCAAGTTTGTAAAAATTGTGGCGCCGGTGCCCGACAAGATCGATCCGGCAACCTTCCAGTTGGGAAGTTTTGGATTCAACAGTCTTACGTTCACAGTGCCTGCCGGCACTGCCGCTTACTATCAACGTCTCGATTGCAGAGATTCATTGAGTTTGTATGTTGATGTAACGGCGGGTTATGATCCGGTAAAACAGCAGGCGTTCTGGGAGTTCCAATCAATTGATCCCACAACATTGCTTCCGCCGGCGGATCCGTTAAAAGGTTTCCTGTTGCGACAGGACAGTAATAATGTTGTCAGCGGGCATGGCTTTGTCAACTTCAGTGTGAAGCCTGTAAATACAGCCCATACACTCGACAGCATCCTGGCACGTGCGGATATTGTGTTTGATTCCAACGATACCATACCAACCAACATCGCCCGCAACACGATAGATGCCGTTGCACCAACCAGTTCCATTCAATCACTGGTGAAGAGCACACCGAATACCGAGATAAATCTTCAGTTCACCGGCTCGGATGACCCACAGGGTTCCGGATTGAAATCCTATTCTATCTATGTGTCGGATAACAACAGCGTTCCCGAATTATACATTGCCGATTTCCAGGGAACCGATACCAGTTTTATTGGTGTAGCCGGACATACCTACAAGTTTTATGTTTCCGCTATCGACAGTGTTGGTAACAAGGAAGCCCTGAAACTGGTAGACAGTACTCAGATTCTCTCCGGCGAAACCAGGATCTGTCCCGGTGGTACAACCGTATTTGATTCGAAGCTGAACGGTTCATCCTATCAGTGGCAGGTGAATACCGGCAGCGGGTTCGTGAACATCAGCAACAACGCGCTTTATTCCGGCGCCAATACATCGATGCTAACGTTGACCAATGCGCCTACTTCGATGTATGGATATGTTTACCGGTGCATCGTCAACAATTTCCGTTACAGCAACGTGTTCCTGTTGAAGTTTGAAGTAAGCTGGAATGGTACTGTGAGCACGCAGTGGGAGAATCCCGCCAACTGGACCTGTAACGCCACACCGGATGAAAATACCGATGTTGTTGTAAATGGAGGCAAGGTCAACTATCCGGTTTTAAATTCCAATGCAACCATCAGAACACTCCGTCTGAATAATGGAGCTACGGCTACCGTGAATGGCGGATTCACCTTAACACTTAAAAAGTAACCAGGCTTTGTCCATCGGACATGGTCAAAAAAAGAAATACTATGGTACAGATATTCATTCCCACCAACCGGGGCCTGAAGGCGGTATGGCCCGAGAATATTGTAAGAGTGGAAGCCAGCAGTAACTATTGTAAAATTTATTTCGATAATGATGGTCCGTTAACCGTTGCGAAAGTGCTGAAGTGGTTCGAAGAGAAGCTGCCCACCGACAGTTTTTACCGCATACACCGCGGGCATATTGTAAACCGAAGGTTTATCAAAGGTCTGTCGAGTGATAAAGTGGTGACTTTACAAAACGGAGAACGGTTGCAGATCAGCAAGCGAAAGAAAGGAATTGTGAGAAAGATTGCCGCCTAGGTTATTAGAGGTTACCTCGGCTGTGTGAAAGAAAAAGGGACCGTCTCATTAAGAGACAGTCCCCTTTTTTATATTGTTATCGGAGTTAACCGGTGAATTATCCCAGGGAAACTCTTTTAAAAGACAGCACTTTTACATCGCCATTGCTTTTCAGGTAATCGGCAACGGTGATACCTCCGTCTTTAACGAACGCCTGGCTCAGCAGGGTGCTTTCTTTGAAGAAGGCATTCAGTTTTCCTTCTGCAATTTTAGCCACCATTTCAGCAGGTTTTCCGGCCATTTTCGGATCGGCCTGAATTTGTTCGGTAACGATCGCTCTTTCTCTTTCTACTGTAGCAGCAGGAACAGAGGCAGCGTCGATAGCAACCGGGTTGAGAGCGGCGATTTGCATGGCCACATCTTTACCAGGCTGAGCAGCTTCTTTATCGAGGCCAACCAGTACACCCAGGCGATAAGCGCCATGGATATAAGAAGCCACGTAAGGAGCGTCTACTCTTTCGAACTTGGTGATGCCAATTTTTTCTCCGATAGAAGCCAGTTTATCGTTTACCATATCGGCTACTTTCGCGCCATTGATGGTTACGTTGTTCAGCTCTTCGAGGTCTTTTACGTTATTGGCAATGGCCGCGTCGGCAATAGTCTGAGCGAAGGCTACGAAGTCGGCGTTCTTGCTCACGAAGTCAGTTTCGCAGCTCACGCAAACAGCGATACCGGTTTTGTTGTCCGGAGTGGTTTGTGCGATTACTACCCCTTCTTTTGCTTCACGGTCGCCACGGAGGGCAGCCACTTTTGCACCTTTCTTGCGCAACCAGTCGATAGCAGCTTCGAAATCACCGTTAGACTCTGTAAGAGCTTTACGGCAATCCATCATTCCTGCGCCAGTAGCCTGGCGGAGTTTATTAATATCTGCTGCAGATATAGTTACTGTAGACATAATTATTATTAATTAAGTATTTATAAATAAAGAACCAGATAGGCCATCCCGGATCAGCAGTTGGTTTAAAACCTGATCGGATTAGCGGCTGCCACCAGCATTGGTTCTGCGGCTTGCGCCACCCGGAACGCGACGTTTCTGAGGTCCACCCGCGCCACCGCGGCCACCTCTTCCACCACGGCCACCTTCCTGTTCGGCTTCTGCCTGCAGGCGGGCTGCTTTCTTTTCCTTGTCGTCATCCACGTTCTCTTCTACTTCTTCTTCTTTGGCAGCTTGTCTTTCAGCCAGGCCTTCCGCAATCGCAGCAGTGATATACTGAGTGATGATGGCGATAGACTTGGTTGCGTCATCGTTTGACGGGATCGGGAAGTCTACTTTATTCGGATCGCAGTTGGTATCTACCATTCCGAAAGTTGTAATGCCCAGTCTTTTTGCTTCAGCCAGTGCAATGTGTTCATGGCCGATATCGATGATGAAAAGAGCAGCAGGTACACGGCCCAGTTGAGAAATACCACCCAGTACCTTGTCCATTTTATCGCGGTCGCGGGCCAGGGTCAGTTTTTCTTTTTTGGTAAGGCTGTCAGCGCTTCCATCGCTCAGCATCTTGTCGATGCTTTGCATTTTCTTTACGCTTTTACGAACAGTATTGAAGTTGGTGAGCATACCACCCAGCCATCTTTCAGTAGCGTAAGGCATATTTACTTTACGAGCGCACTCGGTAACGATTTCCTTCGCTTGTTTTTTGGTTCCCACGAACATGATCTTTTTACCGCTGCGTGCCATTTGTTTCAGGGCAGCTGCTGCTTCCTGGAGGCTTTCAGTGGTTTTGTTAAGATCGATGATGTGGATGCCTTTTTTCTCGGCAAAGATGTAAGGCAGCATCTTTGGATTCCACTTCTTACGCAGGTGACCAAAGTGTACACCGGCGTCCAGGAGTTGTTGTTGAAGTGAAGTGTTGTTTTCCATTTATTTTAAGCTTTTAGCTATTAGCCCGGGGCTGTTAGCCAGTTAAAAATTTTATTTTCTGCACCGGTAGCCTGGATCAGCCAGATCAGCCGGTTCCTGAACCCATTAACGTTTGCTGAACTGGAAGCTGCGACGAGCTTTCTTATGACCGAATTTCTTACGTTCAACAGCACGGGGATCGCGCTTCAGAACGCCGGCTGCTTTCAATGCCGGACGCAATTCGGGGTTCAGTTCAACCAGTGCACGGCCAATACCGAGTTTGGCAGCTTCAGCCTGACCTTTGATACCACCACCGGCAGCATTGATCTTAACATCAAACTTGTCGAGTGATTGTACAGTCTTTAAAGGCAGTTCAATCTGGTTTTGCAGATACACCAGGGAGAAATATTCTTTGTAGTCTTTATCGTTCACTGTGATCTTTCCGTTTCCTTTTGAAAGGAATACCCTTGTCACAGCTTCTTTACGACGACCGACGCCAGTTTTTTGCTTTTCCATTTTATTTGCTTTGAGCTTTTAACCTCTCACCCGTCCGGGACGGGGTTGGGTCAAGCGAAGTTTTAGAATTTGAGTTCTTTGGGTTGCTGAGCGGTATGCTGATGTTCGCTACCTGCATACACAAATAATTTCTTGATCATTTTACGACCAAGGCGATTCTTGGGAAGCATACCTTTTACGGCTCTTTCCACCAGTGCGTCGGGTCTGCGCTTCAGCAAATCCTTGGCAATCTCAGACTTCAAACCTCCGGGATAACCTGAGAAAGTCAGGTATTCTTTCTCTTCCATTTTGTTGCCGGTGAATTTTACCTTGTCGGCATTAATGATGATAACATAGTCTCCGCAATCAACATGTGGCGTGTAGTATGCCTTGTTCTTACCACGAAGAACAGAAGCTACTCTTGCACACATGCGTCCCACGGTTTGATTGGTACCGTCTACAACGTACCAGTTGCGCTGAACGGTAGCCGCATTAGCATGTTTCGTTGTGAAATGTAATTTGCTCATTGAAATGTGATTTAGCCATAAATTGCTCCATGGCAGGTTTTTAAATGAACAGGGCGCCATCCCGCCTCCTGTTCCCCCAGTAATCTTCTTACTAAAAGGGTCGCAAAGATACCCCTCTTTTACCCTATCTCCCAAAGGAAAAAGGAACAATTTTTTATCGCATCTTTGTAATTGATTGAAAATCAATAAATATTTTGGTTGGCAGAATGTATCGCTGAAAAGCGGTTGGCGGTTGCCAAGTCAAAAGTCAAAATTAAAAATTTAAAAATCTGGCATAATAAGATTCATTTTTGACTTTTGATTTTTGAACTTTGAATTTTGACTTTTGAATTCTGTGAATATCAACCTGAAACGATAAACGTGAAACGATAAACCAAAATGTCCACTCACCTTCTCCACCGCCAACAATTTGGCGACCCGGCCAATTCGGGAAATCTGCTTAGCCTGGAAGAAGCCCATGCCCTGCTCAATGAATGGGTGCCGAATGAAAGACTGCGCCTGCATATGAAACAGGTAGCAGCAGTAATGAAAGCCTGGGCCCTCCGAAAAGAAGGCGCAGACGAACAAACTGCGCTCAAATGGGAACTGGCAGGTCTGCTGCATGATGCAGACTGGGAAAAATACCCGGACGATCATTGCCGGGTGATCATCGAAGAACTGGAAAAAAGAAAGATCGATCCGGACATCATCCATTGCATCGCTTCGCACGGCCCCCGGTATTTTGGAGTAGAACCGGTAAATAATATGGACAAGATGATCTACGCCTTCGACGAGCTTTCCGGTTTTATTCATGCGGCCGCACTTATCCGACCAACCCGCTACGAGGGCATGGATGTAAAATCGGTTATGAAAAAGCTTAAAACGCCCTCTTTCGCGGCACAGGTCAGCAGAGAGGATATACAGGATGCCCTGTCGAGAATCAACATACCCCTGGAAGAACTGATTGCGTTTATTCTTTCGGTGCAGCCGGATGTTCAGTAACCGCGGTCATCTGCTGCAAGATGACAAGCGGCGCGTTGTTACGGGAAATGATCAGCGCAGTTCTTGTTTTACCAAGATGAATCTGTTTGATATCGCGCACCTCCCCATCGATCAGCAGGGCAGGCTCGGGTTGTAAGTGATAGCTGAACTGGCCTTTGCCATTGCCCAGCAACAAAGTTGGCGTGGAGCCATCGTAGTTTCCTTCGAAGGGTAACACACCGCTGAAGTTTCCTCCGGTGAGGAGATCGGTCTTGCCATCGTTATTCAAATCCCCGGCAAACAATCCAAATACAGGAGCGAGCTGAGAAGGGAATGGAAGCCGGTCGGCAACAAAATTTCCTTTCCGGTCATTTATAAAAATGGCTGAAGACAAAGTGGCTGCTTCAAATACCCTGGCCTGTGCCAGCGGTTTACCGAAAGCTTCTTCAACTGTCTTACCGGCAAAATCGTGGTACTGCAGGTATTTTTTCCGGATCGCAGGAATCTGTTTTTCGATCTCATCCTTGCCCAGGAAAGGATAATATTTCCCGTCTCGGTTATAGGCTACCACCAATTCATTGGTGCCGTTTTTGTCGTAGTCAAATTCATACATTTTTAATGGCGCATCCGGCCGGGCATAGAGCTTTGAGTTCAGGCCCCAGTTGCCCGCTACAAAATCAGGATACCCGTCGGCGTTAATGTCTGTAACCAGTACCGATTGCCACCAGCCAGACTGACCGATCGGTTTGGCCGGAAGATCGAATCGTCCTTTGTTATTCTCGAGGATAACCGGCGACATCCATTCGCCCACCAGTAACAGATCCGGATCATGATCCTGGTCGTAGTCGATAAACGCACAGCCAGTAATCATGCCTGGCTTCGCTAAACCAAATTGAGTGGTTCCCGCAATGGTAAACTTACCATTTTCATTAATCAGCAGATAGGAAGAGGGCATCTCCCCGTATTTGCCTTGCGGCGCGGTAGCGGCAACAAACAAATCCATGTCGCCATCAAGATCGATATCAGCAGCGGCTACACAACTCTTGTTCTCGGTAATAACGGGCAGGTTCTTCGAAAGAACAAAATTCCCTTTTCCGTCATTGATATAAAGCCGGTCCTGCAATTCAGGAGATCCTTTGCTATACTGGTTCCCTCCACTGACCACATAGAGATCCTGGTCACCATCATGGTCGGCATCGAAGAACAAGGCATCCACATCCTCGGAAGACCAGTTCAATTGAAAGAGAGACTGATTGGTTGAAATAAAGCGGCCATCGGCTTTTTGTACAAATAATTGACCAGCCTGTGCGCTGGAGCCACCAACGAAAAAATCATCGAGCTGATCCCCGTTTATATCGGCTACGGCTATACGCGGCCCCCTCGTCGACAGTTCATGAGGAATGAGCGGCTGTACACTGAAATCGGAGAAGATGTTTTCTTTGTGGATAAAGGGAATGCCGATACTGTTACTGATATCATCCAGTAAAGAGGGTGCAACAGGAGCAAATAGACCATCCGTCGCAACCGGCTTCGCCGATCGATCTTTGCGAATGGTCAGTAACTGGTTTGATCGAACGGGGCTGACCTCCTGCGCACTGCCATCTGGCCATTGCACCACCACTCTTGAAACAACAGAATCGGCACCCAGTCCCGCATGCAGGTAATGAAGAGAGCTGCTTTGAAATCCTTTTGTACCGGTATTCAGCAATAGCTGTCTTTGATCCCGGTACAGCAGCCACACTTTGGCGCCGATGCCGGAGCGGTTATTGCTATCGCCCTCGAGTTTTATTTCCAGCCAGTGATTATTATTTCTTTGGGAAGATTGATTCTGATAAACAAAGGCGGGCTGATTGATATTGTTCACTACCAGGTCCAGGTCACCGTCGTTGTCCAGATCCGCTGTAGCGGCACCGTTAGAGAGGGATACCTGGTCCAATCCCCATTGCAGGGTATTGTCCAGGAAACGAAGACTGTCGGTTCCTTTGTATATCACATTGCTCACCTTTCCTTCGGGCATTCGAAGGATCGCGCGCACATCTGCTGCACGGCCGGGTTCCATGTCAGCGGTTCTCGAATTGAATTTCAGAAAATCAAGATCGTTTGGTCTTCGGACAATGCCATTGCTGATGAATAGATCCTTGATGCCATCGTTATCAAAATCCGCGAGGAGCGGCGACCAGCTCCAGTCGGTAGCAGCCACGCCGGCATACAGGGCGATATCGGTAAATTTTTTACCTCTCCCTGTATTTAACTGGAGACAATTACGGGAGAACTGATGATGATAACCCAGGTCATGTTTGAACTGGTAGATATCAGGAGGATCATCTCCCATGGCCGTTTTCAACAACGCTTCGGAAGAGGGTAACATATCCAATGTCATGATATCGGGCCAGCCATCGTTGTTGATGTCGGCAATATCACTTCCCATGGAGAAACGGCTTTCGTGTCCGAATGCCTGCCTGTTGATTTCAGTAAACGTACCATTACCATTATTGTGATAATAATAATCATTCTCATGAAAATCGTTACTGACGTACAGATCTGTCCAGCCATCCTGGTCGAGATCGGCTGCCATGGCATTGAGGCCATATCCGATGACACTGTTGTAAATACCGGAACCAGCTGTTACATCGGTAAAGAAGATTTTTCCATTTACCCGATCGTTCCTGAAGAGCCGGTCTCCGGAAAATGGATTGGTCCGGCTGCGGAGAGAGGAGTCTCCATAAGTTTCTGTTGAATGAACAGAATGATTGACGATAAACACATCCAGGTCTCCATCGCGGTCGTAATCGAAGAAAACAGCCTGTGTATTGAAGCCGGTAATGTCGAGACCGTATTCCGCGGCCTTTTCCGAGAAAGTGCCATCTCCTTTATTGATGAATAGTTCATTACGCCCCTTCAAAGACTTATAATTACCCACTTCGGATAAATAGATATCGAGCCAGCCATCACCATTCACATCGGCCATGGTAACGCCGGTTTTCCAGTTACCGGCACCACTTACACCGGCTTTCTCAGTTATATCTTCGAACTGCCAGTTGCCCTTATTGAGATAAAGTTTGTTGGAGCCCTGGTTGGAACTAAAATATACATCAGCCCATCCATCATTGTTGACATCCCCAATGGCCACACCCCCTCCGTTATAATAATACAGGTAGTCGAGAATATTGAAACCCGCCGTATCGACAATGTTATTCTGAAACCGGATACCGGTCTGTTGGGGATCAGTCAACAGGAATAAGCTGTCTTTGCCTTTGTTTTCCGCGGTATGGCAGGAAAACAGGCAATAACAGGCTGCCAGAAACAAACAGGCATTTCTGAGACTGATTCTTTTTTTAATCATTTACCTGTTCTCCTGGAAGCAGGCATATCATCGCCACCGAGGTGAAAGACCAGCCCGGTAACGGAGCCCTTTTCATCCTGTTGAAAGGTGATGCTGCCCGCGGTTTCTTTTAAAGCAAATTCATTTTTTGAAAGGGGCACTAACTCAAGTGCTCCCGGACGCCAGAAGAAGTCGGCCATGAGCGCTCCATCTTTACTGGTAACGATAATCGGTGCATTTTGTCCCGGCCTGTCATAAGTACCCACAAATTTTTCAATATCTGAAGCAGGCAGGGTGATAGATTGGATGCCATATCCGCCGGGAGGCCCCTGCAACTCAGGCAAACGAAGTGCCCAGATATTGCGAAACTTCACTTTGCCATTGTGTTCCTGGAGGGTGATGGGCATTTCATTGTCATGTTTTACATAAGGCAGGAATTTCAACCAGGAGGTGGGCCCTTTATACTCTTCGTTATCCTGTATCAAAATTCCGTTATGCAATACGGTTATGCGGGCCGGGCTGACAAGGCTGCTGTCTTTTTCTGAAAAACGCGGGCGCCGAAAATAAATATCGTACGCATTCCACTGTCCTCTCGGCACACAGGCATTGAATCGTGGCGGAGCCTGACCATACAAAGCACCGGCCTGCCCGTCGGCATAAGTATTGGCCTGGTAAGAATCCAATACCTGCAGTTCGTATTGATTCATGAAGAAAATACCACTGTTACCCCTGTCCTGTCCTTTCCGGGTAGTGTCATCAGGCGAAGCCCATTCCACATGCAGGTATACGTCGCCGAATTTTTCTCTCGACTCTATCTGGCCCGTTCCCGGAACGATTTCCATGTATCCGTTTTCCACTTTCCATTTCGGAGCACTGTTGTCTTTCCCCATCCAGTGCGAAAGATCTTTGCCATCGAACAAAATCACTGCACCCTCCGGAGGAGGAGTTGGAAGCGATAACTGCTGCGGGGTTATCACGGCCGGCCTTGGCCTGGACATGTCATGAATCTTCCAGGTAATCTGCGCAGCGGCGCCATCAGCCACGGTTGCTTTTTCGTTTGTAGATGGCTGACAGGAAGTCATCAAAAGGGCCATCCAAACCAGCGGATATCTGTTCATAGCAAATGATTTATTCAGTTTTAAAAACGAATTGACTTACAGGTTTCCTTTTTTCAATTCGCTCACTGCAAAATCTGCGGCCCTGGCTGTTAAAGCCATATAAGTAAGGGATGGGTTTTGACAAGCGCTGGATGTCATACAGGCGCCATCCGTTACGAATACATTTTTCGCATCCCACACCTGGTTATGTGCATTCAATACTGATGTTTTGGAATCCTTGCCCATTCTGGCGGTACCCATTTCATGAATACCCTGTCCGATCGCATAATCCTTATCCCAGGTAGTGATGTTCTTAACTCCGGCAGTTTCAAACATGGCCACCAGTTCCTGGATGATGTCTTTCCGCATCTTCAATTCATTTTCCTTCAGCTCGGCATTCATCGACAATACCGGAAGTCCCCATTTGTCTTTTACGTTTTTATTCAGCGTGATTTTATTATCATGATAAGGGAGCACTTCTCCGAATCCGGTAGCGCCAATGGTCCAGGCGCCGGGCTCTGTCAATGCTTCCTTGAATTCTGCTCCTATGTTCAATTCTGCTACTTCGCGACTCCACCCCTGCCTGCTGGCGCTTCCCTGGTAGCCATAGCCCCGAAGGAAATCGCGCTTATCACCATATAAATTGGCAAATCGGGATATATAGAATCCGTTGGCTCTTCTTCCGAAATAATATTTGTCTTCATACCCTTCTACCAGTCCCTGTGCGCCCAGCATGTAATGATGATCCATTACGTTGTGCCCCAATTCACCGCTGCTGCTTCCCAGGCCATCGGGCCAGATATCAGTAGCCGAATTCATCAGGATCCAGGCGCTGTTGAGAGCAGAAGCATTCAGGAATACAATTTTTGAATAATACTCATAGGTCTTGTTGGTTTCCGCATCGAGCACCTCCACTCCCTTTGCTTTTCGGGTATCCTTATCGTATAGTATTTTGGTAACGATACTCCAGGGTCTTACCGTGAGATTGCCGGTTGCTTTGGCCGCTGGCAGTGTGGAGGATTGTGTGCTGAAATAGCCGCCAAAGGGGCAGCCTTCCCAGCAGCGATTACGGAACTGGCATTGTGTTCTTCCGGGAATGGGTGCGGTGAGATTGGCGACACGGCCGATAAACATGTGTCGCTGGTTTTTGTAGTGCGATTTTATTCTTTCTGCCACATCTTTCTCTACGCAGTTCAGGTCCATCGGCGGCAGGAAGTTACCATCGGGTAAATGGGCCAATCCTTCTTTGGAACCGCTGATACCGGCAAATTTTTCAACATAACCATACCAGGGCTCCAGGTCTTTGTACCTGATTGGCCAGTCAACACCTATGCCTTCTTTGGCGTTGGCTTCAAAATCAAAATCACTTAATCTGTAACTCTGACGTCCCCATAGTATAGATCGTCCACCCATCTGGTAGCTGCGCCACCAGGCGAATGGTTTTTCCTGCACATAAGGACATTCCTTTTCATTTACCCAATAGTCGAGAATGGGTTCCTGCGCGGCGGTGCCATACATGGCCCAGTCGCGGGAGATCACCGGATTGTCTTTTTTATATTGCAAGGGTGCGCGCCCCCTGTGCTTGAAGTCCCAGGGATTCATTCCTGCTGTTTTGTAGTCTACTACATGTCGGAATTCGCGACCGCGTTCGAGCATCATCACTTTAAGTCCTTTCTCACATAATTCCTTGGCTGCCCAACCACCACTGATACCTGAACCGATTACAATGGCGTCGAAAGTGTTTGAATTGTCTGGCATAGTTGAGTTTTTTATTGGAGAAATCCGGGTGATACTTATTTTTTAGCGACTGGTTTCTTGGTTGTGATCAGTTGAGACTGCCGAATAAAAACAGGCGCCGAATTATTCATAGCGACTATCGTTACCTGCTCCTTCCCTGCTTTAATGGATAGCATATCCCTTATGGCCCCTCTGATGGAAATGCCACTTTGATCGGGGGAGACGGGTATAAAGTTACCCTTTCCATCGCCTTTGAGCAGCAGGCCGTAGCTGGCATCATAAACGCCCACCTCCGGTTTGCTCTCGTAGAAGTTGCCCCCGATCAGCAGGTCCACCTGTCCGTCGCCATCATAATCCTCCACGCTTATCCCATACACCGGGCTCACCTGCGCCAGCATCGGCAACACTTTCTTCTCATAACCTCCCTTACCCGTATTGAGCAGTACCACGCTGCCCATCTCACGCGCCTGCAGGTGGATCGCCTTACTCAACTGATCCTTGTTAAAGATATCCGTTATCGTTTGTTCCTTGTATTTCTCGTATTTCAGGTACTTCTTCTTCAGGTACGGCAGCACCTCCACCAGGTCGTGACGAAGTGCCATCGGGTAACTCTTCTCTCCATTGTAACAGGTCAGCACCTGCTCCACCGTTCCGTTCTGATCAAAATCACTCACCCATAATTCCACCGGCTGCTGATCATTACAGTGAAAACGACTGTTGTACCCCTGGTTGCCCGCTATGATGTCTTCATATCCATCTCCATTCACATCTGCTATCACCATCCGCTTCCACCATCCTTCCGTTCCCTTTAATCCCGCCTGTTCGGTCACCTCCTTCAGCCGGCCTCCTCCCTCATTGTGGAACAGACGGATCGGCATATACTCTCCCGTTACCACCAGGTCCGCCTTGCCGTCACGGTCATAATCCACCCACTTCCCATCGGTGATCATTCCCAACTGCTCCAGTACGCCGCCACCCGCTTCTTTGCTCACATCACTGAACTGGCCCTTGCCGTCATTTCGTAAAATATATCCCTTGCATGGATAGCCGTACTGGAACGGCCGCGATCTCACTCCCACAAACAAATCCATATCTCCATCCCCGTCATAGTCCGCCGCGCTTACACAGGAAGCACTCTCAAAGCTCTGCGCCGAGGGAAGCAACTGTGCTGACTTGCTGAACAATCCCTTGCCGTTATTGATATACAGCCGGCTGATCAGCGCCGTAGAGTTCGGAGAGAACTCGCTGCCTCCGCTGCACACAAACAAATCCATGTCGCCATCACCGTCCGCATCAAAAAATAACGCGTCCGTATCCTCACTGCCCTTATCGGCCTCCAGCAACTTTTCATTGCTGCGGTGGAACCTCCCCTGGCCATCCTGTATATACAATGCTCCTGCCTGGTCACGCGCTCCGCAGATATAAATATCTTCCCGGCCATCCCCGTTCACATCTGCCTTGCTCATTCTCGGACCTTCGGTGGAGAGCATATGATAAATCAGTTTATCGCGATCAAAATCCACAAAAGCATTCTCCCGGTGTACAAAGTCAATCCCATAGTTGCCCGAACTAACCCTCAACAATCCCGCTCCCACTCCCGCTTTCACTTGCGCTCCCGCTCCCTCTCCCGCTCCCTGTTCCGGTTCTTTCCACTTCACCCACTGATCGGCCTTCATCGGGCCATACACCTGACGTATTCCCGTGGGCCAGCGTACCACTACCGAATCAATCTGATCATGACTGCCCAGACCGAAGTTCAGCCGGTTGTCCACCGTTGATTCAAATCCGCGCATCGGCATACACTCCTGGTAACTCTGCAAACCTCCTCCATAATACACCGTTACCGTGCTGCCGATCGCATAACGGTTCATGCCATGGCCCTGCAGCTCCACCTTCAGGTAATGATTCTCCGGATGCTGCTCACGGCTGCGGTTACGGTACACAAAAGCTTCCATGTTCACATTGTTGACCACCAAATCCAGGTCCCCGTCATTATCCAGGTCACCATAGGCCGATCCGTTCGAAAAACCCGGCGTTCCCAGAAATCCCCGTTATTGTGATACGCATAGTTCGATATCGCGTTCGAGGGCATTAAATCAATCAGCTTCTTGAATGAACTTTTATCGGCTTTGCCGAGGATATCTCTCATCACATTCTGATTGGAGAGATAATGAATGAAATCTTCGTTTGTCAGATCCTGGTAGATACCGTTGGCGATAAAGATGTCCTTGTTCCCGTCGTTATCGAGGTCGGTGATCAATGCACCCCAGCTCCAGTCGGTAGCTTCGACGCCCGCGAGGCGGCCGATCTCGCTGAAAGTATTGTTTCCATTGTTCAACTGGAGCATATTGCGGGTAAACTGATGGTAATACCCATAGCGGATATTGGCCTGGTATTTATCCCAGTTTTCGAAAGTGGTGTTCATCTTGATGCGGTCTTCCCGCTGGGGTAACATTTCTGTTACGAAAATATCGGGGTGACCGTCATTATTGATATCAGCCATATCCGCTCCCATCGACGCGTTGCTGATGCTGTACATTTCATTCTCCAGGGTTTCGGTGAAACCTCCTTTCTGGTTATTGATGTACAGATAATCTCTTTCAAAGAAATCATTGGAAACATAAATATCCTGCCATCCATCCCCATTCACATCCCCAACCGTTACACCGAGACCGAAACCAATAATACTTCCGTAGATACCGGCCGAGTCGCTGATATCTGTAAAATGGTTGTTATCGTTCCGGAAGAACTTATGTCCGCCGAGTGAATCGCGGATGTTTCGCTGGTTTTGTTTCAGATCGAAACTGCCGATGGCTTTAAAGGAGTTATTCAGCAGAAACATATCCAGGTCGCCGTCATGGTCGTAGTCAAAGAAGGCCGCATGGGTGGAATAGCCCCTGTCATCGAGACCATATTCATGCCCCTTTTCGGTGAAATGGATTTTACCACCTGCGCTGGCGCCGTCATTGATGTATAGTTCGTTCTGCTTGTTATCGCCCTTGATGTCGCCGCTGTTGCAAACATAGATATCCAGAAAGCCATCGCCGTTTACATCAGCCAGGCTCACGCCTGTTGACCATTTTCCTTTCTTCAATATGCCGGCCTGGTCGGTGATGTCTTCAAACTGGAAATTGCCCTTGTTCAGGTAGAGCTTGTTCTTTTCCATATTGGAGGTAAAGAACACATCCGTCAAACCATCATTGTTAATGTCGCCCAGGGCCACCCCTCCGCCATTGTAATAGTTCCGGTAGGTGAAGAT
Organism: Chitinophagaceae bacterium; assembly: GCA_044226045.1. Taxonomy (GTDB): domain Bacteria; phylum Bacteroidota; class Bacteroidia; order Chitinophagales; family Chitinophagaceae; genus Endoryza. The sequence continues at coordinate 42,493 of JBGAHR010000036.1, forward strand.
GTTGAACTGGTCGGTGTAAGTGAGCTTGTTATTGAAATCAATGTTTGTAGAAGACTTGTCCAACTGCTCAAAAAGAGTGTTGTCGTTCTTCATCTTTTCATTGCAAGCCAGGAGCATCGTAACAGATGCGATTGCTGCTACGAATTTATTGTGTGTCCCTATCAGATTTCGACTATTCATTTTTTCTTAGCTTGTCTTCGATATTCAGGTCGGAAAAATCTACTTTAACGATCATGTCATTAAAGCTGCCAATGGTGATTCTGCGATTGCCATCTACTTTTACATAAATAGTACCTTTATCGGGTTTGGTAATCTTCATGAATTTGTTTCCATCCGGGTACCACCTTTCGTAGAGCTTCAGCACCTGTGGCAACAGCGAATCTGCATAGAGGTACTTATTCCAGGGCGCCCAGCCATCATAATGATACTCCACTCTCATCTTCGCTATCCTGTTTTCATAGAAATCAGGATAAAAATTCATTTCAGCCGGATGGTTGAGGCCTGTATCCATTTTAAATAATACCATCGTATTGTTATTGCCATCCCGGAATATGCCTTTCTTATTCAGGTCCCAGCAATAGGCATAAAAGTCCTTGCTGGTCATTCCAAAATAAAATCCCATAAACAAACTGTCCACCCTTTTGCCGCTGGCCTTTTCTTTTGCAACCAATTCGGTATAGCTCAGTGATTTTTCGCGACAGGCAGCCAGGCTTATCAAAAACAACATAAACCATCCTGTACGCCTAATAAACTTCTTCATCTATTTTTCAAATATTTCAGTTTTCGCATTGTTCACCAACACCAGCACCAGTTTCTTCTTTCCGGCCTGCAGCGTTTGTATATTCCTGATAGCTCCTTTCACAAAGAACCCGCTTTCACCGGCAGATGTGGGTATAAAGTTACCCTTTCCATCGCCTTTGAGCAGCAGGCCGTAGCTGGCATCATAAACGCCCACCTCCGGTTTGCTCTCGTAGAAGTTGCCCCCGATCAGCAGGTCCACCTGTCCGTCGCCATCATAATCCTCCACGC